>SUXM01000006.1 GCA_015060925.1 Parabacteroides distasonis
ATATGGAATAAATAGCTATATTTGTTCCATATCTTCTTGTGGAAGATAGAACTAACTTAATTATTCATTAAAAGACCAAAGCAATCACTATGAAAGAGGTGAAGTTTATCGATCCGAAATCGGATTATGGCTTTAAAGTGCTGTTTGGCACAGTGGCAAACAAGGAGTTGACAATCGGTTTTTTGAACAGTCTCTTGGATAAACAAATCAAGGACATTACGTTTCAGAATGTCGAGATGTTGGGAGAAAACAGCGGAAACACGAAGGTGATCTTTGACCTTTTTTGCGAAACGGAGGATGGAGAGTGTTTCATCGTGGAGATCCAGAAGAAAAAACAGCAGTATTTTTCGGATAGGGTCTTGTATTACGCCTCTTTTGTCATCCAACGACAAGCACAGATGGAGCGGAAACGTATCCAAACAGTGTTCGGCAAAGGAAAGAAACATTGGGAATATCGGTTTAGCAAAGTGTATGTGGTCTGTTTCTTGGATTTCATTATGGATGCCCGTTACCCGGATAAATACCGTTGGGACATAGTTCGTATGGATCGAGAGTTGAAGGAACCGTTCAGTGACACACTGAATGAAATCTATTTGGAGTTGCCGAAGTTCAAGTTGGATTTTTCGGCTTGCGATACGGCTTACAAGCGATTTTTGTACATATTAAATCATGTAGAAATTATGGGAGAGATACCAAAACATATTTGGGAGAATGATAACTTTTTGAAGAAGTTAAAGAGTGCGGTCGAGGTAGAACGGATGAGTTTGGACGAGCGTTTGGCCTACGAATTGAGTTTATCGGTTGAACGAGATTGGTATGCCTGCATGGAATATCGCTATGAAGAAGGTGTGGAGAAAGGAAAGTTGGAAGGGAAGCAAGAAGGTATAGAACAAGGATTAGAACAAGGCAAACAGGCAGGTTTAGAAGAGGGATTTATAAAAGGAAAACTTCAGACCGCCACCAATATGAAAAAGAGTGGCATTGATTTGCAAACCATTGTAGATTGTACAGGATTATCAATGGAGGAGGTAGAAAAGTTGTAAGTTGCCAAGTTAAGCATATTGAAATTTGGAGTCATAAAACCAAGGGCAAATCACTACTTTGATTTACCCTTGGTTTATTTTTAATCCATTGATTCTTTTAGAATACGTTGGGTATCTTTTTTGAAATCATTTCGATTGTACCTGACACCTTGACAGATGGGACAACTACAGGGTGTACCTGTTGTTTTATAAACTTGTGTCCATTTCAATTTGGCTAATTCAAACCAATGTGCAGAATGATGTAATACTCCGTCTTTGTCTAAGTAATCTCTTTCAAATGAAGCGAAATAAATCATCCTTGCTTTAAAAACACGCTTCATTTGTTCCTTTCTCCAAAGTTTGTTTCTTTTTTTTTCCATCGTCTCTTTCTTTTAAAATTAGGATGTACGATGTTTTTACTTTTTTGAAACAATTTGTATCCATGGCTTTTTGATTTTAAATTATACAATCACAACACAAATAGTATGCCATTTTTATTAAGAAAAGAATAGATTCTTTTTCAAAAGTTGAAGCACTTATCGGAATATTCCTATCTTTGTTTTATTGGAAACTGCTGTAGTTGTAAAATAAAGAAAGATTGAGGCATTATTAAATGCACTTAGAATTTTAACAAAGAAGTTATTAACACTCTTCGTTAAGTCGGGAGAAATTAACATAAATAATTATGTATTTGGGTAAAAGAGAAATTTTAAATATTGCGGAGTATGAGGAACGTCGCAAAAAATGTATTGAGTACAAGCCAGACGCAACAGTCACAGCTTTTAGCGAATTAGAGGACATTATTAATAAAACGCAAATTGCAAAGCAGTATTTTGGTAAATCGCAGAGTTGGTTTTCTCAACGTCTAAATGGTTGTACCGTTTTAAAAAAATCTATGGCGTTCAAAAAAGAAGAATACCACAAACTGGCTGATGCGTTTCGAGATATAGCAAAACGTTTGCAAGCGCATGCCGACGAAATAGACGCTGCTAAATATGACGATTGAAGTTAGGCCGTTATTTCCCGTTTAACACATAGTCATCTTCCAGGTACTCGTAGTGTACCCCAAGGGAATCCTTGAGTACAAAACTGTTTAAACATATATTCTACAACCTTCATGAAATATAAATAAAGGGCTAAAAGTTGTATATATGGAATAAATGGCTATATTTGTTCCATATCTTCTTGTGGAAGATAGAAGTAACTTAATTATTCATTAAAATACCAAAGCAATCACTATGAAAGAAGTGAAGTTTATCGATCCGAAATCGGATTATGGCTTTAAGGTGCTATTTGGCACAGTGGCAAACAAGGAGTTGACAATCGGTTTTTTGAACAGTCTCTTGGATAAACAAATCAAGGACATTACGTTTCAGAATGTCGAGATGTTGGGAGAACATTCGGGAAACACGAAGGTAATCTTTGACCTTTTTTGCGAAACGGAGGATGGAGAGTGTTTCATCGTGGAGATCCAGAAGAAAAAACAGCAGTATTTTTCGGATAGGGTCTTGTATTACGCCTCTTTTGTCATCCAACGACAGGCACAGATGGAACGGAAACGTATCCAAACAGTATTCGGAAAAGGAAAGAAGCGTTGGGAATACCGGTTTAGCAAAGTGTATGTAGTCTGTTTCTTGGATTTCATCATGGATGCCCGTTACCCGGATAAATACCGTTGGGATATTGTCCGCATGGATCGAGAGTTGAAGGAACCGTTCAGTGACACACTGAATGAAATCTATTTGGAGTTGCCGAAGTTCAAGTTGGATTTTTCGGCTTGCGATACGGCTTACAAGCGATTTTTGTACATATTAAATCATGTAGAAATTATGGGAGAGATACCAAAACATATTTGGGAGAATGATAACTTTTTGAAGAAGTTAAAGAGTGCGGTCGAGGTAGAACGGATGAGTTTGGACGAACGATTGGCTTATGAATTGAGTTTATCTGTCGAACGAGATTGGTATGCCTGCATGGAATATCGCTATGAAGAAGGTGTGGAGAAAGGGAAGCAAGAAGGTATAGAACAAGGATTAGAAAAAGGAAAACTTCAGACCGCCACCAATATGAAAAAGAGTGGCATTGATTTGCAAACCATTGTAGATTGTACAGGCTTATCAATGGAAGAGGTAGAAAAGTTGTAAGTTTGCCGAGTTAAGCATATTCAAATTTAAAAACATGTGATTGATTCTATAGGGGAGTCGGTTGCATGTTTTATTTTTGTCTGTTATCAGACCGATGAAGCTACTCGTATGTCCTTTAGTGAGTAGTATAAAATAAATAAAGGGCTAAAAGTTGTATATATGGAATAAATAGCTATATTTGTTCCATATCTTCTTGTGGAAGATAGAACTAACTTAATTATTCATTAAAAGACCAAAGCAATCACTATGAAAGAGGTGAAGTTTATCGATCCGAAATCGGATAATGAGTAGTATGTAGAAATTATGAGAGAGATACCAAAACATATTTGGGAGAATGATAACTTTTTGAAGAAGTTAAAGAGTGCTGTCGAGGTAGAACGGATGAGTTTGGATGAACGCTTGGCTTATGAGTTGAGTCTATCTGTCGAACGAGATTGGTATGCCTGCATGGAATATCGCTATGAAGAAGGTGTGGAGAAAGGGAAGCAAGAAGGTATAGAACAAGGATTAGAAAAAGGAAAACTTCAGACCGCCACCAATCTGAAAAAGAGTGGCATTGATTTGCAAACCATTGTAGATTGTACAGGCTTATCAATGGAAGAGGTAGAAAAGTTGTAAGTTGCCAAGTTAAGCATATTGAAATTAAGATATTCTTTTATGCACACTTTATTTGTTTTTGTGCATAAATATTCTACTTTTGCAGCGTTTTTAATTAAAAAAAGTAGAAAATGAAAAAATTAATGATGATTTTTATGGGAGCATTGATGATGGTGCTTCCGAGTTTTGCACAAGGTATTAATGATAAAGCTGATAACATTGTAGGTGAATATTTGACAGACCGTGGAGGTAGTAAAAGTAAAGTTCGTGTGACGAAAAATGTTGATGGAACTTATGATGCACAAGTTTTCTGGGTTGAAAAACCATTGGATGCAAAGGGAAACAAACGTAAGGATGTAAAGAATCCAGATAAAAGTCTTCGCAATGTAGATATTGATCAAGTTGTTGTAGTAAAAGGATTGAAATATGATGCGAATGATAAGGCATGGGGTGATACAAAAATATATGATCCTTCAAAAGGTATTCGTGTAAATGTAACCGCTGAGTTTGAAAGTCCCGAAAAATTAAAACTTCGTGGAACCATATTGGGTATTGGAACAACCATTTATTGGACAAAGATAAAATAATCTAAAGATTGTAGAAGAAGAGGTTCGTAAGAACCTCTTTTTTTTGTAGGTTATTTGATATCCAGTAACCCAATGCATCAGTACACTTTCGTAGGTGAAAGTGGAAAAGGTGGTAAAACCGCCACAAAGTCCGGTCGTGAGTAGCATAAAAATAAATAAAGAACCGAAAGTTGTGTATATGGAATAAATGGCTATATTTGTTGCATATCTTCTTGTATAAGAAGAAAGTAACTTAATTATTCATTAAAATACCAAAGCAATCACTATGAAAGAGGTGAAGTTTATCGATCCGAAATCGGATATGAGTAGTATGTGGGGAGATTATGAGAGACATTGAAATGTAGATTAAATATGAAACAGCTTTTTTTAGGTTTATTGTTGCTATTGAGTCATCAGTTGATGGGGCAGGAGCAGGAAGAAATTTTGGATTTAAACCAAAAGTGGTATTTTACCCAGGCGGGTAAGGATAATTGGTTGGCGGCAGAAGTGCCGGGAACCGTACATCAGGATTTGATTCGTCATCAACTTTTGCCGGATCCTTTTTATGGTATGAATGAAGCAAAAATCCAATGGGTAGAAGAGGAGGACTGGGAATATAAAACTAGTTTCGTGGTAACTGCAGATCTGTTGAATCGAGATGCTGCTGTACTTAATTTTGAAGGTTTGGATACCTATGCAGATGTATATCTGAATGGAGCTTGCTTATTGAGGGGGGACAATATGTTTGTTGGTCATAAAGTACCGGTGAAGCAGTTGTTACGGGAAGGTGAAAATCATCTGCACATCTATTTTCATTCTCCTATTAAACAAACTTTACCGCAGTGGCGTTCTAATGGATTTAATTATCCGGCAAGCAATGATCATCGTGAGGAAAAATTGAGTGTTTTTACCCGTAAAACGCCTTGTAGTTTTGGTTGGGACTGGGGAATTCGGATGGTGACCAGTGGAATCTGGCGACCGATTTCTTTGTGTTTTCAAGATGTGGTAGCCATAGAAGATTGTTATGTTCGTCAAGTTGAAATATCTTCCTCACTTGCAAATTTGGAGGTGGAGTTGGAATTGGAAAATTTGAATGGAAAGTCTTCTCCTATCACTGCTTTAGTATCTTATTATTTTCCGGGCAAGGAGAAACAAGAAGTAGAAAAACAGCTTGTATTGGATCCGGAAAAGACGAAAGTAACCATTCCTGTTCAAATAAAAGATCCTGAACTTTGGATGCCAAACGGTTGGGGAAAACCCAATTTATATGATTTTGAAGTTATTTTGAAAAATGGTAATCAAATCGTTGCACAGAAAAAACAACGGGTGGGGTTACGTACCATAAAGGTCGTGAATGAAAAGACTGAAGATGGAGAATCTTTTTATTTTATGGTAAATGGAAAACCTTTGTTTGCGAAAGGAGCCAATTATATACCTTCGGATGCTATGTTGCCAGCAGTTACACCGGAACGTTATCGCTCTTTATTTGAAGATGTAAAATCGGCTAATATGAATATGCTTCGTGTATGGGGAGGAGGCATCTATGAAAATGATTATTTTTATGAGTTGGCAGATGAATTGGGTATTCTGATTTGGCAGGATTTTATGTTTGCTTGTGCCCCTTATCCACATGATCCGCTTTTCCTAAAGCGAGTAGAGGCTGAAGCAAAATATAATATTCGACGCTTAAGAAACCATGCCTGTATAGCTATGTGGTGTGGAAATAATGAAATTTTTGAAGCAATCAGATTTTGGAGTTGGAGACATAAGTTATCTCCGGAAATGTATGAAGAAAAGAAGAAGGGGTACAAAATACTTTTTGAAGATCTGTTAGCTAAAGCGGTTGAAAAATGGGACGGAGAACGTTTTTATATGCATAGCTCACCCTACTTTTCACGTTGGGATCAACCGGAAACCTTTAATATAGGAGATAGCCACCATTGGGGGGTATGGGCCGGTAAAAAGCCTTTTAGTATTTTTGATCAGGAAGTACCTCATTTCATGAGTGAATTTGGATTCCAGGCATTTCCGGAAATGAAGACGATTGCCACTTTTGCTGATTCGGCAGATTTTCAGATTACTTCACCTGTTATGAATATTCATCAAAAAAGTTCTGCGGGTAATGGTTTGATTCATACTTACATGGAAAGAGATTACGTGGTGCCTGAGAAATTTGAGGATTTTGTTTATGTAGGATTGGTTATGCAGGGAAGAGGTATTCGGCAAGGTTTTGAAGCTCATCGTCGAAACCGCCCTTATTGTATGGGGACCCTGTATTGGCAGTTGAATGATAACTGGCCGGTCGTTTCTTGGTCCGGACGAGATTATTATGGTAATTGGAAGGCTTTACATTATCAAGCCAAGCGTGCTTTTGCTCCTTTATTGGTGGATGTATATCAAGATAAAGATCAATTGCAAGTTTGGTTGATCTCTGATGAATTACAAGATCGAAAAGGGTTGACAATGGAAATGAAATTGACCGATTTTTATGGAAAAGTAATAAAGAGAGCAAGTTATCCGGTGGAAGCATTAGCCAATAGTTCATCGAAAGTATTTGATCAGAAAGTGACGGAATGGGTTACTCCGGAATTACAAAGAAAATGTTATTTGTTAGTGACGTTGAAAGATAAAAACAATAAGCAATTGAGTGAAGAACCCTATTTCTTTAATGTTCCAAAAGAACTTGATTTGCCGAAAGCTTCTGTTGTTTCAAAAGTAAAAGTGAAAGATGGTGTGTGTGAAGTGACATTGAAGAGTTCTGAGTTGGCCAAGGATGTATTTATTGAAATTCCGATACAAGGTGCTCGTTTTAGTGATAATTTCTTTGACCTTTTACCTAAAAGTACTCGTAAAATTGTGATTACTTCTCCTTCCATCAAAGAAGGTCAGCCGATACAGCTAAAGATAAATCATATACGGAATACTTATTGATATCATACGGTATTAGTTTGTAATTGCTCACAGTCTTTGTATTTTATATACACTGAGATTATGAGCAATTGCTTTTCTTTTGCGTATCTTTGTTTGATTGGAAACAGCTTAATAAAATAGGAACACAGATGAAACAGATCTCTATGATATTTTTATGGGTGATGTTTTGTTTGTTTGGGTGTCGGATGCTTCCCAAACAGGCAGACAAGGGAGAGGCTGTAAAACCTATCGTGATTCTTTATGAGAATGATGTGCATTGTGCGGTGGATGGATATGCAAAGATGGCGGGATTGGAAAAGGAGGAAAGGCTTTCTACTCCGTATGTAACCATAGTCTCGTGTGGGGATTTTGCGCAAGGAGGAGTTATCGGGGCGATGTCACAAGGTGAGCATATTGTTGAGATTATGAACCGGGTAGGGTATGATGTGGTGACACTTGGTAACCATGAGTTCGATTATGGTCGGTTGCAACTTTTTAAGTTGACGGAAATGTTGGATGCCGAGGTGGTCAATGCCAATTTCAGAAATCTAATAAACGACCAATTGGTTTTCAAACCTTACCGGATGGTGCGTTATGGTGAGGTGGATGTGGCTTATATCGGATTTACGACTACCACTACGATGGAGGCAGTGTCCCCTTTGACCTTTCAGGATGAAGAGGGTAATCGAATTTATGGATTTACGTCAGACCGTTTTTATGAGAATGCCCAGCGCTACGTGGATGAGGCTCGTGCCAATGGCGCTGAGTATGTGGTTGCTCTATCTCATTTAGGTGATTTGCCGGAAGAGGAACAACCTACATCGTTGAGCCTGATTTCCCAGACAACCGGTATTGATGTGTTGCTTGACGGGCATGCACACCGTGTGATCCCTGATACGTTAGTAAAAAACAGGGAGGGAAAATCTGTGTTGATGAGTTCTACAGGCGAACAGTTTGAATGGATAGGGGTTTTGACTATCTCCGGAGAGGGTAAGTTACAAACCCGTCTTATTTCCACCAAGGAGGGCGGGACGATGATTGACGAAGAGGTACAGGCTTTTGTGGAGGCTATCAAGGTACAAGCTTTAGAAGAGGGAAAGCGGGTGATTGGTTTCAATGAGAAACTTTTATCTATCAATGATGCAGAGGGAAATCGATTGGTGCGCAGTCAAGAGACTTCGATAGGAAATTTCTGTGCAGATGCTTTCCGAACCGTATTAGATACAGATGTCTCATTGATTAATGGTGGAGGTATCCGTGGGGATATTCCGGAGGGGGAGGTGACTTATAACGATTTGGTTGCTGTTTTACCATTCAATAACACCGTTTGTAAAGCAAGTCTGACTGGACAACAACTGTTAGATGCATTGGAAATGTCCGTTCGATTGTTACCATACGAATATGGGGATTTCATGCAGGTAAGTGGTATGAGCTTTAAGGTGGATTCTACAGTGGTCACTCCGGTGGTGATGGGAGAAGATGCTCTCTTTTCACATGTTGCAGAAGCCCCTCGTCGTGTCAGTGGATTGAAGATACGTGACAAACTGTCCGGGGAATATAAGCCGGTCGAATTGGACAGGAAATATACTGTTGCCGGTTTGAATTACCATGTTAAAGCCTTGGGTGGTCAAGGAATTCTTCGCTATGCCACTTTGGAAGAGGATAATGTGGGGCAGGATGTTGACATTGTTGCTTCCTATTTGGAAAAACATTTGGGTGGTAAAATCGGAGAGCAGTATTCTTGTACGGCAAATCGAATTGAAGTAAAATAAATAAGGAATGTTTTTTAGAAAAGTATAAGAAGAAATGAAGGCGTTTTTTTATTGGGTGTTGATTGTATTTCTGATATTCCCGACTTTACAGGTCTCAAGTAAAGAGGTGAGTCAGAAAAGGGCATTGGAGGTGGCTACTCAATTCATGAATAGTCGTTCGGCATTGCGTAACGGAAACTGTTTGGAGTTGGTCATGATCGGAAACCAGGTAACAGGTAACTTACGTTCGGCAGATACTCCCTCTTTTTATGTGTATAACGTGAAAGGTGGAAAAGGGTTTGTAATCATTGCCGGTGATGATACTGTTTCTCCCATTTTGGGTTATTCTTTTGATTCTTCATTTCAAGCAGAGGGGATGCCTGACCATTTGAAAGCATTTCTTAATCATTATGATGAACAAATCCGTATGGTTGCATCGAAAGGTTTGAAATCGTCTGCTGCATGGAACGATTTGCGTAATGCTACTCTGGAAAAGAGTGTGGTTTTGAAAACGGCAAAATGGAATCAAGATGCTCCATACAATGGTGAATGTCCGATGATTTTGAATTACTACGGCGCAAAAACACAAAGTTTAGCTGGTTGTATGGCTACTGCCATTGCCATAGTCATGGCGTATCATAAATATCCCTCTTCTTTTATTGGAGGGAAGTATACTTACATAAGTCAATGTAATTGGTTTTTGGCGGCAAATGGATATATCATTGATAATACGCAAGAAATAACTGTCGACATGAACCGCCCTTTTGATTGGAACTTGATGTTAGACGAATATCAAGCAGGGCAATATACAGAGGCTCAAGGAAAAGAGGTGGCGGCCTTGATGTTTCGTATCGGTGCAGCTACACGTACGAACTATAATGTGGATGAAAGTAGTACGAGTACGTTAAATGTCTATTCGGCTTTTTATACCCATTTGCAATTCCCAACGGCAAAATTACAGCGTCGGAGTTATATGGAAGAAGTCGATTTTCGGCGATTGTTGAAGAATGAGATTGATGCCAATCGTCCGGTGTTATATGGTTCGAGTAGTGGAAGACATCTTTTTGTATGTGATGGTTATGATGACAGCGGAAACTTCCATTTTAATTGGGGGTGGAGTGGAAAGGCGGATGGTTTTTATGCATTGGATGCTTTGACTCCATTGTATTATGATTTCTCTGATAATACATATATCTTCTACAATTTGAAACCCTCTACAGAAGAGAGGGATACAAGAGCTATGTATTATTATACCTCTATTTTGGATGAGCTGTTTGGTAAAAAGGAGATAAAAGCCGGACTATTTCCGGGAGAGGGTACAGAAACGATAACTGAAGGAGTTCCTTTTACAGTGGATATGAATTCTATCATGTCGGATTATGATGTGGATGCTTCGGTAGTTTTTGGTGTTGCCCATATCAACAAGAATGGTGAGATAAAAGAGGTTGTAGGAAAAACGGGAAAGAAGACATTCGGCATGTCTATCTATGAAATAGAGGAATTTTATATGCGTTTCCCTTCTGATGAGGCTTTTATTGCATACGTGCAGGCAAATCCTGAATTTGTTACCCAATCTGTTGTTTCTGAGAATATAACATGTGAGATCAAGCAGCCGATAGAGGAGGGAGACCGGTTGATCGTGGTCAGTCAATCGGCCGGAGGTCAAAAATGGTGGCCGGTTTATTCATACTTTGTCGAAGGTAAAGTTAATGAAGTCTTACATCCTTACTCCATCCCTCTGAAAGCGGATGCAACTGCCAACGAAAAAATAACAACTGTATCGAACCACAAAATTCATACGGAAGGCAGTACGTTGGTGCTGGAAACAGAAGAACCTTTGAATGTTTTTGTATATACCATCTCCGGTACTTTGGTCAATCAACAGATGGTATTCGGTACTGCACGGATTGCACTTATCAAGGGGATTTATGTGGTACAGTTGGGTAACAAAACGTATAAAGTAGCCTTGACAAAGTAAGGTATTAGAGATAGTTAATGATTATTCTTGAATTTATATTTATTACATGAAAAGACGACAATTTTTAAAACGAACTGTTTTACTGACGGCAGGATGTTCTGTGTTGCAAGATTGGAAAACATGGGCAAATCCTGTTGATGGAAATATTCAGAAAAAGGAATTATATTATGATGCCTTTGTAAATCCTATGCCTTTATTCCGCCCATTTGTCCGTTGGTGGTGGAATGGTAATAAAGTTGAGGCTAAGGAACTGATTCGTGAATTACATCTTCTAAAAGAGGCCGGAATAGGTGGGGTTGAAATAAATCCTATAGCCATTCCTACGACAGATGATGATGCCGGAAAACGTTCGCTTTACTGGTTGAGTGACGAATGGATTGATATGTTGCAGGTGACATTTGATGAGGCAAAGAAATTAGATATGACCTGTGATTTGATTGTGGGTTCCGGTTGGCCTTTTGGGTCAGAATCACTTCCGTATGACGAAAGAGCACAAGTAATGATTTTGTATGCGGAGAAGCTGGATGGTGGTACTACTTTTGAAACTTCTCGTTTTCATATTTTCAAAACAGTAGATCCGGGAGTAACAGATCCAAATGCTTCTCGAACATGTGAATTAGTCTCTTTGAAATTAGTACCGGATCCTATTGGAGGTTTGGATCAAGTGATAGATATCTCAGAAAAATGCAAGGATGAGGTGATTCAAATTGATGTGCCTGAAGGTCAGTATGTATTGTATGCACTTGTTAATTACAAATCGTTTGCAAGTGTGATAAATGGTGCCCCAGGAGCTGCCGGAGCGATCTTGAATCACATGGATGAGCAGGCAGTGTATAAATACTTGCGTCACATGTCTGACACTATTGAGAAAAAAACAGGTCCTTTGTCAAAACATTTGCGTGCCTTTTTTACCGATAGTATGGAGTTGGAAGGATGTAACTGGACTGCCGATTTTGCAGAAGAATTTAAGAAACGGAGAGGGTATGAATTGATGCCATGGTTACCTTTCATCATGTTTAAAGTAGGTCGTTTAGGGGCTGTGGTAAGTGCCGATTATGGAGCAAGCAAAACAGAGGCTTTTAAAGAGCAAACCAATCGGGTACGTTTTGACTTTGAATTGACAAAAGCAGAATTACTATACGAACGTTTTACAAAAACTTATTTGAGATGGTGTCGTGAATTGAATGTGAAATCACGAGCACAAGCGTATGGACGTGGTTTCTTCCCGTTGGAAAGCAGTTTGGGATATGATATTCCGGAGGGAGAGTCATGGACTACCAATTGGATGAAACATCGTGTAGGTGAGGAGATGGGGGATGAAGATTACCGTCGTGGACGTGCTTATACGATGATTAATAAATATGTCTCTTCGGCTGCAAACCTAACAGGTAAACGGGTGGTAAGTGCAGAAGAGATGACCAATACCTATACGGTGTTTAATGCAACATTGGAATTTTTGAAGATAGGTTCGGATATGAGTGCGATTTCCGGAACCACCCATCCGATATGGTCTGGTTATAACTATACACCACCGGAAGCCCCATTCCCGGGTTGGGTGCGCTATGGCTCCTATTACCATGAAAACAACCCTTGGTGGCCCTATTTTAAGTATCTGAATAAATATCGTGCTCGACTCTCATCTCAGTTACAACAGGCGGATATGTGTACCGATATTGCGTTACTCCCTGCTAATTACGATATGTGGGGTGAATTAGGTGTACAGACCGATCCATTCCCTGAAAAGTTGAATATCCCTTATACCTCATTGATTTGGGAAGCAATTCATAAAAATGGAGGAGGTGCCGATTATGTGACGGAACTGGTGTTGAAGGATGCGACAGTTAAACAGGGTAAATTATGTTATGAAAAAAAACAGTATGGTACTCTTTTCTTGGTAGAGGTAAGTGGAACTGATCCGAAAACATTGGCTAAACTGTATGACTATGTTTCAACCGGAGGTCGTGTCTTTTGCATTGGAAAATATCCGGAAAAGTCTTTAGGTTTAAAAGATTATCAAGCACGTGACAAAGAGGTACAGGAATGGATACAAAAATTAAAAGCCTATCCGGAACGTTTTATTTTATTGGAAAAGCCTGCAGATGGTGCCTATTTGGAATGGTATCAGCAAGTGATGAACCAATATCAATTACCTCATGCAGTAACAGTTTCCAATCCGGATCGTTTCTTGTTGCAGAATCATTATCGTAGGGATGATGGTACCGATTTCTTCCTGTTTGTAAATGGTCACATGCATGAGGGAAGACAAACCGATTTGATTTTCTCTAAAGAGGTGAGACGAGGTCGTCAAGCTTGGATTTGGGATCCGAATACCGGTGAAAAGTATAAAATCCAATTAAAAGCGAATCGTTTCACTTTGGATTTAGGACCGGCTGAAACCTATTTGATAGTCTTTGACCGGGAATCTCGTGGTAAAACATGGAATCCGTTGCCTCGTAAAGGAAATCATCAAGAGGAGTTGTTGAACTGGAAGGTGGAATTAAAACATTGTCGGGAGAAGTGGACAAAACAGATGGAGATGCCTAAATTGAAAGATTTGAAAGATACAGAATATGTTCATTTTACCGGAGAGGTAGTTTATCGAACGACACTTTCTGTGAAAGACCCAAAGAATAAGGTATTGAACTTAGGAAAAGTTTGGGGTGTGAATGAACTTTATGTAAATGGACAATCGTGCGGACCTAAATGGTTTGGAGAAAGAATTTATGACCTTTCCAATTTCCTTCAAAAAGGAGAGAACCAGATAGAGGTTAGAGTGGCAACAACGATGGGCAACTACATGAAAACATTAAAGGATAATCCGACAGCTCAAAAATACACAGTTCTTAAAAACAAGAACCAACCGATTCAATCCATGGGATTGATTGGCCCGGTAACGTTGTATAAGAGATAGCTAAAAGAAATAAGGGGGAACACTTGATTAAGTATTCCCCCTTGTTGTTTTTATTGAGTTACATATTGTTTTGCTCTTAAGAAAGTGGCAGCAGTCCAACCCATCATGATACTGCAAGGATATTCGCTGTCATTGATAGTACCGTCACGACTGTATTTCTCATACAAGAAACCGGGAGAACGTTTACCGTCTCCAAATTTGAACGGACGGTGGGTAGCTGGTTGCGGACTGACAAAGTTGGAAGTAACCGTATTCAACCATTTCAAAGCGTAGTATTGAGCATATTCTTTATAGTTATAATTGTCCAATGCGCCGATTGTAAGGAATTGCATAGGTGCCCAAACCGCAGCATCACCCCATTGATAAAGAATTGGTTGTTCGCTCTGTTCGCAAACGACCATACCTCCTTCTGAATCAAATAGGGAAAGGTTGTTCACGATACGTTTTGCCTCTTTCTTTGTGGCAAATTCCCAATAAAGCGGCCAAAGTGTAACTACTGAAGCAATAGGTGTATGTTTTTTATTTACGAAATCATAATCAAGGAAAAGCCCACGTTCTTCGTTCCATAGATACTGACGAATCAATTGTGCACGTTCTTCCGCCTTCTTTTCCCATACTTTGCCGTCAGAGATATTCAACGTTTGTTCCATCCAAGCTAAAACCTTTTCATATTGATACAAATTGGAGTTCAGCTCAACCGGGATGAAATCCATGATACGACCATCGAAACGAGGGGTAAAGTCCATACCGGATTCAGCTTCTGCTAAACGGTTTCCTCCCATACGCATTTTTACTTCAATCGGAGCCTCTTTGTCTAATCTGAAACGTCCTTGAACAACTTTATCATAGAAACGGATCACTCTGGCTGAATCTGAATGGTGGCTGAAGCGTTGTAATCCAGGTACTGCTGTTGAATGGTCTTCAATGGTATTACCGTTTGTATTGGTCCAGAATTCATACTCTTTCACAACTGCACTGTAAGCACGAGTTAGCCATGCTTGATCTTTTTTAGGAGACTTTTCATAGAAGCTTTTTACCATCATAGCAAAAAGAGGCGTCATACTTCGGTCTTCGCCCCAGCGGTTAGCGTTAGGAATGAATCCCAATTTTTCAATTTCAAAGATGAAACAATCCAAATTGTTTTGAGCCTGTTCCCAATATTTTTGGATCATTAGCCCTTCATTGATGAAATAAACATCCCAGTAATAAAGTGTTCCCGGGTTCAAGGCATAGGAGTAGGGTTTAGGCATTGAGGGGACAGTGTCAACATACTTCAACCAATTGTCATGGATGTATTGTTCGATTTCTGTCCATTTCTCCGGATGTACCGCTTTTAGTTCGGGTACTTTAGGAGAAGAGCTACAAGCACTGAAAAGTAGTAGAAATAAAACTACTTTGCCAAGCATCATAAATGTTTTCATATTCTTCATAATGTGTTATTTAATTGTTTTATTGTTTGTCTATGTATTGTTTAGCACGTAAGAAAGTGGCAGCAGTCCAACCCATCATGATACTGCAAGGATATTCGCTATCGTTGATAGAACCGTCACGACTGTACTTTTCATACAAGAAACCGGGTGAACGTGTACCGTCACCAAATTTGAATGGACGGTGGGTGGCCGGTAGCGGACTGACAAAGTTGGAAGTAACCGTATTCAACCATTTTAATGCGTAGTATTGAGCATGGTCTTGATAGTTATAATTATCCAAAGCACCGATTGTAAGGAACTGCATCGGTGCCCAAACGGCAGCATCACCCCATTGGTAGAGATAGGGTTGTTCGCTCTGTTCGCATACCACCAAACCACCTTCTGAGTCAAACAAAGAGAGGTTATTTACGATACGTTCCGCCTCTTTTTTAGAGGCAAATTCCCAATAAAGCGGCATGAGGGTAATCACTGAGGCAATAGGTGTATGTTTTTTATTTACGAAATCATAATCAAGGAAAAGACCACGTTCTTCGTTCCATAGATACTGACGAATCAGCTGCGCACGCTCTTCCGCCTTCTTTTCCCATGCTTTACCGTCAGAGATTTTCAACGTTTGTTCCAACCATGCTAAAACTTTTTCATATTGATATAGGTTGGCATTCAGATCAACCGGGATGAAATCCATGATGCGACCATCAAAACGAGGGGTGAAATCCATACATTCAGCCTCTGCCAAACGGTTCCCACCCATACGCATTTTTACTTCAATCGGAGCCTCTTTATCCAATTGGAAACGTCCTAAAAGTACTCTGTCGTAGAAACGTACCAAAGTAGCAGAATCGGCATGATGTCCGAATCGTTGCAAACCGGGAACGGTTGTCGAATGGTCTTCAATGGTATTACCGTTTGTATTGGTCCAGAATTCATACTCTTTCACAACCGCATTGTGAGCATGAGTCAACCATGCCTGATCCTTATAGGGAGACTTTTCATAGAAACTTTTTACCATCATGGCAAAATAGGGTGTCATGCTTCGATCTTCGCCCCAACGGTTGGCATTAGGAATGAAACCTAACTTTTCGATTTCGTAAATGAAGCAGTCGAGGTTATTTTTTGCCTGCTCCCAATATTCCTGAATCATTAACCCTTCGTTGATGAAATACAAATCCCAGTAATAAAGTGTTCCGGGATTCAAGGCATAGGAGTAGGGTTTAGGCATTGAGGGGACTGTATCGACATACTTCAACCAGTTGTCGTGGATGTATTGTTCGATCTCTGTCCATTTCTCCGGATGTACTGCTTTTAGTTCGGGAACTTTGGGAGAAGAGGTACAAGCATTGAACAATAGTAGAAATAAAGCTACTTTTCCAAGCAACATAAATGCTTTCGTTTTTTTCATAAAGTGTTATCTCTAAGTATTTGGTTACAAATATACAATATATTGAGAGATAAACAATTTAGTTCCATTCATGGATATAGAAAATAAACACTTACCTTTGTTTGAGATTTAGTAAAAACGATAGAATTTATGATACCGATACATTTTGCGCCTTTGCAGGGATATACGGATGATGTGTATCGTCGGATTCACCATCAGTTGGTAGGTGGAGTGGATTGTTATTATACCCCTTTTATTCGCATAGAGGGGGGCGGAGTGCGTAGTAAAGATTTGCGAGATATAGAACCTGCTCATAATAAGGGAGTACCGGTTGTGCCTCAAATCATCCTAAAATCGCTGAAAGAGTTTGATTATCTGGTGAAAGTGGTGGAAGAAAAGGGCTACAAAGAGATTGATTTGAATATGGGTTGCCCGTTCCCCATGCAAGCTAAACATGGAAGAGGCTCCGGACTGTTGGCACAGTTGGAGGTGGTGGAAGAGATTGCCAAAGCGATTCAAGTAAGAACAGACCTCTCTTTTTCGGTAAAGATGCGTTTGGGATGGGAAGATAAAGAGGAGTGGAGACCGGTTTTAGAACTGTTGAATGGTGTCCCTTTGAAACAAATCACGCTCCATCCACGTATCGGAAAGCAACAATACAAAGGAGAGGTTGACATGGAGGCTTTCCAAGCCTTTTATGAAGGCTGCAAACATCCGCTGTTGTATAATGGTGATGTCATGACTGTCGGAGATATTCAACAGTTGGAAAAGGCTTATCCCCGTTTGGCCGGTGTGATGATAGGTCGAGGGTTGTTGGCTCGTCCCTCATTGGCAGCAGAATATAAAGAGGGAAAAGAACGCTCATGGCAGGAGAGACGTTCGCAGTTGCTGGAGATGCATGAACGGCTGAAAGCCCATTTTGGAGGAATCGTCAACAGTGATGCCCAATTACATAGCAAACTGCGGCTGTTTTGGGAATATATGGAGACCGAGATTGAGCGCAAAGCCTATAAGAAACTAATGAAAAGTGGAAACCTGAAAAACTACTTAGCAGCTGTCCAAGAAATAGGTCGGATGTAAAAGAATTTAGGTCGGACGTAATAACAAATTACCTCCGACCTAATTTTTTTTAGATTATATCTCCCTAAACAGATGGAGGACGACAGATGGCGATTGGCATACATGGGGTGAAGATATATTTGTACTGTTTTCGAAAACAGAATAAAAAAGAGTTATTCATCATTTAAATTTAAAAATGTATGTCAGTAAAGTATCGTTTAGTAAAGAGAAAAAACATCGGGGCAGATAAGGCTACAGCACCAGAAAAAATGTATGCACAAGCTGTTTATAGCGACTTGGTTACTTTTGAAGAACTGTTAGGTGATATAACAGAAGCTGGAATCCCGACCAACCAGGTGAAAGGGGTGACAGACCGTATGGTACATCAGATTAAGAAACATTTGGCTGCCGGTCGTCGGGTTCAGTTTGGTGAGTTAGGTAATTTCCGATACAGTGTTGGTTCGACCGGGGTTGTGGATGAGGAAGATTTTGAAACCTCATTGATTCGAGTTCCAAAGGTCATCTTCGTACCGGGCAATGCCCTGCGAGAGGCAAAAAAAGAGGTCAAGTTTGAGAAATATATCCCGGTAGGCGTCACCACCGAGAAGACAGACGACGAGTCAGATAAACCGGAAGAGTTATAACATCCGTTTACAAAGGGTACTTCATGATGAAGTGCCCTTTTTTTGTATAGTTTCCTTTTTGAATATCCCTGTCTAGGCGGAATCAATACCCTTGAAATGCCTACACAATGGATGTAGATATGACCTATAATTCTTGTTAATTATGGAAAATATTGTAACCGGATTTGGTTACAATTCAGATTCTTCATATTTTTGTATCAAACAAACTTGTTGTAATATGTACGAACAATATCTTCAATTAAGCAATATTCCTTGTGGTGCTGTATTAAACCGCATCATGACAAAGGAAGGAATTAGCCAAAGTCAATTGGCAGAACGAAGCGGTATTGTACGCCAACGTATTTGTGATTATCTTGCAAACCGTAGACGCATCACAGTTGAAGCATCGTTGAATTTGGAAAAAGCTCTTTGTATTGGAATAGAAGGTTTCTTCTATCGTATTCAAGCGAACCATGATGTTTATACGTGCGTGAAAGAACAAGCCATGAATAACCGACCGGACCTGAAGCATTACAGGAAAGCTGTCTTTTGGGATACAGACATAGAGAAACTTGATTGGGAGAAGAATCGGCAGTGGATTATCCGTAGGGTTTTCGAATATGGAGGAGAAGAGGAGATTCTTGAAACCATCCGTTTCTATGGCAAGGATGTTGTTAAAGATGCTCTTTTGGGCATAGCCGATGAACGTAAGGTAGAGAAACGCAATGAAAATATTAAGAGGTATCTAAATTACGAATTATGAATTTGTATTATCAGACCGTATCACCAGTATTGGTAGATTGTCTATATAAGCTGATGAATAGAACGACTTTCGTTAATTAAAGACTTCACCGAAGTTGTCTGTTTGAAGGGAAAGTATTGGGAGTTTATTGTTGAAGACTTGCTTGATGAAGCTAAGACAATTTGAAAAGAATATGAAGGAACCGTAAAGGATCCTTTTTTTATTTAGAGAAGTTATATTTTTCTTATACTTTTGCTAGTATAAATCTTTAAACATTCCGATGGTTTTCAATGGTTGTTGGATCTCAGGTCTCTTTTGTATGAAATTATTTTCAATCTTTCCTTGAAGATTGAAAAAATTATCCTTAATTCTTGCAGCCAATAGCTAAGAATGAGGAAATATCAAAACTCTCTTTTTGAGGGTTTTCTCAAGGTATTAATAGCTGGGTGTCTATTTCACTAACTGCGGTTAGCGATTTTAAATCCTCGAACCAAGTTTTATAAAATTGAGAATAAATATTTTGGAGAATAAAAAACTTTAATATAAATGTAATGTTATATATTTGTACTTTGTTTTATGTATTTAAATAGTTATGATAAACTTAAATTGTAGAGGTTGATTTTTGTTGAAAATGAGAAAACTGGAAAATGGTTGGCTGAACATTGAGATAATCTAACAGTACATCTGTAAACAATGCAATAGTACTTTCAACTTGACCTGTAAACCTTAGATTAAATATCCAAGCTTTTGGATATGAATGTTAAAAAGTTTTGGTCTATAATAAAGAATAAAATTATGAGTAATGCAAGTAATAATCAAGGAAGAGCATATGAATTTGTATGTTTGAACTCTTTATATGACGCAATCTCAAAGATTCGTCAAGCAAAAATAGATATAAATAGTAGTTATATAGCGGCAGAAAGTGCATGGAGTACATTAAGTTCAGCAGAGAAAAGTCTTTATACTCTTAGTGCACAATCTACTATCGATACAATATTTGCTCTTGAACCAAATATCGTGGAGAAAAGTTCCGATGTTCTTAGCCTCTATATTCAAATTGATCAGAAAGGTGAAGATGCCGACGTTAGAGATATTATTATAGAGAGAAAAGATATTATTTGGGAAATTGGACTGAGCATAAAACATAATCATAAGGCAGTTAAGCACAGTCGTATCGCAAAAACTTTAGATTTTGGAACAAAATGGTATGGTATTCCATGTTCAAAAGAGTATTGGAATGACGTTAAGCCTATATTCGATTATTTAGAAGTAGAAAAAAACAAAGGAACATATTTTCGTGATCTTGAATCTAAAGAAGATCAAGTTTATGTACCTCTTCTCAATGCTTTTGTAAAAGAAGTAACTGCTCAAGTTAATGCTAATAGTGTCGTTCCAAGAAAAATGATTGAATACCTTCTTTGCAAATATGATTTCTACAAGGTGATAAGCATTGATACTAAACGACTAACTACAATACAATCGTTTAATATGTATGGCACACTAAACTTGCCAAGTAAGGTTGAAAATCCAAAGATAAAAGTTCCAGTCATAAATCTTCCTACTTCACTTTTGTATATTGGATTTAAACCACAAAGTAAGACGACTGTTGTTATGTGTTTTGATAATGGATGGCAGTTTTCTTTCCGAATTCATAATGCAAAAGATATCGTTGAAACTTCATTAAAGTTTGATATTCAAATTATAGGTATGCCTGCTAATGTTAATATAAAATATAATTGTAAATGGTAAAATACAATGGCGAATAGTGAACCCTTAGGATTAAGAGATGTAAATACTTTACTTCCTGATAATCTAAAAATTGATACAGAGAAAAGTATTGAAAGATCTGTCTGTAGGACTGTTGAAGGAAAACCCTTACCCATTGTCAATTCAAAATTATATCCAGCGAAGTATTACTGGTATAGTTGTATAACTAAGTATTTTAAGGAGATTGGAACTGAATACATCTGTTTTACAGTTGGTTTGAATGGAATACTTGTTATTCCAATTGATATAGTTCTTCATTATAATAAATTTTCAGGATGGAAGGGTAAATATAAAAAAGGTCGCCAATATCATGTTCGTATCAAGTGTAACGAAGATGAAACTCTTAATTTTTGGAATTTTAATGATCCAAATGAGAATATTGAAGTAACACAATATTTGTACAAGTAAAAATATAAAAAATAATGAAGCTTATTAGTTTATTCTCTGGTGCTGGAGGACTGGATAAAGGTTTTCATAATGCTGGATTTCAAACAGTAGTAGCTAACGAGTTTGATCCAAAAATTTGTCCAACATTTAAGGTTAATTTTCCAGATACATACCTTATTGAAGATGATATACGTAAGGTAAAAGAAATTGAATTCCCAGAACATGTAACAGGTATTATCGGTGGTCCTCCTTGTCAGTCATGGAGTGAAGCTGGTAGTCTTAAAGGTATTGAAGATGTACGTGGTCAGCTATTCTATGAATATATTAGAATATTGAAAGCTGTCCAACCATTATTCTTTGTAGCAGAGAATGTTTCAGGTATGTTAGCTAAGCGTCATTCTAAAGCTGTTGAAGGGTTTATGAAACTTTTTGACGATGCAGGTTATGACGTAAATCTTAAGATGTTGAATGCTAATGATTTTGATGTTCCAGAAGATCGAGATCGTGTTTTTTATATTGGATTTCGTAAAGATTTAAACATTCATGACTTTGAGTATCCAATACCCTGCAAGTATAGACCAACCCTGCGTGATTGTATTTGGGATTTAAAAAACAATGCAATACCTGCTCTTGAAAAGAATAAAACAAATGGGGACAAGTGTATGGTTCCTAATCACGAGTATTTTATAGGAGCTTACTCGCCAATATTTATGTCTCGAAATAGAGTAAGAAGTTGGGATGAACCAGGATTTACGGTTCAAGCAAGTGGTCGTCAATGTCAGCTTCATCCTCAGGCTCCTAAAATGATTAAAGTCGGGAAAAATGAGCAGATTTTTGTTCCTGGTAAGGAGTATTTGTATAGAAGAATGTCTGTTCGTGAAGTGGCTCGCATACAAACTTTTCCTGATGATTATGTATTTCTCTATACTGATGTAAATATGGGATATAAGATGATTGGTAATGCTGTGCCTGTTAATCTAGCTTATCATGTAGCTATAAGTATTCGTGCTGCACTTGATAAGCATGGAATTAACTATCAAGACTAAAAAATGAATATAGTATCACTTTTTGCAGGATGTGGCGGTCTTGATCTTGGATTTGAAAAAGCTGGATTTAGTGTAGTTTGGGCTAATGAATTTGATGAGTCTATACATGATACTTATCGAATAAATCATCCAAATACTATATTGAATACTTCTGATGTTCGTACGCTTTCAAGTTTAGATATACCAGATTGTGATGGTATTATCGGAGGTCCACCTTGTCAATCGTGGAGTGAAGGTGGGAACCGTTTAGGAATAAAAGATCCTCGTGGTCAACTATTTTTTGACTATATTCGTATAGTTAGAGAAAAACAACCAAAATTCTTTGTAATCGAGAATGTTCAAGGGATTCTTGAAGATAGACACAAGGATTCCTTAAATTGTTTTATAAGCCAACTCAAAAAGGCTGGTTACAGAATTAGTTATGAACTTTTGAATGCTGCAGATTATAAGATACCGCAAGATCGGTTTCGAGTTTTTTTTATCGGAATAAGAAATGACTTAAGAAAAAAATACCAATTTCCTAATGCA
Source organism: Parabacteroides distasonis (assembly GCA_015060925.1). Lineage (GTDB taxonomy): Bacteria > Bacteroidota > Bacteroidia > Bacteroidales > Tannerellaceae > Parabacteroides > Parabacteroides distasonis_B. The sequence continues at coordinate 22,840 of SUXM01000006.1, forward strand.
GTAAGTCGTTATCCAATTACTCTTCGTCAAGCGATAGGAGATATTGTTGAAGAACCTCGTTATTATAGAGACAAACTTACTGAAGTTAATAATCTATGTCTAAATCATGATACATATACAGGATTATATGATAGCAAGTATATGACCAGGAATAGAGTGAGATCATGGGGTGAACCCTCTTTTACAATACAGGCCCAGGCGAGAAATATACCACAGCATCCAAAAGCACCAAAGATGACATATGTTTCTGTTAATCAGTATGTTTTTGCAAAAGGATATGAACATTTATATCGAAGATTAAGTGTTAGAGAGTGTGCTAGAATTCAAACATTCCCTGATAATTTTGTATTTAAATATACTGATGTTAGGGATGGTTATAAGATGGTTGGAAATGCAGTTCCACCTCGATTAGCTTGGTATCTTGCTATTCAAATGAGACTATTATTTTCAAAAGTAAAGGTTTGTGAAGATAATAATAAGGTTAAAGAACTTCAACCGATAAAGCAAGTTTCACTAAATAATATTGCGTTACAATATCCTTTGAATATCATTGATAATTCAAATGTAAAAGATATTTTTAATCTTAATCAGGAAAAACATGTTTTGGTTGGTCTTGTGTCGCAAGAGAATGTTAAACCTTTTCTTAATAAATCTGCAAATATATATTATACAGGTAGAAAGTTCCCTTCGACAGTAAACCTCAATAAACTCTTTTATTTCATGCCATATATAAAAGGGAAAGGAGTAAAGGATTTATACCTAATAAAGATTGCTAGGGTAGGAAATAAACAAGAAATTTTCCCTGAATGCTCCGATAATGATATTAGACTTATTTTTGAGATTGACTACGTTAAACAGTTGTTTGAATGTTTTATGCCTGTTCATTTGAATATATGGCATACATTTACAGATACAATACTTTTAGATATGCTTAAAATAAATAAGTTAAGAAATATAGTGTAATGGATTTAGTAAATATTGATGGTATAAAGGTTTATATTATTAAAATACTCTTGATTGTTTAATATGTCGTCAAGTATTTGTGATTTCCCTTCGTAAACTGTGGTTGAATTAACAGAAGGGATGTAGCTCAATCATTATACCAGCTGCCCCAAATGGACTATCTTAGTAATCTAAAAGACTAAATATAGCTTAATATTTAGAGTGTTTTTTTGTTGAAATACAATTTTTACTTGTATTTATTGTGACGATTAATTACAAATCTTTATATTTACAGCGAATATTTAAATATTAATGAACAACTTATTTATTGAAAATATCCTATCCCCTCTATTGGAAACAAGCATTAAGAAAGCTTTAAAGCCAGAATTTATGACTTCGCTTGATGTCGTAAACAAAGTCATGAATGTTCCGGAGTGTGCATTGAAAGCTTTGCTTAGAGAAAATGGATATGATGAGATAGAAACTAAAAGCATTTGTATAGATGAAAAAATGCTTTTGGTATTTGCAGATGCATATATACGCAAATTACGTTCCTATTTTATTAATTCTAATCGCAACTTACACTTGCTCACTCCACAAGAAAGTTCCGATTTAGAAGAGTTTTACACTACTTTTAAAAAGAAAGACGTTGAACATACGAATGTCAAGAATTGGAATCAGATTGACACTGAATTAATTCGTGATTATTTCGTGCAACAAGTAAAAGAACAAACACCACACCACAATTGTTTTTACGATGAAGTTTTATATAGAATATTTTCTTGCAAAAGAATAGAGAACATTTCGTGCAAAGAATTCTATTCATCCATTGAATGTACACAGCCTCAAAATTCTTATTGTAAAAACAATGAATCAAAATTTCTAGTCCGCATAACAAAGAGCCGTTATTATCAGTCAAGGTTAAGGACTAACAATGCTATAAATCAAAATAATACAACAATAATTAGGCAGCTATATACCACTGCCCGATATTACACATTCCCTGTGGATAACAATGAATCTGATGAGTATAATAAACGTTCATTTCTAATGAGATTTGTACATGTTTATTAATCGCATTATTAGGTATAAAAAATATTATTCCTATAGTGTATCAACAGGTATTGTTATGAATTATAAAAATAAATTAAAAAAGGATATTATTCAATCCAATCTGTCGAAGGACTCAAAAAAGCAACTTATATCATTACTAGATAAAAATATGTTTATAGAAGTTGTGAAAATTTTTATAGGTATGCTTAATTTAGGTTCAAATATAATGGATTTCTTCAACGATGAAGATTAACAATTATAAAAAAGATGGAATTAGGTACAGCTGTTAAAACTATAAGAAAAAAGAAAGGTTTTACTCAAAAAGAGTTAGCTACAATGTGTAGTATATCAACAAATGCTCTATGTAGTATTGAAAATAACAAAACAATACCATCAAGATCCACTCTCAATAAGATATGTGAAAGTCTCAGTGTACCTAATGCCTATCTTTTATTCTTATGTATAACAGATGAGGACATTCCAGCAGAAAGCAATGTTTTGTTTAAGGCGTTATACGAGCCTATGAAGAAAGTATTGTTGGAAGACATTTCTAAATAGTTAATGAATACCTTAATAATAAGGAATGAGTTATGGAAAAGACAAAAGAAAATACCTTGATGAATTGTAGTAATCTTGATGAACTACTGAATGTAGAGTTTGGAGAGATTGGAACTTCTTCTCGTGATGAATTTGAAAAAGAGACTGAAGCTTTTTGTCTTGCTCAAACTCTTAAAGAAGAACGTATTCGTGCAGGATTGACTCAGGAACAATTGGCAGAAAGAATTGGAACGAAAAAAAGTTATATATCAAGGTTAGAAAATGGTAAAGCTAATGTTCAATTAACTACGCTTTTTAAAATATTAGAAGGACTTGGTCGTCGTGTAAGCCTTACCATTTTATGATGTTAAATATCAGAAAAAGAACTATGAATGATAAACAAATAATAGCGCTATGTTCAGATAAGGGTAAATTTAAGGTTGATTCGATATAGATTATCATAAAAAAATGATAATCTATATGTAATATTCCAAAAATAATTAGCATTTGTCATGCTGTTAGGAGGGTTAAGCCTTTGGACTTGGCTGAGATTATACCCTATGAACCTGATATGTATAATAATAGCGCAGGGAAACGGTATGGTATTCATTGTTGTAGGTTTTATAGTACAAGGCCGTATTCTTTGGATTGTATAAAATGTATAACAATGAGGACCTCCATTTCGAACCATCTGCTTTTGGCTGCAATCGCTGCCGTTCGGTCTAAAAGACCTCCTTCCTCTGTACAATTCACCATTATGTAGTAAAGAATCATTTCGCCAATGCGTATCCTGCTGTCATGAATCTTGCTCCTATACTTGGTTTTGATGGATATGAGGATATAATTCTAGAATTGAAAAAAAGAATTTGGGCGAAGTTTCCATGATAGGAGCTATTTATCACAGTAAAGTTTTGGATAGTCTAAAATATCTTGATTCATACAAATAATTATTTATTTCTTTTTCGTTAGATTTTTCCAGAGATATGTATTAATTTTGTGGGGATAGGCTTAAAGTGTCTGTTATATAGAATTTACATAAATGAACAGAAGCAATATAACTCATGGGAGAAAATAGAAAAAACCATTACGATGTGATTATCATAGGCGGTGGAATCACTGGTGCTGGTACGGCTCGTGATTGTGCGTTACGAGGTCTGAAAACGCTTTTGGTTGAGCGTTCAGATTTGACGAACGGGGCAACGGGACGTAACCATGGCTTGCTTCATAGTGGAGCGAGATATGCGGTGACAGATCAAGAATCGGCAACGGAATGTATCGAGGAGAATATGATTTTGCGCAAGGTGGCGCGTCATTGCGTGGAAGAGACGGACGGTCTGTTTATTACCTTGCCGGAAGATGATTTGGCGTTTCAAAATACTTTCATTGATGCATGTACACGTGCCGGTATCCGGGCAGAAGCGATTGACCCGGAAGAGGCCAAACGGTTGGAACCATCGGTCAACCCCTCTTTGATTGGTGCTGTTCGTGTGCCGGATGGTTCGGTCGATCCATTCCGTCTGACAACCGCCAATGCGTTGGATGCCCGCTTGCATGGGGCTGAAATCTTGACCTACCATGAGGTGATAGGGTTTATCAAGGATGGTAAACGGGTTGTCGGGGTCAAACTTTTTAACCGACAAACCAAGAATGAAGTGGAAGCCTATGGTACGATTACGGTCAATGCAGCTGGTATTTGGGGGCATCGTATTGCTGAGATGGCTGGAGCGACAGTCAATATGTTTCCGGCAAAAGGAGCATTGTTGATCTTCGGGCATCGTGTAAACAATTTGGTGTTGAACCGTTGTCGTAAACCGGCCGATGCCGATATTTTGGTGCCGGGTGATACGATTTGTGTGATAGGTACAACCTCCAGCCGTGTGCCTTATGATGAAATAGATAAGATGCATGTTACTCCTGAGGAGGTGGATTTGTTGCTTCGTGAAGGAGAAAAATTAGCTCCCTGTTTGGCTACTACCCGTATTTTACGTGCATACGCCGGAGTGCGCCCATTGGTAGCTGCGGATAATGACCCTTCCGGCCGTAGTATCAGTCGTGGTATTGTTTGCTTGGATCATGAAACACGTGATGATATTCCTGGATTCATTACGATTACAGGAGGTAAATTGATGACTTACCGTTTGATGGCTGAGTGGGCTACCGATTTGGTATGTAAGAAATTGAATATAGATAAGAAATGTCAGACTGCAGAAATTTGTTTGCCGGGATCTGAATCTGTAGAAGAACCGGAAGAAAAGAAATCCGATAAGGAATATGTGGCTCCTAAAACCAGTATTGGTACGCGTGCGGCAGAAGGACGTCATGGCTCAATGAGTAAAAAGATCTCTGCGGAAAACAGATATGACCGTTCCCTTGTCTGTGAATGTGAAGAGGTGTCGATCGGGGAGGTCAATTATGCGATCAAAGAACTTCGTGTGCAAAACCTGATCAACTTGCGCCGCCGTACACGTGTGGGGATGGGAACTTGTCAAGGTGAACTTTGTGCCTGTCGGGCTGCCGGATTGTTGAGCAAAGCGAATGGATGTGCGGAAAAGGCACAAGAAGATTTGGCAGATTTCTTGAATGAACGTTGGCGTGGTATGTATCCTGTCGCTTGGAGTGAGACACTTTGTGAAACGCAGTTTACCTCATGGGTGTATGAAGGTATTTGCGGGCTTGACACATTTGCGGAAAAATAAATAAGAATAGGCCATGAAATTTGATACAATTATTATAGGAGGAGGTTTAAGCGGATTGGTAACCGGTATCTCTTTGTCTAAAAGAGGACAAAAATGTCTGATTATCTCATCCGGACAGAGTGCGTTGCATTTCTTCTCCGGTTCTTTTGAACTTTATGGAAATGAGGATAAACCTTTGGAGGCATTTGCTAAATTGGAATCGGACCATCCTTATGCCAAGATCGGTTTAGATAGAATCAAGACTTTGACAGAGGAGGTACAACCTTTCTTTAAAGAGATGAATATCTCATTGGCAGGATCAGCGGAACGTAACCATTACCGGATAACCCCGTTAGGGTTGCTTAAGCCGGCTTGGTTGACGTTGGATGAATATGCGATGGTAGAAGATCCGAATCAAATGCCTTGGAAGAAGGTGGCGATTTTTAATATAGAGGGATTCTTGGATTTTCATCCAAGTTTTGTCGCATCCGGTTTAGCGAAACAGGGGGTAGAGAGTGTGATTACTTCTATCTCGATGCCGGAATTGGAACGTATCCGTAAGAATCCGACCGAGATGCGTGCGACCAACATTGCCAAGGCATTGACTGGTGAAACGTTGGCCCATTTGGCGCGTGAGATCAATGCTGCAAGTAAAGAGGTTGAAGCTGTGTTGATGCCGACAGTCGTAGGGTTGTATGACAAAGAGACGGTTGAAGAGCTGAAACGGCAAGTGGACAAACCGCTTTATTTCATTGCGACACTACCTCCTTCCGTTCCGGGAATCCGGGTACAGATCACCTTACGTAAACGTTTCCAAGAATTAGGAGGTGTCTATATGTTGGGAGATACGGTCTTGGGTGGTGAGATTGTGGATGGCAAATTGAAATCCATTCAAACAACCAACCATGGAAACATGAAGTTTGAGGCTGACCATTTCGTCTTGGCTACCGGTAGTTTCTTCAGCCATGGTATTGTCGCCTCTTCGGATAAGGTGTATGAGCCGATTTTGGGATTGGATGTGGATGCGGAAGGAAGCCGTTCGGAATGGTATGACCGGAATCTTTTCAAACCACAGCCCTATATGAAGTTTGGGGTATCGACAGATGCCAACTTCCGGGTGAAGAAGGAGGGTAAGACGCTTTCTAATATGTATGCGGTAGGCGCAGTTTTGAGCGGATTCAATCCGATCAAGGAGGGATGTGGAGCCGGTGTCTCTATCTTGACCTCTTTGAGTGTGGCTCATGAAATACTAAAAAAATAATCAGGGTAAAGAATATGGAACAGAATAAAAACGACATGAGTTTTGAGCAGTGTATAAAATGTACTGTCTGTACAGTTTACTGCCCTGTAACAGCTGTTAATCCGGAGTATCCCGGTCCTAAACAGGCTGGTCCGGATGGAGAACGTTACCGTTTGAAGAATCCCTACTTTTATGATGATTCGTTGGATTACTGTTTGAATTGCAAACGGTGTGAGGTGGCTTGTCCATCCAACGTGAAGATTGGGGATATTATCCAGTCTGCCCGTTTGAAATATAGCAAGAAGAAACCGAAATTACGTGATTATATGTTAGCTAATACGGACATCATGGGTACATTGGCTACCACATTTGCTCCGTTGGTCAATGCTTCGTTGAAATTAGCCCCGGTAAAGGGATTGATGGATCAGGTATTGGCTATTGATCATCACCGGACTTTTCCTGCTTATAGCGGACAGAAATTTGAAACATGGTTCAAGAAGGAGGTGGCAGATAAACAGGAGGCCTATAAGCAACATGTAAGCTATTTCCATGGATGTTATGCTAATTATAACTATCCGAAATTAGGAAAAGATTTCGTGAAGGTTCTGAATGCGATAGGTTATGGCGTGCGTCTGTTGGATAAGGAAAAATGTTGCGGGGTGGCTTTGATTGCCAACAATATGGCTGATCAGGCAAAAAAACAGGCTGAAATTAATATCGGTTCAATCCGAAAGGCTGTACAATCCGGTCAGTCGGTATTGACAACCAGCTCTACCTGTACATTTACCATGCGTGATGAATACCCTCATATCCTGCAAATGGATAATGCAGATGTGCGGGATAGTATCATGTTGGCAACCAAGTTTGTGTTTGAACTGTTGGATGCCGGAAAGGTAAAGTTGGCCTTTAAGAAAGATTACAAGAAGCGTATAGCTTATCATACACCGTGCCACATGGAGAAGTTGGGATGGTCGATATATTCCACCTCTTTGATGCAAATAATTCCGGGAGTGGATTTTGTGATGTTGGATTCCCAATGTTGCGGGATTGCCGGTACGTATGGGTTTAAGAAAGAGAATTATCCCTATTCGCAAAAGATCGGTGAACCGTTGTTTAAACAGATTCAAGATTTAAAGGTGGATTTGGTTGCGACAGATTGCGAAACCTGTAAATGGCAGATTGAGATGAGTACGGGTGTTGCGGTGGAGAATCCGATTTCTATTTTGGCCGATGCATTGGATGTAGAGGCCACTGAACAGTTGAATAAAGCGTGAATCATAAAAAATGAATATAATTCTATTATGGACAGAGTAAAAATTGCATTAGAAAATGCCACACAGACAAAAGCACTTCTTTTAGGTAAAGGAGTATTGTCTTCCATTGCAACTCTATTTAAAGAACAATTCCCCGGAAAGCGGGCTATTATCGTTGCGGATACAACTACATATAAGGTAGCCGGAGAGGCTGTTTACCGTTTCTTGGAAGAGGGTGGAGTAGAGCAGGACGCACCCTTTATCTTTGACGATCCGGACATGCATGCCGAATGGAAATTTATTGAACGTTTGGATGCATATTTGGCTACAACCGATGCGATTCCGGTAGCTGTAGGTTCGGGAACCATCAATGATACAACCAAACTTTCCTCTTCACATACAGATCGTCGATATATGACAGTGGCAACAGCCGCATCTATGGATGGTTATACGGCATTTGGTGCCTCTATTACGAAGGATGGAGCTAAGCAGACATTTGCTTGTCCTGCTCCTCAGGCTTTGGTCGCTGATATTGATATTATCGCTACGGCTCCGAAAGATATGACTGCAAGTGGTTTTGGTGACCTGTTTGCAAAGGTACCTGCCGGTGCAGACTGGATTATTGCAGATGGGTTAGGAGTTGAGCCAATTGATGATTTGGCATTCTCTATCGTTCAAGATGGTTTGCAAGATGCTTTAAGCGATCCGGAAGGTGCTCGTAATGGAGATAGCCAGGCTTTAAGCCGATTGATTGAAGGGTTGTTGTTAGGAGGTTTTGCGATGCAGGCTTATCCAAAATCAAGTCGTCCGGCGAGTGGGGCAGAACATCAGTTCAGCCACTTGTGGAATATGCAGCATCATGTGATGGAAAATGGTGTAACCCCTTCACATGGATTCCAGGTAAGTATCGGTACGTTGGTCTCTTTGGCATTCTATGAAGAGCTGATGAAGAGCGATATGAAAGCGATTGACATTGAAGCCTGTGTGAAGGCTTGGCCGACTTTGGAAGAGGCTGAAGCCAAAGCCATCGAGATGTTCAAGGGTACAGATTTTCCGATGATTGGTGCGACTGAAATTAAGGCTAAGTATATCCCGCATGATGAATTGCGTGAACAATTGACCCGTTTGGTCGAAAATTGGGATGCCATCAAGGAACGTTTAGGCAAGCAGTTAGTGTCCGTTAAGGAGGCTGTCAGACGTTTGGATGCGGTGGGTGCACCGACTCAACCGGAACAGATCGGTATTTCAAGAAAACGCCTGCGTGATAGTATCATTGAATCGCAACATATTCGCCGCCGTTTTACTATTTTGGATTTGGCTATCCGTGCTTGCAAGATAGATGAATGGACCAATAATATCTTTGGTAAAGAGGGGGTATGGCCGATAGACTGATGTGTAGTTTAATATTCTAATACTAAAAAATGGATTCTAATAAGTTATTTAAATATTGGCAGTGGCGTACGATCATTGCAACGATGATAGGTTATGCCCTGTTTTATTTTGTTCGTAAGAACTTCTCATTTGCGATACCAGGGTTGAGTGCCGAGTATGGGATTACCAAGACAAGTTTTGGTATAATCATGACCTTGATCACCATCGTCTATGGGGTATCTCGTTTTTTGAATGGTTTGGTGGCTGACCGTTTGAATGCTCGTTACCACATGGCAATCGGTCTGTTGCTTTGTGCGATTGCCAACTTTGCATTTGGATTTGGTGCGGATATCAGTACGTTGATAACAGGTGGACATACCGGAGGTCCGCAATTTACCAATACGTTGATTTTCTTCTTTGGAGTGGTGTTAATCTTGAATAATTTCTTGCAGGGAAGTGGTTTCCCACCGTGTGCCCGTTTGTTGACCCACTGGATTCCGCCACAGGAGTTAGCAACAAAGATGTCTATCTGGAATACCTCTCATTCTATCGGGGCAAGTTTAGCGGCTATGTTATGTGGGTATATTATGGGTACGTTGGGTACGAACTTAAGTGCCAGTCCGGAGGTGGTGATTACGATTGCCCGTAATTTAAATATCGATATGGATGACACGATGCGTATGCAAAGTGTGATGGAATCGGCTGCCCATGTGGGTGCATGGCGTTGGTGTTTCTGGATTCCGGGTGCATTGGCATTTGTCGGAGCGATTGGTCTGTTTATGATGTTGCGTGATACACCCTCTTCTGTAGGGTTGCCGGAGATTCACAAGATCAATAAGAAAGGAAAGGAAAATGATGCCGAGTACAAAGCCTTTATCCGTGAAAAGGTTTTCCGTAACAAGTGGATTTGGATCTTGGGTATCGCAAACTTCTTTGTTTATATTGTCCGTTTTGCCGTATTGGACTGGGGACCAACCTTCTTGAAGGAGGCACGTGGTATGTCGTTGACCAATGCCGGTTGGACTGTTGCCATCTTTGAGATCTTCGGTATCATTGGTATGTTGGCGAGCGGATGGTTTACTGACCGTTTCTTAAAAGGGAAGGCACATCGTACGTGTGTATTCTGTATGATTGGGGTGGCTGTATTCATGACAATCTTTTTAAATATGCCGTTGGGAACCCCAATGTGGTTGATGGTAATTGTATTGGCGATGGCCGGCTTCTTTATCTATGGCCCGCAGGCATTGATTGGTATAGCTGCTGCTAACCAAGCGACCAACCGTGCGGCTGCTACAGCTAACGGTTTGACCGGATTGTTTGGCTATGCCAGCGGTATTGTTTCCGGTTTAGGTGTCGGTTACATGGTAGATTTGATTAACCAAACTAATCCGGATAAAAGTTGGGATTATGTATTCATGGCGATGATTGGTATCGCTGTTATTGGTACTTTAGTCTTCTTGTCCATGTGGGGCGCACAGGCGGATGGATACGATGATGAACATGTTGAATCTAAAACTGAAAAAGCATAATGGATAACATAGTAAAAGAAAAATTAGCAAAGATCAAGCATGTAGCGCTTGACATGGATGGTACGATTTATATGGGAGATTCACTGTTTCCTTATACCATTCCTTTCCTTGAAAAGTTGAAACGGATGAATATCTCCTATTCATTTTTGACTAATAACCCATCAAAGTCGTTGGACGATTACTTACAGAAGTTGGAAAAGATGGGTATCCATGCCACTGAAGAGGAGATGTATACGACTACTGTAGCTACTATCGACTATATTAAAGCTCATTATCCGGAGGCTCGTCGTTTGTTCTTGTTGGGTACACCGAGTATGATTTCACAATTTGAAAAGGCCGGCTTTATCTCTACGGCAGATGATGCGGCAGATGTACCTGACTTGATTGTGGCTGCATTCGATTTGACTTTGGTCTATTCTCGCTTGTGTCGGGCTGCATGGTGGATTTCTCAAGGTATCCCTTATATCGCAACGAATCCGGATAAGGTGTGTCCGACAAACCTTCCGACTGTCCTTCTAGATTGTGGCTCCATCTGTAAATGTTTGGAACATGCGACCGGTCGCCAGCCGGATATTACATTAGGTAAGCCGGATCCTAATATGTTGATTGGTATTCTCCAGCAGAAACAGTTGCAACCGGAAGAGATTGCCATGGTCGGAGACCGTATCTATACCGATATAGCGATGGCACAAAACGCTGGAGCGGTAGGTGTGTTGGTTTTATCCGGAGAGACAACGATAGAGGTGGCTAACGCAGCTCCTAATCCTCCCGATGTGATTGCTGAAAATATCGGTGAATTAGGAGATTTGTTGGAACAGGCACAACAACATTAATCCGTTTCTCGTATGTTTGGATTCTTACAACCGCCGGCATTTAAACCGGAACAGACAGGGGCAGAGGCCGACCAACGGTATAGACGTTTGCGTTGGCAAGTGTTCTTGGGTATCTTTATTGGATATGCCGGATTTTATATTGTGCGTAAAAACTTCTCCATGGCTATACCGGAACTGGCACAGTTTGGGTTTGAAAAGGGAGAGTTGAGTATCGTTTTATCCATGAATGCGGTGGCATACGCACTCTCTAAATTTTTGATGGGAAGTGTATCTGACCGAAGTAATGCCCGTATCTTTTTACCGTTAGGATTGGTTTTGGCATCCCTATCCATGGTCTTCATGATTGTCCCTGTCATAGCTTTTGGACCGGAGAACAAAGGATGGGCTATCGCAACGATGGCTGTTTTGAATTTCTTGGTCGGTTGGTTCAATGGGATGGGATGGCCTCCATGTGGACGTGTGATGACCCACTGGTTTTCAGTGAAAGAGCGAGGAACCATGATGTCTATTTGGAATTGTGCGCACAATGTAGGAGGAGCCTTGGTAGGGCCTATGGCAGTATATGGTGCTCTTTGGTTCGGCTCATGGTTTTATGGAAGTGATTCTACCCACTACTTTTTAATCGGTACATACGCATTTCCGGCAGCTGTGGCTTTGCTTGTTGCCATTTTTGCCTATTCGATGATTCGGGATACTCCTCAGTCATGCGGGCTTTGTTCCATCGAAAAGTGGCGGAACGATTATCCTAAGAATTACAGTGAGAAGCAGGAAGAGGTTCTTTCCACGAAGGAAATCTTCATGAATTATGTACTGAATAATAAGTTGCTTTGGTTCATAGCGATAGCTAATGCTTTTGTGTACATGGTTCGTTATGGCTGTTTGGATTGGGCACCTACCTTTTTGAAAGAGGCGCAAGGGTATGACATCAAGCAGGCGGGGTGGGCCTATTTCGCCTATGAATTTGCCGCTATACCGGGAACATTAGTTTGTGGATGGTTGAGCGATAAGGTGTTTAATGGCCGTCGTGCCATCCCTACAATCCTGTTTATGGCTATAGTAGCTGTTTTTATTTTCCTTTATTGGCAGTTCTCTGATAACTATGTTATTGTTACTTTATCCTTAATTGCCATCGGTTTCTTTATCTATGGGCCGGTGATGTTGATAGGTGTGCAGGCGTTGGACTTGGCTCCGAAGAATGCAGCCGGAACAGCTGCCGGATTAACCGGTTTCTTTGGCTATTTCTTCGGTACGGCGATCTTGGCAAATATTGTGATCGGTTATGTCGCTGAGTCTGCCGGTTGGGATTGGACTTTCATACTGTTGATTGCAGCTTGTCTGCTTTCCATCGTATTTATGGCCTTTACCTATAAAGAAGAACAATACTTGGTACAGAGTCATAAATAGGAATCATTTTGAAATATAATCAACTAAAATAAAAATAATAAATGGAATCAATCAAACAGATATACCGGATTGGGCATGGGCCATCCAGTAGCCATACCATGGGGCCGAGACGTGCTGCCGAAATGTTTTTAGTACGTAACCGAGAAGCCTCCCGCTTTAATGTTACTTTGTATGGCAGTTTGGCTGCAACCGGTAAAGGACACATGACAGATGTGGCTATCCTTGAAGTTCTAAGTCCTATTGCAAAAACACACATCATTTGGGAACCAAAAATCTTCCTGCCATTTCATCCGAATGGTATCTTGTTCGAATCGTTCAATGCCAACGATGAGAAGATGGACAGTTGGACCATCTACAGTATCGGGGGAGGAACCTTGGCAAATGAGACTTATAATGAGTTGACTCAAGGCCAGGTCTATGAGATGGAAACGATTCGTGAAATCCAAGCATGGTGTGAAAAAACAGGTTACTCATATTGGGAATATGTAGAACAGTGTGAAGGAAAAGATATATGGGACTATTTGGCAGAGGTATGGGAAATCATGCAGCAGGCCGTTCGTAACGGTTTGGATGCGGAAGGTATCCTTCCGGGGGGCTTAGGAATCCGCCGTAAGGCCTCTGATTACATGATCCGTGCCAAAGGGTACGGCAGCAGTGTGAAGAGCCGTGGTTTGGTATATGCTTATGCATTGGCAGTATCAGAAGAGAATGCATGTGGCGGTAAAATCGTGACCGCTCCTACTTGTGGTTCATGCGGGGTCATGCCGGCAGTGCTTTACCATTTGAAGGAATCCCGTGACTTTAGTGACTCACGTATCTTGCGTGCTTTGGCGACAGCCGGTTTGTTTGGTAACGTGGTACGTACAAATGCCTCTGTATCCGGAGCCGAAGTTGGTTGCCAGGGTGAAGTAGGGGTAGCTTGTGCGATGGCAGCAGGAGCAGCCAGCCAGTTGTTTGGTGGAACATCGGCACAGATTGAGTATGCCGCAGAGATGGGGTTGGAGCACCACTTAGGATTGACTTGCGACCCGGTTTGCGGTTTGGTTCAGATCCCTTGTATCGAACGAAATGCCTTTGCTGCTGCCCGTGCGTTGGATGCCAATACCTTCTCTAATTTCTCTGACGGTAAGCATCGGGTAAGTTTTGACCAGGTGGTAGAGGTGATGCGCCAGACAGGTAATGACCTACCGAGTCTTTATAAGGAAACATCGGAAGGTGGTTTGGCTAAGCACATGGAACAGGCATAACGGAATGTAAAGAACAAAAAAAATCCCATCTAAAGGTTTTAACGCTTTTAGATGGGATTTTTTGTATCGGAAGATCTTTATTTATCTACCACTACTGAAGGATATTTCTGAAAATCCGTTCTGGCCATGAAGGCTGAAGTTCAAATAAGAATTAAATCTACAACAGCAACAATCTCCGTATGTCACTTTCACCTGTCCGTTTACCTGTACCACCGGGTAATCGAAAGAGGATGAAACGTTGATGACTGGCGAGTAGCTATATGAACCTTCACCGATGAATTCAGGACCATCCACATCAATATAGGTCGTGCGGATTTGGGATTTCGGAATGAAGTATCCCGGAATAGTCGGGTGGGTTCCTGTATAACCTTCCACTACATATTCAAATTTAGCATGCCAGATACCGGATACCCAATATTTCAGTTTGTAGGTATTGGAACTGAAGTATTTGTCTAAGTTATAGTTCTGCCAGTTGGTATCATCCGGAGAGATAAAGGCACTGATGTTGTTTACCGCTTTTTCGATAGGAACTGCTACATCGGTGAAATCCTTCCATACATTGTATAAATCGATGACACCTTCGATGATTCCAATGACATTTTTAGCTGTACCTTTGGTATCTAAGGTCGTTTTATTGTCGCTGTAGATTTTCAAAGCTGCATCTACCGGAATGTTTTTCTCTGCAACACCTTCTGCGATTGTTTTCAATGTTTGCAAAGAGTTACCCTCTTCCATCAAATTGATGAAGAAGCCTAAATCCGCTTCGTTGTGGAAGAAAAAGGCAAATATTTCATGGCAAACCAAGACAGTGTCCTCTTTAGTAGCCAGAGGCATGTTATAGGTCTCAGCCCAAACTTCAATCAGTTTTTCAAATTCCTCTTTTTTTACTACATACGTTGAATTTTCCAAACTGTCGTGGCTGTATTCATACGTCCGGTTGATAGGAAATAAGAGAGGCATTTCTTGAGTACCGTAGTTGGTTATCACATCTTCTGATTTGAAGATGATTTCGTCACCGCGGCTGAACTCTCTGGTGATGACATCTCCCTCTTTAAATTCCAAGATTCCGCCGTTTTGTGAATCATCTTGTGGGTTATCATCGTCACTGCAAGCCGAGAAGCTTAACAATGCCAATAAGGATAAAAATAAAAAGTATGATTTGTTAAACGTTTTCATTTGTTTATCTGTTTTTTAGGTGTGAAAATTATTCGTTGCTATCCCAGCTGGTTTGTTTGTAACCGTTTTTACCATCCACTTCAAATCGAAGTCGTGCGGTTCTAGCGAAACAGCAACAATCTCCATATTTAATAACCACTTCGCCTTTGCCAATCGCAATCGGGTTGTTGTTTTCTTCTCTACCTTCACCCGGTTGGAATGCAGTTTCCCCTTCTACATGCATACTTCCTGTGCAACTTACGGCTTCGACTAACATACCGATGCGAGAGATGTATCTGCCATCATCAGCTGCTCTTTTACTATTATAGTAAGATTCGATAAAGAATTTAGCATGTGCCATCGGAGTTAAAGATGAACCGTATGTACATTCGTATGAATCTGATTTATGATAAGTAGGATCGATGTAGTTCATCACATTGGTATCATCTTCATGTAGATAGCTGGTGTATTGATTTTCGATATCGACTATCGGTTTTGCATTTTCAATGAAAGCAATAATGACTTTCGATACAAAAACTACTCCATCTATAACTCCTTTGATTATTTTTGTTACTGTTGCCGGCGTTACTTTCGTCTGAATTTGCGTATTTTCATTGAAGCCATTTTTTTCTATCTGTTGATAATAATCGATCGGGTTTGTCTGATTTCTCAACAATTGGTTGTAGAGATTACTCAAACTTGGTTTGCCTGATGATTTGGTTTCGATGTATTGGTCTGCGATTTGGATGGTTGCCCGTAGTCTTTCTTCGTCACCTTGAGAAAGATAGATGAGTTGCGCCAACTCGATATCCATTGATTTCAAGAAAGCAAAGAGCTGGTGATACGCTTTTTCTTTTGTTTCCTGAGACAGATTGAAACTGTTTGTCAATCCCCATGTCTTAGCAAAAATAGGGATGAATGCTTCATGTTCCTCCTTGTTTAAAGAGAAGAAAGAATAATCAAGGTCATACATACCTGCCGGGACATTGACACCTTTTACCTTGTGGCTCTGGTTCACATGAAATAAAGCAGGATACTCTTCACTTCCTAAGTTTAGTACGGAATCAATCGACTCTTCAATGATCTCACCATTCACTAAAAATCGGCTGTACATTTCAGTATTGGCTTGTATGACTTTTTCAGCCTCTTGAGGATCTTTGTAGTTTTCCATAGGATCGTCATCGCTACAAGCTGCGAGTGATAGTGCTAAAAAGCACCCTCCATAAAATAAGAATTTATTCATTTATAAAATATTAAATTGTTTTCGAGTACAAATATAAATGAATAGTAGATAAATTATATTACAAAATGACTACAAATAGAGTGGAAAATAGTTAATTTTTATTTGGATAAAGCTTATTTTGTATTTATATAAAAATAGAATTACCTCCGATGTAATTCAAAATACATCGGAGGTAATTACAGATTAAGTCTATTGTTTATAAATGATATTTTGGAACGGACAGTCTATGAGAATAACTCTTGATTTGGAACTTTCATTTTTCCCTTTTTCTCCATCCTTCATATTTAATTGTTGACCCACAACCCAAATTGTATCACTGAGGTTTTTAAATGTCGACATTTTATCCATTTCTGATTCCTCGAAAGATGTTGAACTCCAATTGCGTCCCTCATGATCACCTGTACCATTAAGATGATATAAAGCATAATCATGTACGATTCCGCCCTTTTCAACGGTTCCAATCATTGATTCTCCACCGCTAAAAGTGTGACCATAATTTATGCAATAACGTAATGACACATAATAATCACAATGCCCTATTATACCTCCATGAGTTTCACTTTTAGATGGTCCTACCTCGCCACAATTATAACATAGATGTACTTCTGAGTTTGTATCCTCGCTACCTTCATCTCCTTCTTGCATATACCCTACGATACCACCCATATGGGCACCACCTGCTTTATCAGAGATGATTTTCCCGGTATTGGTACAATTATAAACATCTACATTGTCCAACTCATTCAATATACCATCTCTTCCTAATGTGCCTGCGATACCTCCGATTCCTTTAAATGAACCATTTCCTGTTATAGTACCATGGTTAGCTGAATGATTGACTCTGATCTTGTCAGAATCACATTGACCGACAATTCCTCCTACACAACCATCACCAGAACTTGACGCTGTGACGCTCCCATAGTTTCCACATGTAGATATTTTAGTCCAATCATTAGCTGAACCATCCGCAGAAATAAATCCCACGATACCACCTACTAATTGTCTCCCCGTTATACTTCCTATATTCACACATTTTGAAATATAGGGTTCGTCGTCTTCGTTGTTTATTTTACCACAAATGCCTCCCGTTTTTTCACCGCCGGTTATTTCACCATAATTAATACATTGGGTAATTTGTCCAAGTTTATTTATCTCTCCAACGATACCTCCGGTATAATTTTTACCGGCTACTATCCCTGAGAATGAACAGTTTGTTACAGCCTTATTACCATTGTCAAAATAACCTACTATACCTCCGGTATATATTCCTTTATCATTGTTATTATTAACGGTTGCTTTTACTGATATACCTTCAATATTCGAATAATAAGCATTTCCTACAGCACCACCGATACTATTTCCGGAACCATTTACAGTGCAAATCATAGATGCTTTCTTTTCGTCAAATTTATTTATACCGGACGTAGGAGATAACAATTGAGGACCTTTGAGGAGTGAAGTATTCATTTCTCCCACAATACCTCCAACAATAGAACTTGCTTTGATGTTCAATCCGGTAATGGTTGTTCCGGCTTTACCATATAAAGGTATGCCAATATCAAGTGTAGAATTAGCCATTGCTCCAACTAATCCACCTACTTTAGAGTTCCCTTGGATATCTGTCATGATATAATTCTCTCCTTTCAATGAGAGAAATTTGACATTTAAAAAACCAAAAAGTCCTCCTACATAATCACCTCCACTTATTTTAATATCACTATTATCGCTTGCGATAACATTGTTGTTACTATATGAGAGTAAGTTTTCTGTAGTATATTCAAGTTTTCCTATTATTCCTCCAATGTAATTACCTTGTTTCATGATTGGACATGATTGGCAATCTGTAATGGATAGTTCATTACTTATGTACGCCTGACCAATAAATCCTCCACCATAATTGTTCGTTAAAATAGGGCTTATAACTTTAGAATTTGTAATTTTACTTGGACTGCTAAGATTGGCGATTTCTCCGATAATACCTCCTACATTTATATTACCTGCAACTATTTTGACATTATCTCCTTCTGAAGATGTATGTACTACATAGGCATTTTCAATGTCGAATGAGGCATTTTCTATACGTCCTATGATTCCTCCTACGTTTTCGGCATTATTTAAATTTGAAACATTATCACTTCCCACTCTGAAACTATTGGATATATTGAATGTTTGAATAGAACAATAACTACCGGAGGTTATTTGCCCTATGGCACCACCCACATTTTTAGTCCCGGTTATAGATGAGTTGATGGATATATTATCAAGGTAAAGATTCCCACTAACAGAACCTATAAGACCTCCAATCACTTCTGTTCCTGATATGTTGCCGGAGGTTTCAATGTTACTTAGTTTGACTGTATATTCAGATACACCGGCAATAGCTCCCATTGTTTTTCCATTACTAAAACTAATATAATTAAGAGTAAGATTTTTAATGGTAGCTCCGTTGGTAAGAGTCGTAAATATACCGGCCTTCTCTTTACCATTGATTGTAATGTTATTCAATGAGTAATAGTTCCCGTCGTAAACACCTGCAAAAGTTTGTGACGAAAGACCCTCTCCTTGATTACTTTCATCATTACTCCATTGTATATCATTTGTTTGTATGAAATAAAATCCGGCTCCTTTATAAGGATCTGTAGAAAGAGCAAAGATTAATTTATTGAAAAGATTGTTTGTTCCCACTTTATAGGGGTTAATTTTAGTACCATCCCCAGCATTTATCCCTTTCTTAAATTCAGTATAATTACCATTGTTAATTTCATTTATGGCTATTTTCTCTGTATTAATTTCAGCAATAAAACGATTATTGGATGTAGTATCGAATTTGATTACATAAGTTCCATCAGGAATTCCTATACTATTGGGAATCGTAAGTTCTACAATGGATTGACTATTGTCGAATTTAGAGATATTAGCTTTTAATTTTTCAACATAATTTCCTCCAATTTGTATAATGTCAACGCTATCATTGATCGTAGCAGTAGCAGTTTGACGATGTGGCAATCTAAATGTCGTTAATCGATGTGTGCCAAAATCTTCAACCTTTGAATGTTCAAATTTATCAAGAATAACATCTTCTGAACATGAAAAGGTAAGTGTTATAAAAGTGATTAAGAATAAATAATTAAAAAAACGTGTCATATATTTTTTATTAATTAATTGTCATTTCTGATTTGAACGGTATAGGGTAGGCTCTTCCGGAATTTACTGAAGGTAAAAACCATATACTGTTATTGTTATTTATATTCCAACCTTTGTAACTGTTAGGGTCGGATATCTCATTCGCAGAGAGAGGTTTAGCATAAGCATTATCATAATCCTCATCGGAATAATAATACAAGTAGTTATAAGAAGAGCTTGCTCCACCTTTATTAACCATATAATCGTCTTCTTTGTCTTTTAAAGATAAAGAATTACTGATTTGTATATCACTGCCGGCTCTACCAATAAAGTGAGCACCATCATTGGGGAAATCTCCTGTATTTAAACAATCATGTAGCAGACCACGATCATGAACACGTCCAATAATACCTCCAACTTCATGATCGGAGATATTAGAGCAAGAAATATCTTGATAGTTTACACATTGAGAAACAATAATCACATTGTCTGTATAGTCTGTAGCTCCTTTAGATATGGAACTGATACCACCCGCTATACCAACTATTGCACCTGTAACAATAAATCCGGCAGCGACACCTCCTGTAGCTACAGTTGCTCCAATGGCACACACTGTGGTAGTAATAAGGCTTATTGCGCCCAAAACGGTGTATCCTATCTCTTTGTTCTCATTCTTTTTTTCTATTTGTTCAGCTCGCTCATAAATCTTATCAGCGATTTGGTTATTAAAATTTTCATTGTTTGTTTCATCATTACCATTTCCCGGCATTAGATAATTAGATAAATCAACGATGTTTTGTGAATGGATAGACTGTACTTCAGAAGAGAACGAGTCTATTGTTAGTTTTGAATTTTTACGAATATTGTTTATTTTATTCATAATTTCATCCACACGATCACCTAATTCTGCTTTAATAGAGGCTTCAAGTGTTTCGATATGATGGGGATTGGCTAAATGGTCAACTCCATATCCCCATAATACGGTAGATGGGATTTTTAATACAAATTCAACTGCTAATTCTACTGTTTTCATTATATATTTTACACTTTTGGATGCATGTATCGCATGTTCGACAATGGCAAACGATGGACCAATGAATGACGCAACAATTTCGATGCTACCAAAAACGACTTCAGCTATATTTATTGCCGACCATTCGCGAGGATCTCCAAATTCTCCGACAATACCTCCTACGGGAGAGTTTGTTCCGGAGATTTTATTATGGTTACTACAATAATGAATCATGGTATTGTTTCCCGATAAACCAATAATACCGGCACTATGAGAACCGGAGGATGTTATCAAACCATAGTTTTGACAATTGGCATATACTCCCGAATTTGATAAAGCAGAGATACCTGCAATGTAGCTTCTACCTTTAATCTCGCCGGTATTGATTGTATTGTGAATAACCGATAAAGAGGTGTGTCCTGCAATACCTCCTACATGGTCAACACCTGTTACCGATCCTTCATTTATTGAACCTATACATCCAATTTGAGCTTCCCCACAAAGACCTCCTACATGAGATGCTTTTGCGGAAACAGAACCAGAATTTGAGCAATAGCGAAGATATGTATTGTTATATAAAGCTCCATTAGTTTCAGTATAACCAAGTCTTGTTGTTCCGATAATACCACCAACACCTTCATATCCCTTGATTTCACCTGTGTTTGTACAGCCTGAAATATATGAGAAACCTGAACCTCCACAAATACCTCCGGCTCCTCGTCCGGTTGCGTTTTCTGTTTCATCCGTATAAGCCGTAGCTCCAGTAATGTTTCCGGAGTTGTTGCTTGTGGTTATTGAAAGTGTATCAGCTACACCAATAATACCTCCGGCTCCGGAATAGTTTGTTTGGACTGTACTGGTGTTTTCACAAAGATCGATAGATGTTAATGAATAGGCACTACTGCTACCAATGATACCTCCAGCATTGTAATCAGCTATAATGGAGTTATTTATTGATTGGCATTTTTCTATTAGTCCGACAGTGTGCATGTCAATAATTCCGGCGATGCCTCCAACAGCTACTCCATTTTCACTTGCTTTTATGGAACTGTTTACTACTTTACAATTGATTATAGAAGAGGTTGTTCGTTCTCCACTTATCGACATGAGACATCCGGCAACACCTCCGACTCCTATACCTCCTCTGATGTCGGCATTTTTAATTGTGAGATTTTGAATGGATGAATTGGTTATATTACCAAAGAACCCAACTCCACACAAAGAGTCTTGATAACAATACATATTACTAATGCTATGATTCCCTCCGTCATAGTATCCAACAAAGGGGTAATCTACACTACCGATAGGAATCCATCCGTCTTCATGTTTACAATAATATGAGGCATCGTGAAGAGAAATGTTCGCAACTTGTTTGAAGTAAGCCCCATTAAATTTATCATATTCATAAAAATCTTTTACACCGAGAGTTAGATTATATAAGTGAGGCCCACAGGTTACGATATACGGATCGTCTTCTGTCCCGGAACCAGTCATTTGCATAGTCTTATCAAATGTGTCAATGACATTCGCTTTATTGTTTTTTATTTCAATACGACAACCGAGACCATATTGGTTTGTAAAAGTTTGGTTATTCGTTTCGTCGCTAACTGTTATATTATATTCAAAATAAAGTAATCTGTAAACACCGTTGGTTAGTCCAATGTCAAATTTTACAATGGTTTTATCCCTTTCTTTTTCTAAAAAACATTTACGATTTATTATACTATCGTTAGGAGCAATCATATAACATATTACCGTATCCGAAATAGTAAGTTTTTCGGTCTCCGCTTTTAATTCAATAGATTTGAGTTCTCCAACATATTTATCGGGGTTATTTGTTGGAATAATGACAGGAAGTTCATCTTCGCAAGCATTAAAAGTTAAACTACATATTATAACAAATAAGAGAAGTCTAACCTGTTTTGTCAAATAGATTCTGTTCATATTTATATTTGTTACATTTATTAAATGTACAAATATATCTTTTTAAAATAAATAAAATATTTAATGTATATTAAATACATATTTAATGCCTCTTTTGTATGATTTCCAGTGTAATTGAGAAGTTATAAATATGTTTTACGACATGCTTAACTAATTTTTACAAACATCTCTTTCTTTTTCATATAGGCTCATATAATTTTGATATAATTCTGAACTGATATTTCAAATATGGAAAGTGTTATTCCAAATATGGAAAAAGCAGACGAGGTTTATAAAGTACCCAATCTTGAAAAGGGGATTGCTGTGCTTGAATATCTGTCACTTAAACCGAAAGGGGAGACACTCCAAGAGATCAAATCTTCATTGGATATCTCCCAAACGACAGCCTATCGTATCTTGAATACATTGGTTCGTTTGGAATATTTATTTTATAATGAGGATACAAAAAGATACAAGTTATCACGTAAATTATTAACTTTGGGGTTCAGATTGATTGATGAGCATACATTATTGGAAACAGTTTTGCCTTATTTGCGTGTCTTGCGTGATGAGGTGAAGGAGACGGTTTGCTTTGGTGTGCTTGGCGATCGGAAGGGTATTTTCATTGAGCAGGCACAAGGGGTACATGCGTTTTGTTTTGTGTTGACTCCAGGGAAACCCTTTGAATTGCATTGTTCGGCTCCGGGTAAGGCGATTATGGCCTATCTGCCTGATGCGGTTCGTGACCGTTATTTGTCGTACATGGAGTTTACGTGTTACAATGAGCGGACGATCACTACGATTCCGGCTTATTTGGAAGAGTTGGAGAAAGTACGCCGGTTGGGGTATGCGTTGGATAATGAAGAAGAATTGAATGGGGTGATTTGTATAGCAGCACCTATTTTGAATTATACCGGGTATCCGTCTGGATCCATTTGGATTTCAGGTCCGAAAGACCGCCTGTCAGGGGAGGTTCTTCGGACATTTGCTGGTTGTATAAAGAGGGTTGCTCAATCCATTTCACATGAATTAGGATATAGTAAAGTGAAAAAATAGAAGCCATGAATATAAAGAAGCACTTATTGCAATGTTCTTTGTTCCTTTGTATGGGTGGTTGTTGTTCTCATCATGCATACGCAGGGAATCCTCCCTTTTTCCCTACAGATATTGAATTAGGAGTAAAAGGTGAATTGATTATGACGGAGAAGGGGGTGAAGCGGGTAGATGTGTTTGCTCCGGATGGACAGTCTTTGTTGCGTTCTTTCCCAATGGAAGATACACCGACAGGTTTGTTGGTGGATGGTAATAATGCCTATGTGACTACTTTTGAGACCATGGGGCGTTTGCATCTTCTCTCTTTGGAGAGTGGGGAGATTAAGGGGTCTGTAGTTACCGGTTCCGGTGCTTGTGCTCCGATATATGGACCGGGTAATAAATATATATATGTATGTAACCAGTTCCAGAATACGGTGACAGAGGTTGATCCGGTTTCCATGCATGTGGTTCGTACGGTGAAGGTTTTGCGTGAACCGAAATCGGCGGTATTCAGCAAAGATGGAAAGTATCTGTTTGTAACCAATTTCCTTCCTATGCAACGTGCCGATTTGGATTATGTGGCTGCCAGCGTCTCCGTAATAGAGATGGATGGATTTACCAAAGTCAAAGACATTCAATTGGCAAATGGTAGCAATGCCGTTCGTGGAATTTGTATCACACCTGACGGAAAATATATCTACGTGTCACACAATTTAGGACGTTTTACAGTGCCGACTTCGCAGTTGCAACAGGGTTGGATGAATACCAGTGCGTTCAGTGTGATCGATGTGGAGAATCAGGCTTTTTTAGGTGCGATCATCGTGGATGAACCGGAAAGAGGTGCTGCCGGCATTTGGAGCATCGCTTGTAATGAGGAGACGGTCTATATCTCCCATTCTGGAACACATGATGTCAGTGTGATCGACCATAAAGCGATGTTGGAAAAGTTCTTGAATTACCCGAACAAGGCTGCTTTGGATTATGATTTGAATTTTTTGTACGGCTTGCGTGAACGTATCACGTTGGAAGGTAATGGCCCTCGTGAGATCGTGTTATCAAAAGACAAGTTGTATGTGCCGACCTATTTCGCCGATGTACTGAATATCTTGGATGTTGAAACAAATGAGCTTACGGCGGTGGCATTGAACCCCGATCGTGAAGAAAGTGATATACATAAAGGGGAACGTTATTTCAATGATGCTTCCCATTGTTTCCAAAATTGGCAGAGTTGTAACGGTTGTCATCCGGGGGGTGCTCGCAGTGATGGTATGAACTGGGACTTGATGAATGATGGTGTAGGTAATTCCAAGAACTGTAAGAGTCTGTTGTATAGCCATCCGACACCACCGAGTATGATTTCCGGTATTCGTGAAACGGCCGAGTGGGCAGTTCGTGCCGGATTCCGATTTATCCAGTTTTTTGAAGTGTCTGAAGAGGATGCCGTTTGTGTGGATGCCTATCTGAAGTCACTCGAAGCAGTGCCCAGTCCTTATTTGGTAAATGGTGAACTATCTGAAAAAGCCAAGGAGGGAAAGAAAGTCTTTGAAAAACTAAAATGTGGAGAATGCCATAGTGGTGTTTATTATACGGACTTGAAGATGCATCGTATCGGTGAAGATATTGAATTTGAGAAGGGATGGGATACTCCAACCTTGCGTGAGGTGTGGCGTACTGCTCCTTATCTGTTTGACGGACGTGCGGCAACGATGGAGGAGGTCTTCAGTGTACATAAACATGGCATTGAAAAGAAGGTGTCTCAGAAAGAGATTGAGGCATTGACCGAATATGTTAATTCTTTGTAACCATGAACTATTGCGATAAGATACATTATCATATCTTTACAACGGAGTTGGCTCCGTTCAATGAAATGGTGGATGCTTTGCTTGCACAGCTTCCTAAAGGCGAACAGATCTTGCGATTGGCTTTTTTCGGGAAGCCGGCAGATAATCAGCAGTATGTATCCAGACGGATCATGTTACGTGAAAAGATTCGTAAATATTACGGCAATCATGAACCTGTATTGAGCTATGTGTCACAACCGCCTTTGAATGCTGGTTTGATATTGGAAGCTCATAGCTATACACCGGAAGATTCAGATCATCTGACATTCCGCCGTTATAACGGTTTTCCATACGTCACATTGGTGAACCCGGATGGACGTTTCTTGTTTACCGGTGGTTTCCATGGTGACGTGATCAATTTTGGAGTACAGCAGCAATCAATAGAGGTGTTCCGTATGTTGGGAGAGGTGATGCGTAAAGAGGGATTTCCTATCCGTAGTATCATCCGCCAGTGGAATTACATCGAACGGATCACCTGTTTTGACGGAGTGGATCAGCATTACCAGATGTTTAACAATGTTCGGGCTGATTTTTATGAAAAGACGAAGTGGGATACCGGATATCCGGCTGCAACGGGGATTGGTGCTAACTTAGGTGGTATTTTGGTTGATGTGGATGCGGCTGTATTTGCCCGTCCGGAATGTTTTGCTACAGCAATAGATAATAAACTACAGGTGGCTGCCCATGCCTATTCGGAACAGGTCTTGGAGGTTGCCCATAAGAAAAAGGCAACCCCGAAGTTTGAACGTGCTAAGAGTATGACTTTTGATGATCGCCGGATAATTTATATTTCCGGTACGGCTGCTATCCGTGGTGAAGAGAGTTTGACGGGGGTCGGGTTGGCTCGCCAATTGCATATCACGATGGAAAACATTGCTGAGTTGATAGGTAATGCGAAGTTAAAGATGTTGCGTGTGTACTTGAAAGAGGAATCATTCTTTGAAGAGGCTCGTGATTTGTTGGAAGGGTATCAGTTGAATATCCCGATATCTTATATGTGGGCAGATGTCTGCCGGGACAATCTTTTGATTGAGATAGAAGGAATAGCAATAGAATAAGACAAATATTATTAACTCAATAAACAGTTTTGAAAATGAAAAAGAATTGGATCAAATTATTTGCGATGGGAGCTTTAATGGTTTCTATGGCTTCTTGTGGTGGTAACACTGGTGCTAAAGGTGGTGCTTGTAGCGGTAACGGTGATTGTGCTCATGATTCTGAATGTACAGAACAATGTGATGGTAATCATGCTGATTGCGATGGTAACCACTCTGCATGTGAAGGTAACCACTTAGAATGTGATGGTAGCCATTCAGGTAAAAAAAATAATGCTAACTGTAAAAAAAATAAAGGTATGAAGTATTCTAAGAAATTTACAAATGCCGATTTCTATAAAGACGGCAAATTCCAACAGGAAGTAGCAATCGAAGCAATGAAAGACATGTTTGCTTTTTATAACATTCCTTTCACAGAATTGATGGCTAAAGATATGTGGGTAACAGACTTTGGTTTGGGTGATTTTGAAAACGTAGGTATGGGTGGTATTTTCTGGGTTAATGACGCAGAACAGGGTTACTTCGCTCATGCTATCTATTTGCTTCCGGGTCAGATGATTCCAGAACACGCTCACGTAAAGACAAAATTCCCGGCTAAACATGAATCTTGGATGGTAAATAAAGGTTGGGTGTATAACTTCTCTGAAGTAGGTGAAGCAACTCCGAATGCTCCGGCAATCCCTGCAACTCATGGTGCAATCAAGAGTAAGAACTTCGTTGTTCAGAATGTAGGTGATGTGCTTCGTTTGAAAGAATTAGGTACATTCCACTTCATGATGGCAGGACCGGAAGGTGCTATCGTTGACGAATGGGCATGCTACCATGATAATGCAGGTTTACGTTTCACAAACACTAAAGCTGCTTTATAATTCTCATTTGCCTTATAATCTATTCAAATATGAATACATTTAGATTATTAATAACATTATTCTTGTCTTTGCCTTTCTTAGCTTCGGCAGCTCCGAAGAAGAAACAACAGGCAAAGACTTGGATGGATGTTTCAATTGAGGCCAAGTTGAGCTTGCGGGATAACTTAGCGAAAGCGGGTATGCCTGTGATCTCTCCTGTTGTGCGCTCTTTTGAAAAAGCAACGGTCATGTCTGCCAATGTAACCGGACAAGACCAGTTGGTTTTGATTGTTTCTGGGGGGCCTGATGGAACAGGTGACGACTGGAGTACGTTCGTCAATGCCCGGTTGATCAAGGAAGATGGTTCAGTGGTTTGGTTGGACGAATTGGATCCTGTTTTTGAAAGAACAGGGGCTAAGAGAGCTTTCAAGAATGAAACCATGTATGGTGATCCATTGATCGTAGGTGGAAAGAAATATGACCATGGTATTTTCTGTCATGCAAATGCGGTGTTGATTTACAACATTGACAAGAAATATGTGCGTTTTGAAACGGAAGCCGGTTTGGTTGATAAATATAAAAAAGGTTCGGTATCTTTCCGTATCATGAATGTTTATCCGCAGCAAATGGCTGAAGATTTGTTGAAACAATTCCCGCAGGAATTAGGTGTGCTGGCTTCAGATGCTGATGGTTTGGAATCTTGGTTGACTACCCAAGGTGAAGATGCTGAAAAGCAGATGATTGCTACTATCATCTCTGAATTGAAAGATGGTTCATATTATAAAAAACAGTTGGAGAGTCTTTCAGGTACTACAGACGAAGAACGTTTGCGCAATGCTTTGCAGTTGTATGCAACAGTCCGCACAGTATTGGATATTCAAAAAGATTTGGAATGGTTGAATATCGAAGCTATCAAGTTGGCTTTTGCTGACATGAAGAAGCAGAAGGGATATGACGTTGCGAAGTATGAACCGATGTACAATGAATTGCTTCAGCTAAGCCAAAAAGGTTTCAATGGTATCTATGCAGGAGATGAACAGGCTATTAACAATGCGAAAAAGGCCTTGGTTAACAAACGTTCTATCTTGTTAGGTAACACGTTGTTGGATATTGACAAAGTGGTTGCAGCCCGTTATAAATTGGGTGCAAGAGCACATCATGTCATGGCTCCTTCATTGGGTACACAAAGCAATAACTGGAGTAACCAATCTTCTGCGCCTCGTCGTGGTTTCAATGCTGATATCGTTGAGTTGACTAACTTACGTGGAGATATTCAGGTTCGTTCAGTCTATGCTCCGACAAATGGTTCACCAATCTCTGACTTGAAATTGCATTGGGATGGCGACCGTGTAATGTTTACTCAGACTGAGGAAAACAGACATTGGAACATTTTTGAAGTGAAATTGGATGGTACAGGTTTGAAACCAATGGTAGAATGTGAAGAACCGGATATCGAATTTTATGATGGTACCTATTTGCCGGATGGTCGTGTAATCGCTATCTCTAACATCGGTTACCAAGGTGTACCTTGTGTAAGTGGTGCGGATGTTGTAGGTAACATGATGTTGTTCAACCCGAAAGATAAAAGTTTGCGCCGTTTGACATTTGACCAGGATGCAAACTGGAATCCGGTAATCACTCACAATGGTAAGGTGATGTACACCCGTTGGGAATATACTGACTTGACACACTACTACACCCGTATCGTCATGACGATGAATCCGGATGGTACAGAACAGAAAGCGTTGTATGGTAGTGGTTCTATGTTCCCGAACAGTACGTTTGACATTCAACCGTTACCGGGTCATTCTTCTGCATTCGTAGGTATCATCTCTGGTCACCATGGTGTAGCTCGTTCCGGTCGTTTGATTTTGTTTGATCCGACAAAGAGCCGTAAAGGTGCAGCCGGTATGATTCAGGAAATACCTTTCCGTAACCGTCCGATCGTTGAACTTGTAAAAGACGAATTGGTTGATGGAGTATGGCCTCAGTTTGTTAAACCGACTCCGTTGAACGATAAATATTTCTTGGTTTCAGCAAAATTAGCTCCTCATGATTTGTGGGGATTGTATTTGGTGGACGTATATGACAACGTGACTTGTTTGATGAAGGCTGAGGGTGAAGGTTATATCAGCCCGATCATTGTTCGTAAGACAAAAACTCCTCCGTCAATTCCTGACCGTGTTAAATTGAATGAAAAAGAGGCAACATTCTTTATTCAAGATATTTACGAAGGTGAAGGCTTGAAGGGTATTCCTCGTGGAACAGTTAAGTCTCTTCGTCTGCATGCGTATGAATATGCTTATTTAAAGACTACATCAGACCACAACTGGCATGGTATTCAGTCAGGTTGGGATATCAAACGTATCTTAGGTACAGTTCCGGTAGAAGAAGATGGTTCTGTTATTTTCAAGGCGCCGGCAAATACACCGATTTCTATCCAACCGTTGGATAAGGATGGTGTAGCTATCCAGTGGATGCGTAGTTGGGTAACCGGTCAACCGGGTGAAGTGGTATCTTGTATCGGTTGTCACGAAGACCAGAATCAGATTGCTATTCCAAAACGTGTGATTGCTTCTCAGAAAGCTCCGGTTTCTTTGACATTGCCGGAAGGTGGTGTACGTTCATTTACATTTGACCTGGAAGTTCAACCTATTTTGGATCGTGCTTGTATCGCTTGCCACAATGGTGAAGGTAAAGCATTTGATTTGCGTGGTGGTAAGAAAGGTAAAAACGGTTATGGTACTTCATACTTGAATATTCACCCGTATGTACACCGTCAGGGTGGTGAAGGTGATATGTTGGTATTGTATCCGTATGAATATCATCCAAACACCAGCGAATTGATTCGTATGTTGAAGAAGGGTCACTATAATGTGAAGTTAACAGACGAAGAATGGAAAAAGTTATATAACTGGATCGACTACAATGCGCCGGATAAAGGTTACTTCAATGCGAATGTAGTAGGTAAAGAGGTTCTTCCTTATCAAGGATTTGATCAGATCAAACGTCGTAAAGAATTGACTGACAAATATGCAAATGGAGCAGGTGTAGATTGGCAGAAAGAAATTGCCGATTATGCTGCTTATTTGAAAGGTAAAGGTCCGATTACTCCGGTAATGCCTGAAAAGGTTGCAGAAGTGAAACCTAAAAATGTGAAAGCAAAAGGTTGGCCGTTTGATGCTGCAAAGGTGAAAGAAATGTTGGCTAAAGAAGGTCAAACTCGTAAAGAAGTAGAAATTGCACCAGGTGTAAAAGTAAACTTTGTACGTATTCCTGCAGGTGAATTCGTGATGGGTAGCTATGCCGGTGATCCGGATGCTTATCCAACTGCTAAGGTGAAGATTAATAAAGGATTCTGGATGGCTGAGTTGGAAACAACCAACGAACAGTTTAATGTAATCTTCCCTGAACATGATAGCCGTCATATGGACCAGCAGTGGAAAGACCACGTTGTTCCGGGTTATCCTGCAAATAAACCAGAACAACCGGTTATCCGTGTAAGCTATAACGAAGCAATGGAATATTGTAAGAAGTTAAGCGAAAAGACTGGCTTGAACATTACGCTTCCGACTGAAGCACAGTGGGAATGGGCTTGTCGTGCAGGTAGCAACGAAGACTTCTGGTATGGTGACAAACATGCTGATTTCGGTAAGAAAGAAAACTTAGCAGATAAGACTACGTTATTGTTTGCGGTTTATGGTGTTGACCCGAAACCGATGGATAAGTCTAATCATTGGTATAAGTATTATACTTATCTTCCGAAAGAAGAAAGTGTTGATGATGGCAGCTTGGTACAGGTAGGTGGCAAGATTTATGAAGCCAATCCGTTTGGTTTGTATAATATGCACGGTAATGTGGCTGAGTGGACACGTTCTGATTATGTTTCTTATCCTTATAATGAAAAGACTAAAGAGACATCAGAATACAAAGTTGTTCGTGGAGGTTCATTCTTTGAACGTCCGAAATACTCTACAGCACATACTCGTAAGTTCTATTATCCTTACCAACCTGTGTTTAACGTAGGTTTCCGTATGATCATTGAAGATTGATAATCCATAAAAGAGACACCGGTGTGGCTTGTAGCCGCATCGGTGTACTCTTCTTTTTTATATGAAAGATAAATTTAAAAAGATTTTTTCCTCATTTGTAACGACCATCGTATTATTGTTGGTTTATGCTTTAGGGTTGGCAGTTGCTACTTTTATTGAGAAGTATCAAGGTACAGCTGTAGCTAAAGCTGTTGTTTATTATTCCCCTCTCTTTTTCTTTTTACAGTTATTATTGGTCGTCAACTTTATCGTAATAGTTGTTAAGCATAAGTATTTTACACGTGGAAAATTAGGACTTATTTTAACCCATTTTGCCCTTATCCTTATCCTATTGGGAGCTTTGACTACGCATCTTTTGGGTAGAGAGGGTATTTTGCATTTGCGTGAAGGGGAGACAAGTAATCAAATTGCTATCCAGACAGGTGACCGTACAACTATTCAAACTCTACCTTTTTCCATTGAATTAAAGAAATTTACTTTGACCCGTTATCCGGGTTCTGCCAGTCCATCCTCTTTTGAAAGTGAAGTAATCGTACATGTAGATGGAGAAAAGCGTGAAGAACGTATCTTTATGAATAACGTGTTGGATGTAAAGGGATATCGCTTTTTTCAAGCCTCATACGATCAAGACGAACAGGGGACGATTCTTTCCGTCAATTCAGATGTGGCAGGAAGAAATATTACTTATGCAGGTTATTTAATGTTGATGGTTGGCTTTATTTTTAGTTTGTTAGGTAAAGAATCCCGATTCATGCGTTTGAACCGCCGGTTGAAAGAGTTGCGAAATGTATCTAAATCACTCTCTGTATTGCTGATGATAGGGGCGAGTTCTTTCTTTGCTGAAGCAAAAGAGGATGCCTCTTATCTGATTCAGACAGTTCAAACATATAAGGTAAGTCCGGAACA
Source organism: Parabacteroides distasonis (assembly GCA_015060925.1). GTDB lineage: Bacteria > Bacteroidota > Bacteroidia > Bacteroidales > Tannerellaceae > Parabacteroides > Parabacteroides distasonis_B. The sequence continues at coordinate 55,117 of SUXM01000006.1, forward strand.
TGCTGAAAAGTTTGGAGCATTGCCTATCCAGGCAAGTAATGGACGAATGATGCCTATCAATACCTTTTCTTCGGAAATCCTTCGGAAGTTACATAAGGCTGATAAATTTGGTGAATTGAATTCCGATCAGTTCTTGTTAAGTCTGTTTGCGATGCCGGATATGTGGATGCGCGTACCTTTGATTGCCATATCCAATGCAGAATTGGCCAATTACTATGATTTGACGGAGGGAACGTGTGCTTACATAGAGGTTTTTGACAGTAACGGAAACTATAAGCTACAGGAAAAGTTAGAAGAGGCTTATAACAAAATGCCAGCTTCACGTACTCGCTTTGATAAAGATTTGATGAAATTGGATGAGCAGTTGAATGTTTTTAATCAGCTGGTCAACTATCAAAGATTGAATATTTTCCCGAAAGAAGATGATCCTAACCAGAAATGGTATGCTCCGGGTGATGACCTGTCTGGATTTGTAGGCAAAGATTCGATGTTTGTTTCCCGTATCATGGGTTGGTATTTGTCAGAAGTACAGGAAGGTTTGAAGAGCGGAGATTGGACAAAAGCCGATGAGATTATCGATATGATCCATACCTACCAACAGGCAAAGAATAAGGATTTGGATATAAGTCCGGAACGGATGCAAGTGGAATTGAAATACAATAAGATGGAGGTCTTCCGCTATTGTAAGATCGGTTATTTAATCTTGGGTGGTCTATTGTTACTCTTTTCTTTTATCATGCTTTTCCGTCAGAGTCGCTGGATGAAAGCTGTTGTATGGATATTAGGAATAGGTGTCTTGATTGTATTCCATTACCATATGTCCGGCATGGGGATGCGTTGGTATATCGGAGGGTATGCACCTTGGAGTAATTCGTATGAAACAATGGTTTATGTCGCATGGGCAACTGTCTGTGGTGGTTTGTTGTTTGTTCGCCGTAGTACCATCACGTTTGCTTTGGCAACTTTGTTTGGAGGTATCATTCTATTTGTTTCAGGCTTGAATTGGATGGATCCAGAGATTAACCCGCTTGTGCCTGTTTTGAAATCTCCTTGGTTGATGTTTCATGTGGCTGTCATTGTGGCTGCTTACGGCTTCTTTGGTATCAGTTGCTTGCTTGGGTTGACTAACATGGTGATGATGTCAGTTGCAGGAAAGAAAAATAACATGGTTTTGAAAGCACGTATCACGGAATTGAGTATAGTAAACGAAATGGCTTTGTGGGTTGGACTTGCTTTGATGACAATCGGTACTTTTTTAGGAGCGATATGGGCTAATGAATCGTGGGGTAGATATTGGGGTTGGGATCCCAAAGAGACATGGGCATTGATTACCGTTGTGATCTATGCGGTAGTGACCCATTTGCATCTGGTAAAACGGTGGAATAACCTTTGGTTGTTTAATCTTTCCTCTGTTTTGGCGTTTGCTTCGGTGTTGATGACCTTCTTTGGGGTAAATTATTTCTTGAGTGGCATGCATTCTTATGGACAAAATGATAATATTCATGGAATATTTATCTATCTTTATGGGTCATTAGCGATTATTATCGTTTTGGCACTCTTTTCACGCATGAAGTGGAAGTCTGTTTTAGAAGAAAATATAAAGTAATTAAATCATTTATAAACAGTTAAATTTATTAGTCATGAGAACATTACATCACATCGGAATCGTAACTTCTGAGAAAGTGGAAGGCTCTTTCTACAATGAAGGTTTGAGCGTTTGGTTGACAGACCCGAATCAGAGCCCGAACAAGATTGAGTTTTTGAAGTTTGAAGAAGGTAGCTGTATGCCTGAATTAGTTCAGAAACAAGGTCATATTGCTTATGTAGTTCCTTCTTTGGAAGAAGAATTGAAAGATAAGAAAGTAATCTTTGGTCCGGCTGTTTGCGACGAACATTTGACTATTGCTTTCATCGAAGAAGAAGGTATCTCTATCGAACTTATGGAAATAAAATAATCACACATTAAAAAAATAAAAGGAGGAAAAACACATGTCAGAATTGAAGACAAAATTTATCAATGATCCTGAACAGATTACAGCTGAATTGTTGGAAGGTTATGTAATGGCTTATCCAGATCAAGTAAAATTGGCTGCTGAAAATATTGTTGTACGTGCTAACCCAAAAGGTGAAGACAAAGTGGCTGTGGTTACATTAGGTGGTTCTGGTCACGAACCTGCATTGAGTGGTTTCGTAGGTGACGGTATGTTGGACTGCTCTGTTGTTGGTGACGTATTTGCTGCTCCGGGTGCACAACGTTTGTTCCAGGCTTTGCAGTTGATGAAACGTGAAGCAGGTATCTTGTTGGTTGTATTGAACCACTCAGGTGACGTGATGAGTGCAAATATGGCTTGTCAGTTGGCTGAACGTGTAGGTATCAAAGTAAAACAAGTATTGACACACGATGATATTAGCGCAGGTATCGGTGCAGATAAAAACGACCGTCGTGGTTTGGCTGGCTGTGTTCCTTTGTTCAAAATCTTAGGTGCAGCGGCTGACGAAGGTAAATCTTTGGACGAATTGGTTGAAATCGCAGAACGTTATAATGAAAAAGTGGCTACTTTGGCTGTCGCTATGCGTTCTTGTTCACATCCTCAGAATGGTGCAACTATCGCTGACCTTCCATTAGGTATGATGGAAATCGGTATGGGTCAACATGGTGAAGGTGGTAGCGGTGGACAGAAACCTCTTGTTTCTGCTGACGAAACTGCTGCTGAAATGGTTGACTTGCTTTGCCAGCAGTTACAACCAAAAGCTGGTGACAAGATGTTGTTGATTATCAATGGTGTAGGTGCAACTACTCACATGGAATTGAATATTATCTATCGTAAAGCTCATTTAGAATTAGAAGCTCGTGGCATGCAGGTAGTATTTGGTCGTATCCAGGAAATCTTGACTGTACAGGAACAAGCTGGTTTCCAGATGATTGCTGGTATCTTGGATGAAGATCATATCGACTATTTGAAGAACAAAGCGGCTAATGCACCTTATTGGACTACAATCGGAAAGTAATAATTTAAGTTTATCATAATGGAAAAATTGACAATTGATAATTTCAAAGCAATGATGAACAATGCTTTGAAGAACATCAAAGAACGCGAAGACGAATTTTCAAAGTTAGATGCTGTCATTGGTGATGGTGACCATGGTCAGGCTATCGTAACAGCTATGTCTGCTATCGTAGCAACAGCTCAGAAAGGAACAGAATTCAAATCAATGTTGAATGACATGGGCTTTGACGTGATGTTGCAGGTAAGCGGTTCTACCAGTACTTTGTTAGGTGCTTTCTTCTTGGGTATGAGTGATCATGCTGCAGGTACTGAATTGGATGCCGCAGCAGTAAAGGCTATGTTTGCTGGTGGTTTGGCTAATGTTCAGAAACAGACAAAGGCACAAAAAGGTGATAAGACCATGATGGATGCTTTGATTCCGGCAGTGGAAGCTATTCAGAATTCAGCATCTGAAGATATTAAAGAAGTTCTTGAAGCTGGTGCAAAAGCTGCATTGGAAGGTGCTGCTTCTACAGTGGAAATGAAAGCTAACTTCGGTCGTGCTCGTAACTATGGCGAACGTTCTATTGGTTTTGCTGATAGTGGTGCTACTTCTTGGAGTTGTATGTTTGAATCATTTGCACAAGCTCTTTAATTGAGTCAATCAGACATTTTTTTAACAGGGGCAGGTGTAAGGCCTGCCCAAATAAACAATAAAACAAATTTATAAAAGAAAGGAAAAGTATTATGGCAGATATGGATGGCTTCAGAGAAGCTAACAACTTTGGTTTCGGACAGACTGCACAGTTTGATAATTTTCATGTAAAAGGCGCATCTAACTTACCTTGGGGTATGAAAGACCGTCTTTCTCGTATCTTCAATCCAAAGACCGGTCGTGTAGTTATGTTGGCTTTTGACCACGGTTTCATCATGGGACCGACTTCTGGTTTGGAACGTATCGATTTGAATATCGTACCGTTGATTCAGTATGCAGACTGTATCATGTGTACACGTGGTATTCTTCAGACTTCTGTTCCTGCTAACATCAATAAACCTGTATGTTTGCGTTCTGATGCCGGTACTACAGTTTTGACAGAATTGAACCGTAACGTATTGATCGATGTAGAAGATGCAATCCGTTTCAATGCTTCTGCAATGGCTGTTATGTTCTCTGCAGGTGATGGTGAACAGGAAGCAATTACAGCTGCAAACTTGGTTGAAGCTGCTGATTTGGGTAACCGTTATGGTATTCCTGTAATGGGTGTTACTGCTGTTGGTAAACAGATGGCTCGTGATTCTCGTTATTTTGCATTGGCTTCTCGTGTATGTGCTGAAAACGGTGCTAATATCGTGAAGACTTATTACTGCGAAGGTTTTGAAAAGGTTGCTGCAGCTTGTCCGGTACCTATCGTAATCGCTGGTGGTAAGAAATTACCAGAAAAAGAAGCATTGGAATTGTGCTACAATGCAGTAAATGATGGTGCAGTAGGTGTTGACATGGGACGTAACGTATTCCAGAGCGAAAACCCGGCTGCTATGATTCAGGCTGTTCATGCTGTTGTTCATGAAGGTTTGACACCGGATCAAGGTTTTGAAATGTTCCAGGATCTATCTAAATAATTCACGTTCAGTATGAATAGAGTCTTTACATATCTTTGTTCCGTATTGATGTTGTTGGCATTGGTTTCTTGCGGACAAAAATCGGAGAAGCTGTTGTTGGCAGGTTCAGGATGGAACAAGATTGTAATTATTGATAAAGAGACAAAGCAGATAGAGTGGGAACATCCTTTAGAAAAAGGATGGGAATGTAATTCTGCCTTTGTTACTCCAGAAGGTAATATTCTTTTCTCTTATAAGAGAGGAGCAAAGTTGATTACACGTGATCATCAGGAAATTTGGAAAATAGAGGTTCCGGATACATGTGAGATGCAAACAGCGCGAATATTGCCTGATGGTAATTTCTTGTTGGGTTGCGCCGGTCATCCTGCTGTAATTATGGAAGTCAATCCGAAAGGAGAGTTGCTTTCACGTACAGAATATGAAACAGGAATCAAGGGTGTGCATGGCCAGTTCCGTCAGATTAACAAGAATGCACGTGGAAATTACCTATTGCCTTTGATGGCAGGAAATGATGTCCGTGAAGTAACTCCGGCAGGAGAATTGGTACGGAAGACTCCGGTAAAAGGTAATCCATTTGCAGTTCAGCTTGCAAATAACGGTAATTACTGGGTGGCTTGCGGTGATAAGCACAATTTGATGGAGGTCGATCTTGACAAGGGAGAAGCAGTTCGCTGCTTTGGTGAAAATGATATCGAAGGTGTTCGTCTGTTCTTTGTAGCAGGTTTATATCCTTCAGAAAAAGGACTTTACGTTTGTAACTGGCAAGGACATGATAAAAATGCTGTAGAAGCAAATAGTCCTCAAGTGTTCGAAATGAATGACAAAGGTGAAGTAATCTGGAGTTTGAACGACAATGAAAAATTCGGTATGATCTCTACCATTTGCTCAATAAGATAATATTCTGTTTGAATAAATTGGAACGGCTATCCTCTGAGAAAGAGGGTAGCCGTTTTTATGATATTACAATAAACTAAATTTCATAAGACTCAATGTCCCAGATAATGATTTAGAAACATCTATAATCCGTTGATTACGACTACCACGGAAATGAAGAGATAAATCACGTTCAGCCTCTATGTATTTTCCATCTACAATAACATCACATAATTCAACTAATCTTCTGCGAGTTGGATGTAAAAGTAAATCTTCAAATTGATAGCCAGTATAACACCATATTGTTTTATCAGTTTGTTTCTTAATCTTTTTAGCTAATTTGATAAATCCTTCAGGATGTAACATTGGGTCGCCTCCGGTAAAAGTTACATTCATATCTGCCTCAACTATGCAATGGAATAGCTCTTCTATAGAGATTGCTTTTCCTCCATGCTCATCCCATGATTGAGGATTATGGCATCCAATACAATGGTTTTCACACCCCGCACAATAGAGCGAGGTACGAAGTCCTATTCCATCGACGGATGTTCCGTATTTGATATCAAGTATACGTATGCTATTTGTGAATAATTCTATCATTGAGTTCTGCCAATTTTGCATTGTTCCATCGTTCGGTAGTTCCGACAAGATATCCGGTAATACGTTGTAACTTATCTATATTATCACTTCCACATTGAGGACAGATTTTTAGTTCTTGTTGTGCATCTTCATAACTGCAATTCATACAACGATTACGATTATGATTTACCGAACAATATCCAATATTATGTTTGTCCATTAAATCGACAATATCCATAATGGCTTGTGGATTATGTGTTGCATCACCATCTATTTCAATGTAGAAAATATGTCCACCACGAGTTAGGTCGTGATATGGAGCTTCTATTTGAGCTTTGTGTTTGGGAGAGCATTTGTAATATACAGGTATGTGGTTGGAGTTTGTATAATATACCTTATCCGTTATACCTTTTATTTCTCCGAATTTCTTACGATCTATACGAGTGAAGCGTCCTGATAATCCTTCGGCTGGAGTAGCCAATACACTAAAATTGTGTTGATAATGTTCTGAGAACTCATTTGCTCTATCACGCATATACGTTACAATACGTAGACCCAAGACTTGTGCTTCTTCGCTTTCACCATGATGTTTTCCAACTAACGCAATAAGACATTCTGCAAGTCCAATAAATCCTATACCAAGAGTACCTTGGTTAATGACTCGACTTACTGTATCATTTGGTTTTAAATTTTCACAGCCAGTCCATAATGAAGACATTAGTAAAGGAAACTGTTTTGTAAAAGCTGTCTTTTGAAATTCGTAACGGTCACATAGTTGTTTGGCTGTTATTTCTAAAAGTTCATCAAGTTTAGAAAAGAATGTTTCGATTCGTTGCGATTTGTCTTTGATAGGCATACATTCTATAGCGAGACGAACAATATTAATTGTAGAGAAAGAAAGGTTACCTCTTGCAATAGAGGTCTTTTCTCCAAAACAATTTTCAAAAACACGAGTTCGACAACCCATTGTTGCCACTTCGTATTGATAACGTTTGGGATCATCTTTATGCCACTTTTCATGAAGATTGTAAGTTGCATCAAGATTTACAAAATTAGGAAAGAATCGGCGTGCAGCTACTTTACAAGCGAATTGATAGAGGTCATAATTTCTGTCTTCGGGTAAATAACTGACTCCTCGTTTTTTCTTCCAGATTTGAATAGGGAAAATAGCTGTAGCTCCTTTACCTACACCTTCGTAAGTAGATTGTAATAACTCTCGGATAATACAACGACCTTCAGCTGATGTATCTGTTCCATAATTAATGGATGAGAAAACTACTTGATTACCTCCTCGGGAATGAATGGTATTCATATTATGTATAAATGCTTCCATTGACTGATGTACTCGATTAATTGTACGATTGATCGCATGTTGTTTAAATCTTTCATTCCCTTGTAAAAAATCAAGATCTTGTACTAAATAATCTTCTATTGGAGTATCGTATAAGTGTTTTAACTCTATACCGGTCAGTTTTTCAATGTTTTTAATCTCTTCTATATAACTTAAACGAACATAAGGTGCAAGATAGAAATCGAAAGCAGGAATAGCTTGTCCACCATGCATTTCATTCTGAACAGTTTCCATAGAGATACAAGCCATGATGGAAGCTGTTTCAATTCGTTTAGTCGGTCGACTTTCACCGTGTCCGGCCTGAAAGCCGTTTTCAAGGATTTTATCTAATGGATGTTGAATACAGGTGAGTGATTTTGTTGGATAATAATCTTTATCGTGAATATGTAGATAATTGTTTTTGACAGCCCACAATGTTTCTTCCGAAAGTAAATAGTCGTCAACAAAAGGTTTTGTTGTTTCTGAAGCAAATTTCATCATCATACCAGCAGGAGTATCGGCATTCATATTGGCATTTTCCCGTGTGATATCATTTGATTTAGCCTCTACAATTTCAAGAAACATCTCACGTGTTTTAGCTTTACGAGCGATGCTACGTTTATCACGATAGGCAATGTAACTTTTAGCTACCTCTTTGCGTGGTGAAGCCATTAATTCAACTTCAACCATATCTTGAATCTCTTCGACAGAGGATTGCTCTTTTCCTTTAAATTCAATACGGTCAACAATTTTATAAATAAGGACATCGTCCTCTCCAATTTCTGTTGTTAACATTGCTTTGCGAATTGCTGCAGCAATTTTTTCGCGGTTAAACCCCACGATACGGCCATCTCTTTTGATTACAGTTTGTATCATATGCATTAAATTATTTAATTACAGCTTATGATACTTACGGGAAAATACAGATGAAATCTTATGTGAATAGACTTTATCTTTGACGCTCTATCTCCCGAAAGCATCTCGAATGAGAAAAAGGCAGGTCTTCTGACTTGTTTCCTTCGTGTGGCCTTCCCACCATAAAGGCAGTGACCATTAAGAATACACGAAGTTTTATGAAACTTACAGCTACGGGTATAGTCTCGGATTTTCACCGAAGTTCCCTTTTCATTCGCAGCGATAGTTATCGCCTTGAACACCTTAACTCGGCGACAAAGTTAAAGATTATATTTATATTGTATTTCTTATTTTGAAGCTTTTTTATATTTAATGTTTTTACTTTATATTTGTCGTTGTAAAGCAGTTAATTATTAACTATATATAGATATCATGAAAAAGAATGTAATATGGGCTGGATTGCTCATGTTTGTTATGGGAATGGCAAGTTCTTGCTCTCAAAAGCAAGAGTGTAATCACTGGGATATGAAAGGTGTTGTGCTGACGGTTAATGACCTTCAGACAGTAGATTGGGCGAATGTAGCCGCAGAAAACGGTATCAATACAATCGGTACTCATATTCGTCCGAATGAAGTCATGGATTTTATGAATTCGGAGCAAGGAAAACAGTTTATGGAAACTTGTAAAGAAAAGGGAATCCATGTTGAACATCAATTGCATGCGATGGGAGAGTTGTTACCCAGAAGTCTGTTTGCAGAAGATTCTACGATGTTTAGAATGGATGAAAACGGATTGAGAGTTTCTGATTTTAACTGTTGTGTTCATTCTGAAAAAGCACTTACCATCATAGAAGAAAATGCTTTAGCTGTAGCAAAAGTGTTGAAACCAACGAATCATCGTTATTATTTTTGGATGGATGATGGTAAACCAACTTGTAGCTGTCCGGAATGTAGTTCATATAGCCCTAGTGAACAAGCATTGATTATCGAAAATAGAATTTTGAAAAAATTGAAAACCATTGATCCGGAAGCAATGTTAGCCCATTTGGCATACGAAAATACATTGTCTGCACCTCAAAAGGTAAAACCGGAAGAGGGAATTTTCCTTGAATTTGCTCCAATCTGGCGTTCGTGGGATAAACCTATTTCAGATCCTACAGGTGAACCTATTTTGGATAATGCGGATTATATGACTCATGCTGATAACTTGAAGTTTTTGGAAGATAATTTGAAAGTTTTTCCGGTGGAAACAGCTGTTGTATTGGAATATTGGTTAGATGTTTCTTTGTTTAGCCGTTGGAAGAAACCGGCTGTCAAATTACCTTGGAACAAGGAGGTTTTTGAAGCGGATTTGGCTACTTACGCCCAGTATGGACTTAAGAACGTGACAACCTTTGCGGTCTATATGGATTCAACCTATTTCAAGGAGTATCCTGATTTTTCCTATCTGAAAGAGTACGGAGAAGGTTTTAACAACGTAAAATAGAACACTTAATTTATAATTAACCTTTTAATATAGTTAGACTATGGGATATAAAATTGATCAGATTGAAGGCATAGGTGAAGTATATGCTGAAAAATTACAAGCAGCGGGAGTAAAGACTACAGAAGATTTGTTGGAAAAATGTGCGGCTAAATCCGGACGTGTAAAATTGGCTGAAGAAACAGGCATTAGTGAAAAGTTGATTTTGAAATGGACCAACCATGCTGACCTGTTCCGTATCAATGGTATTGCCGGTCAATTTGCAGAATTGTTAGAAGCTGCAGGGGTAGATACAGTGAAAGAACTTCGTCACCGTGTACCGGCAAACTTGCATGCGAAAGTAACAGAAGTAAATGCAGAAAAGAACCTTTGCAACCGTGTTCCTGCATTGGCAGAATTGGAAAAGATGATTACCCAAGCCAAAGAATTGGAACCGATAATTACCTATTAAAATGTGTCGGTTAAAAGAACCGATCCAATAAAAATAGCATGTGCAGATTTGAAAGAATCCTCACATGCTATTTTTTATGTTGTTACTAATGTTTTTGTTTACCAACGGCTGATGGAACCTCCACCTCCGGAACTACCGCCACCCCATGAGCCGCCTCCGCCTCTAAAGCCACCGAATCCTCCACCGGAACCGGTGATGATAACCGGACCGCTACTGCGTTGTAAGCGACTGGTTGTATGATTTTTCTTCTCTGTATGACCACAGTTTTTGCAACGCCAAACCTCTTCCACTACTCCTTTTTGAGTGTAAGTCGCACGTTGTATAACCTGTTCTCCAACGTAAGTGAGTGTTTTTTGTCCACATCGTGGACAAACACGTGTACGATGTTTGATAGCTTGTATTACCCAGGAAATAAGAATTATAAAAATAAAACTACCTCCAAAAAGCCAAAACAATGATATAAACGAATCATCATCATTATTGGAGTGTATACCTGTCATTTCAGCTCGTTCATAATCACTTGCCATCAAATAATTAGCAACAGCAGAAACCCCTTTCAGCAGGCCGTTATTGTAGTTGCCTGTTTTAAAATCAGGAAGCATATACCGTTGTTGCAGACGATAGCAGATTGCATCTGGTAATATACCTTCGATACCATAACCGGTTTCAAACACGACTGAACGTTGTGGAGGATCAGTTACTAATTGAATTAATAAACCGTTATCTTTATCTTTTTTCCCTAATCCCCAATGTTGGAATAGGTCGGTCGCAAACATACGGGCATCATGATCACCGATACTTCGGATAGCAACAACCGCAACCTCAATACCCAAACTGTCTTCGACGGTTTGCAGCATTTGGTTGATACGTGCTACTGTTTCAGGTTGTATGATACCATCCGGATTGCTGACATGATTATATTGATCGGATAGGCGGACATTCGGGATTGTCTCAATCGTATAATCTGTAGCAGATATCCAAAAGGGTAGTAGCAGTAATAGAGATAAAAAAATACCTATTCGCTTCATCTTTTAAATTTAAAATTCAACTTTTGGTGCCTTTTCTGCTCCGGCATCTGCTGTAAAATAGGCTTTAGGGAAGAAGCCAAACATTCCGGCCAAAATATTGTTAGGGAAACTGCGGATGTAAGTATTGTATGCCTGTGCTACCTCATTGAATCGTTTACGTTCTACAGTAATACGGTTTTCAGTCCCTTCCAATTGAGCCTGTAGTTCAGTGAAATTTTGGTTGGCCTTTAAATCCGGATAACGTTCCATTACCACCATCAAACGTGAAAGTGCACTGCTTAACTCTCCTTGTGCTGCTTGGAACTTTTTCAAAGACTCTTCGTTTAATTTGGATGGATCAATGGTTGTTTTTGTCGCCTCTGCACGTGCACTGATAACCCCTTCCAAAGTCTCTTTTTCATGTGCAGCATATCCTTTAACGGTATTTACTAAATTGGGGATGAGATCCAAACGACGTTGATATTGGTTTTCAACTTGGCTCCATGCTGTTTTGACCCCTTCGTCTTGGGTTACCATGGTGTTGTAAGAGCCTTTTACCCAAGAAAATACTGCAAAAACTAAAAAGACGATCACCCCTAATGTGATCCATAACGCTTTGTGTTTCATAATGTTCTTATTTTGTTTTATGTATTGAATATCTGTTATGTCAGAGGGTTCGGCTCAAAAGTAATACAAAAAAACTATATAGCCAATTTCAAAAAGATATTTACTTATTTATCTCTATTCCTTGGATTTTTCCATAGATTAAATATATATTTGTATTTTAGATAATAAATCTAATAAATAACAAACCATACGTATGAGAAACACATTATTGAAAAAACGGGTGATTATACCCGTAGGATTACTGTTTAGTGCGCTTCTTATGTCTTCTTGCGGTTCTTCTGAATATAAGAAGTATGCAGATAACCAAGCGAAACAGGTAGCTGCCATTTTAAGAGACAATGGTTGTATGCAGTGTCATTCAGCGACAGCTCCTCTTCCTTTTTATGGAAATTTGCCATTGATCGGTCCAACTGTCGAACAGGATATGTTGGAGGGTACTCGTTATGTCGATTTCACAACTTTATTGAAAGCGTTGGATAACGGGGAAATAGTGGCAGAAGCAGATTTGGCCAAGGTAGAAGATGTGGCATTGTCAAATAGTATGCCACCGTTCAAATATACAGCGATGCATTGGAGTACAAGGCTGGATAGTGATGAGAAGGCTGTTTTGTTGAATTGGGCGAAGGAGGTTCGAAAAGAAAATTTTGTAAGCCCGACAGTCGCTGAAGAGTTTGCGAATGAACCTGTTCAACCACTGCCGACTCTTATCCCGACAGACCCGGAAAAGGTAGCATTGGGCTTTGAACTTTATCATGATACGCGTCTTTCGCATGACAATACCATCTCTTGTGCCACTTGCCACGGTTTGGAAACTGCCGGTGTGGATCGTAAGCAATTTTCGGAAGGTATAGGCGGACAATTCGGAGGTGTAAATGCTCCGACTGTCTATAACTCGGCATTGAATCTTTTGCAATTTTGGGATGGACGTGCCGCTGATTTGAAAGAACAGGCAGCAGGCCCTCCATTGAACCCGGTGGAAATGGGTAGCATCTCTTTTGATGATATTTCAGCTAAGTTGGCTGAAGACAAGGCTTTCAGTAAGCGTTTCTTGGCTGTATATCCGGAGGGATTCAACCAATCTACCATCACAGAGGCCATTGCTGAGTTTGAAAAGACCTTGTTGACTCCAAGCCGTTTTGATAAATATTTGATGGGTGAAAAATCTGCTTTGTCAGATGAAGAGATTGCCGGTTATGAGTTGTTCAAGCTGAATAAATGTGCGACTTGCCATACCGGAGTTAATATCGGAGGCCAATCGTTTGAATATATGGGAATCAAGGCTAATTACTTTGATTATCGTGGAACAGGCTTGACAGATGGTGACAATGGACGTTATGCCGTTACCAAAAACGAGCAGGATCGTCATCGTTTCAAAACTCCGACTTTGCGTAATGTGATGTTGACACCTCCATATATGCATGATGGTTCTGTTCAGACAGTAGAAGAAGCAGTTCGTATCATGCACCAATTCCAGATAGGCAGAGATATTACAGAAGCAGAAATGACCAATATGGTCGCATTCTTGAATGCTTTGACCGGAGAGTATAACGGTAAATTACTGCAATAAAATAAACAGATGGGCATGCCCTTCCGATGGAGACATATCATCCTCGTACTGGCTCTTTTCATGAGTGTCGGGGAGGAGATATGGGGACAAGAGGAGGGGCTTGCCTCTTTTTATCACCATCGTTTCCATGGACGGCGGTCGGCAAGTGGTGAAATCCATAATGCCAATGATTTGACGGCTGCCCATCGGACACTGCCTTTCGGTACTTATCTGCGGGTGACCAACCTCTCAAACTTGAAACGGGTTGTTGTGCGTGTGACAGACAGGGGGCCTTTCCGCAAAAAACGTATCATAGATGTCTCGTCAAAAGCAGCAGAGATACTGGATTTCAAGAAGAAAGGAGTTACACGTGTGCGGATAGAGGTTGTTCCTTCCGATTTAGACCTTCGCCTGTTAGATATGCTTTATCCTCAAATCCCGTTGTTAGATGTTAATTGTTTACGTTCCCAACCTCCTTATCGCATAGAATAGATACTTTATTATTTTTGTATATCATTAATATCTACTAATTTATTGGCTATCGCATAAATTATCAATCCTGCAGTGGTATGAATCTGTAATTTATTGGATATATTGCGACGATGGGTCGTTACGGTGTGTACCGAAAGAAACAGATAGTCGGCAATTTCTTTATTATTCATTCCTTTTGTGATACAAATGATAATATCCTTTTCTCGATCACTAAGTACATCTAATTTATCATTATCAACAATTTCATTATTTGTTTCATCAGTATAGAGAATTTGACCACTCATTTTTATCTGTTGTTCTAAGCGTATTACAGCTGGAACAAACAATAGATCTTCAATCATACAGTGAGAGGTTAAATCCTGTTCACATAGTAAGATATCCAACAACACTGAATTTAATAGATAATTATTCTTTTCAGGGTAATAACGAATAATAATATCCTTTAACTCCTTGAGTTTATTACTGATGGGAGAGTGCTTGCCTGCAAAATTCGAAATGGAAAAACTACGGTTTAAAAAACCTTGTGATAATTGTTCTACATATGAAAACACAACTTCATTTTCATATTCCATGTGTTTCCTTACTTCAGTTACATATTCATCGTAGAATTTTACAATCAGCAAAGCAATATCGTTTGTTCCAGAACAATCTATGGATTCTATAAGTTTACGACGGATATTTGGAAGATTAAAATCTAAAAAATATTCGTGAGCTTTTTTCAAATAACCGATGAGTGAAGGTAACGATATGGATTTATAGTTATATTCTCTATCTGAAACGAAATTGACAACCTCCAAAAAAGTGTTTTCGTTAACATTTTGTATTCTACAGACATCCCTCACCGATTTATCTCCAAATCCTAATGATATGCCAAAACGTCCCATTACAAGAATTAGCGTGTTATTATCCTTGACTAAGTCACGCATTTTATCTGTTGGTCTATATCCCTTAAAACCACTCATTTTAATTGTTGAAAATTGTTTAAATTTTATTGCAAAACTACTTACCTCTTTATAAATAGACAATACCTAAAAATAGTGAAAAGGGGTCAGGAAGGTCTTGTGAAATACTAAAATTACAGTATTGCAATATGATTTACAGTCACCGTATTTTTGCACCCAAAAAGAAAAAGAGAGATGAAAGGTACAAGAAAGAAGAGGTGGATATATCAGTTGAGTCTATTCGGAATATTGTTAATATCAGTATCAACTTTTGGTAGAGATACCGTGAAAATTAACTCTGAAGAATCATCTAAAAAGAACGAAGGTCTTATTACCGGAAAACTATTTACGGAGGAGAAAGAACCGATAGATTTTGCAACGATATACCTAAAAGGAACACATTATGGCTGTACTTCAGATGAAAGAGGTAACTTCCGTTTGACAGCTCCTTCCGGTCAATATACATTAGTAATTTCGGCAATCGGTTTTAAGACTGTAGAAAAAACGTTGGATTTGATAAATGGTAAACATTTGAATTTTGAAATGCTTCTTAATACAGATTGTATTGCATTAGAAGAAGTAGTGGTCACTTCATCGGGAGTTGAAAGAGTAAAAAAATCAGCTTTCAATGCTGTAGCTGTAGATACCAAAGAGTTAATGAATTCTACGAAAAATTTAAGTGAAGCATTAATGAAATTACCAGGAATGAAGCTTCGAGAAAGTGGAGGTGTCGGTTCTGAATTACAATTAATGTTAGATGGTTTTAGCGGTAAGCACGTTAAAGTATTTATAGATGGAGTCCCTCAGGAGGGTACAGGATTAACATTCAATTTAAATAATATCCCGGTAAACTTTGCAGATCGTATCGAAGTTTATAAAGGAGTAGTACCAGTGGAATTTGGATCAGATGCTTTGGGAGGAGTCGTTAATATTGTAACGAACAAGAGTCGTCGTCACTGGTTTCTTGATACGTCATATTCCTATGGATCATTCAATACACATAAGAGTTATGCCAACTTCGGCCAGACATTGAAAAACGGTTTAACTTATGAACTAAACGCTTTTCAGAATTACTCGGACAATGATTATTTTGTCAACAATTGGGTACGTGAATTTGAAGTACAAGAGGATGGAAGTATTCGTTTTCCACCTATCGACAAAACGGATATCCGTCAGGTGAAGCGTTTTAACGATAGGTATCATAATGAGTCTGTTATCGGTAAATTAGGTGTTGTAGATAAGTTATGGGCTGATCGGTTGTTGTTGAGTTTTACATATTCAAATTTTTATAAAGAGATACAGACAGGTGTTTATCAAGAAACAGTGTTTGGAGAGAAACATCGGAAAGGATATTCATTGATGCCTTCTTTAGAGTATCGTAAACGTAACTTGTTTGTAAAGGATTTGGATTTGAATTTAACGGCTAACTATAACCATACGATTACTCATAATATTGACACCTCTTCGTTGGCATATAACTGGGCAGGTATGTCATATAATAAGGGAAGTAAAGGAGAACAATCTTATCAGCGAAGTGAATCTGTAAATGGGAACTGGAATGCAACGATGAATATAAACTATCGTATAGGAACACGACATACTTTTACGCTTAATCATGTGTTCAGTAGTTTTGAACGTACCAGTCGTAGAACAGAGGGGGCAGAATCTGTATTGACTGACTTTGATATTCCAAAGATTACTCGTAAGAATATTAGTGGATTATCTTATCGTTTCCTTCCTTCTGACAAGTGGAATGTGTCAGTGTTCGGAAAATACTATAATCAATATAATAAAGGTCCGGTCTCTACAAGTGTTGATGGTGTAGGAAACTATATGAATTTATCAAAAAAGGTCAGTGCTTGGGGATATGGTACGGCCGGTACTTATTATATATTACGCGGTTTACAAGCGAAGTTGTCGTATGAGAAAGCCTATCGTTTACCAACCAATGATGAACTGTTTGGAGATGAAGATTTAGAAGCCGGCAAAACAGATTTGAAACCGGAGAATAGCCATAATTTCAATTTTAATTTGAATTATAGTCATCGGATTAATCAGCATAGCTTTTATTTGGAAGGTAGTTTAATTTATAGAGATACTAAAGATTATATAAAGAGAGGTATAGGTAAACATGGAGCTTTGGAGTATGGAGTTTATGAGAATCATGGACATGTAAAAACAAAAGGCTACCATATAAGTTTAAGATATAATTATTCACATTGGTTCAATGTGGGGGGAACTTTTAACAGCATCGATACACGTGATTATGAACGATATGTAGCGGGAGGTACGCAACAGGAAAGCATGCATTATAAAGTACGTTTACCAAATATCCCTTACCGTTTTGCGAATGTTGATGCTACGTTTAGTTGGAAAAATCTGTTTGCGAAAGATAATCATTTGAATGTGACATACGATAGTTTTTGGCAACATGAATTCCCTTTGTATTGGGAAAATATCGGAGATTCGGAAAGTAAGGCAAAAGTACCAGATCAGTTCTCTCATACTATTAGTTTAACCTATTCGATTAAGAATGGCAAATACAATTTCTCTTTTGAATGTCGGAATTTAACGAATGAAAAACTGTACGATAATTTCAGCCTTCAAAAACCGGGTCGTGCATTCTATTGCAAGTTGAGAGTTTATTTAGATGGAAAGAAACAAAATAATAAATTTTGATAATATATGAATAATAAATTTTATGAGTATGCCTTAATGGCTTGTATGTTAGTGATGAGTTGTGTTATAACTGCGTGTAGTGAAGATCGTGATGAATTAGAATTGCCCATAATTGAAACGAAACCATTTTATGTGATACCTGCAGTAGTAGGAGAAGCCAGCTATCTGATAACGGCAGAATCATTGGATAGAGGAGAAGTGAGTGTTGAAGGTATGGGAACAGAAGTATTGAATGCATCCTATTGGGTATATAAAGGAATGGATTATGTTTTTGCTCTTGTTTATAACAAAGGTGGAGCCGGAACAGGTGCTTCGTATTTCTTGAATACAAATGGTAAACCGACAGAAAAATATGCTTATACTTACAATCGTATTACTACATACGGAACTTGGGGGGATAACGTAATTACAGCATCTACAGGAAACGCATCTGTTGCTGATGAGAATGGAAATTATCCGCAAGTATTACTATTCAATTATCTGAATGCAAAGGATGGTAGTCAGAAAGAAGCATCTGTTAATGCAGAAAACTTTTTGGGGAATGGAGAAAAAGTACATTTTGCAGGTATTGTAGAGGCGAATAATAAGTTATATACATCCGTTATTCCAGGCGGAATGAGCCTGTATGGAATCAATCGTTGGCCGGAAATGATTACAGACAAATCATTGGTTACAACTGAAGCCGGAGGAAGCGGAAGTGGTGCTTATACGGCCGGTGTTATTCCGAGTACACAATATCCGGATAAAGCTTATATTGCCATATATAGTGGTGATAGTTTTGATGAAGAACCGGTTATAGCAGAGACTGATAAGATTGGATTTGCTTGTGGCCGTCATCGTTCGCAATACTATCAGACTATCTGGGCAACAAAGAACGGAGATGTTTATGCTTTTTCTCCGGGTTACGGACGTTCTTTTATCTCTACAGATGAATTAAAAAAGACTACGGGTACACTTCCTTCCGGGGTGGTACGTATAAAGGCTGGTGAAACTGATTTTGACAAGGATTATTATGTGAATATTGAAACGTTAGGTAACAATAATCCGATTTATCGTTGCTGGTATATCGATGGTGATTATTTTTTATTGCAACTTTATAAGAATGGGGTTGAAAGCATGATTAATGATGGGAAAAATGCGGATGTTAGCGAATTGGCCATCTTTGATGCAACAAACAAGACATTGAAAATAATCACCGGTTTACCTTCTGATATTTCTATTGGCGGTGAACCTTATGGTGAAGATGGAGCTGTTTATATTCCTATCAATGTGACTACCGGGGAATATCCTGCTTTCTACAAAGTTAATACGAAGACAGGTGAAGCTGTAAAGGGATTGACTGTTAAAGCAGAATCAATTCAAACAGTAGGTAAATTAAGAACAATAGAATAATAAATAATTCAATGAAAAAGATTTTTCGACATATTCATCTTTGGTTGTCTGTCCCATTCGGAATATTCATAACCTTGATTTGTTTTTCAGGAGCAATGCTTGTTTTTGAGAAAGAGATTATGGAGAGAGCGAATCCACAACTTTATTATGTAGATTATGTGGGTAAGCAATCATTATCTCTTGATGAACTAACCAAAAGGGCTAATGCTGTGTTACCGGATAGCGTTCAAGTGACAGGAATAACAGTCTTCAATAACCCTAAGCGGACTTATCAGATAAGTCTTTCTAAACCTCGTCGTGCTTCTATGTATATAGACCCATATACAGGAGAGATTAAAGGGTATTATGAGCGTTCTCCATTTTTTGCTACGATGTTTAAAATGCATCGTTGGATGATGGGGAGTGCCCGTACTGAAGATGGAAGTATGGGGTGGGGAAAATTAATTGTTGGATGCAGTACATTGATGTTTGTTATCGCTTTAATTTCCGGTGTAGTTATTTGGTGGCCAAGGAATAATAATATGAAAATTTTGAAAAAATCTCTTTTTATTCATGTTCAGAAGGGATGGAAACGTTTTTGCTTTGATTTACATGTAGCAGGAGGAATCTATGCGTTTCTTTTTCTATTGGCTATGTCTTTGACAGGACTTACATGGTCTTTTCAATGGTATCGAAATGGATTTTATTCAGTGTTTGGAGTTGAAGTTTCAACAGTAGGAGGTCATCAACAATCGAAAAATCAAACGCATAGTAGAAGCAAAGAGGGGCGAAAACAAACTCCCAATTATTTACAATGGCAAAAGGTATATGAAGAGTTAGCACTTTTGAATCCGGACTATGAACAAATCACGATATCGAGTGGAAATGCAAATGTATCTTTTGACCGTATAGGAAATCAAAGAGCCTCTGATAAATATACATTTGATGAGAAAAATGGTGCAATTACAGAAGTCGCATTGTATAAAGATTTACCCGATTCTTCCAAAATACGTGGTTGGATTTATTCGATACATGTGGGTAATTGGGGAGGTTTTTTGACTCGTATCCTTGCTTTTTTCGCAGCATTGTTGGGGGCAACTCTCCCTTTAACAGGATATTATTTTTGGATAAAAAGAATTTTATAATGAATGAAAGGTAAATGTAAAAAAGTCAATTCGGTTCAACTTTTTCTGTTCTGGATTGTTTATAGTAAAAACAATTTAGTAAACAGACTATAGTTATGTCGTTATTTTATTATATTTTTGAAGCCATTGTTCGGTGGGAACCGGGCAATGGTTTTTATCATTAGGTTAAAAAGTATGGAAATAAATAATCAAACAGGTTTAGTCTTGGAGGGAGGAGGAATGCGTGGCATTTTTACTGTTGGTGTGTTGGACTATTTTATGGATCATCATATTTGGTTCCCCTATACTATCGGTGTATCGGCAGGAGCAAGTAACGGAATCTCTTATGCTTCCCGTCAGCGGGGACGTTCCCGTTTCAGTAATATTGATTTGTTGAAGGAATACAATTATATCGGTTTGCACCATTTTTTAAAAGGTAAAGGGTATATCAATCTGGAGTTCCTTTTTCGGGTATATCCGGAGAAGTATTTCCCGTTTGATTTTGAGACCTATCGGAAGTCAACAGACCGTTTTGTGATGGTGACAAGCAACTGCTTGACCGGGAAAGCGGAATATTATGAAGAGAAACAGGATGAAAACCGCCTGTTAGATATATGCCAAGCCTCTTGTACGCTTCCGGTCTTGTGTCCGGTCACCTATGTGGATGGCATACCGATGGTGGATGGAGGTGTCTGTGATGCTATCCCTATCCAAAGATCCATCGACGACGGTAATCAGCAGAATGTGATTGTCCTCACTCGTAATAAGGGATACAGAAAGAAAGACAAAGATTTTAAATTGCCGGGATTTATTTATCGCCAATACCCTGCCATTCGTGAACAATTGAGGTTACGCTATCGCAAATATAACGAGGTGTTGGATTATATAGATGAATTGGAGGCACAAGGGAAGGCGGTAGTAATCCGTCCGGAACGGCCGATGGAGGTGGGGCGTACCTCTGACGACCGGCAGAAGCTGATAGACCTCTATGAAGAGGGGTATCAATTGGCAGGCAAAATGCTTTCCAATATACCCTATGCCGCAGATTCGTTTTTCAGCCAAAGGATCTGAAAATATCCTTTTGGAGGGATGTTAAAAAGAATATAGAGTAAAATCGGAATTACCTCCGATGTAAATAAAAATAGATCCGATGTAAATCATCATTACATCGGATCTGCATTTTTTTTAGATTTAGTGTTTGTTTAGTACTTAGGAGGGGAGCGAGGTACTCCTTCTAATTTTAAACAGATATAAATTTCAGATGAAAAAACGAGATTTGCTTCAAAACCATATTAAAAGCGAAACATTGCATGATGAGAACGAAAAGTAAATGATTACCTTTGCCAAATGAAACAAAAAGAGCTATCTATAGGAATACGACTTCTCTTGTGGGGAATATCGTTGCTGGTCGGTATCCTTTTCATTACAGACGAGTTGGAAGAAAGTATCGTGATGGTGAAAAAGGGGATGGAGCTGGGAATGGAAACCAATTGGATATTCCTGTTTCAATATTTGGCCATAGTCTTGTTTGTCCGGATAGCCTTGCACTTTACGGTCTGTTGGATTCCTCAAAAAAGACTTCACCTCAAGCAAGGTGTTGTCGTGGGAATACTTTTTATTCTGTTTTCAGTCATAGTCTCCATTTGTATAAACCCTGTCATAAAGAAGGTAAACCGGATGGTGTTGGAGAGGAACAGGAATGTTGATATTGACTCTTCTTTCCCTTACTATGAACAGCTCTATTATTTCCATGAACCTTTTGTGGCATGGTTAGTAGACTTCTTCATCATAGCGGTGTTGGTTTATTTGCTGACCCGTTTCTATTACCTGATTCTTAAGAAAAAGGAGGTGGAAAGGGATAATGTCCGTCTGAAAAATGAAGCATTGGAAAGCCGTATTTCGGCACTGAACAACCAGATCAATCCTCATTTTTTCTTCAATTCATTGAACTCTTTGCACGCTTTAATTACAGAAGGAGACCAAAAAAGATCATTGGATTACTTATCTAATCTATCTAAAGTCTTTCGTTATATCCTTCAGAGTGAGAAAAAAACATTGGTACTTTTGAATGAGGAATTGGATTTTCTGGAGACCTATCGTTTTATGCTTTCAGTTAAGTTTGAAGATAAATTAACCTTCCAAATGAATATATCAGAGAAGTATCGTGTAGCCCGATTACCGGTATTGTCTTTATTACCTTTGGTTGGGAATATCATCAAACATAATGAAATCAGTTCCCGTTATCCGATGTGGATCAAGATGGAGACCAAAGAGGGATATTTAGTGATCACCAATCCTAAACATCCTAAGTTGGACGCAGTGGAAAAGGGAGGATTAGGGCTGAAGAACTTAAACAACCGTTTTGCATTATTAATGGGACAACCGATTGTCATACAGGATACGGAAAAACTGTTTTCAGTCTGGCTTCCTTTAATGATGTCTAAATAAAAGAAAAGATGAAAGTAGTGATTATAGAAGACGAGGTGGCAGCTTATGCCAATATCAAGAAGCTGTTGGCCTCCATAGAGCCGGAAGCGGAGATTGTCGCTTATTTAGATACGGTAGCGGATAGCATTGTTTGGTTTCAGTCGAATGCGTTGCCCGACCTGATTTTTATGGATATCCAGTTGGCAGACGGAAGTGCGTTTCATATATTTGACAGCATTACCCTTGATGTCCCGGTTATCTTCACTACAGCCTATGGCCAATATGCCATCAAAGCATTTGAGGTGAACAGCATAGACTACCTGTTGAAACCAATCACGTATGAAGCGGTGCAAAAAGTATTGCAGAAATATAAAAAGACCAATCCGGAGGTATCCTCTCCCTCTGACCCGTTTACTTGGAGTACAGAACATATCAAGCGACTTTTGATCCCTTTTAGGGATAAGATCCTGCCAATCAAGACGGAAGATATCGCCTATTTTTATAATACCAATGGAAAAACCAGTTTGATTACCAAAGAGGGACAAACCTATTGCCTCAACAAATCGTTGGACACACTGATGGTTCGGTTGGATAATCGGTTGTTTTACCGGGCAAACCGCCAGTTTATTGTTTCAAGGGAGGAGATAGACAGCTTTATCGTATGGGGGGATAACCGCTTGCAACTCCAAATCAAACAGCCGACCGAAGAACCCATTATCGTCGCCAAAAACAAAGCCGCCGAATTCAAGGAATGGCTGATGGCATATTGAAAGGCAAAAGAGCTTGACCGCAGACCGATCAAGCTCTTTTTGAGTTATAATAATGTGTCATTGATGATCTTTTGCAATTGAGCTTTGGAGAGGACACCGCTAGTCATTTGAGGATCCCCAGTCATCGGGATGAAAAGCAGGGTGGGGATGGTACGAATTTTGAAAAGAGAAGCCAACTCCTCTTCAGCATCCACATCCACTTTGTAAACATCCACTTTACCGGCATATTCATCCGCAATCTCCTCCAATTTAGGAGCAAGTGCCCTGCATGGCCCGCACCAAGAGGCATAGAAATCAATTACTGCCGGTTTGTCGCCCAAGAATTTCCACTCCTGCGGATTATTTTCATAGTCTGCCACTCTTTTAAGAAAGCCACCTTTTGTTAAATGTATTGTTGCCATAATCTAATCTGTTTTTAGTTAAACAATTATTTTTGAAACAAAAATAACCAACAAAAGTTCCCCTGTCAAATAGATAATTTATATACCCTCATAGATGAAATTGATAAAATATTAGAGAGGGAAAGTTAGTAGAGGTAAAAGTTTTTAGAAAAATATGTTTTATGAATTTTCTTATAGAACAGACCTTAATTGTACTTCGCATAATCTAATTATTTTGGGTTACAAAATTAGTTGTCAGCGAGTTGTACATTGTTATACAGAATATGACGGAGAGTAGAAATAAACTTAAACGACTATAAACTTACCTCGTTATTGGGTAATGGATAGAAACTATATTCCATTAAAACAAGGATTAAGCTCCATTCACATGTTATTGATTTTAGAGGATACTACGGTTATTGTAAGAGGTAATAATAAAAAAAGAGTTCGACGTGATATCGAACTCTTTTATGGATGATTTACTTTATATTTTATTAGACCAGATCTGCTATTTCTCCTCGTGATTCACGGATTAGGTCGGTTGGAGCGACTTTGATTTGTAGACCTCTTTGTCCGGCACTGACATAGATATGGTCGAACTGTTCGGCTGTATAATGGAAATAGGTCGGGAAGTGTTTTTTCATTCCTATCGGACAACAACCTCCCCGGATATACCCGGTAAGGGGAAGCAGTTCTTTCATTGGAATCATTTCGCAACTTTTATTCCCGGATACTTTGGCTGCTTTTTTCAAATCGACTTCGTCTCCTCCCGGAATGACACAGACGAAGTAACCATTCCGGTCTCCATGTAAAACCAATGTCTTGAATACTTGGGCGATGTCTTCACCTAATTGTTCGGCAACATGGATGGCACTTAGATCGTTTTCGTCTACTTCGTATGGAACCAACTGGTAAGCAACTTTGGCTTTGTCCAGTAAGCGGGCTACGTTGGTTTTGTTTATCTTAGCCATTCTTAGATTCCTTTCATTGTGAGTTGGACACGTTTACGGTTAAGGTCAACGCTTAGCACTTTAACCTTCACATGTTGATGTATCGAAACGACTTCGGTCGGGTCACTGACAAAGCGGTCGGCAAGCTCAGAGATATGAACCAATCCGTTTTCTTTGATACCGACATCTACAAAGCAACCGAAGTTGGTAATGTTTGTCACAATTCCCGGTAGGAGTTGCCCGGCTTTCAAATCTTCAATAGTCTTGACAGTTGGGTCGAATGAGAAGACTTGGATGGCTTGTCGAGGGTCACGCCCCGGTTTGTCTAACTCTTCCATAATATCCAACAAGGTCGGCATACCCACTTTGTCTGTCACATATCGTTTGAGATCCAATCTCTTTTTTAGCTCCTTATTGCTGATCAATTCAGCGACCGTACATTTCAAGTCTTTGGCCATCTGTTCTACTATCGGGTAACTTTCCGGATGGACAGCAGAATTATCCAAAGGATTCTTACCTCCTTGGATACGAAGGAATCCTGCACTCTGTTCAAAAGCCTTTTCTCCCATACGGGGTACTTTCAGTAATTCACGGCGAGATTGGAAAGGTCCATGCTCAGTACGGTAATTGACAATGTTTTGTGCTAAAGTCGGCCCTAATCCGGAAATATAGGTCAATAGATGTTTACTGGCGGTATTGACATTGACACCCACTAAGTTCACACAGCTTTCAACGGTCTGATCCAAACTCTTT
The DNA here is from genome assembly GCA_015060925.1 of Parabacteroides distasonis. Taxonomy (GTDB): domain Bacteria; phylum Bacteroidota; class Bacteroidia; order Bacteroidales; family Tannerellaceae; genus Parabacteroides; species Parabacteroides distasonis_B. The sequence goes on from SUXM01000006.1 coordinate 80,361, forward strand.
TTCAAAGCCCCCTGTTCCACATCGTGCTGGTATTGACCGACACCGATACTTTTGGGGTCAATCTTAACCAATTCGGCCAATGGATCCATGAGGCGGCGGCCAATGCTGACTGCACCACGGACGGTCACATCATACTGTGGAAATTCTTCTCTGGCGATTTTGGAAGCAGAGTAGATGGATGCCCCGTTTTCGCTGACCACAAAGACCTGTACTTTGCGGTCAAAACGGATGTTTGTAATGAATTGTTCGGTTTCACGGCTTGCTGTCCCGTTTCCGATGGCAATGGCATCAATGGCGTAGGTTGCAACCAATTGGGCAACCTTGGCTGCTGCTTTTCCCTTTTCGTTCTGGGGCGGGTGAGGGTAAATCGCTTCGTTATGTAACAAAGTCCCTTGTGCATCCAAGCAAACTAATTTGCAACCGGTACGATAACCAGGGTCAACTCCTAATACCCGTTTCTGTCCTAATGGGGGAGCTAACAATAGTTGGCGCAGGTTCTCAGCAAAGACACGAATCGCCTCTTCATCTGCTTTAGCCTTGCTTAAATTGGCAAACTCTGTCTCGATAGAGGGTTTGAGTAACCGTTTGAATGAGTCATCAATAGCAGTTGCCACCTGTTCGGAAGCCTCATTTCTTCCACGAACGAAATGACGTTTCAAGCGATCCAAACAATTGTCGCAGTCTGGAGAGATGCTTACACGTAAAATCCCTTCTGCTTCACCGCGGCGCAAAGCTAATAGGCGATGGGATGTTGTACGATGTAAAGGTTCACTGAATGCAAAATAATCTCGATATTTGGTTCCCTCTTCCTCTTTCCCTTTGACAACCTTAGAGGTGATAATTGCCGTATAGGTGAATGAATTACGGACGGTATTACGAGCCTCTTCGTCTTCATTGACCCATTCCGCAATGATATCCCGGGCACCTTGTAATGCCTCTTCAATATTTTTCACTTCATCTGAGATAAAGGTCTCTGCTTTGAGTGACAGATCCTTTATTTGTTGCTTCATAATCGTTTGAGCTAATGGCTCAAGTCCTTTTTTACGGGCGATTTCAGCTTTTGTGACCCGTTTCGGCTTATAGGGTAAATATAAATCCTCTATTTCAGTGCTATCCCATGATTCTTCAATCCGTTTTTTGAGTTCCGATGTCAACTTCCCTTGTTCTTCTATGGATGTTAGAATGGTCTCTTTCCGCTTTTTCAGTTCGGTCAGTTTGTCTAACTGGTCTTTGATGTTGCTGATTTGGACTTCATCGAGACCACCTGTCACCTCTTTACGGTAACGGCTGATAAAGGGGATGGTTGCTCCTTCATTCAATAAGGTTATTGTGCGTTCTACCTGTCCGGCTGGTATCTGTAGGAACTGTGAGATAAGCGTATGAAACGATGTTATCATATAGATTGCTATTCTTTAAGTTTAGGTCGCAAATGTACATGATAATTTTCAAACCGATTAAGGGGAGAGGATAAAATATGTTTGGAAAATAAGAGAGAGATAAAAAAATTAAAGGCTGTCTCACGACAACCCTTAACTCACTTTGTTAACCTTAAATCTAATACTATTATGAAAAAACCACATTACAAATGTATGTGATTATTTTCTATTGTCAATAGATTCTGTATTAAATAATGTTCTATCTTAGATAATAAACATTAATAGCTGCTCATAGGCCTGTTTTATGCCTGATCCTTATAAGTAACCAAACTTACGATGACCATGGCCAAAGTAGATAAAGGCAGAGCAAACAGAATCGGGTCAATGGCATACCATGGATAGACGTTGATAAGCACATCTTGTCCGGTTAAAGCCTTGCATAAACCAACAGCGGCCGCTTCGGCTTTGTGGAGGAACAGCATGGCAAACAGACTGGCCAATGCTCCTGTCCATAAGCTGGCCAACGCACCTTGACGTGTTGCTTTCTTCCAAAACAACGAACAAAAATAGGAGGGTAAGAAGGTCGCTGCACAAATCCCCATGAATAGGGCTGTACCACGAGCTATAATCCCGTCGCTTAAAGTATAACAGATGATGTAGCTGATCAAGATAGAACATAGAACCCCAATACGTACACCAATGGTTGAATTGGTGTTCTTTTTTGTGCCGATCTTAGGGAAGATGTCTGCCCCGAAAGAGGCTCCCATTGTATGGAATTGGGCACTTAGAGTGGACATACTTGCCGATAGGATACAAAGCATGAAGACTGCGCTGAACCATTCAGGCATTGCCTTATTGATAAATAGAGGGATAATCTTATCCATGTCTTTGATCGCTTCTGATGCTACGACCCCTTCTGTTTTTAAGAAGAACAGGTTTGACAATGCGCCGACATGATAAATAGCTCCTACAGTGATGATCAAGAAGACACATCCGATTAATACTCCACGATTTAACTGTTTTGTGCTTTCTACCATCATAAAACGGACAACCAACTGAGGTTGTGCCAAGCAACCGATACCTACACCTAAAATCAAGGAGGTGACTAAAGTGTACCATTGCGGTGACCCTGTGACAGGCATTGCTGTCCATCCTTGATGACCTACCTCTTTGAATCGTTCAGGTACGAGGGGAGCCATCTCTGTCAGTTTTTGGTTGGCTTCTACAAAGCCCATATCCATGATTTTGTAAAACCAAAATAGGAGAAACAACATACATACAAACATGATGATTGCCTGCATGGCATCTGTATAAAGTACCCCTTTGATTCCACCGGTAATCACGTATGCCGCTACGATCAAGGTAAATATAAGTAAAGCCAAATGGAAATCTATATGGAACATCTGTTCGATGAAGACCGCTCCACCTTTCATGACTACTGCCGCGTATAAAGGCATACCGATGAATATGATAGCTGCAATAATGATTTGAACGGTACGGGATTGGTAGTGTGCCCCCAGTAATTGAGGGAATGTTTTTGCGTTATATTTAACGCCCAATTTGCGTGTGTTCCGTCCGAATATGATAAAGGCTATCACTACCCCCATGAACATATTTAATAAACACAACCATTGGATACCCATACCGAAAGTTGCAGCTACACCACCGAAACCTACGATGGCTGAAGCCGATATAAAAGTAGCTCCATAAGAAAGAGCCATGATTATCGGATTGACCTTTCGGCCTCCTAATAAATAATCGCTGGCATTTTTCGTCTGTTTATATCCTATATATCCCAACCAAGCGATAAGGAACATATAGATGATGACTACAATACCTAATGTTAGTGTACTCATTTTTTTGGTTATTTAGTATTTGTATTCTCTTCGTCTTCCTTATTCCAATAAGTCACTCCGAACCAAATGGAAAAAATAAGGCAAATAAAAGCTAACAGGTATGCTAACCAAATACCTGGGTCATTGATTCCAAACATATAAGACCTCTGTTTTACAGATTGATTAAATCGCTTTCGTTGATATATTCCAAATTCTGGCGGCGAATCACCTCACGAGCTGCTTCTCGATTGTTGGTTCGCAAGATCAGGATGGATTTACCTTTGATAGAGAAACAATACATGTACTCTATGCTTAATCCTGCCTTTGTGAACATGGACAACGTGTCAGAAAAACTACCTGCACTTGATTGGGTTACGATTGCCAATACATCAGTCAAGTTGGCTGTGACATTGTTGTTCTTTAATATCTTATAAGCTTTCTGAGGGTCACTTACAATCATGCGTAAGATACCATATTCAGATGTGTCGGCTACTGTTGCAGCTATGATACGTATATTCTCTTCCGCTAATAACGTGAGATTTTCACTTAGCTTGCCATATTTGTTCTCTAAGAAAATTGAAATCTGATTGATTGTCATGGTTTTATTGTTTTATGTTTAAGAATATAGACTTCCTATTAGCAAAGTTTACGTAGGTCTTTCACACGAACAGCCTTTCCTTCCTGTACAGGTAAAGAACCTTTTGCTACCAATTTCAACCGAGGGGTCAACAGCAATTCATCTTTTAACTGGCGGGTTATCTCTTTGGTCAATCGTTGAAGCACGCTGTAATCATCTGTAAACAGGTCGCTTAATTCCACTTCAATCAACATCTCATCGTTGTTTCCGACAGTCTCGATTGTAATTAGGTAGTTACTTCCTAATTCTTTGAATTTCATCAAGATCTTTTCAATCTGGATCGGGAAAAGATTTACACCCTTCAAGATGATCATGTCATCACTACGTCCTTTGAAACGAGCTAAACGTTTGTGTGTACGTCCGCATGGACATTCACCTGGCAATACACAGGTCAAATCTCGTGTACGGTAACGTATCAATGGCATGGCCTCACGGTTGATGGTGGTCAGAACCAATTCGCCCACTTCACCTTCTTTAACCGGTTGCAGTGTTTCCGGATCTACAATTTCCACAATGACATAATCTTCCCAGATGTGAAGCCCGTTCTGTTCGGTACATTCAAATGCGACACCCGGACCGTTCATCTCTGACATTCCGAAGCAGTTATATGCTTTTACACCTAATAGCTGTTCGATACGGCGGCGTTGCTCTTCCGAATGTGGTTCTGCTCCAATGCAGATAGTATGAAGTTTAGTGTCACGGCGCGGATCAATCCCCATTTCGTACATCACTTCAGCCAAACGGGTTGCATAGCTGGGGATGATGTGTAAGCAACTTGTCCCGAAATCGGTGATGAACTTAAGTTGGCGTTTGGTATTTCCTGCGGCCGCCGGAACGGTTAAACATCCCAACTTTTCTGCACCATATTGGAAACCCAAACCACCGGTAAACATTCCGTATCCGGAGGTGTTTTGGAATATGTCTGTATCACGAATACCGACCATATACATACAACGGGCTACCTGGTTGGCCCATTGATCCAAGTCTTTTTTAGAATGTAAGACAACGGTTGGGTTACCAGTTGTACCACTGGAAGAGTGGATACGTACACAGTCCTTGATAGGAATAGATGCCATCCCATACGGGTAATTGGCTCTCAAATCATCTTTTGTCGTAAATGGAAGTTTTTGTAAATCTTCTAAAGTTTGGATACTATCCGGTGTTATGTTGTTTTCTTTGAAAACTTTACTGTAAAAAGGGGAATTCCCTGCAGCTTTTATGGTTTCTTTTAATCGTTCCAACTGGTATTTCTCCAAATCTTCACGACTCATCGTTTCAATATCTTTCTGCCAATATTCCATTGTATTTCGTGTTATAATTGTTTTAATTCATAAAAATAGAGTGCAAATGTATTCTTTATTTTTAAAAAATAGCACAGATTTTTAAAAATCTTATAGGGAACAGATAGATGGCGACTGTTTTTATGCGTATTGCTTGGCATATTTTTTGGGATAGTCGAACGCGATTGCCAACAATGCTCCAAGCCCTAACAGATAAGGGTAATACAAATATTGCATGATTTCGATAGGAGAGATCCGGCTCAACCCGGCAGCCATCAACAATTGTGCGCCATATGGGATGATACCTTGTATGAAACAGGAAAATATATCCAATATACTGGCGCTTCTCCGAGGATCGACTTTGAAACGGTCGGCAATATCTTTGGCAATAGGACCGGACATGATAAGTGCGATCGTGTTATTGGCTGTACAAAGATTGGCAAAGCTGACCAATGCGGCGATACTGAGTTCAGCCCCTTTGATTGTATGAATCCGGGAGGTGAGTTTGGTAATAATCCAGTCGATACCACCGTTGTAGCGTATCATTTCCAACATGCCTCCAGCAAAGAGGGAGACGATGATCAATTCACCCATATTGCCAATTCCGGTTCCCATGGATCCATTCCATCCCCATATATCGAAACTGCCTGTTCCTATTCCCACAAATCCGGACAGTATGATTCCACAAAAAAGGACAACCATGACATTAACACCCATGACTGCTGTGATCAATACGACCAAATAGGGAATAACCTTAATCCATTCAATGGTAGTGATCTCATAACTGCTGTCGATGCCGCTTCCCATGATGATGTAGATGATACCGGTTATGATGGCAACCGGGAGGGATATACGGATGTTTACCTTGAATTTGTCATTCATTTTGCATCCTTGCGTACGGGTGGCAACGATGGTTGTATCGGATATGAATGATAGGTTATCTCCGAACATTGCACCGCTGACAACTACTCCTAACATGAAAGCTTCCTGCATTCCGGTCTTTTCCGCAATTCCCACTGCTACAGGGGCAAGTGCTACAATAGTTCCGACAGAAGTGCCTACAGATAAAGAGATAAAACAAGCAGCAATGAATATACCTGTGGCCAACAGATTGCTCGGTAAGATGGACATTGCCAAGTTGACGGTCGCATCAACTGCACCCATTTCTTTGGCTGTTTGGGCAAAAGCACCAGCCAGAATAAAAATCAACACCATAAGCATGATATTGCTATTGGCTGCCCCTCTACAGAATTGTTCGATACGGTTATTTAGGTTTCCCCCTTTTGAAAAGGCTATTGCTACAATCGATGCAATCAAGAAAGCTACTGTAATTGGCATTTTGTAGAAATCCCCGGCAATGATGGATACTACTAAATAGGATAGGAGGAAAACCACCAATGGGGTAAGTGCCCAAGGATTGGGGGAGTGATGTAAGTATGTTTTATTTTGTTTTTCCATATACTAAACCAGATTGATACCCTTTAGAAGGTGAATCTTAAGGCAACACGGACACCTCCTTTTTTGATGTGAGGGTTGTCTAAATAAGTCAGTCTTCTGTAATAGTCGATACGTAATATCTTGAAGATGTTTTCTAAACCGACACTACATTCCATATAAGGGGTATCTCCTAAAGGTTGTGTACCTTCCGGCAATAGGAATAATCCCGGTGTGATGGAAGGATTATTCTTGTCTGTCAGGCCGCCATAGATCATGTTGAATGAAACGACTTCACGCAAGCGTAACCATTTAATAAGCGGAATACGGTTCAAGATCCATCCTTTCAGGTAATAGGTAGCATTGAATGAAACATACTGGTCGGTCACAAACTCCAATGCATTCATTAAATGGAATGCTTCCGGCTGGATTGTAATGGATTGGTTGGTGTTAGGTAAGATCAAAAGCGGGAAAGGAACTTTGTCCCAAACCTTCCCGGCTTTCACTTGTGCATCAATATGTCCGAAAGAGGAGAGCCATATACGTTTCTCCGCGCTTAGTTCCGTATGGTTATAGGTATAATCACCACCCAATACCCCTTTGATTCCCAATTGGTGGGATAATCTGAAGATCGGAGCATCTTTGGATAAGTTAAAGATGGACTCTTTTCCGGATCGTCCGTTGTAGGTACTTTCTCCGGGAGCAAAACGTAGTTGCGTGCCGATTTCTGATGTTGTGAAATCTTTTATGCGGAAAAGGTATCCATTCTGATCTCGTTGGATATATTGCAGTGTACCGGCTGCCTCGTTGTTCTCATGTTTCAACCAAGACTTCCAAGTCAGTCCGTTCAACCATTCTTTTTCGTATTGCAAGACTGTCTTACGGATATACTGCATTTTGGTGACAGGTTCACCTACTTTCCATGCCACGAAAATGTTATCCTTGCTTGTGAAAAGGAAGTTTTGTCCCGGCGTATAGACATCATACTCATGAATCAAAGAAAGATTGTTCAGCGGTCTTTCTCCTTCGTGGTATTCCTTTTTATTGAAGCTATGCGTCAGTTTCAGGTTGTATTTCATCTTTCGGTCGTTCATACCGTAAGCCAAATACCCACTGGCAAACCAATAGGGGCTTAGGTTAGCGGTTGTCATACCGCCCACACGCATACGGAACCCTTCTAAGTGGTTGGCACTGAATGTGGTATTCATCGGGCCAAAGTCAAACTTGTTCTTTTTCTTGTCGTTTCGGGTTGGGATGTATCCGGTGATAAGTATTTCCGCCGTTTTGATAATCGCATTGAATGCCGGTACTTTGCGTAATTGAACCAAAAGATCTTTCAAGGCATTCTCTTTCGCTTTCAAAGGAATCGGACGGTTTGCCCTCCAGAAGGTATCGGTTTGTGCGATAGCTTCCGGCATGACATGCATGCTTCCTATGAGGCTGAATACGGAATCGGGATTTTGCACCTCAAATTGATATTTGTTATAACTCCTAAGCTGGTGGGCGTAAAGTTGTTGCGTACCTTTTACAAGGTATAAATTTACATAGGTGTTTTCTTTGTCTATCACCCAAGTACTGTCTGGCAATTGCTTGAATTCCTGTTCGATACGGAGTTTGTCAACCCAGTTCAAATTGATGTTTGCAGGCGTGTTGAGCAACACTTTCTTAACGGCATAGTTTCCATCAAGTGTGATATATAAACGGCCTGTAAAACCATAACTTTCGCTGTTGGCTGGGACAAATCCGAGATCGACACATTTATCTCCATCTACATCCAATGTATCCATGATATAGTAATGGTAATAGGTTGTAGCCAAAGTGGAAGAAAGTGGACTGACAAAGCGGTTTAGCAAAAGTGTAATGTTGTTGTCAAAGATATTGACACTTTTGAAAATCTCTTCTAAATTGGAGGTGATACCACCACCATCGTCCACCGCTTTGTCCACCCCTTGCATACGTTTGGCTTTTACAATCGTTTTTTCGCTCTTGGGGTTCTTTCGATAATAATAATCGGATAAGTTTTCTCGAATGGAGATGGTAAGGATAGGTTTCCCATTGAACTCGGAGGTATCCAAGTAATTTTTGATAAAGTTAAACTTCCTGACAAACTTGTTTTTTTCAAGGTTAGGATTGAAATCGTCTAAAGAAAGACTTAATTTCTCGTAAATTTCAGTTTGATATTCCGGTTTCGACTCGATACGATTCTCGTTCTTGTGTTCAATAACTTTTTTGATCAGTTCAACAGCCGGATTATTCTTTCGACTATATTTCTCTCTCTTGGGTTTGACAACCACTTCTGATAGTTCAAACGAGGTCGGTTTGAGCAACACAAGCAGGTTGTCGTTGTTTTGACCCGCTTTCAAATTAATCGTTTTGGTGTCATATCCCAATGAGGTTATTGCTAATTTGGTGAAACCTTGGTTGTTTTTAAGGGTGAATACCCCGTTGTCATCGGTCATCGCACCAATCGTGGATCCTTCAAAATATACAGAAACAAAAGGAAGTAATTCTCCTGATACTGAATCTTTTACAATACCAGATGCTGCTGTGTAACTTTGTGCTTGGATGTATGTGAAAGCAGTTACTACCAGTAAAAGTATTGTCAGCCATATAGAGCGGATAAATCTTTCCATCTTTTAAAAAACTTCTTTCCCTATGAGTAAATATCGAACAAAGATAAGATAATTATTGTTTAGTAGGATGGCCTGCTGTTAATATTGTTTGTCAAATAGTATAAAAAGAATTTCCAATACGTTTTGATTATCTATTTTTCTGTATATATTTGCGAGAGAAAAACCTATGTATTCAAGGATATAGAATAAATCATAATATTTACGTCATTTTTTTTAATTAAAAACCTCGAACAGAAAAATGATTAAAGAGTTTAAAGAACAAATTATCCGAACCGTACGTTTGGAAGATGTTGTAAGCCGATATGCGACTTTATATCGGGGAAGTAAGTCTGGAAAGACCAAGTGTTGTAGTTGTATGTTTCATGCAGATGAATATAGCTCTTTCAAAGTAAGAGTTTTTGAGCAGACATACGAGTGCGAAGTTTGTAATGAATCAGGTGATGTCGTGCACTTTGTGGAAACAATTGAGGGCTGCACCGAAATTAAAGCATTGTTGTTGCTGGCGGAATGGTATGGAATCCAGCCGGAAAATCCTGAAATCAACTTGGATTATTTGGCTCGTTTGGAAGAAAAAGGACCTAAACCGTTCAAATCTACCGATGAAATAGGGATAGGCTTTATTACCGAATCTTTGTCGTTTGCAGATTGTGGTGACCCTTTGTTTTCCTCGGCTCATGAATGCTTGGAGTTAGGAATGAGTCCGGAGTTCCTGCCGGATACTTATCGGGATCTTTGTAATTGTATTCTTTTCCCAATCCGGAATGAAGAGAATGTATTGCAGGGCTTTATTAAGCACCAAGTGAAAATCAAAGAGAACAGGAATACCTGTTATCCGGAGAATTTGACAAAGCATTTCTTGTTAGGTTTGAACCAAGCGGCCGAATCCATCAAGAAGAATGGTTTTGTTTATGTTGTATGGACGACTAAGGAATTGTTGTCTATGTTTGCTGCCGGGTTTACCAATACGGTGGCTTGTTGTTACAAGGAACTGACATTCCAGCACATAGAATTGCTTGCCAAATACACCAACCAAGTCGTGTTTATTTATCGTGATTTCATCCCGAAGCAGGTGTTGGTGAAGAAGATGTCCATCCGTCTGAAACGTTATTCGATTGAAGGTTTCCAATTCCCAATTTATGGGAAGTTGCCGGTAATGTTCAATTATATGGGCAAACAACAGTTTGAATATTTTATACGTCAATCCACCCGCATGATTTTCTTGAATAAAACCAGAGATGAAGTGGCTGTCCAATTGGAACAGATGGCCAAAGATTTGGAACGGGAGAGGGTTTTGACGGAAAAGGTAAGGTTGCGTACCGAAATGATTACACTCAGGAAGAAGTTGGACAGACTGAATGAAATGTTGTCATTATGAGGACAGAAATTGCATCGGATGTAATATTGGTTTACGTCCGATGCAATTCAAAATAGGTCGGATGTAATTTCCGGTTAGATCTAATTAAAAAACTTGCATCTCGTTTCGGATGCTTTTTACCCCTATCAGGCGGTCGTAACGCGCTCCCATTGGGCGATAATAGACATAGATGCTATATTCGTTTTCAGCTTGGTAAAAATTCCCCTCTATCGGTCCTGTTTCTCCGACAGTGGCATTGTTAGGGACAAATAGGTATTGGTAATTATAGCTTCCTTGCTTCAGTAATACCGCTTTTTCATACTGGTGGGTCTCGAAATTATATCCCATCTTGCTTTTTTCATCCAATACATTGTTAAACAATTCTCCATTTAAATAGACATTTCCCCCTAATAGCGGGTCACAAGCCAATGTGAAGTGTACAATGTAGTAATCAGCCTCAGTATCAGGGTCGTTACAACCGCTGCAATTGATGAAGTAACGTCCGTCTTGATCTTGGTCATATTGGTATGTCTGCTTGTTACGAGGTTCGTCAACTATCAGCTCTACGTTGTAATAGGGGTTATGGTAAGAGATATTTTCGACATGCATTCCGTTATATTTGTTGCTTAAAAACTCCATTCGGCGATATTCGTTGCCGGCAGGAAATATAAGCGAGCGGTTATTGCTGTAAACGATCTGGTTCTCTTGGATGCTGATGGGTTGCAAGCCGGTTACCGCATTGTCCCTCCGGTTGTTCTGATAAACGAATATCTTCAAATCGGTCTGAGGAAAGGAGATCGGGAAATTACGGTTGTTGATGGTAAAGCTGACCTGCTGGTGGCTTTGGTTGGTATCGATGTCGGTATTTCCGCTGATGGAAGCATCGATGCCGACAGATGGCTCTACCACAGAGAAACAGGCGGTAAATAGGATTTGATCCGGATTATCCTCGTTATATACCTGGATAGCATAATTCCCGGATACCTTGAACTGGATGTTCTCATTCGGGAACAGGAGGCGGTAATTGGAGTAGGGTGTTGTCGTGCCGATGGCATTGGCATAGTCATCGATGGTCATCCCTTGAAAACCATCCATATATTCAATCGGGCTTAATTGAGATTGAGTCCAGTCGCCATTGCAGTGGATTACGTTGTAGGCAAACCGGGGAAACCCATCGCCCATGAAGTCAAAATTGATTTCAATTTGCTCTTCTCCCCCTAAAAACAGATAAGGGTTGGAGAGAGGTTCCCCTGCAATATGGACTTGAAGGGTCTTAATCTGTCGGTTGTTGATGTCTGTGAAGTATTTCACCTGTGCGTTTGCCTCGATGAAAAGGGCAAAAAACATCAATAAAATCAGTTTGTACACATTCGTTTTCATTTTTCTTACTTTGAATATACAAAATTATGGAATTATTTCTCTATTTATTTCCTACTTGCTACCGAATAGCTTAAAAAAATGTTTATTTTTGCAGGAAATTATATATAAACAATTTTAGTTCTATCATGGCAAATGTGATTAAGATTAAAAAGGGCTTAGACATTAATCTGAAAGGCAAAGCTTCGGATGTGCTGTTAAGCGGGAAAAAAAGTGATAGCTATGCTATCGTTCCCGATTATTATAACGGTATTGTCCCGAAAGTTGTTGCTAAAGTCGGAGATAAAGTCAAAGCAGGTTCTGTATTGATGATTGATAAGAACCGCCCGGAGATCAAGTTTGTTTCGCCAGTTAGCGGCGAAGTAACTGCCGTAAATCGAGGAGAGAAGCGTAAGGTGCTTAGCATTGTTGTCAAGCCGGATGCGCAGATTGAATATGAAGATTTCGGTAAGAAAAATGTGGCTTCTCTGAAAGGAGAGGAGGTAAAGGAGGCTATCTTGAATGCAGGTATGTGGCCTTTTATCAAACAACGTCCGTATGACATCGTTGCTTCACCGTCAGAAACGCCACGTGATATTTTTGTCTCTGCATTCTATTCTGCTCCATTGGCTCCTAATTTTGATTTTATAGTAAAGGGGCAGGAAGCTGACTTCCAGACAGGTTTGGATGCTTTGGCAAAACTGACAGGAGGTAAGGTGTATGTAGGTCTTCGCAAGGGCTCTTCCATCCGTGTGAATGGTGTGGAAACTGTAGAGTTTGAAGGTCCTCATCCAGTTGGTAATGTCGGTGTACAAATTAACAACGTTAAGCCAATAAATAAGGGTGAAACCGTTTGGGTAATCAATCCGGATGATGTAATCTTAATCGGCCGTTTATTCAATAAAGGTATCGCTGATTTTACTCGTTTGGTTGTGATAACCGGTTCTGAAACAACAGAAAGAGGATATATCAAAACTGTTGCAGGATGTACGATTGATAGCTTGATCGCTGGAAAAGTATTACAGGGCGGAAACAATATCCGTATCATCAGTGGTAACGTATTGACCGGTACGAAAGTGCAGAATGATTCTTATTTGGGAGCTTATGACAACCAGATTACTGTTATCCCTGAAGGTGATGACAATAATGAGTTCTTTGGTTGGGCGACTCCGGGCTTCGGCAAATACAGCGTAAGCCATTCTTTCCCAACTTGGTTGGCAAGTAAGAACAAAGAGTATGTAATCGATGCTCGTATCAAGGGGGGTAAACGTGCGATGATCATGTCTAACGAATACGATAGCGTGTTCCCTATGGACATCATGCCGGAATATTTGTTGAAGGCTATCATCGCTTTTGATATCGACAAGATGGAAAACTTGGGTATCTATGAAGTTGCTCCGGAAGACTTTGCACTTTGTGAGTTTGTTGACACTTCTAAGATCGAACTACAGAAAATTGTACGTAATGGTCTGAATTTGTTATACAAGGAAATGAATTAATAACATTAAAAAATTAGAATACATTGAAAGCGTTAAGGAATTACCTCGACAAGATTAAGCCTAACTTTGAGGAAGGCGGAAAGCTGGCGATGTTCCGTTCTGTTTTTGACGGTTTTGAAACATTCTTGTTTGTTCCAAATCAGACTTCAAAATCAGGCGTACACATTCATGACTGCATGGACTCAAAGCGTACTATGACTATCGTTATTATCGCTTTGTTGCCTGCTTTGCTTTTTGGTATGTATAATGTCGGTTATCAGCATAATCTGGCTATTGGTGCTGATCCGGGATTTCTCATGACATTTATTTATGGATTCTTGGCTGTATTGCCTAAGATCATTGTTTCTTATGTGGTAGGTTTGGGTATCGAATTTACCGTTGCTCAATGGAAGAAAGAAGAGATCCAAGAAGGTTTCTTGGTTTCAGGTATCTTGATCCCGATGATTGTGCCGGTTGATACTCCGTTATGGATGATTGCAGTAGCTACTGCTTTTGCTGTTGTTTTTGCAAAAGAGGTTTTTGGTGGTACTGGTTATAACGTGTTTAACGTTGCATTGGTTACTCGCGCCTTCTTGTTCTTTGCTTATCCGGCAGCGATGTCTGGTGACCAGGTGTTTGTCCGTACTTCTGATACATTTGGTATGGGTGCTGGTCAAGTTGTTGACGGTTTTACCGGTGCTACTCCGTTAGGACAGATTGCTATCGCCGGCAAAGAGTTGGTAGGTTCTTTCCAAGCAACTGACATTTTAGGACAACCGATCTCTACCATGGATTATTTCATTGGTTTGATTCCGGGTTCTATCGGTGAAACTTCAGTTTTGGCCATTTTGATTGGTGCTGTGATCTTGCTTGTTACTAAGATTGCAAGTTGGAAGACTATGGGTTCAGTATTTGTTGGTGGTGCTGTAACTGCTTTAATCTTCAATATGATTGGATCAACAGTTGTTATGAGTGTTTCTCCGTTGGATCATCTGTTCTTGGGCGGTTTTGCATTTGGAGCAGTATTCATGGCTACAGACCCTGTTACTTCTGCTCGTACAGAAACTGGTAAGTATATTTATGGTTTCTTGGTAGGTGCGATGGCTATCATTATTCGCGCCTTGAACCCTGGTTATCCGGAAGGTATGATGCTTGCTATTTTGTTGATGAACGTGTTCGCACCGTTAATTGACTACTATGTAGTAGAAGCTAACATCAACCGTCGTTTGAAGAGAGCAATGAAGTAATATATAATAAGGTAGAAATTATGAATAGAGATAGTAATGTATATACCGTTGTTTATGCTGCTGTAATGGTTATTCTTGTGGCTGTATTGTTGGCATTTACTTCACAGTCTTTGAGAAGTTACCAGAAAGCAAATGAAGACAACGATAAGAGACAGCAGATTTTGCGTTCTGTAAACGTATCTGTTCCAGCAAACGAAGCAGAAGCAAAATTCAATGAGTTGGTTAAGGATGCATTCTTAATCAATGCAAATGGTGAAAAGGTGGGTGATGCTCAAGCTGCATTTGCTGGAGGTCAAGAAGGATCTTTCCCTGTATTTGTCGCAAATATCGACGGACAGACTAAGTATATCATGGCTATGAATGGTGCAGGTTTGTGGGGCCCTATTTGGGGATATATTTCTGTAGATGCAGATAAGAACACTGTTTACGGTACAGACTTTAGCCACGCAGGTGAAACTCCTGGGTTAGGTGCTGAAATCACCAAACCGGCATTTAGTTCACAGTTTGCAGGTAAGCAGATCTTCAAAAATGGAGAGTTCAAATCTATTGCTGTTGTTAAACCTGGTAAGAGTGCTGACGGACAGGATTATGTAGATGGTATCTCTGGAGGTACAATCACAAGTCAGGGAGTTGGTAATATGCTCTTCGATAGCTTGAAGGGTTATGAAAAGTTTTTAACTTCTAATGAGTAAAGAGATGGGATTATTGTCAAATAAGAATAAAGAAGTTTTGTTAGGCCCGCTTAGCGTGAATAACCCGGTCGTTGTTCAGATGCTGGGTATCTGCTCTGCGTTGGCTGTAACATCCAAACTTGAGCCGGCTATTGTAATGGGTATTTCAGTAACGGCTGTAGTAGCTTTTGCTAACGTGATTATTTCATTGCTCCGTAATACAATTCCTAACCGTATTCGTATCATTGTACAGTTGGTAGTTGTGGCAGCATTGGTTACCATCGTTAGTGAAGTGTTGAAAGCTTTTGCTTATGATGTAAACAAACAGCTTTCAGTGTTCGTTGGTTTGATTATTACAAACTGTATCTTGATGGGACGTTTGGAAGCGTTTGCGTTAGGTAACGGTCCTTGGGAGTCTTTCTTGGATGGTATTGGTAATGGTATCGGATATGCTTTGATTCTTGTAATCGTAGGATTCTTCCGCGAATTATTAGGTTCAGGAACATTACTTGGTATTCAGGTAATTCCTCAAGCATTCTATGACTTAGGCTATGTAAACAACGGTTTGATGATTCTGCCTCCTATGGCATTGATCGTAATCGCTGTGATTATTTGGGTTCATCGTATTAAGAACAAAGAACTTCAGGAAAATTAATGCAAACGATTAAATTAGTAATAGAATGGAACAATTATTAAGCACATTCGTCCGCTCCATTTTTGTTGACAACATGATTTTTGCATACTACTTAGGTATGTGTTCTTTCGTGGCTGTTTCCAAAAATGTTAAGACTGCATTAGGATTGGGTTTGGCAGTAACATTCGTACTTTTCTGTACACTGCCTATTAACTATATGCTTGAAAATTATGTATTGAAAGAAGGTGCATTGAGTTGGTTGGGAGCTGATTTCGAAAACGTAAATCTTAGTTTCTTGTCATTCATTATCTTTATCGCTGTCATTGCTTCTTTTGTACAGTTGGTAGAAATGGTTGTTGAGAAGTTCTCTCCTTCTTTGTATGCCTCTTTAGGTATTTTCTTGCCTTTGATTGCTGTAAACTGTGCGATCTTAGGTGGTTCTCTATTTATGCAACAGAAAGCATTCCCGAATGTGGGTGTTGCAACTGTATATGGCTTAGGTTCTGGTATAGGTTGGTTGTTGGCTATCGTAGGTATGGCTGCCATTCGCGAAAAATTGGCATATTCAGATGTGCCCAAACCTTTGAAAGGTTTAGGTATTACTTTCATCATCACAGGATTGATGGGGGTTGCATTTATGTGCTTCTCAGGTCTTAAGATTTAAGTATTAACGCATTAAAAAAGATAATAAAGATGATTTTATTAATGTCGGGTGGACTTACAATCGCAGCCAGTGCAGTTGTTTTCTTATTGATAACACTGATTTTGGTTGGTGCGTTATTGTTCGCAAAAGCAAAATTGGTTCCCTCTGGTAATGTAAACTTGAAGGTGAACGGTGAAAAGAATATTGAGACACCGATTGGAGGCACATTGTTAGGTGCTTTGCAAGGTGGTGGAATCTTCTTGTCTTCAGCTTGTGGTGGTGGTGGTAAATGTGGCCAGTGTCGTGCACAAGTTATTGACGGTGGTGGTGAAATCTTGCCTACAGAAAAGGTGTTCTTCTCTCGTAAGCAGCAGAAAGATAACTGGCGTTTGGCTTGCCAGTGCAAGGTGAAAGAAGATATGACCGTTAAGGTTCCGGATGAAGTATTCGGCGTAAAAGAATGGGAATGTGAAGTTATTTCCAATAAGAACGTGGCTACCTTTATTAAAGAGTTTATCGTGGCTCTTCCTAAGGGTGAACACATGGACTTTATCCCAGGTTCTTATGCACAGATCAAGATTCCTACTTATACAATGGACTATGACAAGGATATTGATAAGAGCTTGATTGGTGATGAATACTTGCCGGCTTGGGAAAAATTCGGTTTGTTTGGCTTGAAGTGTAAGAATGAAGAAGCTACTATCCGTGCTTACTCTATGGCTAACTATCCGGCAGAAGGTGATCGTATCATGTTGACTGTACGTATTGCTACACCTCCGTTTAAACCGAAAGAACAAGGTCCTGGATTTATGGATGTAATGCCGGGTATTGCTTCTTCTTATATCTTTACATTGAAACCGGGTGACAAAGTAACCATGAGTGGTCCTTATGGAGACTTCCATCCGATCTTCGACTCTAAACGTGAAATGATGTGGGTCGGTGGTGGTGCCGGTATGGCTCCGTTGCGTGCTCAGATCATGCACTTGACTAAGACATTGAAGACTACAGACCGCAAGATGTCATATTTCTACGGTGCTCGTGCATTGAATGAAGTATTCTATTTGGAAGATTTCTTGGCTATTGAAAAGGAATTCCCGAACTTCTCATTCCATTTGGCGCTTGACCGTCCGGATCCTGCAGCTGATGCAGCAGGCGTGAAATATACAGCAGGTTTCGTTCATCAGGTGATTTATGATACTTATTTGAAAGATCATGAAGCTCCGGAAGATATTGAATACTACATGTGTGGTCCAGGCCCGATGTCTAAAGCTGTAGAGAACATGCTTGACAATTTGGGTGTACCGCCTGAAATGTTGCATTTCGATAACTTTGGTGCATAATAAGTGACACTTAAAAGAATAAAAAAGAGGAAAAGTCCATGGGGCTTTTCCTCTTTTTTATTCTTATGGAATGACTTTTTATTTTGTCATGAAACGGAATGTATATTCTCCATTGTAAGACCAAACCTTTTTACCTTCCGGGATTGAGACATTACCTTTCTTATTTCCATTACTATCAACATCAACGGTAATTGTCATGTAGGTATATTCCCCTTTTTCGTAATTGTAGGTTTTACCATCATCATCATATAAATCATAAGAACCCGGTTTTGACCCGTAGTGACGGATTTCCAATGGATACTTGCTCTCATCAACTTGGGTGATAGGAGGCCATAATGGGATGATACCGCCATCTTTTACAAATAATGGGATTCGGTCTAAATCCGGTTTGACAGTAATGATTTCGCCATCACCCACATATTCTCCGGTGTAGAAATCGAACCATTTTCCTTGTGGCAGAATCACATCTCGTTCTTTCTCTCCGGCAAACATAGGAGCTACCAACAGATTTTCTCCGGCCATAAATTGATCTTTGGATTCTTTCTTTATTGCTATGACATACGGATTATCGGTAGAATCCCATTTGCCTTTTTCAATTTGATCTTTGGCAGTAAAACCGGATTCTAAATTCATCGCACGCATAGGAGGAGTTCCGTTAAAGGCATAATCAGCAAAAGCAGTATAGAAATAGGGGATCAACTGCATACGTAATAATGTCACCTCTTTAACCTGTTTCTCAACTTCGGCAAATGTCCAAGGTTTCGTACCGTCAGCCCATGCATTGATCATGGCCAAAGGAGAGAAGCATACTGATTGGATACGGCGGAGTAATTCTTCTGAAGTTTTCGTTTCTCTTGCTTCCGGCGACCATAAAACCCCGATAAAAGAACTGTTGATAAGGGCAGTGATAAAGTCTCGATGATCGTAATAGTCATTATAAAGCACAAACGGGAAAGAAGAGGTTCCGGCATTGCCTGAACGAACCAATCCATAGGTGCGTTCGTTTTTCTCACGATAGATTTCGGAGAATGTTCGCTGGATTAACGAACCATAGATTTGTCTGATCTGTTCAGCAGCTATCCCGGAAGGAAATGATGCCAAATCCGGCCATAACCAGAAGTCATATCCATCATTTTCATCCATTTTGTAACCACTAACACCTATATCCGTCATATTTTTCTTGAAATGGCCTTGGATGATGTTACAAGCTTCCGGTATCGTATAATCTGCTACCAATCCATTCCATAGCATGTGGCTACCGGTATAGGGTTTGATGGATTCATATATTTCACTTGCAGGAGAGATGCCGGGATTAAACCAAAGGTTAGTCCGTACATTTTGATGTAGTAAATCCTCTACAAACTGTTTCGGATTTGGGTAACGGGTTGGATCCCATTGGTATGAACAGGGATAGGAATGAGACATCCAACCGGGTTCAAGACCTATGACAGAAAGCGGGAATCCTCTTTTCTGAAATTCTGCGACCTCTTTTTTTACATCTTCATCAGAATACATCATATGTACACGCTGCCAAAATCCTAATCCCCATTTGGGAGGTAACGTTCCGCCACCATTGTATAAGTTAAATCGGCGGACAACATCCAACATGTTTTCTCCGGCAAACAATACAACTTCTACACCCTCTGCCGGAACTAAAATCTCCAAATTATCAGAATAAGGAACAGGTTGCCAATCGGCATCTGTATTGCGATTATAGATAGTAGCAGGATGTTTTGCATCTTTTCGTAATCCGGTCAAATATACTTTTAGGTATCGGGCTGAGTTGATGAAAGCCCCGTATCCTTTGCTTGAAACGAAGAAAGGAACAGGAGCATGCGTACGGCCATTGTCTTTTCCACCGTAATGGTCTACATGTAATTCATGGATCCTTCCTCTTTGGTTGATGGTTTTGAAATTCAATCCGAGGCCATAGATTTTTTCATCCTTGTCAAGCGGGAAACGGATGTAGGTTTTTCCATCTATCTCTTCAAATTTGATATCCTTTTTGTCGAAAGGAAGTTCGGCGGTAGGCATAGCATTGATGACATCCCATTTGGGCTGAATGTTCAATTCGCTTCGTAAGTTTATTTTCTCTGGTCGTCCAACAGATGTTTGCCAAACACCTGAAGCTTGTTGTTCCCATTGAGGCGAACTCATATCTGGTTGACCTGTCGGTGTACAGGCAGCCAAAGATAGGAGTGCGAGAGGGAAATAATACAATCTTTTCATAAACTATAATTTAAAATATAAAAAACACATGGAATATACCCCGGCAAAAACTATATCCGATGTAAGTGACAATTACATCGGACGTAAATTCAATTACCTCGGAGGTAGTCCGGGAAAACATCAGTATGGAGATTGATACCCTTTAGCATTCTTCAAGCTGTTCCGGGAAACTCTCTTTTAAGATGGATCGAGCACGCTCCAAATCTTTATCCAACACCATTACCCGTATATCAAAACAGGACAAGACTTGGTTTAGGTCTTCGCCTTGTAAGACCGAATCGATACCTTCGGATGATAACAAATCTTGTAGCATTTGGGCTTTGAAGATTTCTGCGAAAGATGTAAGTTCTACCATTTCCATAAGCTATAATTTATCGTAATCAGGAATCACATCTAAAAAGGAATAAGATCGGTTGTCGTAATCAATTTTACAACAATAATGGTTGATACCATTGCTGACAATCAGATAGTCAACATGAAGAGCCATGTTATAACGCGCTATTTGGTCGAATACAGCGCTTGTAATGGTAACAGTGGGAGCTTTGTATTCCACAATCATCAAAGGGTCTAAAAAACGATTATATGCGACCGTATCACAACGCTTGGATGTCCCGTTGAGTTTGACTTGCACTTCGTTGCCGAGCAGTTCTCCGGGGTATTTTTTCTGGGTAATCAAGTAATGGACAAAATGCTGTCGTACCCATTCTTCCGGAGTCAGGGTCACATATTTTTTTCGTATCGGATCAAAAATCATGCGCTTTCCCTCTTTGACTATTATTTTCGGAGTAAATCCTGGTAAATTTAATGCAAGCATTTTGTATATTTGTTTTTAATTCTACACCAAAGGTAGTAATATTATATAAATATGGCAAAAAAAGAATATACATACGAAGAGATATGCCGTGATATTGTTGCCAAAAAATTCGCACCTGTATATGTTTTAATGGGTGATGAACCTTTTTTCATGGATCAAATAACGGATTTGTTAATTACTCATGTATTGGATGAATCAGAACGTGATTTTAATCAAGTTATCATGTATGGGGCTGATACGGATTCCGCATCGATTATAAATGCGGCACGCCGTTTTCCAATGATGTCCGAATATCAATTGGTTGTTGTTAGAGAGGCACAATTAATTCGGGATATTGAATTCCTCTCCAACTATGTAAAAAATCCATTAAAGTCCACTGTTTTGGTCATTAATTATAAGTATAAAAATTTAGATAAACGGAAAGCATTAGCGACAGGAACTGAGAAAGTCGGAGTACTGTTTGAATCTAAAAAAATACCCGATTATAAAATGCCTTCGTTTATCGTTTCTTTCATGCAAAAACGTTCAATTAATATTGACAATAAAGCGGCTCAAATGTTGGCTGATTATTTAGGAAATGATTTAAACCGTTTGAACAAAGAATTGGAGAAATTAACTCTATTATTACCAGAAAAAGGGGTAAGGAGAATTACTCCTGAATTGATAGAAAAAAACATCGGGATAAGTAAAGAATTCAATAATTTTGAGTTGATAAAAGCCTTGGCAACAAAGGACATTTTAAAGGCGAATCAGATTGCCCAATACTTTGAAAAAAATCCAAAAAGCAATCCGATTCAGATGACATTGCCTGTATTATTCAATTACTTTTCCAACCTGTTGATTTGCTATTATACAAAGGATCGGACGGAGGCCGGATTAATGACAGCATTAGGATTGCGTGGCACATTCCAGGCTAAAGATTATATACAAGGGATGCGTCATTATTCGGCAATGAAGGTGTTTAATCTGATTAGTGATATCCGGACTACGGATGCCCGCTCGAAGGGGATAGACAATAACTCGGCCTCGGACGCAGAACTACTGAAGGAGCTACTTTATAAAATCCTGCATTAAATCTCTTTTTGTCATCAAAATGATTAAAAAAGTTGGCTTTTTTCTGAACTAATATTTCGTTAGGACAGTAAAAAGCCCTTTTTCTTTTTGTTTATCAGCTTGTTAAGATTGTTTTTACCCCTCTGAGATTTGAATATTTTTCTTTAATCGACCATTTAGACAGAAAAAACGGGAAAAATAAGGGGATGAACTGTGACTCCCGTTTTGGTAGAATGTAGATACTTTTCTAATAAGACATTTTGTCAGTCTAAAAAATAATCCTACTCGTTATCTATTTAAAAATGTATACATAAAACGAGATATTATGATTGTATACATAGGATTTTATATGAAATTGTACTGTTTACATAACTATATTGTAAACAGTTTTAGTAGCTATTACATTTGTAATATATAGAAAGAAGTTACAAATGTAGTCGTAATAGGTCGCTTCTAAAGAAGATATGTTTTGTTTGTGTAATCCAAATAAAACCAATTAATTAAACCAATATTTTAAATAAGTGCATTAAGATAGACGTTACAAATGTACAATTATATTGTCTATATATGTATATTTTCGCCTATTTTATACATATAAATATTTATTATTCAATTGATTATGTTTAAAATTGAAAGTATATCTTTAATGTTAAATATAGATGTATTTATCCTGTTTTCAAATGTTGCATGTAAAGATGTAATCTTTTATTTACATAAGTATAAGTTTAATGTTATAAAAATAAATTGCACATTTGAGAATTATAGTTTATATTTGTATCGCCATTCAAAAAATTAAATAGAGTACTAAAAAACGGACAGAATGGCAGTTTTTGAGAATTTATTAAGTGTATAAAGAGGATATGATAGAACGTATTACTCAAATCATGGAACATGAAGGCTTGTCTCCCTCTAAATTTGCTGATGAGATCGGTATTCAACGTTCTGCAGTTTCACATATTTTGAATGGAAGGAACAATGCCAGCTTAGATGTCTTGATGAAAATCTTGAGCAGATTCACTTATGTTGATACTGACTGGCTCCTGTTTGGTAAAGGTGAAATGGAACGCACTATCGTTTCAAATTTGCCTGTTAACCCTCAAAATACGCCCGTAAATCCGTCCGATCGGTCGCTTTTTCCTGAATATCGCAAGGAAAATGGGGTTGATACACCTGTAAACTTAACTCAACCGCCTGTTGTTGAGAGAATTATACATCAAGATAACAAGTGTAAAAAAGTAACCAAAATAATGATATTTTACTCTGATAACACATTTGATACCTTTATTTCTGAGAAAAGTGAGAAAGAATAGGTATCTTTGTGTATAATTAGAGTAAATCATATTATATGAAGAAGTACATGCTGGATTTGAAGGTAACAGAGAATTGTCGCCTTCATAAAAATTATTGCTTACTGAAATTAACCTCAGATCAGACATTGCCGGAAATGCTTCCTGGGCAGTTTGTCCAAGTTCGTGTGGATCATTCTCCTACTACTTTCCTTCGTCGCCCTATCTCAATCAATTATGTGGATAGAACCACGAATGAATTATGGTTGTTGGTTCAGCTTGTCG
The DNA here is from genome assembly GCA_015060925.1 of Parabacteroides distasonis. Classification (GTDB taxonomy): domain Bacteria; phylum Bacteroidota; class Bacteroidia; order Bacteroidales; family Tannerellaceae; genus Parabacteroides; species Parabacteroides distasonis_B. The sequence goes on from SUXM01000006.1 coordinate 103,946, forward strand.
GTGATGGTACGCGTCGTATGGCAGAATATAAGTCGGGAGACATTGTGAATATCATGCTTCCTTTGGGAAATGGCTTCTCTATGCCGGAAGATAAAGAGCAAAAGTTGCTTTTAATTGGTGGTGGTGTAGGTACTGCTCCGATGTTGTATTTGGGGGCAGCTTTGAAAAAGGCCGGATATACGCCTACTTTCCTTCTGGGTGCCCGCTCAAAGGATGACGTATTGCAGTTGGATCTCTTTGAACAGTTTGGAAATGTGTATGTTACAACAGAAGATGGATCCTTGGGAGAAAAGGGGTATGTGACTAATCATTCGATTCTAAAAGAGGTTCATTTCGATCAAATTTACACGTGTGGGCCTAAACCAATGATGATGGCTGTCGCTAAGTATGCGAGTGCAGAATCTATTGCTTGCGAGGTTTCTCTTGAAAACACAATGGCTTGTGGCATAGGTGCTTGCCTTTGCTGTGTAGAAAAGACCAAAGATGAACATCATGTGTGTGTATGTACTGAAGGACCTGTATTTAATATAGAAAAATTGACATGGCTGAATTAAACGTAAACATTGGAAATTTGCAGATGAAGAACCCGGTCATGACTGCATCGGGTACTTTTGGATATGGTATTGAGTATGCTGATTTTATGGATATTTCCCGCTTGGGTGGCATCATTGTAAAAGGAACTACCATTCAGCCTCGTGAAGGAAATTTATACCCTCGAATGGCAGAAACCCCTTCTGGAATGTTGAATGCAGTGGGGTTGCAAAACAAAGGTGCAGACTATTTTGTGGAACATATTTATCCTCAAATCAAGGATGTCGATACAAATATGATTGTAAACGTAAGTGGTTCATCTGTTGAAACTTATGTGGAGTGTGCCGAAAGGATAGCTGCTTTGGATAAGATTCCTGCAATTGAACTTAATATCTCTTGCCCGAATGTCAAACAGGGAGGGATGGCTTTTGGTGTGACTGCTTGTGGCGCGAGTGAAGTCGTGAAAGCAGTCCGTAAGGTTTATCCAAAGACTTTGATTGTCAAATTGTCCCCCAACGTGACCGATATAACAGAAATTGCGAGAGCTGTAGAAGCAGAGGGAGCTGATGCTGTTTCTTTGATCAATACGATGTTGGGAATGGCGATTCATGCAGAGAAAAGAAAACCTATTTTGTCAACAATTACCGGTGGTTTATCAGGCCCTTGTGTGAAGCCTGTAGCTTTGAGAATGGTTTGGCAAACCTATAAAGCTGTAAAGATTCCTATCATCGGATTAGGCGGTATTTCTAATTGGAAAGATGCTGTAGAATTTATGTTGGCGGGTGCTACTGCTATCCAAATTGGAACTTATAATTTTGTGGATCCAGCTGTCGGTATAAAGGTGATAGATGGCATGGAGGATTATTGTAATAGGCATGGATTTTCGTCTATTCGTGAGTTGACAGGGGCTCTGGATATTTGATAAGATATAAAGCGTATAAAAAGATTTAAATAATAGTTTTTTTATACGTTTTATTTGTATATAATTCAAATTAATTTTTATAAATTTGAGGCATATTATTTATGCCTTAAATCATAAATAAAAATAATACTATAAAACATGATTATTATGAAAATAAAACACCTATATCTGTTCCTATTTTTAATACTTTCTTTTGGATTAAAAGCGAATGAAGAAAAAGTTATTTCCATTACGACAGATAATATTAGTCTTATCTATAAAGTAGATGCTAAAACAGGTCGTTTATTCCAATCATACTTGGGACAAAAGCTCTCTTATGATTCAGATATTGCACAGTTGCCATTGGGAAAAGAGGCTTATTTAACGCACGGAATGGAGGATTATTTTGAGCCGGCTATTCGTGTATTGCATAATGATGGAAATCCTTCCTTGCTTTTGAAATATGTTTCCCATGAGAATAAAGAGGTACAACCGGGTGTAAAAGAAATGGTCATTACTTTAAAGGATGATGCATATCCGGTAGTGGTAAAACTTCACTTTGTAACTTATGCGAAAGAGAATATTATCAAAGAATATGCAGAGATTTCCCATCAAGAAAAGAAACCGGTAGTGCTATATAGCTATGCTTCATCTTTGCTTCATCTGAATGCAAACAGGTATTTTATGACTGATTTTACAGGAGCATGGGCTAAAGAAGTTTGCATGAATGAAACAGAATTGACTCCTGGAAAGCGGATAATTGATACGAAGTTAGGAAGCCGTGCCAATATGTTTAGCTCTCCTTTCTTTATGCTCTCATTGGATAAAAAGATTGAGGAGAATACAGGTGATGTATTGTTGGGGACATTAGCTTGGACAGGTAATTTCCGGTTCGTTTTTGAAGTGGATGATTTTAATGGTTTGCGCATAGTTTCCGGTATCAATCCGTATGCGACTGAATATACTTTAAAACCGAATGAAGTATTCCGTACGCCGGAATTTATTTTCACCTATAGTACGGAAGGTAAAGGTAAGGCAAGCCGTGATTTTCACCGTTGGGCACGTAAATACCAATTGAAAGATGGGGATAAGTCTCGTATGACGCTTTTGAACAACTGGGAGGCTACAGGATTTAAATTTAATGAAGATCAATTGATCGCTATCATGGATGAAGCCGTAAAGTTGGGTGTTGATATGTTCCTTTTGGATGATGGTTGGTTTGCCAATAAGTATCCTCGTAAGAATGATCGCCAAGGTTTGGGTGATTGGGATGAAACAGTGACTAAACTGCCCAACGGAATTGGTAGATTGGTTAAAGAAGCAACCGACAAAGGTATTAAGTTCGGTTTGTGGATTGAGCCGGAGATGGTTAATCCTAAGAGCGAATTGTATGAAAAGCACAAAGATTGGGTAATCCGTTTCACAAATCGTGAAGAGTATTACTACAGAAACCAATTGTGCTTGGATTTGAGCAATCCGGAAGTACAGGATTATGTATTTGGTATCGTAGATGATTTGATGACTAAATACCCGGGAATCGCTTACTTCAAATGGGATTGCAATAGCCCGATAACTAATATCTATTCTTCTTATTTAAAAGATAAACAATCTCATTTGTACATTGAACATGTGCGTGGTTTATACAAAATTTTGAATCGTGTAAAGGCGAAATATCCTAATTTGCCGATGATGTTATGTTCGGGTGGCGGTGGACGTACCGATTATGAGGCTTTGAAATATTTTACAGAATTTTGGCCAAGTGATAATACGGATCCGATAGCTCGTATCTTTATCCAATGGGGGTATTCTCATTTCTTCCCGTCTAAAAGTATGGCGGCTCATGTGACCAGTTGGAACAAGAGTGCAAGCGTTAAATTCCGCACTGATGTAGCCTGCATGTGTAAGTTGGGTTTTGATATTCGCATGCATGAAATGAATGAAGCTGATTTGGCTTATTGTAAGGAAGCGGTTATTAATTACAACCGTTTAAGTCCGGTCATCTTGGATGGAGATCTGTATCGTTTGGTTTCTCCTTATGAAGGCAATAAGGACTTTGCTTCATTGATGTATGTAAGTGAAAAAGCAGACAAGGCGGTGTTGTTTGCCTACAATATCAATCCTATATATAAGTATTGTTATTTCCCGGCTTCTGTTCGTTTGCAAGGACTTAAGAGTGACGCCCGTTATAAATTGGAAGAGATTAACTTATATAAGGGTACTGAATCCAAGTTTAAATATCATAATAAGGTGTTTACAGGAGATTTTTTGATGAAAGTAGGTATCCCGGCATTTGCTTCTGATCCTTCTCCGGCTATGAGTAGCCGTGTAATTGAAATTACAGAGGTTAAATAAGAGAATTTTGTTAGACAAATTAGATTGATGGCTTGAGCCATCAATCTAATTTTCCTTTTAACATATTTCCTGCGATACGTGCAGCGTCTTCCACAAGTGCCACGCAGGGACGTTTCTTGTAATATTCTTTCGTACGAGCTTCCGGTGAAGGGTTGGTAGATGCAGCATCAGCAGGAGCTAACAGTTCGCGGCAGACGATAGAACCATTCTTTTCTTTGAACAATCCGGCCATTTTTTGAACCATTGCATAGTTTTTTTTGCGCGCCTCTTGGTTGCTTGTGTCCGGTACCGGGTATTTGAAGCCGGCAAGCAGAGCCATTCCACTGACAGTTCCGCATACTTCCCGCATCCTTCCCATTCCTCCCCCAAAAGAGACAGAAATCATTTTTGCCAACTCCTGATCTAAATCAAAAAGATCGGAATAGGCCATGAAGACAGATTGTGAACAGTTGTATCCCGATTTGAAGTGTTGGATCGCTTGGCTCACCCGTTCTTCCACATCAAAATCCTTCATAATATATCATTCATTTTTAATATTCATAATCCACGCATGCTCTGTCTGCTTTCACCGGCCCGATGATGTTTTTAGCTACGGCTACATGTTCCGGATGGTTGGCATACGTATTTACATCCGCTAAAGAGTCTAATTCGGTTGTTAAAATGATATCCCAAGTTTCAGCCGGATTTACATTGAAGTCCAAGCGGATCATACGCAAAACATCAATTTTATTGATTAGGGCCTCTAATGCCACTTTTATCTCTTGCATTTTAGCCTCTTTGGCAGCCGGAGTTTCAAACTCCTTCAATTTAAACATAACAATGTGTCTAACCATATATCTTTATCCTTTAATTAAATATCCCAATATGAATCTTTATATCCTAAGAAGTAAAGGATACCATCTAATCCGATGGTTGAAATAGACTGTTCGGCTGTTGCTTTTACTTTAGGTTTCGCATGGAAGGCGATACCCAAGCCGGCAATATTGATCATCGGCAGGTCGTTCGCTCCATCTCCAACAGCTACTGTTTGGCGGATGTCCACATTTTCTACTTGGGCAATCAAACGAAGCAATTCGGCTTTGCGTTTACCATCTACAATATCACCTACATGGCGGCCGGTCAGTTTGCCATCTTCAACCTCCAGTTCGTTAGCATAGACATAATCAATGCCATATTTCTGTTTTAGATGGTTCCCAAAATAGGTAAATCCCCCGGATAGAATCGCAATTTTAAAACCAACCTTCTTTAGGATGCGCATCAAACGGTCGACACCCTCTGTGATAGGTAGGTTTTCTGCAATTTCACGCATGACAGATACATCCAATCCTTTCAATAATGCACATCGTTGGCGGAAACTTTCACAGAAGTCGATTTCACCACGCATTGCCGATTCGGTGATAGCCTTGACCTGGTCGCCCACTCCGGCACGAATAGCCAATTCGTCGATCACCTCTGTTTGGATCAAGGTTGAATCCATATCGAAACAAATCAAACGACGCATACGGCGGTACATACTTTCTTCTTGGAAAGAGATATCTATTTCTTGTTCGGCTGACAATTTCATAAATTCAGCCTTCATCTGTTCTTTGTCTTTAGGAGTACCACGAACTGAAAATTCCACGCTGGCTTTAGGTGTGCGAGCGTTTTCATCTAATGGGATACGTCCTGTCAAGCGTTTGATGTCGTCAATGTTCATATCTTGTGCAGCGATAATGCTGGTCACACCGGCAATTTGACGGGCAGTCAGTTTGCGACCCAAGATTGTGATGATATATCTGTTTTTTCCTTGCATGGAAACCCATTCGCTGTATTCTTTTTCTGAGATCGGGTCAAAACGGATATTGACACCTAATTCGTTGCTTTTGAATAAAAGTTCTTTCAAAAGGTTTCCGGAAATGGCTTCGTTTCCTTCAAAAAGGATACCTAATGAAAGGTTGCTATGAATGTTTACTAAGCCGATGTCTAAGATTGCGGCATTGTTGCGAGCCAAAATCTCGCAAAACTCGGCTGTAACACCCGGACGGTCTGTTCCGTTTATGTTCAGCAGTATAAGTTCGTCTTTACGTTCCATGATATTAATGTTTGTAGGGCAAAGGTACATAAGTTTTAACCAAAAAGCGATGGTTCCATGGAGGAATTGTAAAAATAATTAAGTCCGATGTATTTTAAATTACATCGGACTTAATTTATGCTTACATCGGATGTAATTTCAACTTAGAATAGAGGTATCTTAAGTGTAGTGAGAGTTATTTTGCAATGTATATGTTGCAAAACATATACATAATAGCTATTTTCATGCGATAAAACATATAAAAATACTTGCTAAAGTGTAGAAAGTTGTTATAAAACTTGGAGTGTAATCCTCTTTTACCGTATATTTGCACCCGTTAAGAGCAAGAAACGCGATTCCTTAGCGAAGGTAAGCCTCTTGTTTTCCTGAAAATCAGGAGTCGGGACCAACTTAGTGATAAGGCCGTTCCGATTATGTTGAATGTAAAATAGATCATATGAAAGTAAGAGCTTATGTTCTCTTGTTTTTGGTAGGGTTGTTAGCAGCTTCCGCCGGAACAAAAGATGCAAAGCCGACAGAAGGTATCAACCCTGGCGACCTTGCTCCGAGAATAGAGTTTTTAGAAAACGAAAACAATTGTAGTTTTCAAAACAGTAAAGGACGTTACACATTGCTTAATTTCTGGGCAGCTTACGATGCTGAATCGAGAGTTCGTAACGTACAATTATGGAACGAAGTAAACAAGTTGGGTTCAGACAAGATTGCGATGTATTCGATCTCTTTTGACGAAAAGAAATCCATTTTCACTGAAACTGTAAAAGCTGACAGATTGGAAGGTACGAAGCAATTTCATGAAGCACTTGGAAAAAACTCAGATCTGTTTGGGAAATATCATTTACAGAAGGGATTCTGCAATTTCCTTATAGACGAAAATGGGGTGATCATCGCAACAAATGTGACCACCAAAGATCTGAAAGCATTAGAAAGAATTTAATTTGAAATTTCTATTAAACAAAAGAAGAGGATATCTAAACGGGTATCCTCTTCTTGTATTATAATATAGTATGCTTATGATAATTCTTATTATTTATCACTTCTTTGAAAACGGTGTAAGCGTTCTTGGTACGATTGCTTATACATGCGTTTAACTTTCTCCTCCAAAAAAGAATTATCAATAAGTTCGTATACCTTAGGCTGTTCTGTTGCGAACACCTCAATAATTGAAGCCAACTTTTTAGGGAGCACACCTATACGCGTTCCAAAGGTGATGAAGTCGTCTTTACATGGATGTAGAGTGCGTGAATATATATCCGAGTATTCACGCTCAGGTATCAATCCATCTTGTAATGCGAAGTCCCCATCATTAACATGTATAGAAGTGTTCATCAAATCATAGGCCGGAGTAAGCACGTAGTCTCCACTATCAGTTTCCTGAAGTGAGAAGTTTTTCAAGTGGGCTATATGTACTGAATCCCAATGCCAGTGTACCTGGGCAAACATTTATTGCTTTCATATCTCTTCTATTGTTATTGCACCAATGGTATCTCCAGATATTTGTGCAATATAATGCACTTTTTTACTTAAATAACTTGCGGTGATTCTTTCTCCTTGAAAAGAGAAATGTATATAAGTAATAAATTTCCAGTGGTTGAACATACCCAACATTTATGTTACCAAATATCTTTAGGAGATTATTTGGTAACTGTTGATCGAATTGTTAATGAACAACTTCCTGTTGCAGGTTGGGTTATCACTTCCCTTCAAAAAGGGGATCAAATTGTATTTGGAAAGGTTACTCCAAGTCAACCACTGTAATACCGGCACCACCGAGTTGTACGTGCTCATCGTGGTAATGACGGACACCGGGAACGCTGTGTAGATAGTCACGTATCAATTGACGTAGGACACCTGTTCCTGTACCATGCAGGATACGCACACGAATAGCTCCGACTTGGATGGCGTCATCAATGAAATAGGTGACCGCTTGTAAGGCTTCGTCTCCTCGCATGCCTCTAACATCAATTTCTTGTTTGAAATTAAGTTTCTTTTCGTGCATGTTATCCATGGTTTGCACACTGACAAAGGTGCTTTTCTGGATCTCTTTTTTGATTTGTCCTTTGCTTACCTTTTCTAACTGTTCCAATTTGACGGTACTTTTAATCATACCAAATGCGACAACTGCCTGTTTGCCTTGTAGCTCCATGACTGTCCCGGCGGAAACCTGTCCTTTGAGACGGACATTATCGCCTACTTCGATAACATCTCTGTTGAAGGTTGGCTTGTTGGCCTGTGTTTGTTGCTTTTGTTTCTTCTTCTCTTTACGCTCCTTCAACTTAGCCATTTTACGGGCAATCTTGTCATCCTCCTCTTCGGCTGCAATCACAGATGCCTTAAATTCTTCTAAAGCTTTACGTGCCAAACGGGTTTGTTCTTTCTCTGCCTGTGCCTCTTTGATTTCACGGATGGTGTTTTCGATTTTAGCATTGGCCTCAGACAAAATTTGTTGCGCCTCTTCTTTGGCTGTGCGCATGATCTCTTTGCGCTGTTTGTTTACCGCCTCTAAATCTTGTTCGTATCGTGCCGTAATATCCTCCAATTTTTTCTCTTGCTGGCGGATGTTTTGTCGTTTGCTTTCCCAATAACGTTTGTCACGTACGATGTCTTGCAGGTATTTATCCATGTTGATATAGTCTGCACCGACTTTAGCCGAGGCATCTGCAATGACATCTTCCGGCAGACCGATTTTACGTGCGATTTCAACGGCGAAGGAGCTTCCCGGGTTACCGATGGATAGCTTGAACAATGGTTGCATCAGATGGCGGTCGTATAACATCGCTCCATTAACTACACCCTCTGTCTCTTCAGCGAAATGTTTGAGGTTCTGATAATGGGTTGTAATGACACCGTAACTTTGGTTGCGGTTAAACCGATCCAAAAGAGCTTCAGCAATGGCTCCACCGATTTGAGGTTCCGTTCCACTTCCAAACTCGTCAATCAAGATCAACGTTTTTGCATTACAGTTCTTGACGAAATGTTTCATGTTTGTCAGGTGAGAACTATATGTACTTAAATCATTTTCAATGCTTTGTTCATCTCCTATATCAATAAACAAATTGTCAAACAGTCCGGTTTTTGATGTCTCATACACCGGAATCAACAGTCCGCATTGTAGCATGTATTGTAATAAACCTACGGTTTTCAAGCAGACAGATTTCCCGCCGGCATTTGGCCCGGAGATAATTAAAAGCCGTTTATTCCCCTCTAATGTAATGTCTAAAGGGACAATTTTTTTGTTTTGTTTTTGAAGTGAAAGATAGAGTAGTGGGTGTGTGGCATGAATCCAGTCTACCTGTTGTTTGTCCTCAATAATTGGCTTGATACCCTGTATCTGTTCGGCAAACAGTGCCTTGGCACGAATGAAATCTATGTCTGCCAAAAATTCATACGATTGAAGGATTTCCAGGATCAAAGGACGGACAATATTGGTAAATTCCGTCAAAATCCGCATAATTTCTCTCCGTTCGTCACCCTCTAACTCCCGGATGCGATTATTAGCCTCCACTACTACTTCCGGCTCGATGAAAACAGTTTTTCCACTGGCCGATTCGTCATGTACAATCCCTTTGATTTTTCGTTTGAAGGCAGGAATGACCGGTATCATCAGTCGTCCGTCACGCATGGTCGGAGTGACGTCTTTGTCAACCACTCCTTCAGATTGTGCTGTTCGCAAAATCGACTGTAAACTTCGTGATATTCCACTCATAGTGACGGTTATTTCCCGGCGTATTTGAGCTAAAGCAGGAGATGCGTTGTCTTTGATTCGACCAAACTTGTCTAAAATTGCATCAATCTTGCCTATTAATTGGGGAAATACCATGATATTACCGGCTAATGTCGTCAAAGCCGGATATTTAACCTCTTCTTCTTCGTCCGATGAAAGGCGAAAGAAACGAATAATATCGTTGATGGTCTGTAATGAACGCTTGAGATCAAATAGCTCCTTTTCGTCTAACCACGTACCCTCCGGACGTATGCGTTTGAGTGAATAACGTACGTCAAAAAAGTAATTGGCCGGAAACTCGTCTTCGCCATGCAAGATACGGAGAAACTCGTCTGTCTGCTCCAAACGATCGGTTATGGTCGGATAATGGGTAGAGAAATCCATCTCTGTAACCCGTTCTTTTCCTAAAGGACTTAAGCATTTTTCTGCAATCAAAAGACGGACTTTATCAAAGCCCGTCTTTTGTTCAAAATTCTGTGGATATATCACGTGTTTATATTTCTTATTATTTGATTTCAACTGTCACAAACCGACGGATGGTTGGACGAACAATAAATTCCATCTCTTCTTTCCCTCTTTTTACCTTGAATGTACAGGCGTTGTTACCTGTTGGATTGATGTAAGGAGCAAAGTGGTAGAGATATGAGAATGCTGTTTTATTGGCAGACTTCTGGATGGCTTCTGCAACTTTCGGGTAATTGAAAGTGTCCCAGTACATACAACGTTTGAATCCGTTTGCATCAGTGAATATTGTTTTAGGATCTCGTAAATCCATTGTGCTGGTTATAAAACCTTTGTATGCAGCGGTAAACTCTTCGGTGGTATAGTTCATCTTCTGATCATTCACTTTTTCAATAACATCACGTGCCCGTAATCCGGCTTCATATGCAGGCGAATTTTTGTCCACGTCAGCAATTAATTCCAAACGGTCAATGTCGTAATTGATACCGGTATAATTGAATGTTTTCTGGTTTACCTTGAATGGAACACGGCGTTGGAATTGGATATAGGGATATTGCATGCACATCAGAGGGGTATGGGTCCGAGCATAATTCTCCAAGCTGTATGCGCTTTCCAGCAGTTCGTTGGCTTCACATTCCCAAAGGATACGACCGGGTTCCTCTTTTTGGTCAATCAAACGGAAACCATATTGAAGTAAGTATTCAGCTTCAGCTTCAGCGGCCGTTGGACTTAAAAAAGGAAATGCTTCCATTTTACTGTGCAAGAAATTAAAACGGTAGGTAGGTTCCTTTTCAACCATGATTTTATTGGCTCCCGTATAATTTGGATTCTTGTCAAAGAAATAAAATGTCTGGATTAAGATATCAGGATTGTCAATGTTTACGACCATTCCTTTCTTTGTCAATTCTTTTTCAATACATTCATTGATTACAGTTTCTAATTCACTGTTATTTTCATCAATTGCAGAAAACGCAAAAGTCTTAAACAGACCAAAGTTTACGGAATCTGTGGTTGCTGTAGTCTTGAAAGGACAGACAAATTCACGCTCATTGGTTGTTTCTAAACTGTACATGGAAAAGGCGGTAGCCAACTGATCTTCTGTGATGGCATTTGGTTTTTTACACTCTTTCTTAACTAAGATCTGCTTAGCCGGATTTTCCAGATTACATATCGTAAGGGTCATTTCTGTCTTCCCTGCCAAATTCAGCATCTCTTCGACCTCCTCACGACTCAGTTCGGATGTTTGTACATCGTCAATAGCGACAATGATGTCATTCATCTTGATTCCGACAAGTTCGGCCGGAGAATAGGGGATAATGTTGGTAATAACGGGCTGCCCCTTTCCCCACTGTGCATTTTTACTAATATCATATTTGATGCCTAATCGGCAAATATTCCGATTTTGAGCGGAGCCTGCAAGACAAACAAGTAAGATTAAAACGGACAAAATCGTTCTTTTCATATTTTTACTTCAATTGCTTTATAGTTCTTTGTACATTGTTTTTGGTCATATAGACCATTTATTACACAAAGGTAAAGATATTTTTGTTCTATTGGAACAAGTTGGCAGCATATTTGCTGTTATATAAATAAAAGATATATATAATTAATGTATAACAGGATGATACCATCAGCAAATAGACAGGTTGTATCTTCTTGACAATTAGATAATAATACAAATTGATAATTAAATATGGACAAAAAGGATTTTAATAGTACGAACGAAACTTCAGATAAAAAAGAAAATGTGAGCATGGATGATGCGACAAATGTGGCAGAAGAACAAGCAAATGTGGCAGGAGAGAATAACGAGTCGGACAATGTGGCAGAAGATGTCAAAGAGGAAAATGAGTTAGAGGCATTACAAAGAAAATACAACGAATTAAATGATTCGCATCTTCGTTTGATGGCTGAGTTTGATAACTACCGTAAACGTACATTGCGTGAGAAAGCTGAATTAATCAAGAACGGAGGTGAAAGCGCATTGACTAATTTGCTCCCTGTTGTGGATGATTTTGAAAGAGCATTGCAAAACTTGCGTACTGCGGAAGATATGAAGGCGGTAGGAGAGGGTGTTGAACTTATTTACACGAAGTTTATGTCTTATTTGTCACAGCAAAATGTAAAACCTATCGAAACTGTAGGTAAGGCTTTTGATGATGAAACATCTGAAGCTGTAGCGTTGATTCCGGCTCCAGATCCTGAAATGAAAGGAAAAGTATTGGACTGCATACAGACCGGTTATACATTAAATGAAAAAGTGATTCGACATGCCAAAGTGGTGGTCGGTGAATAAGCGATTGGTGATAATGGGCAAATAACAACACAGACAGATACGAAAGATGGCTAAAAGAGATTATTATGAAGTGTTAGGTGTTGAAAAGAACGCTTCAGCAGACGAAATAAAAAAGGCTTACCGAAAAAAGGCCATTCAGTTCCATCCGGACAAGAACCCGGGGGATAAGCAAGCTGAAGAAAACTTCAAAGAAGCAGCAGAGGCTTATGATGTATTGAGTGACCCACAGAAACGTCAGCGTTATGACCAGTTTGGCCATGCCGGTGTAGGAGGTGCTTCTCAAGGTGGTGGTTTCGGGGGAGGAATGTCTATGGAAGATATTTTCTCTCAGTTTGGTGACATCTTTGGTGGACATTTCGGTGGTTTTGGCGGATTTGGCGGTTTCGGAGGCGGATCACGTGGTGGACGCCGCGTAAATCGTGGTTCTGATTTGCGTGTAAAGGTAAAGTTGAATCTGAAAGACATTGCGAATGGTGTTGAAAAGAAAATTAAGGTAAAAAAATATGTCACCTGTACGAAGTGTCATGGTAGTGGTGCGGATGGTGACCATAGCACTAAAACGTGTGATACTTGCCATGGTAGCGGTGTAGTGACCCGTGTAGCTAATACAATCCTGGGTCAGATGCAAACACAGTCTCCATGTCCGACCTGTGGCGGGGAAGGTAAAATAATCACAAAGAAGTGTGCTGAATGTAACGGGGAAGGTATTGTCCGTGATGATGAAGTGATCACAATCAATATTCCGGCCGGGGTAGCAGAAGGCATGCAGTTATCGATGAGCGGCAAAGGGAATGCTGCGCGCCGTGGCGGTGTAAATGGTGATTTGTTGATTTTGGTAGAAGAAGAACCGCATCCGGAATTGATTCGTGATGAGAATGATTTGTTGTATAACTTGCTATTAAGTGTTCCGCAAGCAGCTTTGGGTGGAAATGTGGAGGTTCCAACCATTGATGGCAAGGTAAAAGTAAAAATTGAACCGGGAACACAACCTGGTAAGGTGTTGCGATTGAGAAACAAAGGACTTCCTTCGGTTAACAGTTACGGCACTGGTGATTTATTGGTCAATGTAAGTGTGTATATTCCGGAAACTTTATCTTCTTCTGAAAAGGAAATGTTGAATGGATTGGAAAATTCTCCTAACTTCCAACCGAAGAAATCTGTAAAAGACAAGATTTTCAATAAATTCAGACGGATGTTTGATTAAAATCAATCTCTTTAGTTACAAGGAAAAGTCTCTTCTGCGGATATGTAGGAGAGACTTTTTTTGAAAGAGGGAAGATGATATAAACAAAAAAGGTTCAGAAAATATTTCTGAACCTTTTTTGTGGGCAGTGATGGATTCGAACCACCGAAGGCGTAAGCCAGCTGAGTTACAGTCAGCCCCATTTGGCCACTCTGGTAACTGCCCTAAATTTGAGCCTCTTGTCGGATTCGAACCA
>SUXM01000007.1 GCA_015060925.1 Parabacteroides distasonis
TTATTTTGATGAATTGAGTAGTTCCTTTATATCCACATCAAGCAAATTCGCCACCTGACGTAAAGTGTCAAGTGTTGGCTGTACAGTATTTGTACACCATTTAGAGACAGTGGCAGGGTCTCGACCAATTTGTTCAGCCAACCATTTTGCTGTACGTTTCTGTTCTATAAGAACTATTTTTAATCTGTTTATATCTTCCTTGCTCATGATGCAACTTCTTTGCGTTTGGTGCAAAATTATAAGTATTTTTTGTAAACTATGAATATTTATAGATGTTAATAATAAGAACTCTGTAAAAGTACCCAAGAAAATTGAGTTGATACCCAAGAAATAATGAGAGTATAGAGGTGATTTAATAAAGCTGTACCTAATTTGGCTATGTTGAATAATGATTGTTTGAGCCTTTCTTGATTTAGATTGTGAACACGCGTGTTCACAATCCGAATTTGTAGCTGAAGAATATTGGTTTATATATAAAGTTGGATATTCATATACAGACTTTGCAATTACAGATTATTTCAAATTTAGTTGCTGGTATATCTTATATTTGGTATATTATAACCTATCTTAAAGCGGATTTTGTATTTGTTGTCACATTTTCTACTTTTAAGTGTCGGTACAATTATGGTATATAATATACAACAATATTTCAACATACAAGCATAATTGAAGAAAAATTGTATAAAAAGAAATAGGATGTAACTCATTGAGCTACACCCTATTTAGTTATTGATTTTTATTGTTTGTTATCTCAGACTACTTAACTTCTTCGAAATCAACATCTGTTACACCACCATCTTGTTTGTTGTTTCCTGCATTACCAGCTTGTTGGCCACCGAAATTAGCACCTTGTGCACCACCTTGTGCATTCTGTGCGTTATACATTTCTTGGCTTGCAGCCTGGAATACACTGTTCAATTCTGCCATAGCGGCATCAATACCTGCTATATCTTGAGCTTTATGAGCATCTTTTAATTTACCCAAAGCAGCTTCGATAGGCGCCTTCTTATCTGCTGGAATCTTATCGCCAAGATCTTTCAATTGTTTTTCAGTTTGGAAGATCATACTGTCAGCTTGGTTTAGCTTGTCGATACGTTCTTTTTCCTTTTTGTCTGCTTCAGCGTTAGCTTGAGCTTCTTCCTTCATTCGTTTAACTTCTTCGTCGCTCAAACCACTTGAAGCTTCAATGCGGATACTCTGAATTTTACCTGTTCCTTTATCCTTGGCAGATACATTTAAGATACCGTTCGCATCGATGTCAAATGTCACTTCAATCTGAGGAACACCACGTTGGGCAGCAGGGATGCCATCTAAATGGAAACGACCGATAGACTTGTTGTCTTTAGCCATAGAACGTTCACCCTGTAAAACGTGGATTTCTACAGAAGGCTGATTGTCAACAGCTGTAGTAAATGTCTCAGATTTCTTTGTAGGGATGGTTGTATTTGCTTCAATCAATTTAGTCATTACGCCACCCATTGTTTCGATACCCAATGATAACGGAGTAACATCCAACAAAAGAACATCTTTTACTTCACCAGTCAATACACCTCCTTGGATAGCTGCACCTACAGCAACTACTTCGTCAGGGTTCACGCCTTTAGAAGGTGCTTTTCCAAAGAACTGTTCTACGATAGCCTGAACAGCCGGGATACGAGTAGAACCACCTACCAAGATAACTTCGTCAATATCAGATGTACTTAAACCTGCGTCTTTCAAAGATTGGCGGCATGGTTCGATACAAGCCTGAATCAAGCTGTCTGCCAACTGTTCGAATTTTGCACGAGTCAAAGTCTTAACCAAGTGCTTTGGCACACCATTTACCGGCATGATGTATGGCAAGTTGATTTCTGTACTTGTTGTGCTTGAAAGCTCAATTTTTGCTTTTTCTGCAGCCTCTTTCAAACGTTGCAATGCCATTGGGTCTTGACGTAAGTCAACACCTTCTTCACGTAAGAACTCTTCTGCTAACCAGTCGATAATCACATGGTCAAAGTCATCACCTCCCAAGTGGGTATCACCGTTAGTTGATTTTACTTCAAAAACACCGTCACCTAATTCCAAGATAGAGATATCAAAAGTACCACCACCTAAGTCAAAAACGGCGATCTTCATGTCTTTGTTTGTTTTATCCAAACCGTAAGCCAAAGAAGCAGCTGTCGGTTCGTTTACGATACGGCGGACAGTCAAACCTGCAATTTCGCCAGCTTCTTTTGTTGCCTGGCGTTGAGCGTCACTGAAGTATGCCGGAACAGTAATGACTGCTTCTGTCACTTCTTGACCTAAATAATCTTCAGCTGTTTTCTTCATTTTCTGGAGAACCATTGCTGAAATTTCCTGCGGAGTGTATAAGCGACCGTCAATATCTACGCGCGGAGTGTTGTTCTCTCCACGAACTACCTTATAAGGTACGCGAGTGATTTCTTTTTGAACTTGGTCGTATGTTTCACCCATGAAACGTTTGATCGAGAATATTGTCTTTTCCGGATTCGTGATTGCCTGGCGTTTTGCCGGGTCACCTACTTTACGTTCACCACCTTCAACAAATGCTACAATAGAAGGGGTTGTTCTTTTACCTTCACTGTTTGTAATAACAACCGGTTCGTTACCTTCTAATACGGCAACACATGAGTTGGTTGTTCCTAAGTCGATACCAATAATTTTTCCCATAATGAAAATATTTTATCGTTATTATTCTTTTTCTTTTTATTTGTTTTTAATCTTTTGTTCTTTGCGAACTCGTTATTCATTGTACAAATGGTATGCCAAAGTAGGTGATGAGGATTTATAATAGTCGTGCTGGCAGGAAAATGTGACAATAAGTCAGTCTGAGGTTTCTCAGTATGGGATTTTTGTTTCAACCTATGAAACTTTTAGTTTCTCACCTGAAATTTCAGGTTTCATGGGCAGAAACTTTTTTCTCATCGGTATGAGAATTTTTTCTCATGGGGAGGGGATTTTATAAAACTAAGGTTTGACAAAATGGCAGAACCTGAAAGGAAAAACTGGTAGTTAAAGTAAAAAGCCTTGGAATTTACATGTGATTCCAAAGCTTTTTTATAAACATTAGGTTGTTAAATACAGTTAGATTTTTTTTGTCGGTTATTTAAACCATTCTTCAATGTGGTTTTTGGCAAATAAATAATAAACCAAAAGACCAATCCAACCTGTAACCAATAATAAAACAGTACAGATGATTTTACCGACTGTAGAAATGTTTTTCTTGAATACATCAACCACTGCCAAGATAGCAAGTATCGTACCCGCGAGCCAAATAATAGTACCCATAATCTTTAATTTATTAAGTATAAAAATATTTTTGGTTGCAAATTAAGTGATTTATATTCTAATAGCCTTTATAATTGCCTATATTTTAACTTGAATTTCAAATTACGTAGAATGTTTTATTATCTTTGTCCTTTAACAAATTATAGAATAAAGTGCTTATTAATAACTTAATATATATCATAGAATGAAAAAATATTTAGTGTATTCTGTGGCAGCATTGTTGGTGGGTTCTTCTTGTGGAACCAAACAAGAAAAGGGTGTTGGTGGCTTTACTGGCGCAGCTGGGGAGGTCAAGTTGGTTACTTTGGATCCGGGGCATTTCCACGCGGCATTAGTTCAAAAGGTCTCTTATCCTCAAGTATCTAAGGATGTTTATGTCTATGCTCCAGGAGGGTTTGATGTGAATGAACATTTAAAACGTATTGAAGGCTTTAATTCTCGTGCTGAAAATCCTACTGACTGGAATGAAATTGTATACTCCGGAGATGACTTTTTGGAAAAGATGTTGTCTGAAAAGAGGGGGAACGTGATGGTGCAAGCCGGTAATAATGGCAAAAAGACTGAATATATAAAGAAGACATTGGAAGCTGGTATCAATGTCCTTTCGGATAAACCGATGGCTATTAATAGTCAAAATTTCCGATTGCTGGAACAATGTTTTGAGATAGCTAAGGAAAAGAATGTCATGCTATATGATATTATGACAGAAAGAAATGAGATTACAACGATGTTACAACGGGAACTTTCTACAATTCCAGCTATTTATGGCGAACAATTGGTTGGAACGCCTGAAGAACCTGCCATTGTGAAAGAAAGTGTCCATCATTTATTGAAATTTGTGGATAATAAACCTTTGACCCGCCCGGTTTGGTATTTTGACGTTACTCAACAAGGAGAGGGTATTGTGGATGTGACTACCCATTTGGTTGACCTTGTGCAGTGGGAGGCTTTTCCTGAACAAATTATTGATTATAAAAAGGATATTGAATTGTTGGATGCAAACCGTTGGGCTACTTCTATCAGCTTGGATGAATTTAAACAGGTGACAGGGACAGATGCTTATCCTGACTTTTTGAAGAAAGATGTCGTGAGTGATACGTTGAAACTTTTTTGCAATGGAGATATTTTATATAAGATAAAAGGAGTGACAGCTAAAGTGTCAGTTATTTGGAATTATACCTTCCCGGAAGGAGGTGGCGATACCCATTTTTCTGTCATGAGAGGAAGTAAGGCAGATTTGGTTATCCGTCAAGGAAAAGAACAAAACTATCGTCCGGAATTATTTATAGAGGTTGCTAAGAATATAGATAAGACCTCTTATGAAAAAGACTTGAGTAGTGCAATGGAGAAAGTAATGGCTGCATATCCTGGAGTGGCTTTAAAGAAAGTGGCAGATGGTATATGGTTGGTTGATATCCCTGTAGAATATCGTGTTGGGCATGAGGCTCATTTCGGACAGGTTACCGAACATTTTTTACAGTATTTAAAAGATGGTAAATTGCCGGATTGGGAAGTTCCCAATATGTTAGCTAAGTATTATACTACTACAGCAGCATTAGATTTGGCAAAGGCAAAAACAAAATAAGGAACGAAAGAAAGCCCCTAAAGTTACAAACTTTAGGGGCTTTCTATTAAAGACTATTTGATCTCTTTTTCCTCCATCATGTCTAATTCATTTTTGTCTGAATCAATGAATTTGTATTCTAAGAAACTTAGACTTTGGTTTGGAATAACTTTGATACCAAATGAATATTTGAATTTCCATTTCCAATCAAGAGGAAATATCCCGCTTTTAATAAATGCTGCAACATACGGATGTATATGCAAGGCAAATTTCTTCACTTTATGTTTGTTTACCAAGCAATCAATTTTTCCTTCTAAACTATCCGTAAATAAAATAGAAGGTTTGATTGTCCCTGTCCCGAAACAGGTGGGGCAAGATTCTGAAGTGTCGACATCCATTGCAGGACGAACACGTTGACGAGTGATTTGCATTAATCCAAACTTGCTTAGTGGCAAAATGTTGTGTTTGGCTCGGTCATTAGACATCGCTTTTGTCATGTGCTCAAATAACTTTTGCCGGTTGGCAGCTTCTGTCATATCAATGAAGTCGATGACGATAATACCTCCCATATCACGTAGACGTAATTGGCGTGCAATTTCATCTGCGGCAGCGGTGTTGACATCTATGGCTGTCTTTTCTTGGGCATCGCTCCCTTTTGAACGGTTTCCGCTATTTACGTCAATCACATGCATTGCTTCTGTATGTTCGATAATTAAATAAGCCCCACTCTTATATGTAACGGTGCGTCCAAACAATGATTTGATTTGTTTAGTAATAGCAAAATTGTCAAATATAGGAAGCTCTCCGGTGTATCGTTGTACAATCTCTTCTCGCCCAGGAGCTATTAAACTGACATAATCACGAATATTGTTATATACTTCAGCATCGTTTACATAAATATTTTGAAAAGAGGGGTTGAATATATCACGAAGTAAAGCCACTGCTCTTGCTGTCTCTTCATAAATAAGAGCTGGTGCTTTTAATTTGGTTATTTTAGTGATATTATCTTCCCAACGTTTCACTAATGTCTTTAATTCATGATCGAGTTCGGCAACTCGTTTTCCTTCTGAGGATGTACGGACGATTACGCTGAAATTCTTTGGTTTAATGCTTTGTATTAATTGGCGTAAACGTGCACGCTCTTCATTTGATTTGATTTTAGTGGAGACTGATACTTTATCTGCAAATGGGATCAAGACAATGTATCTTCCTGCAAATGATAGTTCGGATGTTAACCGAGGACCTTTAGTTGAAATAGGTTCTTTGGCAATTTGTACCAATACTTCTTGACCAACTTTTAGCACATCACTGATGCTTCCCTCTTTTTCTATTTCGGGAAGAATATGCATTTTGGAAATAGAAGGAATTTTCTTTTCCCCTTTTTGTTCGTCTAATGCTTGTTTAAGGAATTTTTGTTGAGTGTTGAAGTTAGGACCTAAATCCAAATAGTGAAGAAACGCATCTTTTTTATAACCAACATCAATGAATGCAGCATTCAACCCAGGCATAATTTTTTTTACTTTGCCTAAGTATATATCACCAACAGAAAAAGAGACATTACGAGCCTCCCTTTGAAGCTCAACAAGACTCTTATCCTCCAAAACGGCGATAGATACCTCTTTGGGTTGTACATCAACTACTAATTCACTTATCACTTATAAAAAGAGGTTTAAATGAAGACCTTATTAAATACGCAAAGAACAAACTTAAAAGGTCTCTTATTAAGTTTGTTCTTTAGAGTTTCGATAGACTTATTTCTTTTTATGTCTATTCTTTTTTAGTCTCTTTTTGCGCTTGTGCGTAGACATTTTATGTCTTTTTCTTTTCTTTCCGCTAGGCATAGTCTTAAAATTTTTAAATTAAACTATTATTAATTAATTACTTTACGTCGTTCAAGAATGTTTTAGCCGGCTTAAATGACGGTATGTTATGTTCAGGAATAATGATCGTAGTATTTTTTGAAATATTACGAGCAGTTTTCTGAGCTCTCTTTTTTATAACGAAACTTCCAAACCCTCTTAAATAAACATTTTCACCTTGAGATAAAGCACCTTTTACAATGTCCATAAATGATTCAACACTATTTAAAACAGTCTGTTTATCAATACCTGTGCTTTTTGAAATCTCGCTAACAATATCTGCCTTAGTCATGTCTTTTATTTTAAATTTAATTAATTGATTTGAATCTATTAATTTTTTGGATTGCAAATATATAGCTTTTTATTTAAGTGTAAAAAGAAATACGAATCAAATTTTGAGAAAAAGTTTCCTTGTATTTCATAGGATCTTATGTATGTTTGCAGTTGTCAATTGATTATTTGTCTTGATTAGATAAAAAAGATGATATGTATAAAGAAGGTAATGTCTTAGAAATAAGTAGGTTGTTAAGGGAGTGGTATCAAATATATAAACGTGATTTACCATGGCGTTCGACTTCAGATCCTTATATTATATGGGTTTCCGAGATTATACTTCAGCAAACGAGGGTATCACAGGGCTTGGATTATTTTCTCCGTTTTACAGAGCGTTTTCCGGACGTAAGTTCTTTGGCAATAGCAGAAGAAGATGAGGTGTTAAAATATTGGCAAGGTTTAGGATATTATAGTCGTGCGAGAAATTTACATGCTGCAGCGAAAGATATAAAGGAACGATTCGGTGGGGTTTTCCCAAGGGATTATAAGGATATTCTTTCATTAAAAGGTGTAGGAGAATATACAGCAGCTGCTATAGTCTCTTTTGCTTGGAATGAGCCTTATCCTGTTGTTGATGGAAATGTGTTTCGTGTTCTTTCAAGATTATATGCCTTAGATACTCCTATAGATACTCTTAAAGGGAAAAAAGAGTTTACGGTTTTAGCAGAAATGATTATGGATTCTTTATATGCAGGAATCCATAATCAAGCGATGATGGAATTAGGAGCATTGCAGTGTCTTCCTTTAAATCCGGATTGTGCAAATTGCCCTATACATGGATATTGTTTAGCTTATGCTAAAAATGAAGTGTCTTTATATCCGGTAAAACAGCATAAAACGAAAACTCGTAATCGGTATTTTCATTATTTATATATAAAATGTAAGGGAAGAACATGGTTGCATAGAAGAAATAACCAGGATATATGGAAGGGTCTTTATGAATTTCCTCTGATAGAAACAGAATTCGCAATGGATTTTGTGGAGTTGCAACGAAGCGAACCTTTTCGTAAACTTTTTGAGGGGATAACAAATATGCAGATATCTGTCGATTTGGTTAATGTCAAACATATCTTATCTCATCAAGTTTTATATGCGACATTTTATCAAATAGAGATAGAACAGGAAAATAATATATTGCAAACTTATCTCTCAATACCTGTGGACGAGTTGGAGATGTATGCTATGCCTCGTTTAATTCATATTTATTTAGAGAAAATGAAAGGAAATTTGTTTGAATGATTGAATTTGTGTTTCTTTGTGAGGCAATTATAAAAGAAAGTCGTATGTCTTTAAATAAAGTAATCTTAATTGGAAATGTAGGGCGTGATCCAGATGTCCGTTATTTTGATAGTGGTGCAGCAGTGGCTAATTTCCCTTTAGCTACTTCAGAAAGAGGGTATACATTAGCTAATGGAACAGTTGTACCGGAACGAACAGAATGGCATAATGTTGTTGTTCGCCGTGACTTGGTGCCATTTGTTGAAAAATGGGTAAAGAAAGGTTCAGGATTATATGTGGAAGGTAAAATTCGTACACGTAATTATGATGATCAAAGCGGAATTAAACGTTATGTAACTGAAATACATGCTGATAGGGTTGAATTTTATAGTACGGGATCAGGCAACAGGGAAAATTCTGCAGGATCATATCAACAGGGAAATCAAACTGTAAATCCGCAGTCTATAACTCCTGGATATCAGCAACCGACAACTATGCAATCGGATGCATCTTTAGATACGGAAAGTGCGGATGATTTACCGTTCTGATATTGTTTAATTAATACTGAAATCCTTGGACTTAGATAGTTTTTTTACAGGCTTATTTGATCAAATATATATACAACCTCTTACTGCTGGAGCTATTATTTCTTTAGCTCTTGCTATGTTGTTGTTGTTAGTTTCAAGTTTTATGTCTGCTTCTGAAGTTGCTTTTTTCTCTTTAACACCGAGTGATATAAATGAAATTAGAGAGGAAAACAATTCTTCAGATGTGTTGATACAGCGTTTGTTAAATCGTTCGGAATATCTGTTGGCTGCCATATTGATAGGAAACAATTTTGTGAATGTGGCGGTTGTTATGCTTTGTACTTTTGGGATCCATTTGATTTTTGATTTCTCGGCATCTCCTTTGTTTGGATTTATATTAGAAACGATTGTATTGACGTTTATGCTTTTGCTGTTTGGGGAGATTATGCCAAAAATCTATGCACAAAAGAATTCATTGCGCTTTGTTCGTCGTTCAGCTCCTATAATGAATGTTGTGGAGCGTATTTGTCGCCCATTCTCAAAGATATTGGTTACTTCAACCAGTATAATAAATCGTTCATTAGTCAAGAAGAAACATGATTTATCGGTAGACGAACTCTCTAAAGCATTGGAGTTAACTTCTACTGAAATGCCAGAGGAAAAAGAGATGCTTTCCGAAATTATTAAGTTCTATAATAAAACTGCTGATGAAATAATGACTCCCCGTTTGGATATTGAGGATATTGATCTCAAAACAAATTTTCGCTCAGTTATAGACTTTATTATAAATTCTGGTTATTCTCGTATTCCGGTATATGCAGAATCTGAAGATAATATTAAGGGTATCCTGTATATTAAGGATCTTCTTCCTTATATTGATAAACCAGATACTTTTCGTTGGCAGAGTTTGATTCGTCCGGCTTATTTTGTGCCTGAGACAAAAAAAATTGATGATTTGTTGGAAGAATTCCGGACGAATAAGATACACATGGCTATTGTGGTGGATGAATTTGGGGGAACTTCTGGTATTGTTACGATGGAAGATATTTTGGAGGAGATTGTAGGTGAGATTTCGGATGAATATGATGAAGATGAAAAGCAATATATTCGTTTGGCTGATGGAAGCCTTATCTTTGAGGCCAAGATCCTTTTGACTGATTTCTTCCGTGTGATAGATACAGATCCTGTCGAGTTTGACAAATTGACTGAAGAGGTAGAAACTTTGGCTGGCTTATTGCTTGAAATAAAAGGTGATTTCCCTCGCCGTAGGGAGATTATAGAGTATAAAGACTGTCGTTTCCAAATTTTGGAGATTGATAATCGACGTATTTTGAAAGTTAAGTTTAATCGCATTTCTGAATAATGCGTGCTTGGTGTGGTATATGGTTGTTGATAGTGATATGGATTAGTATCTCTTGTGTTGAATATATGCCTAAACCTCGTGGCTATTTTCGTATAGATCTGCCTCAACCTGCTTATAAGTCTTTGCCTGAATTGAGTTTGCCTTATACATTTCAAATATCTCATTTGGCAGAAGTAGAATTATCTCCGATAGGGAATCCTATAGGTTGGATTAATATAAACTATCCTTCAATGAGAGTTAGACTTTATTGTAGTTATTTACCTATTACCCCCGTAACATTAGAGAAAACGGAGATTGAAAGTCGTAAGATGGTTGTACGACAAACCAAATATCCGAATCAAATAATGGAGCAAGAGTATAATAATGCAGAGGAGAAGGTGTATGGTTCTCTATTTATGTTAGGGGAGGAGTCTGCTTCTCCTATCCAATTTATGTTGACGGATAGTGTTTCTCATTTTTTTAGAGGAGCTTTGTATTATGACTGTATAATAAATGCAGACTCTTTGGCTCCTGTCACCCATTATTTGAAGCAAGATATTGTGGAATTGATACAGTCTTTTAAATGGAATAGGTAATGGCACTCCTGTTTAAATATAACAATCCTTTATGGGGAATATGGAAGCTGGAAGAGGCATCTGATGAACTTCTTTCTCTTTTGAAGAATAAAGAGTCATATAAGTCACAATTGGATTTGATTCATTCGGAATCTCGTAGGAGAGAGTGGTTGGCTTGTCGTGTTTTGCTTCAAGAATTAGTAGGCTCTTCAGTGTTGATTGCTTATCGTTCAAATGGCGCTCCATATCTTTTGAATAGTCCATTGCATATCAGTATATCTCATACGAAAGGATATGTAGCAGTGTTGTTGCAGGCACAATCTGTTGTGGGTATTGATATAGAGTACCGTTCGGCTCGCGTGCAAAAGATCCGTAGTCGTTTTATGAGCGAGAAGGAAGAAAGAGCTTTGGATAAAAGGAATGAAACAGAACACCTACTGCTACATTGGTGCGCGAAAGAGACCTTGTTTAAGATGATTGGTCAAGAGAATGTTGATTTCCAAAAACACCTGCATGTTTGTCCTTTTTTTTATAATTCTGAAGGAACTCTTCAAGTACAGGAGACACGGACAGAAAAGAATGAGGTCTTTGATTTGAATTATTGGGTACAACCTGATTTTGTGGTTGTTTATAGCCAGGAAATAAAAAAGGAGAATTATTGAAATTCTCCTTTTTTATGTATATTAGTTTTGTTCTTTCAAGATGACGTCATGTGCACCACCTTCAACAATACTGGTCGAAGAGACCAAAGTTATCTTTGCGTTATTTTGTAATTCCGGTATCGTAATAGCACCGCAACTACACATGGTTGCAATCATCTTTCCTAAAGTAACATTTAAGTTGTCTTTCATCTTGCCAGCGTACGGCACGTAACTATCAACACCTTCTTCAAATTTAAGAGCTTCATTGCCTCCCATGTCATAACGTTGCCAGTTCTTAGCGCGATTAGAACCTTCTCCCCAATATTCTTTCACGAAGTTGTTTCCGATCTTTAATTTCTTGGTCGGAGATTCATCAAAACGAGCGAAATAACGTCCCATCATCAAGAAGTCTGCACCCATTGCTAAAGCTAAAACCATGTGGTAATCGTGTACTAACCCACCATCACTACAGATAGGCACATAAATACCTGTTTTCTTCATGTATTCATCACGAGCTTGAGCTACATCAATTAATGCGGTCGCTTGTCCACGTCCGATACCTTTCTGTTCACGGGTAATACAGATAGAACCTCCACCGATACCCACTTTGATAAAATCAGCTCCGGCTTCTACCAAATAGTTGAAACCTTCTTTGTCCACAACATTACCAGCACCAACTAATACTTTGTCTCCGTAGTTTTGTTTGATCCAACGTAATGTCTCTTGTTGCCATTCAGAATAACCATCGGAAGAGTCGATACAAACGACATCAACGCCTGCCTCTACTAATGCAGGAACACGTTCCATATAGTCACGAGTATTAATACCCGCACCTACCAATAATTTTTTGTCGCTACCGGATAGTTCTCTTGGGTTTTCACGATGGCTATCATAATCCTTACGGAATACGAAGTATTGTAAATTTTGATCCTTGTCAATGATAGGTAATGTATTTAGCTTATTCTCCCAAATAATTGTATTAGCGTCACTTAAAGTGATACCTAACTCTCCTACGATTAATTTAGAGAACGGTGTCATGAAATCCTTTACCTTTTTATCCATTGGATCTTTACCGATACGGTAGTCACGGCTGGTCACCATTCCTAATAATTTACCGTTAGGCGTACCATCTTCTGTCACACCGATTGTAGAATGTTCAGTACGTTGTACCAATTCAATTACATCAGCCAATGTATTATCGGGGGTCAGATTTGAATCACTGATAACGAATCCGGCTTTGAATTTCTTTACTTTGCGAACCATTTCAGCTTGGCTGGCGATAGGTTGTGAACCGAAAATAAAAGATAATCCTCCATTGCGAGCTAATTCGATAGCCAACTTAGGACCGGAAACAGATTGCATAATTGCAGAAACGAAAGGAATGTTTAGCTCAATCGCAGGTTTTTCTCCTACTTTATGTTTCACAAGTGGAGTTTTAAGTGAAACATTGTTAGGTACACATTGTTTGGTTGTTAAACCAGGAATAAGCAAATATTCACCAAAGGTTCTTGAAACATCGTTTAAGAAAACTGCCATAAGTGTTTATTTTTACAGGATGAATTTAATTTGCATGCAAATGTACAGAAATCTTTTTGTTCTCATACGTTCTATCCGTCAAAAAATCAATCATTCGTGTGATGGCACGGCTACAAGCTGGACAAAAAGGGGCGTAATCACGCATCATGCAGTGGTCAACCGGACGATAAATACCTTTGGCAAGGTATCCTCCACCTTCAAAAACACCTATTCCATCTTTGTATTTGGTATCTAGTGGAGTAGGGATAGGCATGTCTGAAGGAAGAAGGTCTTTCCATTTACGATCAAAATCGATCAAGGTCGTGATGTTAGGTTCCCATGGCTCGTGTTTTAGATTATAAAAGTCTTCATAAGCCACTTCGGATGTGAAATATTCATCAGCCAGACCTGCAAAGCTATGTCCGAATTCATGGGTAAAGACTACCGGAGTTTGAGGATGGTCGGCCGTACCGCAAGCATAAAAATTGTACATGCCACCACCTCCATATTCGTCTGTATTGATCAATAGGAAGATTGCATCACATGGCACATTCCAGATGGCATCACGGATGGATTTCATGTCTGGGGTTGTTAGGTAACGATCTACCCCGAAAGTGTAAAATCCTGAGTTTAAAGCTGTGTTTTTGTAGATACCTTTTCCCGAGATGTCCGTACCCGACTCCTCTGATATTAGTCCGACGGCCCATACGTTAAAGTCTTGAATGCGTGTGTCAAAAGGAGAAGTCTTAAATAAAGCCTCCGTGAATCGTTTGGCATCAGCTACAAATTTATCTTGTTCGTCTGCCGTATATCCTTCTGCAATGAATACGATATCCACCTTTTCAGAGGAATTACCATGTTTTAGGATTGGATAAGTTTTGTGTTTTCTTAAAGGACTTCGGTCAATAAAGATACTTTTAGGGTCAACCTCCTGTTTTAGTAATGGATGAAATTGCATATCGTCTTTATCCCTGGCTGTTAATTCTATGTAAACAGGCACTTTCGGATAAGGGATAGAGATGCTGTTTGTCCACGATTGTGTCTCCCTTTTAGCTTGTTCGGTTGTTCGCCATTCCTCAAAAAGGGTATTAAACCCTCTGGAGTAGATCAAACAGTTGCTACCTTTGTCATATACATTTATATAATAGCCTCCATAAAAGAATGTATCGATAAGGTTCCAGGTAGGTCCACCCCATACAGGTTCTTCCCGTAGTTGTTGGATGGCAGCCTGTTGTTGTTCCGAATTTCCATGTAGGGAAAAATCTATCCGTAAACTTTTCCTTTCAAAGAAAGAATCGAAATTTGTTTGTGAGTAGGTTGAGATGCTAAGTAGCAGAAACAGAAGAGGTAATAACCTTTTTACTTTCTTTTTCATATATGTATCATATTGTTTGGCTACAAAGATAAAAACAAAAGGCAACGGATGAACCATACCATTGCCTTTTCTCTATTATTTGATTTCGATAACCTTCTCTACCCTTTTGGCATCCGCCTTGTTTTTCTTGGGTACGCAGATATTTAAGACACCATGTTCCACTTTGGCTTCGATTTTGTCTTGTTCTACATTTTCGGGCAAGACTATGGTTTGTTGAAATTTGCTGTAAGAAAATTCACGCCGTAGGTAACGTCCGTCTTTTTTCTCTTCGTTTTTTTCTTCTCGTTTTTCCATGGAAACAACTAAATTATCATTCTCATCAATACGAATATTAAAGTCATCCTTGGTCATACCCGGAGCCGCAACTTCTACTCGGTATTCTTTCTCAGATTCAATCACATTGATTGCTGGAGCTGTGGAATTGGCTTTGACCATCCAGTTATTGTCAAACAGATCATTAAACACATAAGGCAACCAATTCTGCCCTCTTTTCATTGGCATCATAATACTTCCTCCAATTATTTTGTTAAACATTAGTCTGTTCTAATAACAGGAGAGTTGCTTAAAAGGTTCATTAGAATCTTTTATAGGGATAATTGAGGAAAGAAACGGTATTTATTCTAAATAAAAGCGTATATTTGAAGTTTAAAAAATGTACGATTATGATTAAACAATTTTTATCTACGCTTTTATTTATGGCCTTTACTTTCTCATTGAGTGCAAAGGTTCAGCTTCCTGCTATTTTTAGTGATGGCATGGTGATGCAACAGTCTACTCAAGTGAGAATTTGGGGTAAGTCTAAGGCTAATTCTAATGTTGAAATTCGTTGTTCATGGGATAATCAAGCCATTCAAGCACGTAGTAATGCAAATGGAGAATGGAAGGCTTCATTAAAAACTCCTGCCGGAGGTTATCAATTGCAGCAGATCACTTTCTCGGATGGTGAGACATTGACTTTGAATAATATATTGATTGGAGAAGTTTGGCTTTGTGCTGGACAGAGTAATATGGAGATGCCGGTCAGAGGTTTTCAAAACTCTCCGATTGAAGATGCCAGTGATTTGGTAGCAGATGCTGGTTTGTATAAAGGAAAGATTCGAGAAATCAAAATAAAGAAATCTTTGGCTACTACTCCTAAGGATGATTGTCCGGGTATTTGGAAAGAGTCGATACCTGAAAATGTGCCTTTGTTTACTGCTTTGGGTTACTCGTTTGCGATCGCATTGCAGAAGGTATTGGATGTGCCGGTAGGAATTATAAATTGTACTTATGGCGGGACAGATGTCGAATGTTGGATCTCTGAAGATATAACAGCTAAATATACCGATATCAGTAAGGAAAAGGGCAAAGCGAAGTATCATTCGGCTAATATCTCTGAAGTTTATAATTCCATGGTTCACCCGATTAAAGGTTATACTATTCGTGGAACAATCTGGTTCCAAGGTGAAAATAATGTACATCGTTTCCAAACATATCAAGATCGTCTGACAGATCTTATTGGTATGTGGAGAACAAAATGGGAACAACCCGATATGCCTTTTTATCTTATTGAAATAGCACCTTATCGTTTTAAACAGGATGATAAGTCGGCTTATTTGAGAGAAATGCAATTTAAGGTGTTTCAAACATTACCGAATGTGCAATATGTAGGAACCAATGATATGATAAAGCCGTTTGAGGTAAATCAAGTTCATCCGATGAGAAAGATAGGAATTGGTAAGCGTACGGCTTGGTTAGCATTAGATAAGACTTATCAAAAAGATTGTTTCTTTGGTGAATGTCCCTCTTACAAAGCTATGAGAGTGGAGGGGGAGCGTGTAATCTTGAGTTTTAATAACGCAAAGGCTGGATTTAACCTGTTTGACGGGATGGTCGGTTTTGAGATTGCCGGAGAAGATCGTGTTTTTTATCCGGCAACAGCTCGTATTGTCGGAACAATGCATCTTTCAGAAATCGAACTGTTCTCCAGAGATGTTAAGAATCCGGTTGCCGCCCGTTATTGTTTCCATGATTTTATGCTAGGGAATGTCACAAATGTATGGGGGAAGCCGTTAATTCCGTTTAGAACTGATAACTGGGAATATCCAAGGAAATAATAATTAGGATGAGATACCTCTGTTTAATCCTGTTATCCCTGTTGGTTATGATTGGGGAGATACAGGCTCAAATCAAATGGCCGCAAAATAAAAAGGCTGCTATAGTATTGACCTATGATGATGGTTTGCCTTCACAAATACAATATGTTATTCCCCAATTAGAAAAGGCTGGTTTCTGTGCTACCTTTTATCTGATGGGGAAGATGTTGAAAGAAACTGACATCCCTGTATGGCGTGAGGTCAGCCGGAAAGGACATGAATTGGGGAATCATAGCGTGTATCATCCCTGTTGGGCGAAACTCGGATCAAAGAGGTCTGAACCCTGTCGTGCCTTACAATGTTATTCTTTAAAAGAGATGCTATCAGAGGTTGGGATGATGAATGCTTTCCTGCATGCCATTGATGGGAAGACTGAACGCTCGTACGCCTATCCTTGTGGGAAAAGTGTGGTAGGAGAGGAAGAGATAGACTACTCCCTTCCGATGTTGGAGGCGGGCTTAGTCAAGTCCGCTCGATCAGTTTATGGAGGAGTTGTGAATAATGTGGATGAGATACGTATGGAGATGGCTCCTGTTGTGGTGGTGAACAATAAGATGAAAGCAGAGGAGTTGATTCCCTATGTCAAAGAGGCGATAGATAAGCAAGGGCTTTGTGTGTTCCTGTTTCACGGTGTAGGAGATGATTTCCATTATACCATAGATAAAGAGGAACATCAGAAATTGATTGATTATCTGCAAGAACATAAAGATGAATTGTGGGTGGATACCTTCTTGAATGTGATGAACCATGTGGCATACTTGAAGGGTAAATGAAGGTTGTTTGATGATAATAAATATACACAAGATGAACAAGTTGATAGTTAGATTGGGCGTTGCCATGCTTTTTTCTGTTATGGCAACCCTATTATGGGCATCCGATACGGATAACAATACCTATCCTACCAAAAACAGGTTATTTTATATAGCCCGTAGCTTAAACCGTAACCTGGTTTGTTATGATGCCCATATAGAGAATGGAGTATTAGATACTCAAGAGCCTTTGGATATCTATTGGTTGAACAGGGAGGAAAACCCAGGGAAGACCAATGGGCTGAATTATTTCCAAAAGAAGATGGCTTATGGTTATAAATTAATTTCCAAAGGGGATGGATACAGCGAAATATCTTTGACAGCTTATCCGAAAAGAACCATGAAGATTTGCAAGCATGAAGGGAAGTATGTCTGTATGGTTTCAATTAATGGACAGACCGCTGTTTTATCTTTTATTTATGTGAAGACTAAACCCTCCAATTCCCTGTCAGTAGAATATGTGGAGCTAAACGGAACGGATGTTAAGACTGGTGAAGCGTTGAAAGAGAGGGTCGTGAATGATTAATATTTAATAAATAAAGAAGAGGGGATAGGGTAAAAATAAAACTACTTCGGATGTAAGTTCAACTTATGTCCGAAGTAGTTTTTTTTATGTCCGAGGTAATTTTAGTTTAAATAAATTGTATAATTAACAACCCTAAACCGACAGAGACGATAGTGGCAATCAAGCCAGGCATCATGAAAGAGTGGTTGAGGATGTATTTGCCTATATGGGTCGTGCCGGTACGGTCAAAGTTGATGGCAGCCACAACAGTCGGATAGTTCGGGATGAAGAAGTAGCCATTAACAGCCGGGAAAAGGGCTATCAACATATAGGGAGAGATGCCCAAGGCGATACCTAAAGGCAAGAGGGCGCGGATGGTCGCTGCCTGGCTGAACAACAGGATAGACATCACGAATAGTGCCAAGCCGAATAACCAAGGCATTTGGGTCACGATCTCTTCAATAGAACCTTTTAACTCGGTCATGTTACCTGCGATGAAGGTGTCTCCCATCCAAGCAATACCGAAAATGGCGATAACAGCCTGCATGCCGGCAGAAAATACGGAACCATGAGCTGCTTTGATACCATTTGTGCGAGTTAGTAACAAAATAAGAGCTGCAGCAGAAAACATTAAGATTTCAATAATGTGGGACATTTGCATTTGTGCCATTGTTCCATCTGCCTGTTTGAACATTGGACGAATGGATGCTATGGATCCAAAAAGAACAATGCCAATAGTGGCAACGATAAAGATGATTATAGATAAAAGGGCTGATTTTCTGTTCTCTATTTTTCTTTCTACAACCTTGTTGTTAAATAACTCACCTTTTGCCAAACGACGTTGATATTTAGGATCATCTTCCAGCTCTTTTCCTACTCGTAAAGAGTAGAATGCTCCTGCTAATACTCCAATTAAAGTACAAGGAATAGAGATTAATAAAATATCCATTAAAGAGATATTATATCCGGCTAACATGCTTAAAAGAGCTACTGTCGCGGCCGATATGGGACTGGCTGTAATAGCTTGTTGAGATGCAATGACTGCAATACCTAATGGACGTTCGGGACGAACTTTTGTTTCAGTTGCAACTTCAGCTATAACAGGGAGAACAGAATAGGCAACATGACCTGTTCCGGCAATAAAAGTAAAGAAATAGGTAACTAATGGACTTAATATGGTAATTTTTGAAGGGTTCTTTCTTAATAATTTTTCAGCCCATTCGACCATTAAATTAAGGCCTCCGGCTGCTTGCATACAACTTGCACCGGCAATTACAGCCATGATCATTAACATCACATCAATAGGGGGAGTTGTAGGCTGTAAACCAAAAATAAAAGTTAGGACGGCTAATCCTAAACCTCCTAATATACCTAATCCAATACCTCCAATACGAGCTCCAATAATAATAGCGACTAAAACGATAAGTAATTGTAATAACATGTGTATAAATAGATTTAAGTTGAAACCGAACAAATGTAAGGAATTAATTGTGAAGTTGGATACTTTTTAAGTGCTTTTCTCTAAAATGTCCAACTCTCTTTTGGATGAAGTTTTAGGCAAAAAAAATCCTGAAAGTTGTTCTTTCAGGATTTTAGGAGTGAATGATGTTTTATTTGCTTTTACTAAGAATAATACGGCTGATACGAGCCTGTATTTGAATGAGTGTATTCAAGTCTAATTCTTCAAAATCAATGTTTGATAATTTGATTTTCTCTTTTTTAGGAGCAGGAGGTACAGGTGTAGGTGTCTGTATAAGTTCTTGAATTAATTCGTCAATAGCTCCTTTGATCTTTTCTGCTCGTTTGTTGTAATTAACCGTTCTAGCCATAATGTCTTGTTTTAATAATATCAAATAATTCTTTTGAAAAGACAAATATACATAAAGTATTTATAATAAACCAATAATATTCATGGATATGCCCTTAAAAAACAGGCAGGTTTAATGTCATAAACGCTGCCTATTTTTTTATTTCTTTTTATGAAAGCCATTCGCTCATGAATTGATCCATCTCTTCAGCGTGTGCTTCCAAGCTCTGCAATAACTTGAACTGTGCTTTTGTGCGGATCAAATTGTGTTTAGGACTATGGATCTTGTAGTAGGTGTCCCCGTTGATGTAGTCTGTAAGGAAACGAACAGTCTGCATATAGGTCAACAAGCGGCCACCGTAAGGGAGCAATTTGATTTCGGTTGGAGTCAGGAATGATTTCGCTTTTTCCATGTAACCACGTGTATAGGCCTTGAAGATCTCCATATTTACATTTACATTATCCAAGTTTTCATCATCTTCAGCTCCGGTGTTTGCACCTGTGCGGATAAAGTCTCCTATATCTGAAAGGACGAAACCTGGCATTACTGTATCCAAATCAATCACACACAATACTTTGTCGCTTTCAGCATCGAACATCATGTTGTTAACCTTGGTATCGCAGTGGTTAGTACGTTTTTTCAAAGTGCCTTCCCTGTATAGGCGTTCTTGAATACACATGGCTTCAGCTCGTTTTTCTATCTCTTCAATCAACTCTTTGACTTCGTCGAGTCGGCCGGCTACATTGGCTTCGATTGCTTCATGGAATTGTTGCAAGCGGAACTCCATATTGTGGAAGTTAGGGATGGTTTCACCCAAAGTGCCTTCGGGAATGTCGGCCAACATGGATTGGAAGTCACCAAAAGCCTTTCCTGCTTCGTATGAGAGTTCGGGGGTAACCTCTTCGTAGCTTTTACTGTTCGGGATGAATAGGCAGGCACGCCAGTAACTGTCGCCGTCAAAATAATATAACTTGTTGTCTTTGGTCGGCAAGAAGGTCAACACCTTGCGGTCGATATCAGTCTCACCCTTTTCTTCCAATTTTTTGCGGATATGGGAAGTCACAACATGGATGTTGTTTTGTAACATCTCTACGTTTGTGAAGATAAGATGGTTGATTCGTTGTAAGACATATTTGATTTCACCCTTTTCATTGGTGACCTTTAATGTGTCATTGATATGACCGTTTCCGAAAGGTTCAGCAGAAACAACCTTTTCTGCCAATAGGAACTGATCTAAAATGTTTAATAATTGCTCTTTTGTTTTAGCCATGGTATGATATTGATTGAAAAATAATTGAATATCTGAACATCTGAACATCATTAAGCCAAATGTTTCTGTTGCAAATGTAGGAATTATTTGATAATAAAAAAGGTCATCTTGTATTTAAGATGACCTTTTTATGATAGTTGAAAGAATTTATTTCTTTTTGTTACGGTTACCGTAGCGGCTCATGAACTTATCAACACGTCCTGCAGTATCGACCAATTTAGCCTTACCAGTATAGAACGGGTGAGAAGTGTTAGAGATTTCGACCTTTACCAATGGATAAGTAACACCATCGATTTCGATTGTTTCTTTAGCATTGATTGTTGAACGAGTGATAAATGTATCATCGTTAGACATGTCCTTGAATACTACAGGACGATAATTTTCAGGATGAAGTCCTTTTTTCATTTCTTTATCTATTAATTTATTATTTCTACTACTTAGTTTGGTAACCGGTATTTTCGGACTGCAAAGGTATAGATTCGTATCAAACAAACAAAGTATTTGAGGCTATTTTTTTTAAAATGAATAGTTTTGTGTGTTTTTTATGCTAAAAAGCAGTTTGTTTCAATGATTGTTATTATCTTTGCAGAGCAATTAAGGATTTCGCAGACGAAAATACAACGTAATATAATATAAGATTATGGTAAGTTACAAAGATTTAGGTTTGGTAAACACGAAAGAAATGTTTGCTAAAGCAATCGAAGGTGGATATGCTATCCCTGCTTTCAACTTTAATAACATGGAACAGATGCAAGCAATCATTAAGGCTGCTGTTGAAACAAAGTCTCCGGTGATCTTGCAGGTGTCAAAAGGCGCTCGCCAGTATGCTAATGCTACATTGTTGCGTTATATGGCTCAGGGCGCTGTTGAATATGCAAAAGAATTGGGTTGCGCAAATCCTCAAATTGTTCTTCATTTGGATCATGGTGATACATTTGAAACTTGTAAGAGCTGTATCGATTCAGGTTTCTCTTCTGTCATGATTGACGGTTCTCATCTTCCGTATGAAGAAAACGTGGCTTTGACAAAGAAAGTTGTTGAATATGCTCATCAGTTTGATGTAACAGTAGAAGGAGAATTAGGTGTATTGGCAGGTGTTGAAGATGAAGTTTCTTCTGATCATCATACATATACAAACCCGGAAGAGGTAATTGATTTTGCAACTCGTACAGGTTGTGATTCTTTGGCTATCTCAATCGGTACTTCTCATGGTGCATACAAGTTTACTCCGGAACAGTGTACGATTGATCCTGAAACAGGTCGTATGGTGCCTCCTCCATTGGCATTCGATGTATTGAAAGCTGTTGAAGAAAAATTGCCGGGATTCCCTATCGTGCTTCATGGATCTTCTTCTGTACCTCAGGATGAAGTTGAAACAATCAATAAATATGGTGGCGCATTGAAAGCTGCTATCGGTATTCCTGAAGAATGGTTGCGTGAATCAGCTAAGTCTGCAGTATGTAAGATCAATATCGACTCTGACTCTCGTTTGGCTATGACTGCTGCTATCCGTAAGACATTTGTTGAAAAACCAGCTGAATTCGACCCTCGTAAATATTTAGGTCCGGCTCGTGACAACATGGAAAAGATGTACAAGCATAAAATTATTAACGTGCTTGGTTCTAATGACAAACTTTAATTAGAACCCATCATAGTTATCGTTTTTTTGAAAGGGGATGTGCGGAAGCATGTCCTCTTTTTTTGTCAATATGTTAAAGAACGCATTTTTGTTTTTGCACCACCCTGTGCTATCAGGACGACGGTATCGTTAATTACTTCAGCTCCACGATGTGAAGATACGACAGGAAGGCAGGGGGCAAGTTTTGGGCATGTTCGTTTTGAAATTAACTACATTGATATTTATTAATAATTAAGCCGTGATTCCGCATGCTCTTTCGTGAGTCTTTAAAGATTAATGAGAGATTTGTATATTTGCCCCTCTATTAACAAGCAAGTTACAGGTATGAAGAAAAAAAGTTTTTGGGGAATGGCTCTGTTGGGCCTGTTGTTAGTGTCAGGAAATGTTTCGGCACAATCGTTGAAGGATATTTTGAACTCTTCGGCAGTGAAAGGGGCGGTCGCATCTATCACTGGGGGAATGAAGTTAACCATGGAGAGTATTTTGGGAACATGGACATATGTTAACCCTTCTGTGAGTTTGGATGGCGACAATGCTTTGAAGAATGTGGCAGGGAGTTTGGCTACATCAGAGTTGGAAAAGAAGCTGAAAGAAACTTGTGCGAAAGTAGGGATTGTAGAGGGTATGTTCAGCTATACGTTCAATGCAGACAGTACTTTTCGTTGTAATCTCAAAGGGAAGTCATTGAGTGGAACCTATTCATTGGATACGAATGCCAACACCGTAACATTGAACTTCGGAAGCAAGAGTGGCAAGTTGAAGCTCTTGAAGATGAATGCTTCGGTAGTCTTGATGGGCGATCAACTCTCTTTGCTTTTTGATGCGGACAAATTGTTGGACTTTATTTCCAAATTATCCTCCTTATCCGGTAGTACAACGTTGCAATCTATTACCAAGTTGACCGATCAATATGATGGCGTAAAACTGGGGTTCGAACTGAAAAAATAGCATTTTTAACCCCTGAAATAGGGTGAAAACGACAGGAAAAAGTCCTTTTTTGGACTTTTTCTGTCGTTTTCTTTATGTTTAATAGATAGGTTTTAGTCGTGCTAAATAATCATAGTGTGTTCCATCTTTGACCTTCTCTGCTATAAAACCGTTTTGCGCAGCATAAAGACTGAGGGTCTGGAAGTCTATATAAAGCCAATCAAATGGTTCTCCTTTGATCTGTTTGTATTGCATTTGGAAGTCGATTTCACCGTAATAATCGCCGGCCAGATCTATGGCTATACTTCCATCCTCCTCTTCAAAAAGGTAGCGAAGGTCGCTTGAATCCATATAGATGCAGCCTCCGGGGTTAAGCAATTGTTTCATCTTCTCGAAGAAAAGTGCCATTTGCTTAACTTTTCCTATGATACCCGAACCGTTCATTAACATTAAGATCGTATCGAATTTCTCCACGAAATAAGGGTCAAATAGGTTCATTTGATAAGTCTGCTTGACCCCCCGCTGCCTCATTGTCTCTACCGACAGGGGGGAGATGTCGATGGCTTGTACCTCTTTGCCCATCGCTTGTAAGGCCAAACTATGGCAGCCACTTCCTGCCCCACAATCCAAAATCTTCCCTGATGCCAGCTCCAGGGCTGTCTGTTCCAATAACGGCATCTCTTCGAAAGAACGGAAGAGTTGTTCCACAGGGATCTCGTCTTCTTCAAAAAAAGAGGAGAAAACACGTAGTTTGGCAGCCTTGCCTCGTTTGTGATAATCAGCAATGGCTGTTCCCATGGGATCTTTATTTGGAGATAAAAGTGGATGATTCATGGAATAAAAGCGATGTTTTCAGTTACAAAACTACGCTTTTATGTTTATATTAGCAATTATCTGGCAAGAATTCTGTTACCTTTGCAACTTGAATGTATGAAAGAGTTGTAAGAAGTGAACAGATATTTTGTCTATTTGGGATATAACGGAAAGCCTTTTTGCGGCTGGCAGATCCAACCCAATGGGGTGACTGTGCAGCAATGCATAGAAGAAGCGTTGACCACATTGTTGCGTCAACCGGTTTCTATCGTGGGTGCCGGGCGTACGGATGCGGGGGTGCACGCTCGGCAGATGGTGGCTCATTTTGATTGGCATGAACCAATTGCAGACCTCCCTTTTTTGGTGGAAAAGCTGAACCGGCTTCTCTCGAAAGCGATTGCGGTTTATCGGATTGTTCCGGTACGGCCTGATGCCCATGCTCGTTTTGATGCGACTTCACGTACGTACAAGTATTATGTGACCTTGCAAAAAGACCCTTTTAATCATGAATTGGTCTATAAAATCCCAGGAAAGCTTGATTTTGAGGCTATGAACAAAGTTTGTCCGATCCTGTTTGAATACGTTGATTTTACCAGTTTTAGCAAGTTACACACCGATGTCAAGACCAATAACTGCCATATTTACCAAGCAGGCTGGCAGCGGGAGGGGGATGTTTGGGTGTTTACTATCCAAGCCGACCGTTTTTTGCGTAACATGGTTCGTGCGATTGTAGGGACGCTATTGGAGGTAGGAAGAGGCAAGTTGAATATGGAGGGGTTCCGCCGCGTCATAGAGGCCAAAGACCGTGGGAAAGCTGGGACCTCGGTGCCTGGTCATGCGCTGTATTTAGTGGATGTTACCTATCCAGATGAACTTTTTACCGTTGAATCCATTTGATCCGTTATGTGGTTAGCTCTTGCTTTTCTGTCGGCCTTCCTGCTGGGTTGTTATGAAGTCAATAAAAAGATATCCTTGAATGGGAATGCGGTTATCCCTGTCCTGTTCCTTAATACATTTATCAGCAGCTTGATCTTTGCCCCCTTTATCTTTCTCTCTTTGGGTACGGATTTGTTGGATGGAACTCTGCTGTATGTGCCAAAAGTCTCTTGGGAGGCTCATGTGGCGGTGTTTATAAAGGCGGTGATTGTACTTACATCGTGGATGTGCGGTTATTTTGCATTGAAACATTTGCCGCTGACCATTACTGGCCCGATCAAGGCGACCCAGCCGGTCGTGACCCTGTTGGGGGCTATGTTGCTTTTCGGTGAACGGCTGAACCTTTACCAATGGATGGGGGTTATACTCTCCATCGCCTCTTTTTATCTGCTCTCCTATTCCGGCAGAAAGGAGGGGATTCGTTTTGCTCATAATCGATGGATCTTTTTTACGGTATTGTCCGTCTTGACCGGTGCGGCAAGTGGTTTGTATGACAAGCATTTGATGGCGCATCTGGATGTGATGACTGTACAGGTCTGGTTTACCTTCTACCAATGTCTGATGATGTTACCCATCTTGCTTTTTATATGGTATCCGAGGCGGAAGACAACCACCCCCTTTGTTTGGCATTGGAATATCGTGTTTATCTCTCTGTTCCTTTGTCTGGCTGATTGGGTCTAT
The DNA here is from genome assembly GCA_015060925.1 of Parabacteroides distasonis. Lineage (GTDB taxonomy): Bacteria > Bacteroidota > Bacteroidia > Bacteroidales > Tannerellaceae > Parabacteroides > Parabacteroides distasonis_B. The sequence continues at coordinate 25,761 of SUXM01000007.1, forward strand.
TTTTATGCGCTCTCTTTTCCCGATTCCATGATTTCCATTGTTTCAATGGTGCGGAGAAGCAATGTGTTGGTTACTTTCATGGCCGGCGCTCTATTCTTTCATGAGAAAAATCTGAAAAGCAAAGCGGTGGATTTGTTGTTAGTGCTGATAGGCATGATCTTTTTGTATATAGGAACACGTTCGTAAAGAATGGGTGAATTTAACCGATTATTTATTATTTTTGCTGGATAAATAAGATAATTATGAAGCGTATATTCCTTGTAATATGGTTGAGTGTGTTGACGGTGGGGCTGGCAGCCCAAGGTATGGGAGAGATTTTTGAATCCATGCCGGATCAGTTTGTCCCCCAGTTAGAAAGTGCATGGAGAAAGGATTTGGTGGACCTCTATAAGAATGGCAAGGAGGCCAAGTTGAAAAATACAATGAATGGTTTTTCGGTGTTGAAACAACTGACCGATGACTACCTGTTGTTGCAGTCGACAGAACGCAGTATCATCGAGATGAGGCTGCTCCCTTTGGTCAATCATACGCATCTCATCTGCATGGTGACTACCATATATGCCCCTGCCCCCGATAGCCGTATCGATTTTTTTACTACCGATTGGAAACCATTGGATGCTTCTGCCCTTTTTACCCCTGTGCCTAAGGAATGGTTTATGAAAGAGGATGCAGATCCCCAAAGTACGGCCTATATAGAGGCGCTTGCACGTTTGGATATGAATTTGCAAAAGTATTCCCTCGATCCGGAACAGCTGACGTTGACAATCGAATGGGCTACTCCTCAATATCTCTCTGATGCTGATGCTAAATATGTGGCGCCTTTTTTGAAGCAAGAACCCAAAGTGTACCGGTGGGAAAACCATCGTTTTCAATAAACTAAATCGATGTTTTAATTGTTTTTACTTTAGTTAATAGGCTAAATTCGAGTAATATGACTGAAGTAATGAAAACGTTATGGAGTGAAAGTTCAGACTTAGAAGAGGAGATGATGGGCACTCGCTCTGTCTTGTCGGATGATTATACATCGCACGACATAAAGAGATTGGCGGATATCATCGAAGAGCAAAAAAGAGAGGATGAACAGTTGGAAAATGACTTGCATGTAGGGGAAGATGAGTAAAAATAGGTGGTAAAATGCTGCTTATTTATGTTTTAGAACATTTTTTTTGGTGCCAAGGTGGGAAATAATTGCTTACCTTGGCATATATATTGAAATAAATAGCTACTTTTGTGCTCTAAAACATTCAATTAAACCCAAGAAAGATGGCTGTAACAAAACGAATTAAACGTGCATTGGTATCTGTTTACCATAAAGATGGATTAGATGAGATTTTAAAGAAACTTCACCAGGAAGGTGTGACTTTTGTATCAACCGGTGGTACTCAGAAGTTTATCGAAGAATTAGGTATCCCTTGTGATGCCGTTGAAGATTTAACGGGTTATCCTTCTATTTTAGGCGGACGTGTGAAAACCCTTCACCCAAAGGTGTTTGGAGGTATCTTGGCACGTCGTGAAAACGAAACAGATCAGGCGCAGATCGCTCAGTATGAAATTCCTGAGATTGATTTGGTTATTGTAGATTTATATCCATTTGAAGAAACAGTCGCTTCTGGAGCAGAAGAACAAGCAATTATTGAAAAGATCGATATAGGCGGTATCTCTTTGATCCGTGCCGCTGCAAAGAATTTCAAAGATGTGGTGATTGTGGCATCTAAGGCTCAATACCAGCCGTTGATGCAATTGTTAAATGAAAAGGGTGCAGAGACAACCATTGAGGAACGCAAATGGTTTGCTAAAGAGGCTTTCGCTGTCTCTTCCGGTTATGATTCTGCTATCTTCAACTATTTTGATGCTTGCGAAGGTTCTTACTTCCGTGCGACAGATGATACTCCAATGCCTTTGCGCTACGGTGAAAATCCTCACCAGGCTGCTAAGTTCTATGGAAAATTCAATGATATGTTTGAACAGATCCACGGAAAAGAGATCTCATACAACAACTTGTTGGATATCGATGCGGCAGTTAATTTGATTGATGAGTTCGATGAGTTGACTTTCGCTATTTTAAAACACAACAATGCATGTGGTATCGCTTCTCGTGGTACGGTTGTTGACGCTTGGAAAGATGCATTGGCTGGTGACCCAGTCTCTGCTTTCGGTGGCATCTTGGTTACGAATACAACAATTAACAAAGAGGTTGCTGAAGAGATCAACAAAATTTTCTTTGAAGTGATCATTGCTCCGGCTTATGATGCTGATGCTTTGGAAGTGTTGAAACAGAAGAAGAACCGTATCATCTTGGTTCGTAAGGATTGTAAGACCTCTACTGTACAGTTCCGCTCACTGTTGAATGGTGTCTTGATGCAACAGAAAGACTTGAGTATCCAAGTGGCTGCTGATTTGGAACCGATGACTGATAAACAACCGACAGCTCAGGAGGTGGAAGATCTGTTGTTCGCTAATAAGATTGTGAAGAACAGCAAGTCTAACGCTATCACATTGGTTAAGAACAAACAACTTTGTGCAAGCGGTATCGGACAGACTTCACGTGTGGATGCTTTGAGACAGGCTATCGAAAAAGCCCATTCTTTCAACTTTGATTTGAAGGGGGCGGTGATGGCTTCTGATGCTTTCTTCCCGTTCGCAGATTGTGTGGAAATTGCGGATAATGCAGGTATCACTGCTGTGATCCAACCGGGAGGTTCTATTAACGATAAACTGTCTGTTGATTATTGCAATGAACATGGTATTGCGATGGTTAAGACAGGTGTCCGTCATTTTAAACATTAATTATAAAAATGGGATTATTTTCTTTCACACAAGAATTGGCAATGGACTTGGGTACGGCCAATACCATCATTACTTGTAATGATAAGATGGTAGTGGATGAGCCTTCTGTCATCGCTTTGGAAGCTCGTTCGGACAAAGTCTTGGCTGTAGGACGTCAAGCCCGTGAAATGCACGAAAAGACCAATCCGAATATCCGTACGATCCGTCCGCTTCGTGAAGGGGTTATTGCCGACTTCTATGCTGCTGAGCAGATGATGCGTGGATTGATCAAAATGGCCAGTGGACGTAAACGGTGGTTCGCACCCTCTTTGCGCATGGTGATTGGTATCCCTTCCGGTAGTACGGAAGTGGAAATCCGTGCGGTTCGTGACTCTGCTGAACATGCAGGTGGACGTGAAATTTATATGGTTTTTGAACCAATGGCTGCAGCTATTGGTGTCGGAATGGATGTGTTGGCCCCGGAAGGGAATATGATTGTGGATATAGGTGGTGGTACTACGGAGATTGCCGTAATCTCTTTGGGGGGTATCGTCTCCAATAAATCCATTAAGATGGCCGGTGATGATTTCACAAAAGATATAGTGGATTACATGAGTCGCCAACATAATATTAAAGTCAGCGAACGTATGGCTGAACGTATCAAAATCAAGGTTGGTTCTGCTTTGAGCGTCTTGGAGGAAGAACCGGAAGACTTCGAGGTGTGCGGCCCGAACAAGATGACTGCTTTGCCTATGAAGGTGCCTGTCTCTTATCAAGATATTGCTCATTGCCTGGATAAGTCTATCTCACGAATCGAGGTGGCTATTTTAAGTGCTTTGGAAGATACGCCTCCTGAATTGTATGCTGACATTGTGAAGAATGGTATCTATTTGGCCGGTGGTGGTGCGTTGTTACGTGGGTTGGATAAACGTTTCCGTGATAAGATGGGAATTGAGTTCCATGTGGCAGATGATCCTTTGCACGCGGTGGCAAGAGGTACCGGTATCGCTTTGAAGAACGTTGACAAATTTAACTTCTTAATCCGATAATCATTAATGCGCTAATAAACCATGTGCCAATAGGCCATTTCTATCTGTGGGTATCAGTAGATAAGGGCATATTGGCACATTATTATTGGGTGCATTGGCTTTCGGTTTATTGGTTTCTTATTCGCTATGCGGAAACTCCTGGATTTTTTACTTAGAAAAAGGCATTGGTTTCTCTTTGTTTTACTTGAGGTTATCTCTTTTGTTTTGCTTTATAACCATAAGGCATATCATCGGAATATCATGCTTGGCTCGGCAAATGTCATTACTGGTCATCTGACCTCCATAACCGGCAACCTCTTTGCCTACTTGAACTTACGGGAAATCAATCGGGGATTGTTGGTGCGTAATGGACAGTTGGAAATGGAGATCCTTGAGTTACGAGACCAATTGGATATGATGCGGGCGGATACGGCTCTCTTTTCCGGATTTGCTGCTGATTCAACGGAACAATTCCCTTATAGCTTTATAACGGCGGATGTTGTGAATAACAATATCTCTTATTTGTCTAATTATATTACGATAAATAAAGGAAGAAAAGCTGGGATAGAACCGGATATGGGGGTAGTCTCTGACAAAGGGGTGGTCGGTATCGTCTCTACAGTCTCTGACCATTTTGCAGTCATCATTCCTCTACTAAATCCTAAGTTTAGATTGAGTTGTAAGGTGTTGGGTAGCAATTATTTCGGAACGTTGGGATGGAATGGACGGGATATCCGTTTGGCTAATTTAGATGAATTGCCTCGCCATGTGGAGTTTGAAATTGGAGATACGATTGTGACAACCGGATATTCGGCTGTCTTCCCTGCTGGTATCATTGTAGGTAAAGTGGTCGATTTTAAAAAACAGCATGATGATAATTTCTATTCGTTGGAGGTAGAATTGGCTACTTATTTTGAAACGTTGAATCAGGTTCGGGTAATCAAGAATTACTATCAAGACGAACAAAAAGGAGTCGAGCAGGAGGCTAAGAAGAATGATTAATCATATTTTAAGGGGATTTATCTATTTTGTGGTGTTGGTGTTGATACAGGTGCTCATTTTGAACAACATCCAGTTCCTTCGGGTGGCTACCCCTTTCCTTTATCTCTATTTTATTTTGAAGATGCCGGTGGGAACTTCGCGGATGAAGGTGATTTTTTTCTCTTTCTTGATCGGGTTATGTATTGATATTTTTGCCAATACGCCGGGAATGCATGCCGCAGCCTGTACATTGGGCGGTTTTCTTCGTCCCTTGTTGATTCAATTGTTCATGGGTAAAGACCTTCCTGAAGATATGATCCCTTCTTTCTCTTCCTTTGGTTATGGTGTATTCCTTCGTTATACGTTGACTTTTGTCTTGATCCATCATCTGGCTCTTTTCTTGATTGAATCTTTGACTTTTTTTGATCCGCTCTTTTTGCTTGTCCGTATCGTAGCAAGTGTCTTGATGACTACCTTGTTTATTTGTCTAATCGAAATATTTAATGTGAAGTTTTTGAAAAGTGGGGAGTAGTAATACAAAGTATATGCTTGAGAACAGACAGTATGTGATAGGTGGCTCTGTCGTGCTCGTGGTCCTTATCTTTATTATTCGGTTATTTTTCTTGCAGATTGTGGAAAACGATTATAAAGCTTGGGCTGACAGCAATGCGTTTTTAAAGAAGACTTTGTATCCTTCCCGAGGGATCATTTATGATCGGAATGGCAAGCTTTTGGTTTATAATCAGCCCTCTTATGAGGTGATGTTGATCATGCGTGAGGTACAGAAGCAACCTTTTGACACGTTGGACTTCTGTAACATTTTGAATATCACGAAGGAACAATTTATTAAAAGAATTAAAGACATAAAGAACCGCCGCTTGAATCCCGGCTATTCCTCTTATGTCCCTCAAGTGTTTATGAACCATCTATCGGCTAAAGAGTGTGGGGTCTTGCAGGAGAAGTTGTATAAGTTTCCCGGCTTCTATATCCAGAACCGAACTATACGAGAATATGAATATCCGAATGGTGCCCATCTGTTGGGTAATATCGGGGAGGTGAATAGGAAAGATATTGAGAAAGACCCTTATTATGTGCAAGGGGATAACTCCGGACGGTCAGGGGTTGAACAGTCATACGAAACCTTCTTGCGTGGAGAAAAGGGGGTGGAGATCCTATTGCGTGATGCGCATGGACGTATAAAGGGACGATATGAGGAGGGACGCTATGATATTGCTCCTGTATCGGGAAAGAACCTGACCCTCTCGGTCGATATGGAATTGCAGGCTTTGGGTGAAAAGTTGATGCGAAACAAGCGAGGAAGCATTGTGATGATTGAACCGGAAACGGGTGAGGTGTTGTGTATGGTTTCTTCTCCGGCTTATGATCCCGGATTGTTGGTCGGACGCCAGCGGGGAAAAAATCATAACATGCTTTCCAAAAACTCTGATACGCCTTTGCTGAACCGGGCTACCATGGGGTATTATCCTCCGGGTTCAACCTTTAAACCAACACAGGCTTTGACTTTCTTACAGGAAGATGTCATTACTCCGGACACCAAATATACCTGTGCGCATGGCTACACCTATCGGGGAGGGAAACCTGCCTGTCACGGGCATGGATCGCCTTTGGAGGTGACATACGCTTTGGCCACTTCCTGTAATTCTTATTTTTGTTGGGGGTTACATGATATGATTGATAGCCGGAAACGTTATCCGAATGTACAGGAGGCGTTTGAGGTTTGGAAGAACTATCTGGTCTCGATGGGATATGGATACAAGTTGGGTATCGACCTGCCGGGAGAGAAGCGGGGCTTTATTCCTAATAGTAAGTATTATGATAAGTATTATAGGGGGCGTTGGAACTCCAGCACGGTAATTTCTATCGCTATCGGGCAGGGAGAAATCCTGGCTACTCCTTTGCAGATTTGTAACTTGGCGGCAACCATTGCTAATCGGGGGTATTTTGTGACACCGCATGTGGTGAAAGAGATCCAAGACACCCCTCTTGATACGCTTTATACCCAGAAACGTTATACGATGGTGGATCGTGAACATTATGAGGTGGTGGCTAAAGGAATGCGGGATGCCGTATTGGGGGGGACTTGCTTCAGTGCAGCCATCCCGGGAATAGAGGTCTGCGGTAAGACCGGTACGGCTGAGAACCCTCATGGGAAAGACCATTCAGCCTTCATTGGGTTTGCCCCTTATCATAATCCTAAGGTCTCTATATGTGTTTATGTGGAAAATGGGGGCTTCGGGGCTACGTATGGGGTTCCTATCGGTAAGTTGATGATGGAAAAGTATCTGACTGGGGAACTTTCGGAAATGAGCAAGTTGATTGAAGAGAATATGGCTAACGCTGTTGTTTCACCTAACATCTTATCTATGTCCGGTCATGAGTTATAGGAATACTGATATATGGAAGACAGTGGATTGGTTCACTATTGTTCTCTATCTGTTGTTAATAGTGTTTGGTTGGTTCAGCATTTGTGGAGCCAGCTACGAATTTGATAATGTCGGTTTGTTTGACCCTTCCGGTCGCCCCGGATCACAGCTGATATGGATGGGGTTGTCTTTCGGATTGATCTTTGTTATCTTGATGCTGGAGAGTGACTTCTTTGATGTCTTTGCCTATCTGATTTATGGAATGATTATCGCTCTGTTGGTCGCTACAATCTTTCTTGCTCCTGATATAAAGGGGTCTCGCTCTTGGTTGGTTTTGGGTCCGCTTCGGTTACAGCCGGCGGAGTTTGCCAAGTTTGCTACCGCACTTGCCGTGGCGAAGTTGATGGGGAGTTATGGTTTCCAACTGACCACACTTAAGAACTTTACCTTGACACTCTTCTTGATACTCCTGCCTATGGGTTGTATCTTGCTTCAAAAGGAGACCGGTTCGGCATTGGTTTATTTAGCCTTTTTCTTCATGCTTTACCGGGAGGGAATGTCCGGATATATTTTGTTGTTAGGAGTTTGTGCCGTTCTCTTTTTTGTAACCGGCATGAAGTATGCGGAGGTACTTGTGGGGGATACGGTAATGGGGGAATGGTTGGTCTCCACGATGATTTGGGGGATTACGTTGTTGTTAGTACACATTGAACGGAAAGATAAACGAGCGATTCGTTTGATCGTATGGACTACTGTTGTTGCCTATTTAGGTGGGTATGCAGCCTCTTTTTTTGTCCCTGTTAATTATGCGTGGATTTCGATAGGGATTGTCTTGTTGTCGATCGGTTATCTCTTCTTCCTATCCTATAAGTATTGGGTAAGGCATTATGCCTTGATCGCCCTTTTTGCTTTAGGTTCTTTGGCGTTTATGTTCTCTGTCGATTATGTCTTTACAGATATATTGGAACCCCACCAGCAGGTACGTATCCAGGTCTCTTTGGGCATGAAAGAAGATCCCAGTGGTGCCGGATATAATGTCAACCAGTCAAAGATCGCTATCGGGTCAGGAGGGTTCAGTGGCAAGGGGTTCTTGAATGGGACACAGACGAAGTTGAAATATGTGCCGGAACAAGACACTGACTTCATCTTTTGTACGGTAGGAGAGGAGCAGGGGTTTGTTGGAGCTACGGCTGTCCTGTTGTTGTTTGGTATTTTTATCTTGCGGCTGATCTATTTGTCGGAAAGGCAGAAGCGTACCTTTAACCGGGTTTATGGTTATAGTGTCGCCTCTATCTTCTTTTTCCATTTGGCGATCAATATCGGGATGGTGACGGGGCTTACGCCTGTGATTGGGATTCCTTTGCCCTTTTTTAGTTATGGAGGCTCTTCTCTGTGGGGTTTTACGATCCTGCTGTTTATCTTCTTGCGCCTTGATGCCTCCCGGCGGGAATAGGTCTTATTTTGAAGGTTCTACCCTTAATCCGATCTCTTGGATGCCTTTTAGTACATCGTCCCGCATCCCTTGACGGATGCTGTATGTGTATTGGCCGGCATGTGGGAACTTATGTGCTTTGCGTAGCAGGAAGCTGCTATGGAACAAAGAGAACCCCTCTCCATGCCATTTGCCGAACTCATCGGCCAACATGCATTCTGTTGTGTCTTTGTATAAAGATCCGATAGGTGGTTCTTCGCTATAGAAAATCCATAGGTTCTGGTAGGGGTATAGGTTGTTATTCCTGACCTCAAAGTAGATGTCGTATAGGCAGGTGGCATCTTCAATCTCAAATGTGAAATAATACTCCTTATCCTTTTCCCATTTGGTCTGTTCGATGGCTTGATATTGATGGTATAAAGCCGGATTGACACAGGAAAAGAATAAGAAGTGAATCGCTATGAAGAATATCTTTTTAAGCATCCTTATGCGGTTCGGGATGATTTGATGGGTTCATTTGTTGTTGCCCTTTCTCGTTATGGGGGCGGTTCGGACGATTCCCGTTTCCTTTGCCCGAATGGTTATGGTTGTTGCTTCTGTTGCGGTTCCCATTCCGGTTTCCCCTTACGTTCCGGTTTTCATGCTCACCATTCTTGTTGCCTCGTTCCTCTCTGTTACGGGGCTTGGTATCTTCCTCTTGGAGATTGACCATCTCTTGTTGCGGTTGGTTGTTGCGGTTCGTGTTGTTGTCACGATTGTTGTTACTCCGTTTCTTTTTCTTCTTTTTCATAGAAGCATCAAATCGGGTAACGCTGTCTTGTCCTAAGATGTCTTGGGCATCCCGTTTTTGCGGTTGTTGTCTGCTTTCATCCAACAGGGAATCCGGCTTAATCCCTCTTTTATTGAGGTTGATGACTTCAAAAACGCGTCTGGCAGGGAGTGTTACCAAATTAGCCGCAAGTACTTTGTCGGTCGAGTAGGTGATCTCTCGTTTGAAAATATCAGTTTTGAAATGGTAATAGGTGTTATCTAAAGTTTCCAACACAATCTCTCTGGATGGCAAGCGTTTATGTGCTTCCACATAGGTGTCAACCTCATAGTTGATGCAACATTTCAACTTGGCACACTGGCCGGCTAACTTCTGTGGGTTTAAGGATATGTCTTGGTAACGGGCAGCTCCTGTTGCTACTGATATGAAACTGGTCATCCAGCTGGAACAACATAACTCACGTCCGCAAGGCCCGATTCCTCCGATACGTCCGGCCTCCTGTCGTGCCCCAATTTGCTTCATTTCGATGCGCACACGGAAAGCTTCTGCCAAAACCTTAATTAAGACACGAAAATCCACGCGCTCATCTGCAATGTAATAAAAGATAGCCTTGTTACCGTCTCCCTGGTATTCCACGTCCCCAATCTTCATGTCCAACCCCAAGTCGGCTGCAATCTGCCGGGAGCGGATCATTGTTTCATGTTCCCTGGCTTTAGCTTCCTCATATTTCTCAATGTCTGTAGGTCGGGCGATGCGGTACAATTTTTTTGGCTCATATCCTTCTCCCATCCGGAAGTTGGTTTTTTTCATTTGGAGTAAAACCAACTTGCCGGTCAAAGTGACCATGCCGATGTCATGTCCGGGATTGGCTTCTACTGCCACCATGTCTCCTTTCTCTACCGGTATCTTGTTACTGTTGAGATAATAACCTTTACGGGTGTTTTTAAACTGAACCTCCACATAATCAGTTGCATTTGCGGCGTCAGGAACGTCGCAAAGCCAGTCGTAGGTGTTCAGTTTGGTATTTTGTCTTTTGCTGCATCCTTTACTACTCATGCAGCAACTGCCTGTATTCAATTTGAAATCCATTTTCCGGTATATATCGATTATATAGGTATAAGATTCTATTCTCTCATCTGCAAATGTAATTAAAATATTTGGTACGATGCAAGTGATAGGAATTTTCAGCCGAAAAAATAAACAAAGTTTCTGTCTTTGAGAAAAAGTTTCATTCGATGGAACTTTTTTCTCATTAGTATGAGAATTTTTTCTCATCCGATGAAACTGACGATTATCTCCGATGTGATTTAATTATCATCTGGAATAATAGAAGATTTTTAAATGGAGTTCTAAAACTACTTATAGGTTGTTCCTTTTTTTAAAAAACAGGAGTTATTTTTTTATAAATATTATTTCGTAATTTCTTTTTTTTTTCTTTCTTTTGTAATTAGTTAAATTGCGAATTTATAACGATTTTTATTTAAAAAGACTAAGATTGTATAGATTAATAACTTAATACTAAAAGTCCAATGAGAAAGTGTTACTACATGTTACTGTTGTGCTGTCTGAGTCTGGTCTGCTACGCCCAGAAAGATTTGTCAGCAAGTAAAGGTTCAGTAGTGGGATTGAAAACGAATATTCCATACTGGGGAACCGCTACGTTTAATGCAGGTGTTGAATTCCGACTTGCGAAAAAATGGACCTTGGATGTCGAAGCCGGTTTGAACCCTTTTGACGGGAAAAAAGATGATGGTAGTTACGATAAATCTTTAAAGCATTTACGTGTACATCCTGAACTACGTTATTGGTTCTGTGAAAGCTTCTATAAGCATTTCATCGGCTTGCATGTCCCTTATTTGCTTTATAATATTGCCGATATCAAGATCTTGGGTACTGAAGGCGAACGCCACCAGGGTTGGGGTACCGGTGTCGGTTTGAGTTATGGTTACTCTTGGTTGTTGTCCAAGCATTGGAACTTGGAAGCCACTGTTGGTGTGGGTTACCTTTATTTGGAATCTGAAAAATATCCGTGTACCAATTGCGGACGTAAGCAGGAGACCATTAAGAAACATTATTTCGGCCCAACACAGGCTGCTATTAATTTGATTTATCAATTTTAAAAGAGGGAGGAGACAAATATGAATAAAAGAATTAGAACCCAATTGATGGTTTGCGGTGCATTTCTTGGAGTCTTCTCATTGCAGGCGCAAGAAAATGTGGAACAAATAGTAATCAAACAAAAGTTGGTAGAGCGTGTGGATACCTCTTTGATGGTCAATATGACGATGGATTTGAGCCGGTTAGAGGTCTCTTCCGGACAGAGCGTGGTCTATACCCCGGTTATCGAACGGGGAGATAGCATTGTAGCGCTTACTCCGTTGATCGTCAATGGGCGTGCACGCCATATTTTATATCAGCGTACGGATCGCAATTTGACAGAAAATAAGGAGTTTGAAATCCGTAGATTCAATGAAACGGAACAGACGTTTGATTATCACGCGCGTGTACCTTTTAAAAAATGGATGGAAAAGTCAGAAGTGTCGATGGTGACAGACCTTTGTGGATGCGGTTGGGAAGCTTTGCAGAACGATAAATCTCCATTGTTCCCTATTAATATGGCGAAACCGGTGGTCTTAACACCGATCATGGCCTATGTTGCTCCGCAAGTAGAAGCGGTTAAAGCTCGTTCATTAGAAGGTAGTGCCTTTTTGGATTTCCCGGTGAACAAGATTGTCATCTACCCGGATTATCGTAACAACCCGGTGGAATTGAGAAAAATACGTGAGACAGTAGAATCTGTCCGTAATGATAAATATGCAACCATTACAGAAGTGTATATCAAAGGGTGGGCTTCTCCGGAAGGTACTTATGCTAATAATACCTATTTGGCTGAAAACCGTGCCAAGGCGTTGCGTAACTATGTGGAAGGTTTGTATGATTTCAAGGACGCTCGTTTCACTGTAGACTTTGAACCGGAAAACTGGGAAGGGTTGACCAAGCGGGTGGAAGCATCCAACTTGCCGGATAAGGATAAGATTTTGGAAATCATCCATGCTGACGAGCCGAAAGATTGGGATGCACGTGAATGGAAATTGAAGGCGTTACCTTCTTACCAGACGATCTTGCGGGATATCTATCCGGCTCTTCGCCATTCTGACTATGTGGTGAAATATACCATCCGCAACTTCTCTGTAGATGAAGCGAAGGAATTGATCTATAGTGATCCGAAGCAGTTGAGCTTGAACGAAATGTTCCAGGTGGCTCAGACTTACGAACCGGGTAGCGACCGTTTTAATGAAGTGTTTGAAATCGCTGTCCGTATGTATCCGGATGATCCTGTATCAAATTTGAATGCTGCGTTGAGTGCTATTTCTACCGGCCGTTATGACGCTGCTCGTCGTTATTTGGCTAAAGCACAAGAGTGTCCGCAAAAGCAGTTGGCTGAAGCGAATTTGTTGATGATGGAAGGCAAGTTGAATGAGGCAGAACAGCTCTTGAATGGCTTGAAAGGTAATACATTTGTGGCTAAACAGGTGGAAGATAACCTGAAGCAGATTGAAGCAAAACGTAACGAATAAAAACTGGAGCTTTATGATGAATAAGATAACAACAGGTCTCTTTGTTTCTTTGTTATGGCTCTTCTCCGCTTGTACAAATGAGAATTTATTTGTACCGGAAGAACAACCGTTGACGCCGGAAGCAGAAGGACCCTATTTCAAATTGACGGTGCATTGCCCGGAAGCCAATGAGGCAGGGGGCTTGCAGACCCGTTCCAATCCGACCGGGGGAGAAAATGGCGATGGCCATGAAGCCGGTCAGGATTATGAAACCTCTATCGAGGATATCATGTTGCTTTTCTATCAGGGTACGGAGGGGGTTAACTCGCCTGCTTCTACCCCGATCAAGAAGGTGATGTTTTTCAGCCGTGCCGATATGGTGGAAGAGGGTGAAACCGAACCGGTTCGTGTCGGTCTTCCAGGTGGTGAATATGACCTATTGGTCATTACCAATACCGGTGATTTGCGTGCGCAGTTGCAGGGGAAGAACTTGGGCGAGGTGCGTGATTATCTGCAAAAAGTTGCTTGGACGGAAAAAAATGGTGCATATAGCCGTTTCGTGATGTCATCAAACGGACACTCTGTGGATAAGGTTACTTTATGTGGTGAAAATTATCGGGCAGAAACACCGGCTACTGCTGTCGTAGAGGTAGAACGTCATGCCGCACGTGTCGATATGCAATTGAGATATGAGGTGTATGATGTGAACGATGTAACATCGGGTAAGGCTTTTGCTGTTGTGACCGGCGCTATGATTGTCAATAAGTTGGATGCCGGGTCGTATATGTTGAAACGGGTACAAGCAGCCAATACCACAACCGGTGGGTATGGCTTGGCTAACACGCGTGAGTACTTGGGATTGGAGTTGCCGGAGTTTGGTGACCATCAGACCAATTACGTGATAGACCCGTGGAGCTTTACCAAGACAATTGTGAATATCAACCGTAACCTCTTCAACCCCAATGCACCCGGAGAGGGTAGCAGCCCGCTCTCTTCGTTGTATGCGAACTATTTGACAAGCTTTGGAACTTCAACCTCCAATTGGAAGTTCGAAACGGGCTTTGGCGAGAAGATCGGGGATTGGTATCGCATCGGTTATACGATGGAAAATGCGGTGGAGAATGATGAACAGAGCCGTTTTATCAATACAGGAGTGGTTTTTAAAGCCTCTTACGTGCCGGCTAAATACATCACTTATGATGCTTCTGGCAAAGTGATTGTGCCGGAAGAGGTGGCAAATGAAAAACCGTTTACCTTTTTTGCTTTCAATGGTAAGATCTATCAGACAGCGGAAGCGGTTATGGCTGCCTATATGCCGAATGCGGTTGGTTATCTCTTTAACTATTCGTTTGCAGGTTTTACATGGGCTCAGGTACAACATTACATCTCCGGAATCAAGGATAATGACCCGACCGGATATAAGAATTACTTGCGCCGCCAACTGGGTGGTAAATTGCTTACTGCTACCTTGACGGATGCACAGGCTCAAGCTCTTACTTGGGAGGCTTTCATGTGGAATGAATATGGTTATGCTTATGACAATGGTACATTGAAGGTGAATCGAAACGGCAAAGAAACCCGTCGTCTGTTGGCTCGGCACGGATTACATACCTATGTGGATGGAGTCTGCTACTATCCTTATTGGATCCGCCATTCCAACAACAATGCGGATACAAAGGGAATCATGGAGTATGCAATCGTTCGTAACAATATCTATAAGTTACGTTTGGATGGCATTCATGGGTTAGGGTATGACATCCCGTATGAACCGCCGTTTGAGGATGAACCGGAACCGGAAAAACCGGTTATTCCTACGCCTGATCCTGAACCAACACCTGATCCTGAACCAACGCCTGATCCGGATCCTGTTCCGCAGTTGATTCAGGTGGAAGTGGTTGTAAAGGCTTGGAATGCGTTAACTAAAGAGACTATCATTTTTTAATCCATAAAATCGTAAAAGAATGAAACGATATAAAACACTATATAAAATATTACCGGTGTGGGTTTTGATGCTTTTGGCCGGTTTGTCGAGTTGTGATTACATTCACGATGATATCGACCCTTGTGATCATTACTTCCGTTTTGCTTACACTTATAACATGAAGTTTGCGGATGCATTCACGCATGAGATGATTAATCAAGAGAGAGCTAAGAATGTGCAGCTTTTCATCTTTGATAAAGAAGGTAAGTTCTTGCAAACGAAAATCTTTGAAGGAGAGGCTTTGCAGACTAACCGTTTCAAATTGGATCTCGAACCGGGTACTTATCGTTTTTTGGCTTGGGGGGGCTTGAATGAAACCGATTATGCTTGGAATGAACCGGCTACGGGAAGTACTATCGAAGAGTTCAAGATGAGCGTGAAACGTTCAGCCCAAAACAGTGTCAGCCGTGAGTTGTTAGGTCTGTTCCAAGGGGAGATGACTTTCACGATTCCGGAAGAGACCTCTGAACATGTGATGTATTTGGTGAAGAACACCAATAAAATCCGCTTTGTTTTTATCGACCCGAATACCGGTACTGAAAACTGGACAAAGGAGAGCTTCGAAGTGAAGGTGGTGACAAACAATGGAGATTTGGCCTATAACAATGCTCCGGTTTCCAATACGGCAATGACTTGGTTACCTTATTACAGTGCTTTGGAAAATGTAAGGGGAACGGATGCAGGTACGGTTTATCAGGCTTTGTGTATGGAACTGAATACCTTACGTTTGATGGATAATACTAACGGACGTTTGCAACTTCGTTATACGGAAGAGGATGAACCCTTTTTGAATGTCAACCTGACTGACTTCCTTTTGTTGACACAGATGGAGTCACATAAGCTGGGCGCACAGGAATATTTGGATCGCCAGGATGAATATACTGTCATGGTCTATGTCGATGTGATGGGCGGTAAGGCTCATTGCTTGGAGGTGATTGTGAATGATTGGGTGATTCGTTTAAACGATATTGATCTGGGAAAGGAGGAGTTGTAAGCCTATGACTGGACGATTTAATTATGTAATGGCTCTCTTCTTACCGGTTTGGCTCTTGTTGAGCGCCTGTGTAAAAGAAGAGATGGAGGGTGGTGGTGTCCCCGCCGGTGAAAGGGTGGCACTTGCCTTGCAGATTGCTGTGGATGAGGGTAATGGCCTATTGCCTCAGACTAAAGCGGATGTATATTTGGAAAAGGGGGAATTGATCAACTCTTTGACCGCTTTCATTGTCGATGAGTATGGTTATATCGAAACGGTGGTTCCTTTTTCCTTTACGGATGCGCAAAAGGGGTTGATGGCTACCGGTGATTTGGATGGATGTGTGTCGGATAAGTTCTTGATTTATCCGGGTTCTTATACGATTTATGCTTTTGCTAATTGTGATAAGTTGATCGAGATGGCTGAGGTGTTGACGATGAAGAATGGTCGGTTAACTGCTTATCTGCCGGAAACAATCACTTGGAACGGTGGTGCCGATTTCCAACCGGGTACAACAACGGGCTTTATTCCGATGTCGGGAACAAAAGGATTTACGGTAAGTAACCAAGGGGGGACAGTGACTGTTTCGTTGGAACGTTTGCTCAGTAAGATACAACTGTCATTCCGTAATTCGACAGATCAAGAGGTGATGGTGAATAGTTGGAAGTTGGATGGTTTCAATACCAAGATAAACCTGTTTAAACAGAATGCTATTCAAGCGATGGTAAACGCTTGGCCGATAGGACAAACGTATAGTTCGGCTTTATCTGTAACCTCAAAAGCTACTGTTAATGTTACTGAACCAACATGGTTCTATGTCAGTGAATCCAAATCTGCTGGTGGTTTTGCGATGACATTGAATGCTTCAAAGACAGGAGGGCAAGACAAAACTGAGTCGACAAGTCGGAAAGAGTTGCCGCGTAACAGTGTATGGCCTATTGAAATCCTGTTCTCTGATTATTATTTGACTTTAGCGGTTCAAGGGGAAAATCCTCCGATTGGTGGATATCCGGCTTTGACGACTCAAGAGAGCTTGACAAATTCATTAACTTGTGCAATCATTGGTGGAGGGCCATTCACGTTGACACCGACATTGAAAGCTACAGCATCGGAAAAGACTGTCCCTGCTGTGACTTGGAGTATCGGAACTGTTAGTAATAGTTTGGTTACAGGTTTAACTGTTTCCGAAAACACAATTGTAGGCCGTATGGCTGGTTCGCCTATCATGGGTGGTGAAGGTAATAGTACTCTGATTTCTGAATGTACTTTTACATTAACAGCAAGCAGCAGTGGTACAACGATCGCCTCTTTTGATATAACGTTAACATTCAAGGATATATTTAGTAACCCATAAATATAGGAAAAGATGCAAACAAGATATAAATATAAATTTCGTCCGCTCTGGGCATTGCTGCTCCTTCTCCTAACAGGAAACAGTAACCTTTGGGGACAGGAACAATGGAAAATAACACCTCATACGCATACGGCAAATGAGCATATTCCCATCATTGAACGTACGTTCTATGTACCGGAGGGGGCTACACGCGAATGGTATTTACGAGAAATATATAGCCATTCGGGTTTGTATGGAAATGGTTCATATGATGACATGAATTACATTTGGTATCGTCGTTGGTATAGGATGGATACTAATGGTAATGTTATAGAGTTATCTTCTAATTTAAAGAAACCGACTGGCTCAACGTTGAAAAATGGTATTATAGGATCGGGTAATAGTACAAATGCATGGTTTTGGATTATTGATTTAGAAACTGAGGACGCTATCAGAAAAGAGAATTCAAAAAATGCTTCTATTATCCAATATACGATGCCTTCTGGAGGTCAGGAGGATGTGATTTATTGTGATGTGAGTATCAACGGTAATTATACTTTTAATGAAGGTAATCGAACATTAAAAGAACCAACTGTCTCGGCACGATATAAATACATCATAAAACCTGCATCTCAAGCTCCTTTAAAAAATAATTATCCGACAGAAAAATATACTATTGAGGCTCCAAAAGGAGATACTTTAGTAAATATTCAGATGAATATGTTGCCTGTTGATTATTATTGGAAAGATGGAAGTACTATTTATCCAGCACCTCCTTCTGATAAAATTTTAAAAATTGATACAAGAGAATTTGATGCAACTGTTAAAAAACTTAATGATGAAACTGTCTCTAGAGATACAGCTACAGCTACCTATGTGAGTGAGTCTGGAGGATCAAGTGTGATTATGGTACATTTTTCAGGTGGTTTTCAGCAACCTGTAAAAGTAGAGGTTAAGTTAAAAGATGTATCTGATTGTCCTCTTTTAGGAGAGTTTATCATTAAGCCGCAAGAGTATTCCGGATTTGTATTGGAAGAAAATATTAAAGAAAATGATGAATTGCGTCATCCGGAGAACTTCCCTAATTTATATGATTTGGTCGGCTCTTTTGACTTTGATTTCAATGAAACTGTGGAACAATTAACTCGGGTGAATAATGCTCGAACAATACCGATGACACCGGAACAAACAACCTATGCGTTCTGTTATCCGGATGCTGTACATAAAAGTAAAAGTTTTAAAGTAAATCCTTTACAAAATCAATATGGACTTTATCGCTCTGCTCAAGTAGAAGATATATCAACGTCTGATGCTACAGGAGGAATAGAAATAGAAGAGGGGGTTCCTCCTTATAAATGGTTTTTTAATAAAGATGTGGCAGAAGGAAGAAATGAAGTATATGATAGAACTTATGAACGAACAAAAAATACGTATGGATATTTCTATTATATTGATGCCTCTTTGGAACGTGGACGTATCGTCAATGTGCCGATTGAAATGTTGTGTGCAAGAACTGAATTGGTTGTAACGGCATGGGTTAATAACATGACAAGTACAACTGCTGAAACAGTACCTCATTTATTGATTAATTTGCTTGGTCATAAACAAAATGGAGAATATGATGTTTTGCATCAGTTTGTATCAGGTGATACGTATATTGATTCTAATGCAAGTACAACAGCTAATGCTTATTTAACAAAATGGCAACAGCTGGCGTATAAGTGTGTCATTGACCTTTCTGATTATACTACTTCATATCAATCTTATTCTGTTGAAATTCTTAATAATGCAGAAAACAGTGGAGGTAATGACTTTGCCATTGATGATATTCGTATTTATAAGACCTTGCCGAATATTCAGGCTGTACAGACTGATTTTTGTGAGATAAATACAGGTGAAGGGTCGTCTAATACGGCAGAAATAAAGTCTTATATTCGTGTTCGTACTCCATTTGACCTATTACTTCGTAACTTAGGTTTAGAGGAAATGACTGGAAATCCTATTCTAACATCGTCTGAAGAGTCTAAAGAATTACATGACAACACTGAGTCTGAGTATAGACATGGTGAACATCCTCGTCATTATCACTTGTACTATTCGGTTGCAACACAAATCCATGGCGAATGGCAATATTTGAATTTGGATTATCATAATAATCCGGATAAGTCTGGTTATTTAGTTGGCTATCAAGATGATGATATTAGGTATGGTACATCTGTTATTTCAGCTAATTTTGGCGATATGCCAACCAGTGGAAAGGATTTAGAAAGAAAGGATGCTTTAGCTTGGACTGAAATTGAAGATGGAGTTAGGTATATTGTGTTTGATAGTATCCCAATTCATCCTCATCGGTATGAGATAGTAGATGGTAGTGGAAATGGAACCGGAACTTATGCTTGGTATGACACATTACATTTGGGTACTGAATATCATATACAGGTTTATCCTCATACCGGTGATCCTCATACTCGTCCTTTACCGGATGATCCATGTGCTTTGGCTACTTCTTTTAAGGTTCATAAATCATTAGAATTGATGTATGGAAATGTGCAATTAGAAGATGCAGTTATTTTGCAACCGGGGAAAACGATTACAGGTAAACTTCGTTTTTATAATAAAAGTACGTATGAATGGTCTGAAGTAAAATCTCCTGAATTTTATTGGTTTTATGGAGAAATAAGTACCATGACTGATCAAGAAATCCAGGAACATTTATTAAATGGAAAATTGGATGAGTTTACAGAGTCTGTTCATTATAAAAAAGGAACAGATTTCGTTATCCCTTCTCTTTTTCATCGATTGATAGTTGTTCCTACTCAAGAGACTCTTAAAGATAACTCCTTACAAAATACAGACATTGGTTTTTGTGTGGATGGTCGTGTCTTGACTTTTGATCCGATTCTTGAACCGGGTGATCCGGAGGTAGATTATCCGGATCCGGATGATCCAGACCCGGACGATCCGGGAGATGATCCGGATGATCCTAATCCAGATCCAGATCCGAAAGATCCAAATGACCCTGAACCGGATGAAGATCCTGATCATCCCGGACGATATGTACGTTCAGTTCGTATCATGTTGGAACAGATTCAGGATATGATTAAAAATGTAGATGGTAAGAAAGGTACATTGCGTATTCCTATCCATTCAAGAGCAACATCTGATGGACGTAAATTTGTGTTAGATCCGAATAATACTGCTATTCGATTGGTAAGAACTTCGGATCGTGAAGCTCATAATTTGAATCATAATTTGGAGGGGATGAGTCGAATTCAGATAGGAACATTGAAAGAACTTGTTTTAAGTAATGACAATACCCTTTCATGGGATACTGATTATTTTACAATTTCATTTGAATCAGCTATTACTGACGGTGATAAAAATAATATCGAATTCCGTGAAGGTTTCTGGTATATGGTAGAAGTACCGTTTATGGAAGTACCAGATAATTATAGTGCAACTACATCAGTAGATGAAATTTATCGTGGTGAATTTAAGTTGACATTCAAGATTGTACCGAAGTATGTGACTTGGATTGGAACTGACGCGAAAATGCACAACTGGAATAATGATGGCCCGAAACATTGGCGTCGTTCTACCAATGATGAATTATATTTTGCAGATAATGGTAGTACTCCGAATGCTGAAGCTAATGGTACTCATACAGAGGCTTACACTCCGATGCGATTCACGAATGTGACAGTTAGTCCTAAATCGAAAGTGTATGACGCTTATCCTTATTTGTATAAATTGGAAAATAAGGCTCAATCTATTGGTAATATAGTATTATTGGATCTGTCTCCGATTGGCCTATCTAATGAAATTGGTTTGCCTACTACTGCTATTGAGTTTGATTTGGTGGCAGACCCGGATTGGCAAAAGATTTTAAAGACAGGAACTAAATTTACTAATTCTGACCATAATTACGCATGTGTTCGTTTCTATGGCAATGAATGTAATGAAATCTACTTCAAGCCGAATGCAGCGATGTTGCATACTGAGTATCTGACTTACAATAAGGCTTGGGTGGATTATGAATTGGATGCGAATCGTTGGTACACGTTGGCTTCTCCGTTGAAGGGTATCGTGGCTGGTGATATGTATTTGCCAACATCAGCTCGTCAAGAAACTCCTGCATTTACGGATATAAGATATGATGAGACTGGGGGTACTCGTTGGAATCCAGCGGTGTATATGCGAGGATGGAATAAATCCGGTGAAGAAACGGTCATTGTAAAAGAAGGTACAGGTAACAAATATGCGATCTCTGGTTCATGGAGTAACTTATATAATAAGGTAAGTGAACCGTTTGCAGCTGGAACAGGTTTCTCTATTGGTGTGGATTATGATCAATCTTCTGCAACAGCTAATAAGGTCTTGTTCCGTTTGCCAAAAGCGGATGTGTCTTATCTGTATTATGAAAATACGACTAACACAACAGGAGGAAATAGTGATCCTTTAACCGGTTTTGTTGAAAACAGTCAACGTGTCGGTTATGCTCGCTTAGTTACAGATGGTTTATCTCCTAATGGAATTTCAAGTTCAACGACTGTAAGTGGTGATTATCAGTTAGTCGGTAATCCATTTATGTCACACTTGGATATGACTAAATACTTTGGAAACAATGGTGGTAGTTACTATATCTTGACGAATGAGGGTATTCAGTCTCATATTTTAGGACAGAACTTTGTTCTTTCAACAGGAAGTAATAATGCTTCGGCTAAGAAGGTGGCTCCCTTACAGTCTTTTATTACGGATAAAGTTGAAAAGATTACTTCTGAGATGATGATAGTACCTTATGATGGAACTGTAACAACAGAACTTCGATCTGCTTCCGTTCAAGAAACGTTACCGGAAATCCGTATCTCTACAGAGAAAGATGGTGTGAAGAATACGGCCGTAGTAGCTTATTATGGTACGGCTTCTGAAGGATATGCTCCAAATGAAGATGCTGTATTGTTTATCGATAAGCAGATAAATATCCCTCAGATCTATACTGTAGCCGGAAATAAGTTGACAGCCATCAATGTCACTCCGGAATTGAATGATGTGCCATTAGGTATCTATAGTGCCGATAATAGTCCGGTTGAGTTGCGTTTCTCGGTATCAGCGAGTATGGGTAATGTCTCTTTGTTCGACAATTATACTAAGAAGAGTTATACATTAACTGACGGCATGACAATCTCTGTAGCCGGAAATACTTCAGGTCGTTACTTCTTGAGAGGAACGATGGCAACCTCTAATGAACTTGTTGCTAAGAAGGAGGCTCTTTGTTACAGTGGTGCTCCGGGACGTATTGATGTGATCCATTCGGAATCTTTACGTCAAGTGGCTATTTATAGCTTGAATGGCCAACGTGTCCGTTTCTTGGATAACTTGAATACTTCGGTATTGACGCTTGATGGTTTTGCTTCCGGTTTGTATATTGTCCGTATGGAAGGTCCGAACGGTGTTTGTACCGAAAAGGTAGAAGTGAAGTAAATTCTTTTTTCCCTTTCATATTTCAGGAAAGCCCTTGTCTGTTCTCTTACAGACGGGGCTTCCTTTTTTATAGTGCTTTCCTGTTTCTCGATTGGAACTTGTTTTAGTGGCATTTTATGGAGGAAAGAACTGGCCTAAAGTAGATACAAAAAAAGGTTGCCTCGAAAGAAGCAACCTTTGTCTTATATGAAAGGATCTTTTACTTGATGATGTTGTATTTCTTGAATACCTTTTGGATGGCTTCCAATGCGTAATCCAATTGAGGTTTAGTATGGGTAGCCATCAATGAGAAACGTATCAATGTATCTTCAGATGCAACTGCCGGAGAAACTACCGGGTTGACGAATATACCTGCTTCAAACAACTCTTTTACGATTAAGAAAGTCAAGTTGTTGTCACGGATATACAAAGGAATGATAGGGGTAGATGTGTTTCCGATTTCACATCCCATGTTACGGAATCCATCCAAAGCGTAACGGGTAAGTTCCCATAAGTTATCCAAACGTTCCGGTTCGTTTAACATGATGTCCAATGCAGCGTTGGCAGCAGCTGTAGCCGCCGGGGTGTTACTTGCACTGAAGATATAGGAACGTGAATGATGACGTAGGTAATTGATGATAGAAGAATCAGCGGCAATGAAACCTCCGATGGAAGCAAAAGACTTACTGAATGTACCCATAATCAAGTCCACATCCTTCGTTACACCGAAATGATCACAAGTACCACGTCCGCATTTACCGAATACTCCGATACCATGAGCTTCGTCAACCATGACGTTTGCATTGTATTTTTTCGCTAATTCAATAATCTCAGGAAGTTTTGCAACATCTCCTTCCATACTGAAGACGCCATCTGTTACAATTAATTTAACCTTATCCGGAGCACACTTTTGGAGTTGTTTCTCCAATGACTCCATGTCATTGTGTTTGTATTTTAATTTGGTAGAGAAAGAAAGGCGATGTCCTTCAATAATGGAAGCATGGTCTAATTCGTCCCAAAGGATATAGTCTTCACGTCCGGTAAGGCAAGAAACAACCCCTAAGTTTACTTGGAATCCGGTAGAATAAACAATGGCTTCTTCTTTTCCTACAAATTCAGCTAATCGGTTTTCTAACTGAATATGCAAATCTAATGTTCCGTTCAAGAAACGAGAACCGGCACAACCTGTACCGTATTTCTTTGTAGCCTCAATGGCTGCTTCTTTTACTTTTGGATGGTTGGTCAATCCTAAATAGGCATTGGAACCAAACATCAAGACTTTCTTCCCGCTGATGGTTACTTCTGTGTCTTGATCACTTTCAATCATTCTGAAGTAAGGATAAATGCCTGCAGCCATAGCTACTTGGGGGGCATCATACTTGGATAATTTCTCTTGTAAAAGTTTCATATTGTATTTGATCGAGAGTTGGAACTCTCTATTTGTTATTCTTAAAAGAGCCTAAAAAAGTTTAGGTAACTGTAAACCTGGCTGCAAAAATAGTAAAAAATAACTTATTAATAGGCTAAATGCTTTAAAAGTTTTACAAAAGCATTACATTTGCCCTCTCAAAATTTGAAACAGCAAGGATGGAGGAAAAAGCAACGAAGATACGAGCGATTATAAATCCTATATCAGGTGTCGGTTCCAAAAGGAAGATACCCAAGATGATAGAGCAGGCGTTTGCAGAAACGGACTACTCTGTTGAGATTGCTTTTACCGAATATCCTGGTCATGCCAGTGAGTTGACCCGTGATGCTCTTGATAAGGGAATTCGTTGTGTGATTGCTGTAGGAGGGGATGGTACGGTTAATGAGATTGCTCGGACTATGGTTCATTCGGATGCGATCTTAGGGATAATTCCTAAAGGTTCGGGTAATGGATTAGCACGTGAGTTGCATATCCCGATGGATGTACGTCGGGCTATAGACTTGATTGTGAAGGGACATATCTCGACTATCGATTGTTGCAAGGCAAATGACCGTATCTTTTTTTGTACCTGTGGAGTTGGTTTTGATGCGGCTGTCAGTCAAAAATTTGCCGGAGAAAAGAGACGTGGCTCACTTACTTATATTAAAAATACAGTAGAGGAATATTTGAGTTACCAACCGGAGTCATATGAATTACTAATTGATGACCAGACGGTAAAAGAACAGGCTTTCTTAGTGGCTTGTGGAAATGCCTCTCAATATGGGAATAATGCTTTCATTGCTCCTCATGCCAATATTCAGGATGGTGAAATGGATATTACGATTCTTTCACCTTTTGGACCTTTGGATATTGCGCCGTTGGCAATCCAACTATTTGCCAAGCAGATAGACAAGCATAGTAAGATTAAAACGTTTAAAGGGAAAAATGTTACGATTATTCGTCAACATCCAGGAGTTATGCATTTGGATGGGGAGCCTATTATGGCGAATGGACGGATTGATATTTCTGTGATTCCTAAATCGTTGCATGTCATTACTCCGGAAACAATCTCTTTTACAGAGGAGGTTCAACATCTGTTTGGGGAAGTAACCCGCTTTTTCGATAAGAAACTCCCTTACATCTTTAGATAAAAAGCTTTGGTTAATTCGATGTATGCCTCTGTATACTGATGTCGGGCAATTTCGATGGTCAATGTGGTAGGAACCACAGGTTCTATTGGTTGTTCTTTTCTTAGTTCTATTAACATCCGTTTAGGAAGTGCACCAATAACCGGGACTACATCAACCTCTTTGGAAAGAAAAAGTTGTTCTTTACCTATACCTTGTAGAAGGGATTCTTTTCTATCGTATGGAAGGATAAGCGCAATGACTCCTTTTGGTGTTAATAGTTGATGGCAATCCCGTAATAGAGACTCCAATGAAAGAGTGTCGGTATGGCGAGCTGTACTACGTTGATGATCTGGACATTTAAGTGAATCAACGAAGTAGGGTGGATTTGATACAATTAGGTCATATTGAGAGGAGCAGGAGTGACAATAAGTCTCTAAATCCTTATGGATAATCTCTACTCGCTTTGAAAAAGGAGAATTTGCAACATTTTCAGTGGCCTGTAAACAAGCTGCCTCATCGATATCTATTGCATGGATCTGAGCACTGCTTCGTTGGGCCAACATTAAGGCAATAAGTCCGGTTCCGGTTCCCACATCTAAAATACGTTGGCAACCGATCACATTCGCCCATGCACCTAATAAAACCCCATCGGTTCCGACCTTCATGGCGCATCGGTCGTGGTGGATTGTGAATTGTTTAAATTGAAACATCGTTGCAAAAGTATATTATTTGTTTGAAAAAGCGTAACTTTGGCACGTTTATTGCTATACTTAATATATTTAAAGAGGATAAAGTTGTACAACATTGTGAAGGTGTATAATATATGAAGAAGACAAAAGTAAAGATGTATGCTGATAGTTCCTATAATGATTTGGAGGATAGTATCGGCATTGTGATGCCAATCTTGACAGAATGTGATGTGGATGAGGATTTTTCAGCTGGCATAGAAACTGTAGGAGAGGTATTGCCTATTCTTCCATTACGAAATATGGTTTTGTTCCCCGGTGTGGCTATGCCGGTTATGATAGGACGTCCTAAATCGTTGCGTTTGGTGAAGGATGCCGTGATGAATAAACAGATGGTCGGTGTCGTTTGTCAGAAAGATATGGAAACAGAAGAACCGGGCATCAAAGATCTTTATACCACAGGTGTTGTTGCTGAGATTGTTCGTGTCTTAGAGATGCCAGATGGAACGACTACGGCTATTTTGCAAGGAAAGAGACGTTTTCGTTTGGAAGAACTTACGGAGAAAGAGCCGTTTTTGAAAGGGCGTATTTCCATGTTGGAGGATAAGATGCCGGAAAAGAAAGACCGGGAATTTGAAGCTCTTGTTTCGACTATCAAGGATTTGACTATAAAAATGTTGAGTGCAATGTCTGAAGCTCCTCAAGAGTTGATCTTTTCCATTAAGAATAATCGGAATTTGATTTATCTTATCAACTTTTCTTGTTGTAATATCCCAAGTGGATCAGCTGTAGAGAAACAGGAATTGCTACTTATCGGTAAATTGAAAGATCGAGCGTATCGTTTGTTATATATCTTAAACAGGGAATATCAGTTGGTAGAGTTGAAGAAGTCTATCCAGATGAAGACTCATGAGGATATCAACCAACAACAAAAAGAGTATTTCTTACAACAACAGATCAAAACCATCCAAGAAGAGTTGGGTGGAAATATCAATGAATTGGAGATAAAGGAACTTCGGGAAAAGGCGGCCAAGAAGAAATGGTCTTTGGCTGTGGCTGAAGTCTTTGAAAAGGAGATCCGTAAATTGGAACGTTTACATCCTCAATCTCCCGATTTTTCTATCCAAAGCCAATATGTGCAGACTATTATCAATTTGCCATGGAATGAATACAGCAAGGATAATTTCAATTTAGGACATGCTCAAAAGATATTGGATCGTGACCATTACGGATTGGAAAAGGTAAAGGAGCGTATCATAGAACACTTGGCTGTCTTAAAATTAAAAGGAGACATGAAATCTCCGATTATCTGTCTTTATGGCCCTCCAGGGGTTGGAAAAACCTCTTTGGGACGTTCTATCGCAGAGGCTTTAAACCGTAAGTATGTACGTATTTCGTTGGGCGGTTTACATGATGAGGCTGAGATCCGTGGGCATCGCCGTACCTATATTGGTGCTATGTCTGGACGTATCATCCAGAATTTACAGAAAGCAGGAACATCCAATCCTGTGTTTATTTTGGATGAGATTGATAAGGTAACGAATGATTTCAAGGGTGATCCCGCATCTGCTTTGCTGGAAGTGTTGGATCCGGAACAGAACAATGCTTTTCATGACAACTACTTGGATATTGATTATGATTTGAGTAAGGTGATGTTTATTGCAACAGCTAATAATCTGAACACGATTTCCCAACCGCTGTTAGACCGTATGGAATTGATAGAGGTGAGCGGTTATATTATGGAAGAGAAGGTGGAGATTGCGGCACGTCATTTAGTTCCAAAGCAATTAGAAGCACATGGTTTGCCTAAAGGAAAGGTGAAATTCCCCAAAAAGACTTTGCAGGCTATTATTGAATCATATACGCGTGAGAGTGGAGTGCGTGAATTAGATAAAAAAATAGCCAAGGTTATGCGTAAATTAGCTCGCAAGTTGGCGGGAGGAGAAGAACTTCCAAGCCAAGTACGTCCGGAAGATTTGTATGATTACTTAGGTGCAGTTGAATATACCCGTGATAAATATCAAGGCAATGAATATGCAGGTGTGGTGACAGGGTTAGCTTGGACTGCCGTAGGAGGAGAGATTCTTTTTGTGGAGTCAAGTCTTAGTAAAGGAAAAGGTTCAAAACTAACTTTGACAGGAAATTTGGGAGATGTCATGAAAGAATCTGCCATGTTGGCACTTGAGTATATCCATTCGCATGCCAAGTTATTTAATATAGATGAAGAACTCTTTGAAAATTGGAATGTACATGTTCATGTGCCGGAGGGAGCGATTCCGAAGGATGGGCCAAGTGCCGGAGTAACTATGGTGACCTCTTTGGTATCAGCTTTCACGCAGCGCAAGGTTCGTAGTAATTTGGCTATGACCGGAGAAATCACATTACGAGGTAAAGTCTTGCCGGTAGGAGGTATCAAAGAGAAAATTTTGGCGGCCAAGCGTGCCGGAATAAAGGAGTTAATCCTTTGTAAGGAAAATAAGAAGGATGTGGATGAAATCAAAGTGGACTATTTGAAAGGTTTAACATTCCATTATGTGGAAGACATTCGTCAAGTAGTTGATTTAGCTTTGCTAAAGGAAAAGGTTTCTGATCCGTTATTTTAAGATGTAGTTATATTTTTAGATAATAAGAGAGGGCTCATTCAAAATGAGCCCTCTCTTGTTTATTCTGTTTATTGGATTTCTAAAGCAATGCTTTGTAATGCTTTGTCGTCTGATGATGAACCGTACAATATCTGGTATTTACCCGGTCGTACTTCGAATGATTGTGTCTGGTCATTGAATGAGTAAAAAGCTTTGGGTGTCAACTCGATACTAACCTTTTCAGATTGTCCGGCTTTGACAGGTACTCGTTTATAAGCTTTCAATGACTTGATAGGCCCGTTAGGATCATTCGGGTTTTTAATATATACCTGAGCCACTTCATCACCATCCATATTGCCGGTATTGGCAATATCGAAAGAGAGGGTGACAGTTTGCTCTTTTGTTATTTTATTGGCAGAAAGAGCTGCGTTTTGATATGTATAAGTGGTGTAGCTCAAGCCGTAGCCAAATGGATAAAGTGGCTTTTCTGTCATGTAACGATAGGTACGTCCTTTCATGCTGTAATCTTCAAAATCAGGAAGTTGGTCAACTGATTTGTAGAAAGTAATAGGCAAACGTCCGGAAGGATTGTAATCACCGAATAAAATATCAGCTACCGCAGTTCCAGCCTCTTGACCACCATACCATGCGTTTAGTATTGCATCCACATTTGCCTCTTCCCAATTCAAAGCCAACGCACTACCGGTACAAAGCACATAAATGACAGGTTTTCCTGTTGCTTTCAATGCTTTGATCATATCCTTTTGAACTTTAGGTATTTCGATGTTAGTGCGGTCACCTTTCTTGAATCCTTCTACATTTACAGGCATTTCTTCACCTTCCAGTCGGGGAGAAATACCACCTACATACACAATGACATCCGCATCTTTTACCTTAGCAGCTGTTGCTTGACAATTCACTGGTTGACGTACTCCTACCAAGAAGTTCAAGTCTGCACTACCGATCTTTTGCATGTATTCAATCTTAAGCGGATACTTTTTCCCCTTTTCTGCGTTGAGTTTATAGATACGTTCAGTACCGTAAGAAGTACCCCATACCTCGATTACCTTTTCTTCTCCGATAAATAAACGGAAACCATCATTGCCGGATAGTTTGAACTCAATCTCTTCTGTTGCCGGAGCTTCAAATACACCGGTGAAGCGAGCCGAGAAGTTAGTTAAATTAACGTTTGGGGCAAATTGGGTGTTACCGCCTGTTGTATAATGTAAATGGACTGCAGACCCTTTATGTACCGGTTCACCTTCAAACTCAATATTGTTGAAAAATTCAGAAGCAAAACCTTGTCCGGCAGAAGAAGTGATGTAATTCCCTAAATCCTGGATAACAAAATCAGACGCATGGTTGCACCCCAATTCATAAATGACTTCCGCATTTGGCAATTTGTTTTGAATACCTTCTAAGATAGTTACGGTATGAGTAGGGAATCCGTTGTAGTTTGCCCAAAGCATTGTGGAGTCTGCTGCATTCGGACCTACAAGTGCTATTTTTTTGATCTCTTTGCTTAATGGAAGAATATTGTTCTTATTTTTAAGCAACACCATACTTTTCTGTGCCATTTCAAGCGCTTGAGCCACATGTTCCGGACATTCTACCACGCTTAAAGGTATCTTTGTGTATGGATTGTTATCTGCCGGATCGAACATACCCAGTTCAAAACGTCCTTTGAATAGGCGGCGGAGTGAAATATCCAAATCCTTTTCCGCAATCTTTCCCTCTTCAACTGCTTTGATCAAGGCCTTGTAACTGTTTCCGCATTCCAAGTCAGTGCCACTTAACACCGCATCTGCAGAGGCACTCTCTGCATCCGGATGAGTTTCATGGCGAGGTGTTTTCTCGTCTCTGACCCAGAAGTCATTGATGGCTCCACAGTCAGAAAGTACAATTCCCTTATATCCCCAACTATTACGCAGAATATCAGTTAATAACTTATCACTACCGCAACAAGGTTTATCTTCGTAGCGGTTATAAGCACACATAACCTCTTGTACATTTCCCTCCTTTACCAATGCCTCGAAAGCCGGTAAATAGGTTTCCCATAAATCCCGAGGAGTCACTTCAGCTTCAAACTCATGACGGTTCCATTCCGGACCGCTATGGATTGCATAATGTTTGGCACAAGCATGAGTTTTGAAATAGTTTGGATCATCTCCCTGTAACCCCTTCACTACAGCAACACCCATCCGCTCTGTTAAATAGGGGTCTTCGCCGTAAGTTTCCATTCCACGTCCCCAGCGAGGATCACGGAAGATGTTTACGTTGGGAGTCCAGAAAGTAAGTCCTTTATAGCGGTCATATTCTTTAACCTTTTGATATTGATGGAATTTAGCACGGGCTTCATCACTTACCATGCTGAATGTTTCATATAATGCGGCATCGTCAAAAGTAGCGGCCATAGCGATTGCTTGAGGGAAAACAGTTGCTTGTCCGGCACGAGCTACTCCATGCAAAGCTTCGTTCCACCAGTCATATTCAGGAATGCCCAATCGTTCGATAGCCGGAGTTACGTTCATCATTTGAGCCACCTTTTCTTCAAGAGTCAAGCGGCCGATTAAATCATCTACTCGCTCGTCAACCGGAAGTTCCGGGTTTTGGAACGGGTAGTCATACTTTTCAGCACAAGACGCAGAAAGTAAAAGCGTTAATGCTGCTACTGTTATGTGTTTGATTTTCATAAGGTGATATTATTTGATATTAGAATACAAAGTTGTTATTTCAACAGATCGGGACGAAGTTTGGCAGTACGTTCCTGAGCCTGTTGCAAACGCCATTCTTCGATTTTGCGTTGATGACCGGAAAGTAATACTTCTGGTACTTTCCAACCGTTGTAATCTGCCGGACGGGTATAGACCGGAGGTGCCAACAGGTTGTCTTGGAATGAGTCGGAAAGAGCACTTTGTTCATCGCCGATAGCACCCGGGATAAGGCGGACGACAGCGTCTGTTATGATTGCTGCAGCCAATTCTCCACCGGTTAAAACATAATCACCTACCGAAATCTCTTTGGTAATCAGATGTTCGCGGATACGGTAGTCGATACCTTTGTAATGCCCGCAAAGGATGATCAAGTTATCTAACATCGACATGCTGTTTGCCATAGGCTGGTTGAATGTTTCACCATCGGGAGAGGTATAGATTACCTCGTCATATTCCCGTTCACTCTTTAATACAGAGATGGCACGGTCGATTGGTTCGATTTGCATCACCATGCCCGCTTCACCTCCGAAAGGGTAATCATCCACTCGGCGCCACTTGTTGGTTGTATAATCCCGAAGATTATGCAGGTGTATCTCTGCCAACCCTTTGTCTTGAGCACGTTTTACAATCGAACAGTTTACCATTCCCTCGATCATTTCAGGGAGCACTGTCAATATATCTATGCGCATACGATTCAAATTTGATTAAAAAAGCAAAGATAGAATGAAAAATCTGTTTGCTAAATATTATGACACAATTTCGTTAGTAAAGCTTTATCCTTGGCACATTCATTGCTTAGTTCGATATGCCAGTTTACCTCCTCTTTCAAGAAAGGAGAGGTGGAGGATTGTTTGCCCATATTCCAGGTTAAAAGAAGTACCCGGCTTTTTAACGCTTTCAGTTTGCGGGCGATCATTTCGTGGTCGGCATCACCGGTGATTAGAACCACGACTTCGAATTGACGGAGCAGGGTCAACTCGAAAGTTTCCAATGCATACCAGGTGTCAATACCCTTTTCGATGATTGTTATTTCACCGTTTTTCTTTACTTCACGCAGATGCTTGTAATGGAAAACGACATCGTTTTCTATCAAGGTGTCTTCAAATTTCCTTTCCGAGAAAAGAAGATGCTTGTTGTTGGCATCTTGTACCCGGTAACGGCCACGAAAATAATGGCTTTCAGTGATTTGGCAGTCCTCTAAGTCTATCCGGTATTTGGTGGAAATCTGTTGCCGGATGTAAGTGAAAAGATTACCAAGGTTAACTTGTAAAGATAAATTTCTTTTTAACCCTTCGTCTATTTTGGCATAGTAACCTCCGTCAATGAAGATGCCTATTGATATTTGTCTGTTTTCCATAATCGTAGAATCTGAATGTTTTTATTTCGCGAAAATAGTGATTTCATGGAAAAAGTTCATATCTTTAATGCTTTTAATTCGATAGTAGATACATTATGGATGCAGATTTTAATTATCAATCAGTCCCGGTAAGCTTTGTCCATTGTCTGAAAGGAGAATGCAAGTTTGCAGCGGACTGCCTACGTTACCAAATTACCTTACGTATGCCTGCCGATAGGCCATTTGTGACAGTTGTGAATCCTGGGAGCATACAAGCGGATGGGGAGAATTGCCCGCACTTCCGGGAAGATAAAAAGATACGGTTCGCCTATGGAATGACTCATTTGTATGATGCCCTTCCATACAAGTTGGCTAATACCATAAAGAGGCAATTATATAATTATTTCGGGCGAAGCATGTATTACCGCATTCGTAACAAGGAACGGGCGATTACTCCGCAGGAACAGACCTATATTCAGACCGTTTTTGAAAAGCAAGGGGTGGAGGAGAAACCTCTCTTTGATGAATATCGGGAGCAATACGATTGGTGAGAGTTCTCATAGGCATGAGAATCTTTTCCCATGCCTATGAGATTTTTTTCTCATGCCTATGGGAATTTATTCTCATGCCTATGGGAAAAAGTTCTCTATTTCAATAATTATTTGTACTTTTGCCCGTCATTTTGGCGTGGACTATGGAGTCCCGTCTCTTTACTGAATAAATTTTAAAACAATGAATATATCTTACAACTGGCTGAAAGATTATCTTGATTTTGATTTGCAGCCTGATGAAGTAGCCGCAGCGCTTACCTCAATCGGTTTGGAAACCGGTGGTGTAGAAGAAGTTCAAACAATCAAAGGTGGATTGGAAGGACTTGTGATTGGTGAAGTCTTGACCTGTGTAGAACACCCAAACTCTGACCATTTGCATATTACGACGGTCAATGTAGGAGGAGCGGAACCTTTGCAGATTGTGTGTGGTGCTCCGAATGTGGCTGCCGGACAGAAGGTGGTTGTGGCGGTGAACGGAACTAAATTGTATGACGGTGATGAGTGCTTTACAATTAAGCGTTCAAAGATTCGTGGCGTGGAATCAAACGGTATGATTTGCGCAGAGGATGAGATCGGTATCGGTACAGACCATGCCGGTATTATCGTATTGCCTGCGGATGCAGCTGTAGGTACTCCGGCCAAAGAATATTATAATGTAAAGAGCGATTACGTGTTGGAGGTGGATATTACCCCGAACCGTGTGGATGCTACTTCTCATTTCGGTGTGGCTCGTGACTTGGCTGCTTATCTGAAACAAAACGGCCAGCAGGTGGCTTTGAAACGTCCGGCTGTGGATGCATTCAAGGTGGAAGATGAAACTCCGGCTATCGAAGTGGTGGTTGAAAACCAAGAGGCTTGTTTGCGTTATAGCGGTATTACCATTAAGAATGTAACCGTAAAGGAAAGTCCGGAATGGTTGCAGAACCGTTTGAAAGTGATAGGTTTGCGTCCTATTAATAATGTAGTGGACGTAACAAACTATATTTTGCATGGTGTCGGACAGCCTTTGCATGCGTTCGATGCGGATAAGGTGAAGGGCAACAAGGTAGTGGTTCGTTCTGCGGTTGAAGGTTCTAAGTTTGTAACCTTGGATGGTGTGGAACGTACATTGACGGCTCGTGACTTGATGATTTGCAATGCCGAAGAACCGATGTGTATTGCTGGTGTGTTCGGAGGCTTGGATTCGGGTGTGACAGAACAGACTCAAAATGTATTTTTGGAATCGGCTACTTTCCATCCGACTTGGATTCGTAAGACTGCCCGTCGTTTTGCGTTGAATACAGATGCCTCTTTCCGTTTTGAACGTGGTTTGGATGCAAACCAAACAATGGATGTAATGAAGTATGCAGCTTTATTAATTCAGGAAGTGGCAGGTGGAACAATTACTGGAGCAGTTCAGGATGTTTATCCTTCTCCGGTTGCACCTTACCGTGTAGAGTTGGCTTATAGCAAGGTAAACTCATTAATCGGTAAAGAAATCCCGGCAGAAACCGTTAAGAGCATTTTGGCAAGTTTGGAAATGCAGATTGTTTCAGAGACAGTTGAGGGATTGGTAATAGATGTGCCGGTTTACCGTATTGATGTACAGCGTGATGTCGATGTGATAGAAGATATTTTGCGTATCTATGGATATAACAACGTAGAGTTTAGTGACAGTGTCAAGTCAAATTTGAGTTATCAGACGCCGACTGACCGTAGCTACAAGTTGCAGAATTTGATTTCTGAACAGCTTTGTGGTTGTGGATTCAATGAAATATTGAACAACTCTTTAACTCGTTCGGCTTATTATGATGCGTTGGAAACATATCCAGGTTCTCATTGTGTAATGTTGATGAATCCGTTGAGTGCTGATTTGAACTGTATGCGTCAGAGCTTGTTGTTTGGTGGTTTGGAAAGTATCGAACATAATGCGAAACGTAAGAATGGTAACATCCGTTTCTTCGAATTTGGTAACTGTTATGATTATACTGCTGAAAACAAGAAAGAGGATGAAACATTGGCTCAATTTGCCGAAGATTATCGTTTGGCTTTGTGGGTGACAGGTAATCGAGTTGAAAACAGTTGGGCGCATCCGAATGAAAAGTCTACTGTTTATGAACTGAAGGCATACGTGGAAAATATCTTGGTTCGTTTGGGCGTAAACTTGCAGAATGTGATCTTTGGAAATTTGACCAACGATATTTATGCGGCAGGTTTAAGTATCACGACTCGTGCTGGTCGCCAGTTAGGTACATTGGGTATCGTTAGCCCGAAAATCTGTAAGGCAATGGATATTGATACAGAAGTGTACTATGCAGAGTTGTCATGGACATTGTTGATGAAGGAAACCAAGAAGAGCAAAGTAACCTTTACAGAGATATCTAAGTTCCCGGCTGTTAAACGTGATTTGGCATTGCTGTTGGACAAGAATGTAAAGTTTGCAGACGTGAAAAAGATTGCTAATGAGAGCGAACGTAAGCTGTTGAAAGAGGTCACTTTGTTTGACGTTTATGAAGGTAAGAATTTGCCGGCAGGTAAGAAATCGTATGCTGTCAGCTTCTTCTTGCAGGATGAAGGAAAGACTTTGAATGATAAGCAGATTGATGCAATCATGAAGAAGATCCAGACTAACTTAGAACAGAAGTTGGGTGCGCAGTTGAGATAATAAAGAGTAATAATCATTCAAATAATAATAGTTATAAATCATGGGAAGAGCGTTTGAGTTTCGCAAAGCGAGAAAGTTTAAGCGTTGGGGCAATATGGCTCGTGTGTTCACTAAATTGGGTAAGGAAATTACAATTGCAGCTAAACAAGGTGGACCGGAACCGGAAAACAACCCGCGTTTGCGTGTATTGATGCAGACTGCTAAGAAAGAAAACATGCCGAAGGATAACGTTGAACGCGCTATCAAACGTGCAGTTTCTAAAGATTTTACAGATTATAAGGAAATGAACTACGAAGGATATGGTCCTTTCGGTATCGCTATCTTCGTTGAAACAGCAACAGATAACACTACTCGTACGGTAGCTAATGTTCGTAGCTATTTCAATAAATGTGGCGGTTCTTTAGGAACTTCCGGTAGCCTTGAGTTTTTGTTTGAACATAAATGTGTATTCCATATTGCAAAGAAAGAGGGTATGTCTTTGGAAGATTTGGAATTGGAATTGATTGACTACGGTGTGGATGAAGTAGAGGAAGACGAAGAAGAAGTAGTACTTTATGGTGAGTTTGCCCAAAACTCAGCTATCCAGAAATATTTGGAAGAAAACGGTTATGAAATCACAAGTAGTGAGTTTGTCCGTATCCCGAATGACTTGAAGGAAGTGACTGCCGAACAGCGTGAAGCAATCGAAAAGTTGATCGAAAAGTTGGAAGAGGACGAAGATGTTCAGAACGTGTTCCATAATATGAAGGAAGACGAAGAAGGAGAAGAATAATTCGTGGGATGATAAAAAAAAGGAGGTTCTCAAACACTAATATTGAGAACCTCCTTTTTGTTGTATGGGGTGAGCTTTATTTTAATGCCTCATCGAATTTCTTTTTCAAGTTTAGAGCTCCTCTCTTAAGTTGAAGAGTAGCATAAGTTGCTTTTAACTTGGTGATTTCAACCATGTCATCAGTAGTTAACTCTTCGCTAAACTTATTGTAACGAGTATCTGCCAATTCTTTAAAAGTCTTGTCTGCCTTTTCCCAATCTTCAGCCGAATATTCTTCGCAATCTTCAGCTACGCTTTCTACAAACTTAGTAAAATCTTTTACATATGATTCTTTGGAATCACAGCTACTTAGGGCAAATATGGCAAAAATAGCCACAGCCATCATCATTAATTTAGTCTTCATTATTCTTTTCTGTTTTAAAATTAAGTCTCTGCAAATGTATAAAATAAAACCTAAATGTATTTTATTTTTTTAAATGGATACACTATCTTTGTTTTACTTAATTGGTTAATCATAAATATAAGTAGCATATAACATGAGAAGGTGTGGATTTCTATTACTATTGTTGGGTATTATCTTTTTTTCTTGTAAACAAGAACAACGGAAAGTTTATAATCATTATGTAAATAAGTTTATTGGAACAGGTGGAAATGGTTGTGTATCACCTGTTGCTTCTCTTCCTTTTGGTATGGTGCAAATAGGAGCTGATACCCATAATGGAAGTACAGGATATCGATATAAACACACTGAGATTATAGGTTTTAGTCATGTTCATAAGAGTGGGGCAGGTTGTGGCGATTTTCTCGATATTTTGTTTTTGCCTTTACCTGCCAATATGAATACAGATAGTATAACGACTTTGTGTACGCAAGATAATTTCTCGCCTTTTTCTCATGAGAAAGAACATGCTGAACCTGGTTATTATTCTGTGGATTTGTATAATGGAGATTTGAATGTTGAACTAACTGCCTCTTTGCGTTGTGGTATCCAGCGTTATACGTACAATACTGAAGGAAAGATGCCTCTTATTGTTGATTTAGAACATGGTGCAAAGGGTGCTTGTACGATTCTACCGGAACATAATGTAGATACAGTCTATGATGCTACAATTGAAAAGGTTGATGATTACACGATTCGTGGTTATCGTCTGACGAATGGTTTTGCTCCGGAACAACATGTCTATTTTTATACGACCTTTTCCTCTCCGATAAAAGACTGTTCTTTTTATTTGAATAATGAACGGGTAGAGGATGTCTCTTTAATAAAAGGACGTAATGTGAAAATGATTCTAACTTTTGAATCCAAGAATAAGGAATTAGTTGTAAAAACCGGTATTTCGCCCGTTGATATGGAAGGTGCTCATAAAAATCTTTTGTCTGAAGTGGAGGAGAAAAGTTTTGCGCAATTAAAAGAAGAGGCTTTTAATCAATGGAATGTTGTTTTAGGACAAGTAGAAATTGAAACAAAAGATGAGCAAAAGAAAGAGTTGTTTTATTCCTGTTTGCATAATGTAATGATGTATCCTGTTTTGTATTCAGATATTGATAATCGTTTTCGAGGACCGGATCGACAGATTCATCAAACAGACGGATTTCCTTATTATGGTGGCGTCGTTGGTTTATGGGATACTTTCAGAGCCGCTTGCCCCTTAATTGCAGTATTACATCCAAATGTTATACGTGATTACATTAAGACCGCTTTAGAATTCTATAAATATGAAGGTCAATTGCCTATTTGGCCTTTAGCTGGAGTTGAAACCTATCAGATGATAGGTCTTCATTCTATGCCGATGATTACCAATGGTTATATGAATGGGATAAAGGATTTTGATATAGCATTTGCTATGAAAGCAATGGTGGAATCTGCTAATACGGATACGTGTGGTTATTCTATGGGGTATTTTGTAGGATTAAAGAATTATAAAAAATATGGTTATGTCCCATGTGATTTGGAAATGGAATCAGTAGCCCGTACTTTAGAGTATGCCTTTGATGATAGAGCTATAGCGCAATTTGCTTCATTGACCAATTATCCGGATATTCAAAAAGAGTTTTTTGAACGTTCATTGAATTATAGGAACGTAATAGATAAAGATTGTTTATTTGCCAGAGGACGAAAAAGTGATGGATCTTGGAGAGAACCGTTTGATCCATTACGTTCAGAACATCGTAAAGATGATTATTGTGAAGGAAATGCTTGGCAATGGACATTCTTTGTCCCTCATGATGTAAATGGATTAGCTGATTGGATGGGTGGAAAAGAGGTCTTGGCTGCTCGGTTAGATTCGTTGTTTACGATGAATTCTTCATTGTCAGGAAAAGAGGTTTCAGGAGATATTTCGGGATTGATTGGGCAATATGCACATGGTAATGAGCCAGGACATCATACGATTTATATGTATAATAAGCTAGGGCAAACAGGTAAGACTCAAAAGTATGTTAATCAAGTTTTAACAAGTTTGTATGATAATACTCCTAAAGGAATTTGTGGAAATGAAGATACCGGTCAGATGAGTGCCTGGTATATTTTTAGTTCATTAGGTTTTTATCCGATGGATCCTGTATCAGGTAGATATGAGTTAGGAGCTCCTTTGTTTGATAAAGCGACGATTAATCTTCCTTCCGGAAAAGAGTTTGTAATTGTTGCTGAAAATTTATCTGATAAAAATATCTATGTAGAACAGGTGTGGTTGAATGATATGCTATTGGATCGGACTTACATTACTTTCGAAGAAGTATTGAATGGAGGAGTCTTAAGATTTAAGATGACGGATAAAGATATTGTTTCAGTTAATGGATAAAAAGAGATTTCTTGAAAGAAATCTCTTACCAAAATTTATTGTTTTCAGGGCTATATTCAAATCCAACTTTTTGGAGTTTTTCAATTAAAATTGTTTTGTCTAGATTCATCTCTTCACATAGTACGTCAAGTGAAGGATAATAATCACGTAACTTCATGTTGATGAAGCTGTATAACATAAATGGATCTTCGGGTATTGTCATGATTTATATTGTTTATTAGAAAGAGGCAAAAGTATAAAGTTTTTCTAAAATCAGCTTAGGGTTTAAGTTTTTATTTATATCTTAACTATATCTTGTTTTGGGAATTTCCCCTCGTTTTGGTTGCCAAACCTTATTTTCGGGGGAATACCTAGAGATACGAAAAATAGCTAATTTGCAATATTTTGTGTATGAATTAGTTGGATAGTTTTATGGTATTTATTGAATATACCTAGTGTTATAAAAGTAAAGAGGACGTATCCAAGGATACGTCCTCTTTACTTTTATATGCTTTGGATTAAGGATTATAAAGCACCTACTTCTTTTAATGCAGCATTCGTTTTATGAACTGCTTCTGCGCTCTTGTCGAATAATTCTTTTTCTTCAGCAGTCAATTCTAATTCAACGATTTGTTCGATACCATTTTTACCCAAAATAACAGGAACTCCAATGCAAAGATCTGAATGACCATATTCACCTTCCAAATAAACTGAACATGGAATCATCTTTTTCTGGTTGTGAATGATTGATTCAACAACGTAAGCTCCTGCAGCTCCTGGAGCATACCATGCAGATGTACCTAATAATTTAGTTAAAGTAGCACCACCAACCATTGTAGAAGCTACCACTTCTTGTAATTTTTCAGCGCTCATTAAATTGCTTACCGGAATACCTTTGTATGTGGCCAATCGAGCTAAAGGAATCATTGTTGTGTCACCATGACCACCAATTACCATACCTTCTACTTCATTAGCATTGCATCCTAAAGCTTGAGATAAGAAATATTTGAAACGAGAACTATCCAAAGCTCCACCCATACCGATGATGCGGTTTTTTGGTAACCCTAAAGATTTCAATGCTAAATAGGTCATTGTATCCATAGGATTAGAAATAACTACCAAAATGGCATTTGGAGAATATTTCAAAATGTTTTGAGCTACGCTTTTAACAATACCTGCGTTTACTCCGATTAACTCTTCACGAGTCATACCCGGTTTACGAGGAATACCAGAAGTGATGACAACTACGTCTGAATTTGCAGTCTTTTCGTAATCATTTGTACATCCTACAATTGTGCTATCAAAACCAAGCAACTGTGCAGTCTGCATCATATCCATCGCTTTCCCTTCAGAAACACCTTCTTTCACGTCAAGCATTACAACTTCGTCTGCCACTTCATTGAAGGCAAGAACATTTGCGCAAGTAGCACCTACATTACCGGCACCAACAACTGTTACTTTAGACATAATAATAAATTTAGCTGTTATTATTTATATTAATTTATTCTTACTTCTACTTTTATGAGTTACAAAGGTACAACCTATTATGAAATAAAGAAATATTTCCATATATAAATTGTGCCTTGTTTTATGAAATATTCTATCGCCTATTTTTATTCTACATATAAAACTAGACCTTTTAAATATTCACCTTCAGGATGATAAATATTCACCGGATGATCTGCCGGTTGTGTTAGTTGATGCAATATACGAACGCTACGTCCAGATTGGGCGGCAGCACTAAATACTGCCAGGCGAAAGTTCTCTTTACTAACAACCTGTGAACAGGAGAATGTGAATAGGATTCCTCCAGGTTTGATCTTTTCAAATGCAATAGCATTGAGTTTGCGATATCCTTGCAGGGCGTTACGTAGTACATTTTTATGCTTAGCGAAAGCCGGAGGGTCTAATATAATCAGATCGTAATTGCTTCCCATTTTCTCTAAGTATTTGAATGCGTCTTCTGCATATGCTTGATGACGTGGATCTCCGGGAAAATTTAACTCTACATTTTTATTTGTCAAGGAGATTGCTTTAGCTGAACTATCGACAGAATGAACGATTTTAGCTCCTCCTCGCATTGCATAAAAAGAGAATCCTCCAGTATAGCAGAACATGTTCAATACAGAACGATTTTTAGCATAATGTTCTAACAGAGATCGATTTTCTCGTTGGTCGACAAAGAAACCTGTTTTTTGCCCTTTTTGCCAATCTACACAAAACTTTAATCCA
Source organism: Parabacteroides distasonis (assembly GCA_015060925.1). Taxonomy (GTDB): domain Bacteria; phylum Bacteroidota; class Bacteroidia; order Bacteroidales; family Tannerellaceae; genus Parabacteroides; species Parabacteroides distasonis_B. Next base: position 67,260 of record SUXM01000007.1, read on the forward strand.
TTTTCTAAAGCGATGTCTTCAACTTCGCCTCCTAATAGATAACCATCTTCGCTATCTAAATTAGCTTTGAAAGGAAGAGTTGTCTCTGATTTATAATAGATATTTTGTAATGATTCTCCAATAACCCTTTTTAGTGCGTTTGCAATTTGATGGCGAGCATAATGCATACCAACAGAGTGAGCCTGCATGACAGCTGTATGAGCATATATGTCAATCACTAAACCTGGTAGATTATCTCCTTCTCCATGTATCAATCTGTATGTATTGTTGTTTGCAACTCCGGCAAGTCCTATGGATTGTCGTATGCTATAAGCTATGCGGATACGTTCTTCCCAAAAAGAGGAATCAATTTTTATCTGTTTAAAAGAGAGTATGCGTACAGCTATACTTCCAACTTGATAATGTCCAATACCTAAAAAATGTTGGTTTGCTCCATAAACCTCTACGATGTCTCCTTCGTCCGGATTTCCTTGAATAGATTGAATAGCTCCAGAAAAGACCCATGGGTGGAAACGTAATAATGACTCTTCTTTTTTAGGTTTAAGAAATACTTTACACTCCTTCATTTATCTCTGTTAATTGATTGTATATTTTTAAACAAGCCCAGGCATCAAGTGCTGCATATTTTTTTTGTGCTTCTGTAAATTCTGCAGCTTCCCAATTACTAAGTCTTTGCCCTTTTGTAATTTTCTTTTTGAAAAGTATGGCATAAATCTTCTGTAAGCTGACATCTTCTATGCCAAATTGACCGACATATCGTTGCAAGTCAAAGAAATTAGCAAGTTCTATTTCTTTTCTCCTTCGTATGGCCCAGAAATCATCTTTTAGAGAAACTCCGATCTTCAAGATTTGTTCACTCGCTAAAAAATCTGCCAATAGTGGAGGAATATCAATTTTGTTTAAGCGAAATAGGAAACATACTTCATCCGTAGATATTTGCATGAGAGAAATCTTGTGATTGCATCCTTTTTTAAAATTAGGACGGGTTTCTGTATCAAATCCAACTTTATTAAATTGGGATAAATAAAATAATGCTTTTTCTGTATCCTTTAACGTGTCAATTACAATAATCCGTCCAGGGAATTCTTCGACAGGAAGTGTTGATATTTCCTCCTTTGTTATTGAATGTATATATTGTTGTATCATTCTTTTGTTTCTTCATTAATATCTAAAAACTCTTCGTCATTATAAAAAGTAGCATGAAGAGCTTTTAATGCATTTAAAAGTTGTTGCCCCCAAAATTTTTGGAAATTGTTAAAGCATAGAGCAATTGCATTACGCATGATTTCCTCATTACCTTGACGAAAAAGAAATATGAAATTTCCAATATCTTGATAAACATCAGACAAGTTTTCGGAGATAAAACTTATAATAGGAGTGTCACTATATTGTATGTCTGTATGGAATGTCTCTAAAAAAGAATCTTTATTCCCTAAAAGTTCAGCAATTTGTACTCGTACAGATTCATACATATTTTCGGTAACAGCCTGTTCAAGTTCAATATCCTCTATCACTTCTATTTGAGGTAAAAGTGTTGCTTTTAAATAGAGTAAGGGTAGAATCTTAATCGCTTTGTTTATAAAGTCAAATTGATTGATATTGTTTATGTTTTCAACCATTGTACAATATTCCAAAGCGACAGTAACAAATTCGATTGTTTGATGTGCATATATTGGATTTTCTTCTTTTCTCATTCTATGTTTGCTCGTCGTAGATGTGTTGTATTATGATATTTGCAAAATTAGAAAATATATTTGTTTTATGAGGTAATCATATCCTTTTATTTTGAAAAAGAGAATATATAATATACTTTAAGTCTATTTTTAGAAAAATAGTAGGAGTAGTAGGAATGAAATATCGTATAGAATTAAAATTTCTGTGTACATTTGCAGATTATAAAAAATATAGGGATGGCGAAAAAAACAACATCAAAGCATAATATAGAAACGGCAAAAGAGAGTAAGTTTAAGCGTTTTAAAAGTTTCTTTACAAATGAACGATCTAAATTCATTGTAGGGTTGATTATTTCATTTGTGACGATTTATATAGCTCTTGCTCTTATATCATTCTTTTTTACAGGTGGTGCAGACCAAAGTAAGATAGAAAATATTCCATTGGCAGATTTAGTTATTAATCGAGGATCTGTAGATAATTGGACTGGAGTACGTGGTGCCTATTTAGCAGATTTGTTAATGAATAAATGGTTTGGAATATCGTCGTTTTTGATTTTATTCTTTCTTGGTTCTGTTGGAGCAAAGTTGATGAGTTTAAATAATGTGTCATTGATAAAGCGTTTTTTGTTTAGTAGCTCTATGTTAATATGGGGCTCTTTGTTTTTTGCCTTTGCTTTTGTTAAGGGATATGAAGACACGTTTTTATATTTGGGAGGCCAGCATGGTTATGTTATATCGGAAATTATGATGAGTAACATCGGTATTCCAGGTACTGTTTTGTTATTGTTGGGAACTTTCCTTATTATAGCTATTTTTACTAGTAAGCGAACAATACCCTTTTTGCAGAAGTTTTTTTCTTTTAGTTGGATAAAAATTCCAAAGTTAGGAGAAAGAAAAAAAAAGCAAGAAGATTTTATTGATAATGATACTAAAACGGAGGTGTCTGAATTTGAAGAATCAGTGGTTGATATTATAAAACCTACAAATGTAAAAGAGGATGATAAAGCGATTGAATATGTATTTGATACAGAGAGTGAAATAGCAAAGGCGGAACTTGAATCATCTGATTTTATGGATGAAACTTTGGATGTAGAAGAGGAAAAAACGTTTGATCATGAGGATTTTGAGGTAGAGGTTGCTGGTAAGGAAGAAGAAATTTCAAGTTCGGCAGAACAAAGTAAATATGATCCTCGTTTAGATTTGTCTCGTTATGTTTTCCCTCCTCTTGAGTTATTGAAGTTCTATGATTCGGGTAATGTTGAAGTAAATCATGAGGAGTTGGCGGCCAATCAACAAATGATTAAACAGACGTTGGAGGATTTTAGTATTCGTATAGCTTCTATCAAAGCAACAGTAGGTCCTACTGTTACACTTTATGAGATTGTTCCTGAAGCGGGTGTCCGTATTTCTAAAATTAAAAATTTAGAAGATGATATTGCATTGAGCTTATCCGCATTGCAGATTCGTATTATAGCTCCGATGCCGGGTAAAGGAACTATAGGTATAGAGGTGCCGAATAAGAAATCTCAAATTGTATCCATGCAATCTGTAATTGCATCGCGTAAATTTCAAGAATGTACGTATGATTTACCGGTTGTAATAGGTAAGACGATTGTGAATGAGGCTTTTATGTTTGACCTTTGTAAAACTCCTCATCTTTTGGTGGCAGGAGCTACAGGACAAGGTAAATCCGTTGGTTTGAATGCAATCATTACCTCTTTATTATATAGGAAACATCCTGCAGAATTAAAGTTTGTGATGATTGACCCTAAGCGGGTAGAATTTAGTCCTTATTCCAAATTAGAACGTCATTATTTGGCTAAATTGCCTAATATAGATAAGCCAATTGTTACTGAACCAGAAGATGCTGTGGCTACATTAAATTCTTTGGTTATAGAGATGGAAAATCGATATGAGTTGTTGGTAAATGCTTCAGCTCGAAATATAAAAGAATATAATGAAAAGTTTATTTCTCGTAGGTTGAATCCAGAAAAAGGACATCGTTTTCTTCCTTATATAGTAGCAATAGTGGATGAGTTTGCAGACTTGATAGCTACAAGTGGACGAGAAATTGAAATGCCTATAGCACGTATTGCCGCTAAAGCACGAGCTGTAGGTATTCACATGATTTTAGCAACGCAGCGTCCGGATACAAAGGTGATAACAGGTACTATAAAGAGTAATTTCCCTAGTCGTATTGCTTTTAAGGTGATGTCTCAAGTGGATTCCCGTACAATATTGGATGCTCCTGGTGCAAATCGTTTAATAGGAAAAGGAGATTTATTGATTTTGATTACGGGAAGTAGTGAACCAACACGTGTACAATGTGCATTTGTTGACACCCCTGAAGTAGAGGATATTGTAGATTATATAGGAACTCAAGTTGCTTATCCCACGGCTTATTTGCTACCGGAATATGTTGGTGAAGGAGGGGATTCTTCTGTAGTTGAGGCAATAGATCTGTCAAAACGTGATCCATTATTTGATGATGCAGCCCGTTTGGTTGTTATTCAACAACAAGGATCAACATCTCTTATTCAACGTAAATTTTCTATTGGATATAATCGTGCGGGGCGTGTGATGGATCAATTGGAAGCTGCCGGTATTGTTGGGCCTTTTGAAGGGAGTAAAGCTCGTCAGGTATTGATCCCGGATGAATATAGTTTGGAACAAATATTGAATTCTTTGAAATAAAACATAATATTTATGAACTCTATCTTGAAAAAAAGACGGTTTGTCTGTTTTTTATTGTCTTTATTGTGTATGAGTTCTTTTGTAGTAGCTCAGAATGTGATTGCTGTTTTAGATAAAGCAGCTTCTATTTATGAAGAATCAAATGGATTAACAGTCTATTTTACAATGTCGCTACGTTCGGAAAAACAGCAAGTTTCTGAAGGTTTTGATGGGGTGATAAATATAAAAGGGGAAAAATTTGTGTTGAAAACCCCAGATATGGTTGTTTGGTTTGATGGTAAAAGTCAATGGACATATTTGGAAAAAAACGAAGAGGTTAGTGTTACAACTCCAAATGAAGAAGAAGTGCAGATGGTAAATCCTACTATGTTTTTACGTTCATATAAGAAAGGATTTAAAGTTGCATATAAAGGGGAAAGTACTGCTTTTAATGGGAAGACGTGTTTGGATATAGAATTGACTCCAAAGAAGAAAAGTGATATTGATGTAATCATTTTGCAAATTGAGAAAAAATCAAATATTCCTGCTTCAATAACTATTGAAACAAAACAGGGTATTTGTAGTACTATTCGTATTGGTCAAATGAAAACAGGGGTAAATCAGCCTGATTCTTATTTTGTTTTTGACGAGAAAGAATATCCTAATGTAGAGATTGTAGATTTAAGATAATATAAGATAATAAAATAATTATGGATACAAATAAAAATGAAAAAGTCCGTTGCCTGATTATAGGTTCAGGACCTGCAGGTTATACAGCTGCAATTTATGCTTCAAGGGCAAATTTATCACCGGTTCTTTATGAAGGAATTCAACCGGGGGGACAGTTGACAACTACAACTGAGGTAGAAAATTTCCCAGGTTATCCGGAAGGTGTTACAGGTACAACTTTGATGGATGATTTGAGAAAACAGGCTGAACGATTTGGTGCTGATATACGTGTAGGTATTGCTACCCAAACTGATTTGTCTGTAGCACCTTATAAAGTGACAATTGACGGAGAAAAAGTAATAGAAACGGATGCTTTAATTATAGCTACGGGAGCAACTGCTAAATATTTAGGATTGGCAGATGAACAGAAATATGCAGGTATGGGAGTTTCTGCTTGTGCTACTTGTGATGGTTTTTTCTATCGGAAAAAAGTTGTAGCTGTAGTTGGTGGTGGTGATACCGCTTGTGAAGAAGCTACTTATTTGGCAAGTTTGGCTTCGCATGTTTATTTAATAGTACGTAAACCTTATTTACGAGCTTCTAAGGTTATGCAGGATCGTGTTTTGAATAATCCTAAGATTACAGTATTGTTTGAACATAATACGGTTGGTCTATTTGGCGAGAACGGTGTTGAAGGGGCACATTTGGTTAAACGTTTGGGTGAACCTGATGAAGAAAAAGTAGATATTGCTATTGATGGTTTCTTTTTAGCGATAGGGCATAAACCTAATTCGGATATATTTAAGCCTTGGGTGGACACTGATGATGTTGGATATATTCAAACGATTCCGGGTACACCTAAAACGAAAGTCCCGGGAGTATTTGCTGCGGGAGATGTTGCAGATCCTCATTATCGTCAAGCTATTACAGCAGCAGGAAGTGGTTGTGCCGCAGCAATTGAAATGGAACGTTATTTATCAGAATTAGGAAAATAATAATTTTAAGGAAGTATGAAGAAGTATAATTTGTTTTTAAGTTGTTTGTTGATTGTTTTATCATTATTAAGTTGTGTAGAAACAGAGTCTGAACCCAAGGTGAAAGTTATAGCGCATCGTGGTTATTGGAATACGGAAGGTTCAGCCCAAAATTCTATTCGAGCTATAGAATTAGCTGATGAAATTAAAGCTTATGGTTCTGAATTTGATGTGCATTTAACATCTGATAATGTATTGGTGGTTTTTCATGATAGAAAGATTGATTCAATAGATATTCAGCAAACTCCTTATGCTGATTTGAAAAATATTACAATCGCTAATGGTGAAAAAATTCCAACATTGGATCAATTATTGGAACGTGCTAAGAGTTTAAAACATACGAAACTTATTTTTGAATTAAAATCTCATAGTACACCGGAAAGAGATAGAGAAGCTGCTAAGTATTCTGTAGATATGATTAATGAAAAGGGATTAACGAAACAGACAGAGTATATCGCATTCAGTTTAGAGGCTGCGAAGGAATTACATCGTTTATCTCCAGAAACTCCTGTTTATTATTTAAATGGAGATTTGTCTCCTAAAGAATTAAAAGATTTGGGTTTGGCAGGTTTGGATTATCATTATGGTGTAATGAGAAAAAATCCTAATTGGTTTAAAGAGGCCAAAGATTTAGGATTAAAGATTAATATTTGGACTGTAAATAAGCCTGAGATTATGAAAGAAATGATTGATGCAGGTGCTGACTTTATTACTACGGATGAACCTGAATTGTTGCAACAGGTGATTCGTGAGCATTGTAAATAAATGTAATGAGAAGAAAACTTATAGGGTTCATACTATTGCTTTTAATTGTAAATTCAGTACATTTTATTAGTGCAGTAGAACCAATAAAAAAAGAAATAAGGGGGGTGTGGCTGACTACTGTGTATGGGTTGGATTGGCCACACCAACCTGCAACAAATTCTTTAACACGTGAGAAACAACAAAGGGATCTTATTGATGTTTTAGATCGTTTGCAAGATGCAAATTTTAATACCGTTTTTTTGCAAGTTCGTTTGAGAGGTGATGTTATTTGGCGTTCGGATATAGAACCTGCAAGTAAAATCTTTTCTGGAAAATATGGATTAATGCCTGGGTATGATCCTTTGACTTTTGTGATAGAAGAATGTCATAAACGCGGAATGGAATGTCATGCTTGGTTTGTTACTTTTCCCTTAGGAACTGATAAAAATGTAAAAGAACAGGGTAAAAGATCTGTAGTAAAACGTCATCCTAAACTTTGTAAGCGTCATAATGGAGAATGGTATTTAGATCCAGGTGTCCCTGAAACGTCTGATTATATTTTATCCTTAGTGAAAGAGATCGTGAAAGGATATGATATAGATGGAATCCATTTTGATTATATTCGTTATCCGGAACAGGCAAAGTCTTTCCCTGATAAAGTTCTGTATCGGAAGTCTGGGAAAAAATTATCTTTATCGGAATGGCGGCGAGCAAATATAAATAAGATGATGTCTTGTATTTATGATTGGGTTAAATCTGTTAAACCATGGGTACAGGTTAGTAGTGCTCCATTAGGTAAATATAATCGTATTGAACGTGTTCCAAATGCAGGTTGGACAGCTTATGAGAGTGTTTATCAAGATCCTGTACTATGGATGAAACAGGATAAACAAGACATGATTGTACCTATGATGTATTATTTACATGAAAATTTTTTTCCATTTATGGATAATTGGGTAAATAATAGTAATGGCCGTTTAGTTGTTCCAGGTTTAGGTGCTTATCGGATGTTAGAATCAGAAGCAGATTGGCTGTTAAATGATATAACTGATCAAATTGATTATAGCCGTTATTATGGTGGAGCAGGTTGTGCTTTTTTTAGATGTTCGAATGTTTTAAATAATATTAAAGGACTTTATGATGAGTTGAAAAACAATTATTATAAATATCCTGCACAATTACCAGAATTGACTTGGTTAGATCAAACAATTCCTCACTCCCCGGAAAATGTGAAGGTTGAACGGATAGGAACTGACTTGAAAATACAATGGCAAAAACCTGTATCTGAAAATAAAGAATTGACTTATACTATTTATTACTCATTAACTGATTCTATTCAAATAGATAATGCAAAACATATCTTAATGACAGGTATTAGAGATACTGCTGTTTATTTACCTGTGGATACCACAATGGAACAAGGATTTCTGTTTTCAGTATCATCATCCACTCGCTTTCATATAGAAAGTAAACCTTCCAAAGAAATATTTTATTATTCCTCAAAATATGTTAAATAATTGGGCGTAATGCAGCGTTTTATGTTGTTTATGCATCATTATATTTAGTAGCCTAAGAAGGCAGTTGGATGCACATATAGAAATGATGGAGAAGCAACTGATAGAAGGTTGTAAAAAAGGGAATCGTAAGTCACAGAAAGAACTTTATGAAATGTATTCCCGTAAGATGATGGGGGTTTGTCTGCGCTATATTGCTGACAGAGAAACTGCTCGTGATTTGTTACAGGATGGTTTTGTGAAAGTCTTTACAAGTATTGATTCTTATTCGGGGTATGGAACTTTGGAAGGATGGATGCGTAAGATATTTGTTAATTGTGCATTGGAATATTTGAGAAAGTCAGATGTTTTGCGTGATGCTATTGGATATGATTATGTCGTTGATCAGATAGTTATTAATGATTTGATTATATCGGAACTATCAGCTTCTGAGTTATTAAAGATTGTGCAAGAGTTACCTGATAGTTTGCGAGTTGTTTTTAACCTTTTTGCAATAGAGGGCTATTCGCATAAAGAAATATCAGATATGATAGATATCTCAGAAAGTACTTCTCGCTCTCAATATGTGAGAGCAAAACAATTATTGCAACGTAGAATTAACGAACTGTATGGATTGGAAAGAGAATGAAGATGAGAGAAAGAGATACATTTGAAGATTTATTCCGCTCAAAGTTACAACAATTGGAAGTGGATACAGGAGGAAGCGATTGGGAACAAATAGTTGACCGTTTACCTAAGAAAAAGGTGTTTTTACGAATGCCTACATATGCTGTGACAGCTATAGCTGCTGCACTTTTGTTTTTATTTGTTATTGGAACATTTTTTATCCCTTCACAAAAAAAGAATGTATTGGTAGAGGTAGATCGTAAAAATATATTTCGTGGTTCGAAAAATATAGAATCTTCAGTTATAAAAGACGCTCCTAGTATGGTGTTGGCTAAGGTTTCAGAAGAACCATTGACAAATAGACAAAAACAGGTAAGTAATGCTTTCATTGGTAAGGATAAAGAGATTGTTTGTTCTTTAGGTTTGGATGTCGCTCCGGTAGATACCTTTGTTTATGCAGAATTATCTTTTAAGAATAAAAATACAAAGAACATTGATTCTGCAGTTTTTGTTGTTTCAAGTTTGAAAAGAGATCAGTTGTCTGTAGGAAAAGAGAGAAAAATAAAACGTTGGAGTTTTGGAATGGGAGGAGGAAGTGTTACTATGGGTTCTTCTAATCCATTAACTTCTTCCTTCGCAAAAAATATATATAGTTCTCCGAACTTATTACGCCTTAGCTCCCCATATGTACAAGAGGAAGTCCCTAAAACAAATGTCCGTCATAAATTCCCTATTTCTGTAGGGGTAGGGGTAAGTTATCGATTGAATAATCGTTTTTCTTTGCATTCTGGATTGAACTATACCTATTTGTCTTCAGAGTGGGAGGTATATGCAGTTTATCATGATGAGGTGAAACAAAAATTGCATTTTGTCGGAATTCCCTTATCTTTGTCCTATAAAATGGCTGAATGGAAAGATTTTCAGTTTTATACAACTGCAGGTGTAATGGCGGAAATCAATGTAGCAGGCAAACAAAGTGCAAAGATATTTTCCGGAAATGAATTACTTCGAGTGCAAACTGATCGGATTCGGATGAAAGAGCTTCTTTGGTCTTTGAATGCACGTGTGGGAGTAGATTATCCTTTGTTCCGTTTTTTAAGCTTATATGCAGAGGCGGGAGTTGATTATTATATTGATAATGGAAGTTTAATAGAAACAATTCGTTCAGAAAAACCATTTAATGTAAATTTGCAAGCGGGTTTCCGTTTTGGATTTTAATAGAAACAATATAAAAACAAATAAGATGAAGAAACTTAAAATTGTAGGGATGGCAGTATTAACTGCTGGTTTGATTTCGTTAACATCCTGTTTAGGAGATGGCTCTAATACACAAACAGGAGTTTCTCTTGGCTATTCAACTATAAATTTAGATGCGTTAGCTTATGCAGTAGAGGATGATTTTGGAACAGTTGTAGTTGCTGATGCTTTTGAAAAGCAGCTGAAAGGGAATGAGTATGTTATGTACAGTTATGAGGTGGATTGGGCAAAACAATCTTCAGAGAAATATATCTATGTGAATGTAACCGGTTTAGAAAAATTGCCGGAAGTATCATCAAAGATGTCTATTACAGATACAACTTCTGTTTTGCCTAATGAATTGCCGATTGAGGTAATAGAGCTTGCTATGTATAATTATATGTATATATTGACTGCGAATAGGCATGCATTTTTAACGGCATATCATAAAAATGTCCCTTCTGATATTGAAACAGATTATGACTTGTCCTATGATATTGATGCTAATCCGGTAGAAATAAGTGGAGTTCGTGTATATGATTTATATCTAAGAGCTGTTAAAATTGCAGATGGAAAGAAAGTGGCTACTGATACACCTATCATGTGTGCGTATGACTTGAAAGAGTTTTTAAGACGTAAACGTGAAGTTGAAAAATCGGCAGGTAAAACGAATGTAAATGTTCGTTTCAATTATGTAAGTTCTATAACGGATAGTGGTTCTATGACTTGGAAAAAATCAGATGTCCATTCGTTTGTTATACCGGAAGAGGTTTCTAATTATTGATTTATATTAGTATAATGGTAAAAAATCCATGCCTATTGGATGAAAAATCCGTGGGCATGGATTTTTTTTGTTCTGCTTATATATTTCTAATCCGATGGTATATTGTTGGATAAACCTTTTTTACTATTTTTGCCCATTGTCTTAATATGTTTGGGTTGTTCTTACAACTTTAATTCGAAAAGAAAAGCATGAAAAAAAAAGGTTTGTACGGTATAATTGCTCTTTGTTTGTTGATGCTCTCTTCTTGTTTGGGAGATCCAGCTACAAGTTTGACAATGGCAAACCAGGCCGGTGTGGTTGCTACAAATGCTGGGCCAGGTAAAGTTATTTATGTAAAAGGCGGTGAGGTTATTACTTCTGAAAGTTTTCAAAATGCCAATGTGGAAGATGGTGAATGTATATTGTTCGATTATTCCATAGACTATGGTGCAACAGAAAACGTAGATGGAGGGGATGCCGTTGGTTATATGACCGCAACCATTTATGAAAATACTATTACGGAAGTAGCTCGTTGGAATATCTATTCAACATTGTCAGATACAGCTAAAGTAGAAGCTAATGAATTAACATTGTCTTCTCTTCAATCCCGTTCTGCATATATCAAGGGTAATTTGTTCCTTTTCACGGAAATCAAAAATCATGTGGCTAATCAAAGAGATAGCTTTGCGTTGTCTTATGATCCTTTGCAACATTTGGATGGTGATCAAATATATAGTTTGTATCTTCGTTCTTTTTTGAAAGAAGGGCAACCGGAAGTTGGACAGACCATGATTGTTCCTTGTGCTTTTGATATAAATGATTTTGTTAATATTGTTTCTGTGAAGAATGGAACAGATGAGGTTAAGTTTAGAATTCATTATGCATCTGCGTTTGGAAAAGATTCTCTTTCGATTACATGGAAATCATCAGATGTATTTACTATAAACCTATCTGAAAATAAATAAAAAGAAAGTAGTATATAAAGATGTTTAGTGAGATATTCAAAATAATAGTGGCTATCATATCGCAACCGACCAAGACTTGGGAAATGTTGGCTAAAAAAGATGAGAATGAAGATGCTTTCTTGTCTCGTTTTATATATCCGTTGATTGGGATTGTTTCTGTAGCTGCATTTGTGGGAGTTTTGTTTACCCGGAAAGAGTTTGATGTTGAGTTAGCTTTGAAATCGTCTATCCGTACTTTGGTTTCTGTCTTTGGCGGTTTTTATGTTGCCTCTTATGTGTTGAATGAATTTTGGCAAGGACTTTTTAATAGAGAAAAGGATTTGAAGTTATGTCAGTGTTTTGTAGGATATGCCTCATCATTGATGTTTGCATTGAATATTGTATTGACTTTGCTGCCAGAGTTCTTCTTCCTTCGTATTTTTGTTTTATATACATTTTATATAATATGGGAAGGAGCAACGCCTTATATGCAGGTGAATGAAACAGAACGAATGAAGTTCGTTGGTATTTCGACAACGTTGATTTTATTAACACCTTGGATTATAGAGATAATCCTTTCTATGTTAATGCCGGGTTTAAGCTTTTGATAGAAAAGTAAAATGAAAGAAAAGATTAGTAATAATATACAGATAAAAAACAAGCGGGCATCTTTTGATTATGAGTTGCTGGATACCTTTACTGCTGGCATTGTTTTGACTGGGACAGAGATTAAGTCGATTCGTTTGGGGAAAGCGAGTTTGGTTGATACCTTCTGCCTCGTAGAAAAAGGGGAACTGTGGGTGAAAAATATGTACGTCGCAGAATATTTTTATGGAACCTATAATAATCATACAGCCCGACGAGACCGAAAATTATTATTAACGAAGAAAGAAATTCGTAAGATAGAAAGTGCTGCTCGGAATAATGGTTTTACCATAGTTCCCACCCGTCTTTTCATTAATGATAAAGGGTTGGCAAAACTTATTATAGCTATAGCAAAAGGTAAAAAAGAATATGATAAACGCGATTCAATCAAAGAACGAGATGACCGTCGTGAAATGGATCGTGCATTCAAACGGTAAGAACACCAGTTATGAATAAAGACTTCTTTTCAAGTCTCCTAAAAGAGCGCATTTTGATTTTAGATGGCGGAATGGGGACTATGATTCAAAACTTTAAGTTGACCGAGAAAGATTATCGAGGCGAATTGTTTGCAGATTGGCCTACTGATTTAAAAGGAAATAATGACCTCTTATGTTTGACCTGCCCTCATGTTATCAGTACTATCCATCGCCAATACTTAGAAGCAGGAGCTGACATTTTTGCTACCAATACTTTCAATGCAAATGCAATTTCCATGGAAGATTATGGGATGCGTGAGCAGGTACGTGAGATTAATTTGGCAGCATCAAGGTTGGCTCGTGAGGTTGCAGATCGTTTTATGGAAGAATATCCTGCAAGGAAGGTTTTTATTGCCGGTTCTATCGGGCCGACTAATAAAACGGCTTCCATGAGTCCGGAAGTGAGTGATCCTGCCTATCGGGCAGTGACCTATCAAGATTTATACAAGGCTTATCGGGAACAGGTAGAAGCATTGGTAGATGGTGGTGTCGATTTGTTGTTGTTTGAGACAACTTTTGACACTCTTAATGTTAAGGCTGGTTTGGAAGCTACTGATGCTTTTTTGAAGGAAAGAGAACTGGATTTGCCTATCATGTTGTCTTTGACTTTGTCTGCTCAAGGAGGGCGAACTTTCTCTGGACAAACATTGTTGGCTTTTTTAGCATCGGTACAACATACAAATATCGTGAGTGTAGGATTGAACTGCTCCTTTGGGGCAGCAGAAATGAAACCTTATCTTGCTGAATTAGCGAAGAATGCTCCTTATTTTATAAGCGCATATCCAAATGCTGGATTACCAAACAGCATGGGTGTATACGATGAAACACCGGAAACCATGGCGATTTATGTGAAATCTTTTATTGATGAGGGATTGGTTAATATCATAGGGGGGTGTTGTGGGACAACTCCTGCGCATATTGCTAAATATCCTGAGTTGGTAAAAGATGCTTCACCTCATATTCCAGCAAATGTCCCAGATTGTTTATGGTTATCTGGATTGGATTTGTTGGAAGTAAAGCCGGAAAATAACTTTGTCAATGTGGGAGAACGTTGTAATGTGGCTGGTTCACGAAAATTCTTACGCTTGATAAAAGAGGGGAATTATGAAGAGGCTTTATCTATTGCCCGTAAACAGGTGGAGGATGGAGCACAAATCATTGATATCAATATGGATGATGGGATGTTGGATGCAGTCAAAGAGATGACCACCTTCTTGAATTTGATAGCATCCGAGCCAGATATTGCCCGTGTTCCGGTCATGATAGATTCCTCTAAATGGGAGGTGATAGAAAAAGGGTTGATGTGTGTACAAGGAAAAAGTATCGTAAATTCGATTTCTTTAAAGGAGGGAGAAGAACTTTTCTTGTATCGTGCTGCTCGTATTAAGCAGTTGGGAGCAGCGGTGGTAGTCATGGCTTTTGACGAGGAAGGGCAAGCTGATACATTTGAACGTAAGGTAGCGGTATGCGAAAGGGCTTATTGGTTACTTCGGGATAAGATTGATTTTGATCCTAATGGAATAATATTTGATCCGAATGTGTTAGCTATTGCAACAGGAATAGAAGAACATGACCGATATGCGCTTGATTTTATTCGATCAGTTGAATGGATAAAGAATCATTTACCGGGAGCAAAGGTGAGTGGAGGTATCAGTAACTTGTCATTTTCTTTTAGGGGGAATAATTATGTGCGTGAAGCTATGCATTCAGTCTTCTTGTATCATGCTATCGAGAGAGGTATGGATATGGGTATTGTTAATCCATCCTCTTCAGTCCTTTATGAAGATATTGATCCGGAATTTAGAACATTATTGGAAGATGTTATTTGGGCGCGCCGTACAGATGCTACAGAAGAACTTATAGCTTATGCTCAAAAGCTACAGATTGTCAAGTCGGATAATACAGTTGAAAAACAGGAAGCATGGCGTACTTATGCTTTGGATAGTCGTTTGGAGTATGCTTTGATTAAAGGAATTGGTGATTTTTTGGAGGAGGATTTGAGAGAGGCTTTGCTACTTTATCCTCGTGTAGTAGATATCATTGATGGCCCTTTGATGAGTGGAATGAACAAGGTCGGAGAACTGTTTGGGGCAGGTAAGATGTTTCTTCCCCAAGTGGTAAAGACTGCTCGAACAATGAAGAAAGCTGTTGCAGTCTTACAGCCGGCCATAGAAGCAGAGAATAGTTCAACTCATACTGTTAAAGCAGGGAAAATTCTTTTTGCTACGGTTAAAGGGGATGTGCATGATATAGGAAAGAATATCGTTTCGATTGTTTTAGCTTGTAATAATTATGAGGTGATTGATTTAGGTGTTATGGTGCCGGCAGAACAGATTGTCCGGACAGCCATTGAAGAACAACCAGATTTGGTTTGTTTATCTGGATTGATTACTCCCTCATTGGAAGAGATGATTCATGTTGTAGATGAAATGCAAAAAGCAGGTTTGACTATCCCCGTCATGGTAGGAGGAGCAACGACTTCTAAACTGCATACGGCAGTAAAGATCGCTCCTCATTGTGATTTCCCTGTGATTCATGTAACGGATGCATCACAGAATCCATTGATTGCTGCCAAGCTGTTGAATCAAAATACACGGGAAGTGTTTGTCGAACAGTTAAATCGAGAATATGAAGCATTGCGTGCGTCTGCTGGAAGTAAAGAGAAGTTGGTCACATTGTCTGAAGCACGTGCGAATCGTTATTCAGTTCATTGGTCGGATTACTCTCCCGTAATTCCGAATCAAATGGGTGTAAAGGTTTTATCTTCTATCGCTTTGGAAGAGGTGATTCCTTATATAAATTGGATCTTCTTTTTTAATGCTTGGAAGATGAATGGTCGTTTGGCTGAGGTTAGTAAAGTACATGATTGCGAGGCTTGTCGTGTTGCATGGTTGTCCGGATTCCCGGAATCAGAGAAGGATAAGGCTAAAGAGGCCATGCAGCTATATAAAGATGCTTTGTCTCTGTTAGATTATTTGGTAGAGATAAAGGTAGATTGTTGTAAGGCAATCATAGGTTTTTTCCCTGCAAACAGTGATATGGATACGCTTCATATTGGGAATATAATCTTCCCTGTTTTGCGTCAGCAGGTTAGGAATAACCTTTCTGTTTATAAATCATTAGCTGATTATGTGATGCCTATGTCGGAAGGTCGAAACGACTATGCCGGAGCTTTCGTTGTGACGGCCGGTTCTGGTATTGATGTGTTGAGGGCAAAGTTTGAGGCGGAAGGGGATTCTTATAAGTCCATGTTGTTACAAACATTGACAGACCGTTTGGTTGAGGCCGCAGCGGAGTATCTACATGAGAGAGTTCGGAAGGTATATTGGGGGTATGCTAATAATGAGTCGTTGTCTGTTTCAGACTTTCATCAGGCTAAGTATCAGGGAATTCGTCCCGCTATTGGTTATCCTTCAATGCCTGATCAGTTGCAGAACGAAACTATTGACAAGCTGTTGGATATGTCGCAGATTGGTGTACGTTTGACAGAAAATGGGGCAATGTATCCGACTGCAACTATTAGCGGACTTTATATAGCCCATCCTGATGCGGACTATTTCATGGTAGGAAAGATTAGTGAGGAGCAAGTTAAAGAGTATGCTGGCCGCCGTTGTTTGTCTGAAGAAGAGATTCGAAAAGCCTTGCATAAGAATCTGTTGTCATAAAGTGTGAGTGTAAAAATTAATATAAGATATATACGTTGGATAATTTTGCTACTTCTGTTAGGGGGGATTGGTTATATTAAGTACTCTCCCTTGGCAGGAGAAAAATATGCCCGTACATTTTATCCTTTTCTTTCGAATATTTTATCCTATTTCTCTTCTTTTTTCCCTTTCTCAGTTGGAGATGTTCTGATTTATGGAAGCATTATTGGTCTTCTTGTTTATTGGATTTATGTTGTTTTTAAAAGAAGATCAAAGATAGTAGCTTTGATTCGTGTTTCCGAATATTTGTTATGGATTTATGTTTGGTTTTATTTGACTTGGGGGTTGAATTATTTCCGTCAAGATTTTTATACACGTTTGGATATTCCACGTGAACATTATTCCGCAGAGGTGTTCCTTCCATTCTTGAAAAGTTATACAGAAGCGTTGAATAGTTCTTTTGTCTCGATTGAAAAGATCGACAAAAAACTTGTAGCTAACGAGGTAAAAGGGGAATATGCCGAAATTGCAGATCGTTTTGTTTTACCTTCTCCACCTGATTACCTTCATCCGAAACCAATGTTAATCCCTTCCCTTATGAGTGGAACAGGTGTGTTAGGTTATATTGGCCCTTTTTTTATTGAATACAATTTGAATCCTGATCTGCTCCCTGTACAATATCCTTTTACATATGCACATGAGATGGCTCATGTTTTAGGAATATCCAGTGAGGCGGAAGCCAATCTATTTGGTTTTTTGGTTTGTAGTCGTTCTCAAGTTCCAGAGATACGTTTTGCTGCCTACTTTGCATTGTTGCCCTATGTACTGAGCAATGCCCATACTCTTTTACCGGAAAAGGAGTTTGCAGAGTGGTGTGCAACATTGTCTACGGAAGTGAAAAATCTCTATAACCAAAAGAATCGCTATTGGCAAACACTTTACAACCCTTTGATAGGAGATTGGCAAGAGAAGCTTTATGGTTGGTTCTTGAAACAAAACAACATTCCTACCGCACAAAAGAATTATTCTGAAGTGATAGGATTGTTGATAGCGGTATATGCTAATCCGGATTTGTTATCTGCTTGCGGCTAAATCATTTCATTATTGTCTATTTAGGATTAAATCACTACCTTTGCGGCAATTTTTTAGATGTAAATAAACGGAACGCAATATGAGTAAGAAATTTGCCAGATACTCCAAACTTGACTTGTCGAATGTCAATAAGGAGATCTTGAAGAAATGGCAAGATGGTGACATCTTCCAAAAGAGTCTTGAAATTCGTGAAGGACATCCATCGTTTGTATTCTATGAAGGTCCTCCTTCGGCGAACGGTATGCCCGGTATTCATCACGTTATTGCTCGTTCGATAAAGGATATTTTCTGTCGTTATAAGACGATGAAAGGTTACCTCGTGAACCGTAAAGCTGGTTGGGATACACATGGGTTGCCTGTAGAATTGGGAGTAGAAAAAGCTTTGGGTATTACCAAAGAGGATATTGGTAATAAAATCTCTGTTGCTGAGTATAATGCGGCTTGTCGTCGGGATGTAATGAAGTTTACAAAGGAGTGGACGGATTTGACACAGAAGATGGGGTATTGGGTTGATCTTGATAACCCTTATATCACATACGATAATCGTTATATCGAAACCTTGTGGTATTTATTGAAGGAGTTATATAAGAAAGGTTTGTTGTACAAAGGTTATACTATCCAGCCCTATTCTCCGGCTGCCGGTACCGGATTGAGTTCGCATGAATTGAATCAACCGGGTTGTTACCGTGATGTGAAGGATACGACTTGTACAGCTCAGTTCCGTATTTTGGATCCGAAGCCCGAAATGGCTGCTTTTGGTGAGCCTTGTTTCTTAGCTTGGACAACTACCCCTTGGACTTTGCCTTCCAATACAGCTTTGTGTGTTGGACCTAATATCACTTATGTCGCAGTACAGACTTACAATGCATATACCGGTATGCCTATTACTGTTGTGTTGGCGAAAGATTTGTTGAATGTACATTTCAATGCCAAGGCGGCTGATTTGGAACTGTCGGATTATAAACCTGGTGATAAATTGATTCCATTTAAGGTAGTGGGAGAGTGGAAAGGTACGGAATTGGAAGGCTTGCATTATGAACAGTTGATTCCATGGGTTAATCCGGGGGAAGGTGCTTTTCGGGTAATCTTAGGAGATTATGTGACTGTTGAAGATGGTACTGGAATAGTTCATATTGCTCCTACTTTCGGTGCGGATGATGACCGTGTGGCAAAAGCAAGTGGTATTCCTCCTTTGATGTTGGTTGATAAAGATGGTAACCGTCGTCCAATGGTTGATATGACTGGTAAGTTCTTCTTATTGGAAGATTTGGATGCAGATTATGTTCAAAACAATATGAATGCGGCCGACTATGATCCTTGGCAGGGTAAGTATGTGAAGAATGCCTACGATGCAAGCAAAGGGGAAAAGGATGAAACATTGGATATTGAAATCTGTATGATGTTGAAAGCGCAGAACCGCGTATTCCGTATTGAAAAGCATGTGCACAATTATCCGCATTGTTGGCGTACCGACAAACCAGTCTTGTATTATCCGTTGGATAGTTGGTTTATCCGTACAACTGCTTGCCGTGAGCGGATGATTGAATTGAATAATACCATCAATTGGAAACCGCAGAGTACAGGTACAGGCCGTTTTGGAAAATGGTTGGAAAACTTGCAAGATTGGAACTTGAGCCGTAGCCGTTATTGGGGTACTCCGTTGCCAATCTGGCGTACAGAGGATGGTTCCGAAGAAATTTGTATTGGTTCTGTAGAAGAACTTTACAATGAAATTGAAAAATCGGTAAAGGCTGGTTTTATGGAATCTAATCCATACAAACTGCGTTCTTTCAAGCCGGGTGAATATACACAAGAAAACTACGATAAGATTGATTTGCACCGTCCGTATGTAGATGAGGTAATCTTGGTGTCTGCAAGTGGAAAGCCGATGAAGCGCGAAACTGACTTGATAGACGTTTGGTTTGATTCAGGTGCGATGCCTTATGCTCAGATTCATTATCCGTTTGAGAATAAAGAAATCTTTGATGACCGGAAGGTCTATCCGGCCGACTTTATTGCTGAAGGAGTAGACCAGACACGTGGTTGGTTCTTTACTTTGCATGCGATTGCAACCATGGTGTTTGACAGTGTCTCTTATAAAGCAGTTGTTTCCAATGGTTTGGTATTGGATAAGAATGGCAATAAGATGTCCAAACGTTTAGGTAATGCGGTAGATCCATTCGCAACGATAGAACAATATGGTTCAGATCCTTTGCGTTGGTATATGATCACGAATGCCTCTCCTTGGGATAATATTAAGTTTGATGTCGATGGTATCGAAGAGGTTAGAAGTAAATTCTTCGGTACATTATATAATACCTATTCATTCTTTGCCCAGTACGCTAACTTGGACGGTTTTGATTATTCAGAGCCGGAAGTGGATTGGAATGACCGCCCGGAAATTGACCGTTGGATCTTGTCTTTGTTAAATTCATTGGTGAAAGATGTAGACGGTTTCTTGGAAAACTATGAGCCAACCCGTGCCGGACGTGCTATCTCTGATTTTGTGAATGACAACTTAAGTAACTGGTACGTGCGTTTGAATCGTTCTCGTTTTTGGAGTGGTAGCATGACGACCGATAAGTTGTCGGCTTACCAGACTCTTTACACCTGTTTGGAAACTGTTGCGAAATTGATGGCTCCTATTGCTCCATTCTATGGGGATCAGTTGTTCTGTGATTTGATTGCAGCTACCGGACGTGAATCAGTAGCTTCTGTCCATTTGTCTGAATTCCCTGTATGCAACGAGGCAATGATTGACAAGGAACTTGAAGAACGAATGATGATCGCCCAAAACATATCATCTATGGTATTGGCTTTGCGCCGTAAGGTGAACATCAAGGTTCGTCAGCCGCTACAGACTATTATGGTACCGGTAGTGGATGCACAACAACAAGAAAACATCGAGGCGATCAAAGGCTTGATCTTGGACGAAGTCAATGTGAAAGAGTTGAAGTTTGTGGATGGTACAGCCGGAATCTTAGTGAAGAAGGTGAAGCCGGACTTTAAGAAATTAGGCCCGCGTTATGGTAAAATTATGAAAGCATTGGCTGTTGCTATCCAGACAATGAGCCAGGATGATATCATCGCTTTTGAAAAGGCTGGTACATTTACATTGACAATTGAAGGACAGGCTGCGGTGATCGAACGTTCAGATGTGGAAATCATTTCGGAAGATATTCCGGGTTGGTTGGTTGCCAACGAAGGTCGTTTGACTGTTGCTTTGGACATCACAGTGACCGAAGATTTGCGTAAAGAGGGATTGGCTCGTGAATTGGTTAACCGTATCCAGAACTTACGTAAGAGCAATGGATTCAATATCACCGACAAGATCTCAGTCTCTATCCTGTCTGACGACATCATTGATGCAACCATTGCGGAATATAGCGCCTATATAGCCAAACAAGTTCAAGCCGTTTCGGTAGAGGTTACGGAGGTTATCAGTGATGCAATAGAACTTGATTTTGAAGATACAAAATTGTCTATCTGTATAGAAAAAGTTTGAAATTTAATTAAATAAGGAAAGAGTTTCTTGTTGCAACTAAATAATGTTGTATATTTGGACTGTAACAAGAAACACTTTTAGTAATTGTAAAACCTAAAATTAATAAGCCATGGCAGAAAAAACAAGATATTCAGATGCTGAACTTGAGGAGTTTCGTGCGATAATAATGGAGAAGTTGGAAAAAGCGAAGAAAGATTTTGACTTATTGAGATCCGGAGTGACCAATGCAGACGGTAATGATGTTTCTGATACATCGCCTACATTCAAGGTGTTGGAAGAGGGAGCAGCTACTTTATCGAAAGAGGAGGCCGGACGTTTGGCGCAACGTCAGATGAAATTTATTCAAAATCTACAGGCAGCGTTGGTTCGTATAGAAAACAAGACGTATGGCGTTTGTCGTGAAACAGGTAAGTTGATTCCTAAAGAAAGATTACGTGCGGTACCTCATGCGACTTTAAGTATCGAAGCAAAACAAGGAGGTGCAAAATAAATGGAATATACAAAAGGTAAGGGAGCAGTGTTAATTATAATGCTGCTCCTTATTCTTGACCAAGCTCTTAAGATTTGGATTAAAACAAACATGCAATTGCATGACAGCATAGAGATAACCCCATGGTTCTATCTCTATTTTACGGAGAATCCGGGAATGGCTTTCGGTATAGAGGTTATCGGGAAGTTGTTCTTGACTGTGTTCCGCATTATTGCAGTCGGGTTCATTGGCTATTTCTTATATAAGCTATTGAAACAGAATTATGCTTTTGGTTTCATCGCCTGTATCTCGATGATCTTTGCCGGGGCGGTCGGTAATATCATTGACTCTATCTTTTATGGTGTGATTTTCGACCATAGTTATGGCCAGGTCGCCACTTTCCTGCCAGAAGGCGGCGGGTATGCTGACTGGTTGCATGGTAAGGTGGTTGATATGTTTTACTTCCCATTGATTAAAACAACGTGGCCGGATTGGGTGCCGGTTTGGGGAGGAGAGGAGTTTGTCTTTTTCCGTCCGATCTTTAATTTGGCAGACTCTGCCATTTGCGTAGGGGTTTTTCTTACGTTGTTGTTTTACCGCAATACATTCTCAAAGAGTTTATCTGTAGGAAAGTAAAGGATGAAGAACGGTCTGCTTAAATATCTGGTGGTAGCTCTTGTAGGAGGGATGCTGGTGGCTTGCAGTAAAGTACCGGATGGTATTCTCTCGGAAAAGAAGATGCAGGCCGTGCAGA
This sequence comes from Parabacteroides distasonis, assembly GCA_015060925.1. Lineage (GTDB taxonomy): Bacteria > Bacteroidota > Bacteroidia > Bacteroidales > Tannerellaceae > Parabacteroides > Parabacteroides distasonis_B. The sequence goes on from SUXM01000007.1 coordinate 89,701, forward strand.
CTGATGTTTCATTGGCAGAAGCGATGATTCATTTGAACCCAACTGACTATCCGGATCAAGCCCATAAGGAGGCTTTGTTCCGTTCGATCTTCCAAAAACATGGCATATCGCAGGCAGAATATGACAGCTCCTTGATTTGGTATGGAAAACGGTTGGATATTTACATCAAAGTGACAGACCGGATTATTGCAGATTTAAACAGCCGGCAAAAGGCTTTAGGGGATATTCAAGCCTCTGCGGCGCCGGTAACCAAAAAGGATTCTGTGGATATTTGGCCTCGCCGGACAGCTGTCCGTTTTGAACCGAACGGTATTTTTAATGGAGTGACCTTTGATATCAAACCGGAAACAAACTACTCTTCCGGTAGCTCCTTTGTATTGGGTATGCATGTATGGGGAGTCACACAGGAGATGAAACAAACTCCGGTGATTCGGATTAGTGCAATGCAAGGGGATACCATCGTGACGGTCAACGACCGGATTCGTCGAGATGGCTATCATGAAACGGTCTTGAAGACAATTCCGACCAAACAGATCAATCGTGTTTATGGATATATCTTGATGCACAATACCGACTCATCTTACTATAAGGTCTATTTGGATAGTTTGAATTTGATGAAATATAACTACGGGCGTTTAACGGATACAGCCAAAGATTCATTGCAGCTTGATGCCCCAACACTCCCCTCTAAATAAGCCGATGCGCAGAGTAGCTTCCCATTATCTGTATTGGAAAGAGTTATACCGGATGCATTATGTCGAATTGGACGATGCCGGATCTCTGGTGGGTGTGTTCCCGTTGGAAGGGGAACAGGCCGGAACCGAATTTTATGACGGTATCATTCTGCCGGTATTCTCCGGTGAGGGAAAAACCTTTGGGCAACGGGTCGAAATTCCTTGGGCATCGGGACATGAAAACTTGAGCATCGCTTTGTTGGCCGATGCCTTGTCGGATTTAGATATACCGGGATGGGCAGAAGTAGGGAAGCCGACTGAACTGCTTTTGTTATCGGTTCCCTTGGCGGCGGCGAAACTCGGCGCAGATAACAGCTGTCGCAATGGCTACATTAAGCGACTCTGACGTCTCTCTCTCTGCCGGAAAGCTGGGGATATAGAGCTTACGGTTAATCAGTTGTTCGATTTGCGGGCGTATGCCGTTCCCTTCGTTTCCCATAACAATGATACCATTGTCCGACAACTCCTTGGAGTACATATTCTCTCCGTCCAAAAATGTTCCGAACAAAGGAACTTGCTTTTCAATATGCTCTTTCAAATAGCTTTCCAAGTGGGTGTAATGCACTTTGACGTGTGCCAAAGCGCCCATGGTTGCTTGCACCACTTTCGGGCTGAAGACATCTACCGTATCAAGGCTGCAAACAAGGTGTTCGATACCAAACCAATCGGCTAACCGGATGATTGTGCCTAAATTGCCGGGATCTTGGATACCGTCTAAAGCTAAGACAAGCGTGGTTGCCGGGTCTACCTCATCGAGTGACCATACCGGGCGTTGAAAGACAGCCAACACATCCTGCGGGTTCTTTAGGAAGCTGGCTTTGCGGATCTCCTCCTCTTTTGCCACCAATAGCTCTTTCGCCGAAATATCTCCCTGGGTCGCCATCCATGAAGGCTTGGCAAGTAGCAAGTCGCATGTGAAAGCGGGCAGCATATCAGCCACCAGCTTATTCCCTTCGGCAACGAAGGCGTTATATTCATTCCTGAACTTCTTCAGTTCCAACGAACGGATCTGTTTTACTTTCGCTTTACTTAGCATCTTTTTCTTTTTATACAGCAAATATACGGGATATTATTTAAATTAAATTACATTTGCGTTTGTAAAAGCGTATAAGATGAAGGGGATTCGATTATTATTTCTGATAGGGCTGATGGGATTATTGGCCTCCTGCAACTCGGTGAAGTATGTAGGGGATGGCGAATACCTGTTGGACGAGGTGGAAATCATATCGGATGACCAGGTCTATAAGAGTGGGGACTTGAAGGCATACTTGCGCCAACAACCCAACTTCAAGGCGTTTGGATTGATGAAGTGGCAACTGTATGTCTATAGTTGGTCAGGGAAGAATGAAAAAAGATGGTTGAGCAAACAGTTGCGCCGTATCGGGGAGGCTCCAATCATATTGGATACGACCTTGGTTGAACAGTCTGTCAATGAACTTCGCCGCTTTTACATCAACAAAGGGTATATGAATGCGGAAGTATCTGCAACGATTGACACTTCCAAGTATAAGAAAGCGGTAGTGACTTATAATGTTGTATCGAATGCCCCTTACCGTATCCAGGATTATCGTATCCGGTTGGATGACCCGAAGATTGATAGCATTGCTAAATTGGAAGCACCACCGCCCTCCTTTTTGAGTAGGACATTCCGGATGCACACTGATGATTATACCTCTTTGGTAAAGGATAGCGCGTTGTTCGACCGGGATGTGCTGGACAGGGAACGCCAACGTATTACCAACCTGTTGCGCCAGCGGGGGTATTATGCCTTTAACCGGGATTATCTCTCCTATTTGGCGGATAGCTCTTACAAACAGAACCTTGTGGATTTGGATCTACTGTTGAAACCCTTCCGTCTGCAGAAGCCGGATGGAAGTATCGTGGACACGCTTCATCGCCCATACTATATCAAGAATGTTTCGATTGTGACAGATTATAATCCGTTGACTCTGGAGGAGGATACGGGTATGCGGCATGATACAGTAAGTGTAGGGAACTTGCATATCTTGTATGGGAAGAATGGACGGTCGATTCGTCCGAACGTGTTGCGCAAAAGCAATTTCATCATGCCCGGGCAGCTGTATGACGAACGGACGGTGGAGCAGACATACGCCTCTTTCGCTACATTGCGTGCCTTGCGTAACGTGAATATCCGTTTCTCGGAGGTGCAGGAGAATGATACGATGAAGCTGAATTGTACCATCTTGACCTCACCCGCCAAATTGCAGGGTGTTGGGGTGGATTTGGAGGGAACCAACTCGGCGGGTGATTTCGGTTTCGCCACCAGTTTGAACTATCAACATCGGAACTTTTTCAAAGGTTCGGAGGTTTTCTCTGCCAAGCTTCGGGGGGCGTACGAGGCTTTGTCCGGTAAACATGAGGGTGGCAGTAACTTCTGGGAGTTTGGGGCGGAGACCTCTGTCATGTTCCCTCGTTTTCTATTTCCCTTCTTGAATGAAAATTTCCGCCGTAAGATACGGGCGACAACCGAATTGAAGTTAAGTTACAGTGTCCAGACCCGTCCGGAGTTCAAACGTGCGATTGCTTCTGTGAATTGGAACTATGTTTGGCAGGACAGAAGCAATATGCAGGCGCGCCATGTCTTTAAATTATTGGATATTGATTATGTGCATTTGCCTGAGATCAGCCAATCCTTTAAGGACTCTTTGCCCGAAACGACTTTGCTGTATAACTTCACCGACCAGTTTGTGGTGGGGACAGGCTATACCTACTCTTTCAATAACTATAACCCGCAAAACCGTCTGCGTAACACCCACTCGATGCGTTTCTCGTTCGAGATGGCGGGGAACTTGCTATATGGACTCTCCAAGATTACCGGAGCAGAGAAGGACAAGGAGGGAAGATATGAGCTGTTTGGCATCAATTATGCCCAGTTTGTGAAAGGAGATGTGGACTTCAGTAAAAGTATAGTCTTGGACAGCCGGAACAAACTTGCCTTTCATGTGGGGGTAGGGGTAGGCTATCCCTATGGAAACTCCAAGATGTTGCCGTTTGAACGGAGCTATTTCGCCGGAGGGGCAAACAGCGTGCGCGGATGGTCGGTTCGATCCTTGGGGCCGGGTAGCATGCCGGAAGATTCCGTTAAGTCCTTTGCCCAACAGGTCGGGGATATCCGTTTGGATTTGAATTTGGAATACCGCACCAAACTTTTCTGGAAGTTCGAGATGGCGGCATTTGTCGATGCCGGAAATATCTGGACATTCCATAAAGATGAAAGCCGCCCGAACGGGAACTTTGACTTCTCCCGTTTTTATAAAGAAATCGCCCTCTCTTACGGGTTAGGTTTGCGTCTTGATTTTGATTTCTTCCTGCTTCGCTTTGATACCGGTATGAAGGCCTATAACCCGCAACAAAGTGGTAAAAAGAAATGGGCGATTCTGCATCCGAACTTCAAAGACAACTTTGCTTGGCATTTTGCAGTGGGCTATCCTTTCTAAGCGGATAATCTTTTCTTTTATATACCAAACAAGAGAAAGTTTCACCAGATGAAACTTTTGGTTTCTCACTTGAAACTTCGAGTTTCATAGGCTGAAACTTTTTTCTCATCAGTATGAGAATTTTTCTCATCGTCATGGAATTCTCATTTACTCCGTATTTATTCCCAATTACATGGATTTGCATGAGAATTTATTAACCGTTGATAGTTAGTGTGATAACGCCTGTTTTGTCCATATAATAAAAAGAATGGTAGAGGTAATTGATTGGTATTCAATTATCTCTTTGTTGTTTTTACAGATAGTCTGTCCATATTGAATTTCCCTGTTTCCGGTAGGAGGTATTCCCTTTTTTCTACTTTTGCTCTCGAACTTAAAAATTAAAATATGAGAATTTTATTAATTGTAGGGTTTTTGATGTCTGTATTATCAAGTTGTGAGAAGGAAGAATTAAATACAAATCTTTCTTTATCTGAAATATCTAATATTAAAATTAGTAATATTAGTGTTACAAAAATTAATGATGGAGTGTTGAATTTTCCAGGTTATGAATCTTACTATAAGGTGTATTTTGTATGAATAATATAGATAATGGAAAAAAAGTTCTTGCTTTATCGTGTTTGATTCTCTTCTTGTTATTGAAGGTAGAGGTCCTAATCGCTCAAACCAAAAGTGGTTTATTGGCAGGGGTTGGAATGGGATTTGAAAAGTTGTCGATGGATGAAATGAATGCCGATTATGAAAAAGGTCTACGTTTCGATGATATCTATAATTACAATTTACATTTGGGATATCGTTTTCGTTTTGAACCATCCCGTAAATTGTTCTTTGATATAGATCCATTAATGAAACTACAGGCTTTAAAAAGTTGGGATTATTATCCTCCGATTGAAACAAATCCTTATGCTTCCGCAACTGTGATAGCACGTAATGTTAATTTTCAATTGGCCGTTTCTTCTACTTTTAATTTGAGATTGACAGAACAATTTTATATTGGAGTTGGAGTAGAACCTACTTTGAATATTGTGACAGACGGTAAACCTTTTGATATCCCTGTTTTAGGTAGGGTAGGTTTTGATTTGGGAAAAGTAGATGTGGCTGTTACTTATCATCAAGGATTTATGAATGTTGTCCATGACCAGAAGTACAAAATAGGACGTACATCAGATGTAAGTGTGTCGCTTTTTATTCCATTCAATATATAGATATTAGGATATGAATCTATTTGTCTCAAGCTCTGTGTCCCTTTGGGGATATGGAGCTTTTCTTTGTAAAGAAATTTGTATATAGGATAAAACTCTTTATCTTTCGGGCGGGAATAATGTAAAAATCTACAGACAATGAAAAACGGGGTGTTTATCTTATTTGTATGTATGCTTTTCTTCTCTTGTCAACAGGATAAAGAGACGAATCAATTGTTAGATCGGATAGAGTGTTTGGTTGAGGTTTTACCGGATAGTGCATATACGTTGTTGAATGAACTTGAAAACCCTGACCTTTGGAATGACCAACCGTTTGCCCGTTACTGTATGCTTTACAGTCGAACGGCTGATAAGCTGTATAAGGATATGCTTTACACCGAACAACTTAATCGTGCCTTGTCTTGGTATCAAACACATGGGACAGCGGAGGAACAGGCTTGGATGGGATTGTATCTGGGGCGTTCTTATGCCGAAGATAAACTCTTTATCCCGGCTGTAAACTGTTATTCAGAAGCATTGGAATTGGCCAAAGAGAAGGAGTTATACAATGTGGCAGGGTATATTTGTAGTTATATGAAAGACCTGTATATATATACGAAACAAAGAACGGAAGAAAGACGAAAATGTGAAGAAGCTGCCACATATTTTTTGAAATCAGGAAATATGCGAAGTTATGCATTGGCTTTGCGGGATATAGCAAAAACATTAGCTTTTCAAGATTCTTTAGATTTGGCTCTTAATACGATGTTGAGGGCTGATTCTATAATTGGAGGCACGAGTGATTCAATTAGTATTTCTTCAGTGAAAAATTATTTAGGAAATATATATGAAGAAATGAATGAGTTTGAAAAAGCTAAACAATTATATAACTTAAGTTTAAGTTATATAGATACAATAGAAAAAGGACCAACGTATTTGGCATTGAGTGTATTATATTATCGAAAAGATGAATTAGATTCTGCTCGTTTTTATTTAGAAAGAACAAGAGGGTCTCAATCAAATCCTTATACAGTTGTTGATCAATTATATATGGGTTATATAATAGAAGAGGATGCCGGGAATATAGAGAAGGCGTTGGATTATTTGGTTCGATACCAAGAGGCGAAAGATTCTTTGTATGATGCCCAAAGGCAGGTGGATATTATTGATGCGGAAAAACGTCATAATGTGGTGACATTGCATCGTGAGACTCGGCGGTTGGAACGTAGCCGGTATCGTTTGATTACAATTGTCGTTTTTCTGTGTCTTGTATGTGTATTGATTTATCAGATTCAAGAACGGAGACGACTTCAAAAGATAAATGAGATACAGAATTTGTTGGAGGAAAAAGAGAGGCAATTGGTGTTGTTAGGTCAACGGATTGAGGAGAAAGATGTCGCATTAGAGACGTTGGAACAGATCCGAAAAGAAAGAGACGGTGTGTTGTCAGATTTGGCAGTTTTACGAAATGAAAAACTTCAAACATCTGCTTTGGTTAAAAAATTGCGTAAACAGAGCCAAAGAGTAGATACGGCAGGGAAGAATGTGTTGAAAGTGACAGAAGAACGAAACTTGATACTCTTGATTCAATCGATTTATCCTTCAATCGCTGTTTTTATGGATAAAAATCCATTTGGATTGACGGAAGCAGAAAAGCAAATATGCTATTTGAGTTTCCTTCAATTGAGCTTAAATGAAGAGGCCGTACTTTTGGATATAAATCCGGATTCGGTAAATAAACGCCGACTTCGGGCGCGTCAGAAATTGAATTTGACCAATACGAATATGGGTTTACATGAGTTTTTATTAACCGTTGATAGTTAGTGTGATAACGCCTGTTTTGTCTATATGATAAAAAGAGTAGCAGAGGTAATTGATTGGTATTCAATTATCTATTTGTTGTTTTTATTGATTCTCTGTCCATATCGAATTTCCCTGTTTCCGGCAGGAGGTGTCCCCTTTTTTCTACTTTTGCTCTCGAACTTAAAAATTAAAAAGTATGAGAAGTAACAAATGTATGATGAATAAGATTTTATTTTTATTTCTGTTTGTTTCAACGACAGTGTTTGCTCAAGTAGAACATGGTATTTTGGTTGGTGGTGGTATCGGTTTATCTTTGCAAGACAATCAAAATATTATACCACCATCTACAGAGTTTCAACATAACCATCAATTGAAAGGAAATGGCATGATTGGTTATCGTTTTCGTTTCTTTCCAGAACGAAAATCCTTTTGTGATTTAGATTTAACAATTGGTTTCCAAGGAATGAAAACTAAAAAATATTATCCATACTACTCTAATGAAGGTCAAGGGAATGGTGAATTTGTTGGAGCTGAGGGGAAGAGTCTTCATGAGTTTATTATGCCTATATCTATTTCGGGTAGTTGGAATTATCGATTCTCTGATAAGTTTTATGGTGGTTTGGGTATTGCTCCTACGCTTTATGTGCAACCAAAAGCTGTTTTTGATTTGGGAATAAAAGCCAAGATAGGTTATCGGGTTAGTCCTTGTTGTGAATTATCACTCTCTTATCAGTATGGTTGTTTGAATACGTTGAAACATTTCAGTGAACCTTCTTTAGGAAGAAAAGGACATATTTCTGATTTGATGTTATCGGTCTATGTCCCCTTTTAAGTGAAGAAAGGAAATTATCTCCTATTTGTCTCAAGCTCTGTGTCTCTTTTGGGGGGCATGGAGCTGACTTTGTTATTGGGGATTTTTTTGTATCTTTCGGATATAAATAAAAAAAGGTTTTATTGACGATGAAGAATGTTTTGTATGTCTTATTTTTATTTTTAAGCCAAGGTTTATTGGCGCAATCTGAATGTGATACTTTAAAAGGACATTATTCTAATTATATTTATAGGAAATATACTTCATCAGTATATAGAACAGAATATAGTTCATTTATAGTTTATGCAGAGGGATCTAAGTTGGATAATGCAGATCAAGGGAATTTTCCAATGTATCCACGTCCTACTCTGTTTTTAAGGAATATGAAAGTTCTAAATCAATTATTGAAAGAAAACATTAAACCTTATATAGAACCGAGTCATATTGATTTGGGAGAAATTTTTAAGCTTGATCTTTATTTTAATGAAAAGGGAGAAATATTGGAATTATATTTTACTTATCGTCACGAATTAAAGATACCTGTAGTGGCAATAGAAAATTTGGATCGTGGAATAAAAGAGAGTTGTTATATTGCAATCAGTGGCTCTAAGGCTATATTTGAAGGGGCAAATTTTCATAGGTTTGTTTTTGCTTTTCCTTTAGAAGATATATTTAATGAAAATCTTCCGGATGAAGATTTGAAAATCCGATTGTGGTGGTAGAATAAAAGGAATAGTCAATGGAAAGAAAAGTTTTTATTTGAAAGTGAGTTATGGAGGAAATGGAGAAGCAGATTTTTAAACTCTAATAATGAAAAAGAAGGAAAAAGTTTGTTATTTACAGAAATAGTATTACCTTTGCACCACGAAAATAAGGATGGTCGGGTAGCTCAGCTGGATAGAGCAACAGCCTTCTAAGCTGTGGGTCCTGGGTTCGAATCCCAGCCTGATCACAAAGGGATTGCGAGTTGGTTCGTAATCCCTTTCTTTTTTTGTAAATAATTGATATAAAATAAAGAATAAACCTTAAATTTGCATATTTCGTTAGGGAGGAAATATTTAAATACTATAAAATGAAAAAGATTTTGTCCGTTTGTTTAGGAGGTTTGTTGGCTGGATTCGGATTGCAATCTTGTATGAATGGGACAGCCTCTACTGAATGTAAAAGTGAGATGATTGTAGCAAGCTATAATTTGGCTTGTGGAGGTCCGGAACACCATCCGAGTTATTGGGAACCTCGTAAAGAGGGGGTAAAGAGTGTCATTAATTTTTATGACTTTGATGTATTTGGCACACAGGAAGGGTTTAAATTTCAGTTGGATGATTTAGTGGCAGATGGAGAGTATGCTTATATCGGTGGCGGTCGTGAAGATGGAAAAGATAAAGGGGAACATTCGGCTATTTTGTATAAGACTGCCCGTTTTGATGTGTTGGAACAGGGTACATTTTGGCTATCGGATACTCCGGACACTCCGGGATTGGGATGGGATGCCAAATGTTGTTTTCGTGTTTGCTCATGGGGTAAGTTCTTGGATAAAACCTGTAACAAAGAATTTTATGTTTTTAACTCTCATTATGACCATGAAGGGGTAGTAGCTCGCAGAGAATCGTCTAAATTGGTGCTATCTCGTATTCGTGAAATCGCAGGTGAAAATGCAACCGTTTTCTTTACCGGTGACTTGAATGCGATCCCGACAGAAGAACCGATTATGATGATTGCTTCTGATGGTCTGTTCAGTGATTCATACCAAATTACGAAGGAATCTCCTTTTGGGACGACCAATACTTTCAATGGATGGAATATTAACAATCCGGATACCTATAAGCGTATTGATTATATATGGGTGACAAAGGACGTAACGGTCGAAAAATATGGCGTATTGAATGATGTTCACTATGGCCGTACTCCGTCTGATCATTATCCTATCATGACTAAAGTTGTTTATTAGTAATTTATAATTTATTGTATATGAAAAAGTTAATTGTTGTATGTTGTGCCGTTTTAATGGGATTGGCAGGACAGTCTTGCGTAGAACCTACTGCAAAGAAAGAAACGTGTGAAATGAATGTAGCGACATTCAATTTAAGATGTGATGTGAAAGTTGATAGCTTGAATCGTTGGCCGTATCGTAAAGAGTTTTGTAAAAACTTGGTACGTTTCCATGATTTTGACATTTATGGTATCCAGGAAGGTTTCAAACATCAGGTAGATGGTTTATGTGAATTGGAAGGATATGCCTATATCGGTGGTGGCCGTGATGATGGTAAGGATAAAGGGGAACATGCGGCTATCGTTTATAAAACAACTCGTTTTGATTTGTTGGATAGTGGTAACTTCTGGTTCTCAGAAACACCGGATGTTCCGGGATTAGGTTGGGATGCGAAATGTTGCTTCCGTATCTGCTCTTGGGGTAAATTCCGTGATAAAGAAACAGGTAAAGAGTTCTTGTTCATCAACTCTCATTTTGACCACGAAGGGGTAGTGGCTCGTCGTGAGTCTTCTAAGTTGTTATTGGCTCGTATCCGTGAAATTGCAGGTGAAAATATGACTGTGTTTGCTACAGGTGACTTTAATGCTGTTCCTGATGATGAACCGATGGTTACACTTGCTTCTGATGGTTTGTTGGTGGATGCTTATAATATCACCAAAGAACCTCCTTTCGGTACAACCGGTACATATAATGGCTGGACTGCTACCATGGAAAGAGACATCCGTATCGACTATGTTTGGGTTACAAAGAATGTGACAGTTGAAAAATATGGCGTATTGAATTTGGTTCAATATGGACGTACACCGTCTGACCACTTCCCCGTAATGGCAAAAGTCTCCTTCTAAGGTGAAAAGAATTAAAGATAAAAAAAAGGATGTTCGATCAGAACATCCTTTTTTTTATCTTTAATTCTCCATGACTTCTATGTGGATGAGCCACTTCCGAAGAAGATCTTTCATTTCTTGGTAATATTCAAATTTGTAATTGAATCCCCATCCATGTCCGCCTGTCGGGAACATATAAAGAGAAGTCGGAATATTGTGCGCCTTTAATGCCGTATAGTAACGAATCGAATTTAAAGGAGAGACAACATCATCGTTTTCACTTAATAACAAGAGTGTTTTAGGTGTTTTATCGTTTATCTGTTTCTCTAATGAGTAACGGTCAACCAATTCTTGGTTATTTATAAGTTTATCTCCAAGCAGATTCTTTTTGCTACCCATGTGAGTGATTTCGTTGTCAAAACTGATGACCGGATAGTACAGAATGGCAAAGTTCGGACGGTTTTCATCTTTGGCCAAATTACAAAGAGAAGCCGCTAAATGACCTCCGGCAGAGGAACCGATTACACCGATGTGGTTGGTATCTATATTCCATTCTGTTGCTTTCTCCTTGATTAAAGACATCGCCTTTTCTGCATCATCTAACGGATAGGTATGATCCCCTTTAACCAATGTCCTATAGCGTAAAACGATACCGGCCATACCATTGGAGGCAAACCATTTGGCAACTTCACGTCCCTCATAATTCATCGCAACAATCCAATAGGCACCACCCGGACAAATTAAGACTGCAGGGGTCGGTTTATCTGATTTCTCAGGAAGATAGACCTCTACTTCAACTACGCCGGCTTTGGGATTGTTCGGCCAAAGTTTGATAGGCTCTACATCTTGTCCCCATAGAGCCGGAGTAAGAAGAAGCAATAAAAGTGAAAATAGGTGTTTCATAATGTCGCTAAATTATGCTCCTGCGTAAATCAAGAAACCTAAACCTATCACAAATAAGACGAACATGCCGACATTTAAATAATCAGAAGAGCGTGGCGCACCTTTGAACTCATGCCAGATCAAGATACCCCATAAAGCAGAAACTAATGTGGCTCCTTGTCCTAAACCGTAAGAGATGGCTGCCCCTGCCTTTTCTGATGCAATCATGCTGAATGATTGACCTAAACACCAGATCATACCTCCTAACATACCGACCAGGTGTGTCTTGGTATTGCCTTTGAAATAACCAGAAGGAGAAACCGGTTCACCTTCTACCGGGTGTTTCATTGCAATGGTATTGAAAATGAAGGTACTAAAGAATACGCCTAAAGAAAAGATGAATACGGCTGTATATGGAGTTAATTTACCTGCTGCCGGCTCAACAAAGTTTGTCAAGTCCATAGAAGCAGCAATGAAACGATAGAAGAATGCCATGATTACGCCGGCTACGATAGAGAATAGGATTCCTTTTCCTGAAACTTTCTGAGAGTTTCCTGCCAATGCTTTTTTATAGGCTAACGCATTCAATAAGATTGCTACAGTGATTAATGCCACACCGATAAAGATATAGAGTGGTTCTCCTTTTGCTGCACCGAAATAGTTGACTAATACTCCCAATACCAAAGCTAATCCGATACCTACCGGAAAGGCTACGGACATACCGCAGATAGAGATAGCAGCAGATAATAGGATGTTGGCTGCATTAAATACAATACCTCCTAAAAAGGCACTGCCTAAAGATGACATATCGGCTTGCATCAAATTAGGAATGAAGCTTTGTCCTTGTGCTCCGGTGCTACCCAATGTAAAGGCAGAAAGGATAGAGAAGAGCAAGACGCCGATAACGTAGTCCCAATAGAAGAATTCGTATCTCCATGTTTTAGAGGCTAACTTTTGTGTGTTTCCCCATGATCCCCAACATAGCATTGTTACAACGCAGAATAGGATCGCTAATGAATAATCTTGTACGATAAACATAATGTTAACTATTTTGATTGATTAATAAAAACGAATGAAAGCCGCCATGCAATATGGCGGCTTAGGATGTCTATTTAGAATGTTTTATTTATTGATGAGCTACCGGTTGCGGGCCATCTGAATAGATCAACATTTCGCCAACTTTAATGTGAACATCCTTTTTAGGATTTAACCATTTAAGAGCGATGGAATGTTTACCTTTTGGCATTAAATATTTCCATGCTAAATCAACACGATGTCCCAATGTTTTGTTTGAAGGTAGGTTGAGCGTTTCTTCTAATTTGTCGTCAATGTATACTTCAACACGTGCAACATATCCTTTTTCACCTCTGACGCTACCAGTTAAAGCGTATCCGGTTCCTTCAAATTGAGTCTTAAATTCTTTATTGTCTTCAATTGTTTTATTGATAGCTCTGCGTCCAATAGGAAAAATACCTTCGAAACTTTGTTCCAATTGAACCGCTTTAGGAGCTTGACATACGATAGTAACGTCATTTTCTGTTACTTTACCACCGTTACGTTCGATCATCTGCAAAGCATGTTTGAAGGAGGTTTCGTATGTCTTGTTCAAAGACATATTTGTATAAGCAAAATTACGGTCTTCAACCATTCTAAGAGCTTTCATCCAATATTCAGGAATCTTGCTGTAACCTTGCATGGTTGCTAAAATACCTACAGCTGTAGCAGGGTTACAATCAGAATCTTGTCCACAACGAGTGGCAATATCCATCGTTTTGAAGAAATCTCCTTCACCATATAACAAACCGATCAATACGTATGCACTATTGATGACTGCGTCAATGTTATAAGGCATTAAAGTACCTTCCGGGCAACCAATGTCTTGGTTCCATCTCTTCTCACATTCTGCCCATGCCTGTTTCCAATCGTTAGGATATTGCTTGTGCATATTGATTACGTCTGTCATACATTTGTGGTATTTACTTTCAGACGGAATCGTTTTTAACGCTTCGTTTACTACAAAATGGATATCGTCAGAAACAAAAGCCAATGAATACATGGCCCCTACGTATACACCGCCATACCAGCCATCACCGTAGTTCATGATATGACCAATCTTGTCTGAAATTTCGGATTGTGTATTAGGCATACCCGGAGTCATCAAACCTGCAAAGTCTGCTTCAATTTGATAGTCAATATCATCTGCGTGAGGGTTGTTTAACCAATGACCGGATGCAGGAGGCATGATACCTTGCATGATATTATAACGGGCAGCAGCGTTTGCGTGCCACAATCCATAATCTGCATAAGCAAAAGCATGGGCAAATGAATCGACCGGAGCATCCATACCTACACGCTCAAATACTTCGACGAAAGTCAAGTCCATGTAAATATCATCGTAAAGAGCAGGGAAATGGTCAAACATCCCTTTGATACATCCATCGTTCCAACCAATAGGAACGTAATCTTGAATCATGGCACTTCTGTAACGGAATTCAGTTGGTCCTCCATAGGTTACACCGATTGTTTGAGCAGCCCAACCTCCTTTAATTTTATCCATCAACTGCTCCTTTGTCATGGTAACTGTTTCAGGAAGCGTTGAGTTTGTTTGGGACGGTTGTTGGGTACAAGATGTAAATCCTGCGATTAAAGCTGCCGCCAAACATTGCAAAAAACTTTTTTTCATGATGATTATTTAGAATTAATTATATGCAAATAAGTTTGTTTAATATCCCTACTTTGATAATAAAGTAGTAAATCGCTACAAAGATAATAGTTGATAAGATTTGTTTATATATATTTTTCCCATAAAAAGATAAGCCCAAATCATGTTTTTAGTCATAAAAAGAAGAAGTCGTATGATTATGTTTGTCAATACATTCTTGATTTTTATTTAGATAAAAGTTCTTTATGTATATAGAAAAGTTTATTTTTGTGCAAAATTAATTTTATACATCATGAATTATACACGACATTTTATTAGCCTTATTTTATTGGCTTCCGGCTTGTTTGTGCAGGCGCAAGAAAAAAGAGCCATGAATTTTGATGACATGGTTGGATGGGAACGAATCTCAGAACAGCGTCTTTCTAATAATGGACAATGGGTTTCTTGTAAGATGGAACCTTCACGTGGCGATGCTACTGTGTATTTGTATGACCGTACAGGGAAAGAAATTGCTTCTTATAAGCCGGCTTCCGGTGCTCGTTTTAGCGTTTCTTCTCAATATTTGTTAGTGACTAAAACCCCGGCATTGGCAGAGGTTGAAGCTCTTAAATTAAAGAAAACAAAGAAAGATAAGATGCCGATGAACACGCTTGTCATCAAGAACCTGACAGGAGGTGAGGAGGTGATTGATTCATTGAAATCTTATAAGTTATCTGAAACAGCCGATTTTATTGCTTATCAGCGTGGAGGTAAAAAAGATTCAACTCTTTATATTCGTTCTTTGGATGGAACAAAGACAAAAACTTTTCCGGCTGTATCTGAATTTGGCTTTGCCAAGAAAGGTAATGTGTTATATGTAGTTTCGAATGCTGAACTTTATACTTACATTCCTGAAAAAGGAGAAAATCGTATTTCAGAAAAGAAAGGTGCTTTTAAAAAAATCACATTTTGTGAAGATGGTAGTAAGTTAGCATACCTTTTCTGTACAGACAAAGATTCTACAGGAACCCTTAGCAGTTTGTATCTGTCTGAAAATAATGGAACAGGTAAGTTAATTGCTGAAAGAACAAATCAGGCATTTCCTAAATCTTGGGTTATCAGTGAAAATGGGAATGTTTATTTCTCTAAAAATGGGAATCGTCTGTTTTTTGGAACAGCTCCAATGCCAAGACAA
Organism: Parabacteroides distasonis; assembly: GCA_015060925.1. Taxonomy (GTDB): domain Bacteria; phylum Bacteroidota; class Bacteroidia; order Bacteroidales; family Tannerellaceae; genus Parabacteroides; species Parabacteroides distasonis_B. Next base: position 105,217 of record SUXM01000007.1, read on the forward strand.
AAGGATACTACAATCTTGAATGAAAACCGACCGAATGTACAAGTTTGGAGTTGGGATGAAAAAGAACAACATACAGCTCAGGTGTTCTCTTTGAAAAGAGATTTAAAACGTTCTTATACGGCAGTTTATAATATTGGTTCCGGAAACTTGTATCAGGTAACGGATGATAAATTACCAGGATTACGTACTGCAGATAATGGGGATGTGGATTTGGCTTTTGTTTTTACAACCGAACCTTATGGTACACAATCTATGTGGACCAGACGTCAATTTTTTGATATGTACACATTTAACTTGGCAACAGGTGAAAAGAAGCAGTTTAAGACTAAGTTTAATTCTATGATGAATTTTTCTCCGGAGGGAAAATATGCTTATTGGTATTGTGATCAAGATAGTTCTTGGTATACGCGTAACATGGCTGACGGTAAAGAATACCGTTTGACAACTCCGGCAACATTCCCTGCTTGGAATATTGATAATGATGTTCCTGATCATCCTCGTGCGTATGGATGTGCAGGTTGGACTGACGGTGATGAATTTATCTTGATAAAAGATCGTTATGATATTTGGAAGTTTGATCCTAAAGGTGAAGATAAACCTATTAATTTGACTGTAAATGGTCGGGAGGAAAAAATTACTTATTCTTTGATGCAATTGTTAGATCGTGAAAAAAGATCTTATAATTTGAATGAGGTACAGTACTTGAATGGTTACAATGAAGTGACTAAAGGTTCTGGATATTATACGGCAAAACTAAATAAACCGACAGCACCTAAAGCGTTATTAGCCGGTAATTATAAATTGGCAGCATTAACAAAGGCTAAGGATAATAATACGGTGATTTATACCAAGGAGTCATATGAAGAATTCCCTGATATTCATTTGTCTGACATTACTTTTAAGAAGTCAACTCGTATTTCAAATGGTATCAAGCAACAAGACCCATTTATCTGGGGTAATGTTGAGCTGATTTCTTGGATGTCTTTAGATGGTCGTCCATTGGAAGGTTTGGTATTTAAACCTGAAAATTTTGACCCAAACAAGAAGTATCCGATGATTGTTAACTTCTATGAAAAAAACTCTCATACATTATATAACTATCATATGCCGAGTCCGGGTCGTTCTCAAATTGACTATGCTTTCTATTTGAGCAATGGCTATATCATCTTTAATCCGGATATTCGCTATGTGGATGGTCATCCGGGTGAAAGTTGTTTCAATTGTGTTATGCCTGGCGTTGCAAAAATTGTAGCAGAAGGTTATATAAATGAAAAGGCTATAGGCGCACAAGGACATAGCTGGGGTGGTTATCAGGTGGCTCATTTGGCTACTAAGACTAATTTGTTTGCTGCGATAGAGTCTGGAGCTCCGGTAGTGAATATGTTAAGTGCTTATGGGGGTATTCGTTGGGGGTCCGGTATGAACCGTTCTATGCAGTATGAACATGGACAAAGCCGTATTGGTGGTAGTATTTGGGAAAAACCAATGCAATATATTGAAAATTCTCCGTTATTTAATATGGACAAGGTGACAACTCCAATTTTGATATTGCACAATGATGCAGATGGTCATGTGCCTTGGTATCAGGGTATTGAATATTTTATAGCATTGAAACGTTTGGAAAAACCTGTTTGGTTGTTGAACTATGTAGGTGAACCTCATTGGCCAACTACATTGCCGAATCGTTTGGACTTCCAAAAACGTATGTTCCAGTTCTTCCAGCATTATTTACAAGGAGCTCCAATGCCTAAATGGATGAGTGAAGGACGTAAAGCTGTCGATGCTGATTTTGAATTAGGATATTAAAAAGAATATTTTCTAATCGGTGGAAAAGTGGAAATGGAGTAGGTGTCTTAGGATACCGCTCCATTTTTTTTGTATATAGATTTTTATTTCTGATAAAGGATAATGAAAGGTATTATTCACTATCTTTGTGAAATTATGAAAAAAATAACTTTTGTATAGAAACTCATATTAATTAAAAAATATAAAGACATGAATTGGATGAAAAAATGTTTGGTAGCGTTAATTTGTTTGTTACCATTAAGTGTACAGGCTGCAAAAGTCGAAATTATTGAGGTTAAAAGTGCTTCAATGGATAAGAAGGTTGAAGTAGTTGTTATTTGTCCGGATGTGGCAGATACTAAAGATTGTCCGGTCGTATATTTGTTGCATGGTCATGGAGGTAATGCCAGACAATGGATTACATTTAAACCAGAATTACCTCGTTTGGCAGATGAAAAAGGAGTTTATTTTGTATGTCCGGATGGAAAAAATTCTTGGTATTGGGATAGCCCTACAAATCCTGAATATCGGTATGAAACATTTGTCTCTGATGAATTGATTAAATATATTGACGAACATTATAATACAGTAGCGGATCGCAAAGGACGTGCAATCACCGGTCTAAGTATGGGTGGTCATGGAGCTATGTGGAATGGTCTTCGTCATAGTGATGTTTTCTCTGCTGTTGGAGCAACTGCAGGAGGTGTAGATATTCGTCCTTTCCCGAAAAATTGGAATATGAAAGATCAATTAGGTACTATTGAAGAAAAACCTGAAAACTGGGAAAAATATACAGTTATTAATTTAGTACCGACATTGACTGACGGACAAATTTCTATTATAGTGGATTGTGGTAAGGATGATTTTTTCTTTGAAGTGAATAAGAAATTCCATGAAGCATTGGATAAACAGGGAATTGCCCATGATTACATTGTTCGTCCGGGTAAACACAATAGAGAATATTGGTATAATTCGATTGAATATCAAATTCTATATTTTTCTAACCATTTTAAGAAAGGTATTGAAAAGTGATATTTTATAAATCATGAAAGAGATGAATCGAAGGTCTTTTATTAAAGGGTCAACTATGGCTGGAGTTGCAGGTCTGTTCTCTTCAGATGCTGTTGCGAAACTAACAACTTCGGGTAAACCGGATTTGTTAATTCCTGATGATTCAAAAAGAAAATTTACCTATAATAAGAATGGTAAATTTAAAATTTTACAAATAACAGATACGCATTATGTGGCAGGTAATCCGAAATCAAGTCGTGCTTTGGATAATGTGATAGAAATGTTGGATACAGAAAAACCGGATTTAGTTATTCATACAGGTGATGTCGTATATGGAAAACCTGCAGAACAATCTATTCGTGAAATTTTGGCTCCAATTTCTGAAAGAAAGATTCCTTTTGCGGTTGCATTTGGAAATCATGATGAGGAGTTTGATAGGACACGGGCGCAGATGTTGGATATTGTTATGAGTATGCCATATAATATCAATACTCGTATTGATGGAATATATGGTGAAAGTAATGCGGTTTTGACATTGTCTTCCTCTAAGACAGGAAAAGTAGATCGTGTTTTTTATCTTTTTGATTCAAATGGTTATTCCAAAATAAAAGGAATTAAGGGCTATGATCATATTCGTTTTAATCAGATAGCTTGGTATAGACAACAGAGTGAAGCTTTTACCCAAATGAACGAAGGAACCCCAATTCCCTCTTTTGCTTTTTTTCATATTCCTTTAGTGGAATATAAAACAAGTATTGCTGATGACAGAAAACATGTTATGAGAGGTATCAAAGGAGAACTTGTTGCTTGTCCGAATGTGAATTCTGGATTGTTTGTCTCTATGAAAGAGATGAAAGACATACAAGCTATATTTGTAGGGCATGATCATAATAATGATTATGCTATTTATTGGAATAAGATGTTTTTGGTTTATGGGCGTTTTAGTGGTTGTGATACTGTTTACAATGACTTAAAGCCAAATGGTGCTCGTGTTATTGAATTGACGGAAGGAGAGATGAGTTTCCGTTCATGGATTCGTATGTTTGGAGGTCAGATCGATCAAGATTTGCGTTATCCAGATGATTTTATGCCTAATAAAACAGTATGATTATGAAGCTATATAGAAATAGATATTTGTTAGGTGTATTGCTTTTTTTGTTTGTTTTACCTGATTATGTATGGACTCAGCCAGCTCCTGCTCAGAAATTGATTACAGTGATGGTGTCTCCTGATCATGAGGATTGGAAATATCAGATAAATGAGGAGGTGACTTTTACTGTACAAATTTTTAAAAATGAGAATTTATTGAAGGATGTCGTGGTGGATTATGAATTGGGACCGGAGTTCTTCCCAGTTGTCTCAAAGAAGGATATACTGTTGAAGAATGGTAAAACAACTTTAAAAGCATCCATGAAAAAACCGGGTTTTTTACGTTGTAAGGTTACGGCTAAAGTTAACGGAAAAAACTATGTGGGAATGGCAACTGCAGCTGTGGATGAGGATCAGATTTTACCTACGACTATAGAACCTGCTGATTTTGATTCTTTTTGGAATGAATCGTTATCAAAGGCTCGCCAAGTCCCTTTAAATCCCACAATGACATTGGTTCCGGAAGAGTGTACGGAAACAAAAAATGTCTATCAGATTAGTTTTCAAAATGAACGTAGAGGTTCACGAATCTATGGCATTTTATCGGTGCCGAAGAAGAAAGGTAAATATCCGGCAATTCTTCGGCTTCCAGGAGCAGGTATACGTTCATATAGTGCAATGGATTTTGGAGAAGAGGTTATATCATTAGCAATAGGTATTCATGGTATTCCAGTTAAATTACCTCAAGAGGTATATAGCAGTCTTTATAGTGGAGCTATGACTACCTATTATTTGATGAATCGGGATAACCGGGATCGTTATTATTATAAACGTGTATTTATAGGTTGTGTACGTGCTATTGACTTTATATATTCATTACCCGAATTTGATGGTAACAATATTGGGGTAACAGGAGGAAGTCAAGGCGGTGCATTGTCTATAGCAACAACAGCTTTAGACTCGCGAGTTAAATTTTTGGCTGTTTTTTATCCGGCATTGTGCGATTATGCCGGTTATTTGCATGGAAGGGCAGGAGGTTGGCCTCATTTCTTTAGAAAGATGAAGCCTTCTAAAGAAGAAGAAGAAGCTCTCGCTTATTTTGATATTGTAAATTTTGCTCGTCGAGTCAAAGTTCCGGGATGGTATAGTTGGGGGTTTAATGATGATACATGCCCTCCTACCTCTATGTTTGCAGCATATAATGTGATTCCAGGGAAAAAAGAATTGCATTTATATCAAGAAATAGGACACTGGACATATCCTGAGCAGCAAATGGATTCTAAAGAATGGTTACAAAAGCAATGTGGTAAGTAAAAAAGAAAAGAGATTCAATCTATTACTGAATCTCTTTTCTTTTTTATTCGTTATTAGGTGTTATTTTTTTTCGATAGGACATAGGACTTACACCTGTTCTATTTTTGAAAAAACAGGAAAAATAATCTGCAGATTCAAAGTTTAACTTTGTGGCTATATCGTGAATAGACATATTTGTATTGTTTAGTAACTCTTTTACTTTGCGGAGTTTAATTTTTATGATGTATTGATGTGGTGTAATTCCTTTATATAATTTAAATACTTTTCTGAAATTAGAATAACTCATATTCATAGACTTAGCTATGTCTTCGAGTGTGAATTTGTCATAAATATTTTCTTCCATAAAGATACATGCTTCGTGTACTTTTTGCATATTTACGGATTCATAATATTGATTGTCATTTTTATTAATATAATAGATTAGACTAATTAAATGTAATGTGAGACTTGATATGACAGTCTGAAAACCAGTTGGTTGTTTGATGGCATATTCTAATATTTGAGAGAAGAGCCTAGTAATATCTTCATTGATTCCAATATGGAATATGGGATCCTTTTTATTGACTATATGTTTGAGGAGTCTTTCAAAATAATCTCCACTGAATGTAATCCAATATTCACTCCATTTAGTATTAGGATTTGGTTTGTAAGTGTGCCATTGATTGGGAAATGTGATAAAAACATCTCCTTTTGTTATGGTTTTTAAAGGACAATCGGAAGAAACATATTCTCCTTCTCCTTTACTTATATAGACTAAACTAAAATCTTTTAATGTTTTACCTTGTTTAGGATGAAAGGAGGAAAGATCGTTTGTTGTATCACAATCTTTTGGAGTAAGGTATAAACGACCGATTCCACTAACAGCAATTTCCCAACAATGTTCATCTGTTTCTATTGGAAGGTGCTTGATTATATCTATTTTGTTTTTATTGAGATCCATTCTGTTATTTTTTGTTGGATAATTACAAATTGATAGGAATATTTTCTGTTTTTTTGACAAAAATAGAAATATATTTATGTGATGTCAAAAAAAAAAGAATAATTTGGTCAAAAATGAAAGAAATTATCATTTTAGGAATGTTTGGTTCCTATTTTTTTGTTAATTGAAAAACTTTGATTTATTTAGCGATTCAAATATGAAATAAATATTAATTTAATACTATAAAAAATGAAGCTATTTAAATATGTAGTTTGTGCATTGTTTTTCTTCCCTTTATCAATAAATGCACAACAGAGTATCCCTGTGTATTTAGATCATACTAAACCAATCGAAGAACGTGTAGAAGATGCGCTTAGTCGCATGACTGTAGAAGAAAAAGTCCATATGCTTCATGCACAATCAAAGTTTAGTTCTGCAGGTGTGCCTCGTTTAGGTATCCCTGAAAATTGGATGAGTGACGGGCCTCATGGTATTCGTGAAGAGATGATTTGGGATAAATGGAGAAATGCAGGTTGGACAAATGATTCATGTATCGCTTTCCCTGCTTTGAGTTGTTTGGCTGCAACATGGAATCCTGAATTATCTTTGTTGTATGGTAAAAGCATTGGAGAAGAGGCTCGATATAGAAATAAGAATGTATTATTAGGACCTGGCGCAAATATTTATCGTTTACCTTTGAATGGTCGAAATTTTGAATATTTGGGAGAAGACCCTTATTTGACAACAAAGATGGTAGTTCCTTATATTCAAGGGGTACAATCGAATGGAGTTGCAGCTTGTGTAAAACATTTTGCTTTGAATAACCATGAGGCGAATCGTTATCAGGTAGAAATGAAAGTCGATGATCGAACTCTTTATGAGATATATCTTCCTGCATTTAAAGCTGCTGTTCAAGAAGCAAAAGCTTGGGCTGTGATGGGTGCTTATGGTAAATATAAAGGACAACATTGTTGCCATAATCAGTATTTATTGAATGATATTCTCAAAGGAGAATGGGGGTTTGATGGTGTTGTTATTTCAGACTGGGGAGGAGTTCATGATACTCCTCAGGCAATAACTAACGGTTTGGATATGGAGTTTGGTAGTTGGACTGATGGTTTGTCTTCTGGGCCAAGTAATGTATACCATAAATATTTTCTTTCCAATCCCTATTTGAATTTGATTAAAGAAGGTAAGGTTGGAACGAAAGAATTGGATGAAAAGGTTCGTCGTGTCCTTCGTCTTGTTTTCCGTACGACGATGAATCCGAATCGTCCTTATGGATCTTTTGGAACAAAGGAACATGCTATGGCTGGTCTTAAAATTGCCCAAGAAGGTATAGTTTTGTTGCAGAACAAAAATAATACATTACCAATAGATTTCTCTAAGGTTAAGAAGATTTTAGTGGTTGGAGAGAATGCTGTTAAAGAGATGACTCCGGGAGGTGGTTCTTCTACATTGAAGGTTAAATATGAGGTGTCACCATTGGAAGGTATAAAAAAACGTGTGGGTGATAAGGCTGAAGTGGTTTATGTTGCAGGATATGCTTCTCCAAGAGTAAAGAAACAGGATACAGATGAGGTTTTAGGTAAACAAAAACCGATTGATTTGGCAGCCATGCGTAAAGAGGCTGTCGAAGCTGCTCGTAATGCTGATTTGATTTTATTCGTTGGTGGATTGAATAAAACGGAAGGACAAGATTGTGAAGGTGTTGACCGTAAAAATATGGATTTACCTTATGAACAAAACGAGTTGATTGCTGCAATGGCAAAGGTGAATCCTAATATTGTTGTATCTTTAATATCTGGTAATGCTGTAACAATGCCTTGGATTCAGGATATTGCATCATTGGTTCAAGCTTGGTATAATGGAACAGAGGCCGGAAATGCGTTGGCTTCAATTCTTTTTGGAGATGTTAATCCTTCTGGGAAATTACCATTTACTTTCCCTGTTAAATTAGAAGATAATGGAGCTATAGCAACTGGTGGTTATTCTACAGGTGATGTGGTTACTTATCATGAAGGGTTATTCGTCGGTTATCGTTGGGTGGATAAGCAAAAAGTAAAACCTTTATTCCCATTTGGATTTGGTTTGAGTTATACAACATTTGCTTATGGAAAACCGACTATTGATAAGAAAACGATGTCTGTTGATGAAACAATCACAGTTTCAATCCCTGTAAAAAATACGGGAGATCGTGAAGGAAAGGAAATCGTTCAGTTATATGTTAGCGATAAGAAATCATATCTTCCTAGACCGATGAAGGAATTAAAAGGATTCCAGAAAGTGACATTGGCACCGGGAGAAGAAAAAGTAGTTTCGTTTACAATTGATAAAAAGGCTTTGTCTTTCTTTGATGATAAGAAACATGAATGGGTAACAGAAAATGGAGAGTTTGAAGCATTGATTGGTGCTTCTTCTGCTGATATTCGTGGAAAGGTGAAGTTTGAACTAAAATAAAATGTTTCGATAACAACATCATAAAATCATTACCATGAAGAGATATAATTTTTTAGCTTTCGATATAGGTGCGACCAGCGGTCGTGCGGTATTGGGAACATTGGAAGGAGAGAAGTTTGAGATGCAGGAGATCCAT
>SUXM01000008.1 GCA_015060925.1 Parabacteroides distasonis
GTTCGCCTTTCTCAGGGTACTTAGAAGCGTGTGAAGTAACCTCCACACGCTCCCGCGTAATCTTTACATTTAGAATTTTATTTGATTATAAATGTTTTACTTATTTTACGATTGCCTTTACAACTGCTTCACCTTCAACCTTAACAACTACAACACCTGCAGGAGCAGCGATAGTAGCGTTGTCAGAAGCGATGATTGTGTTAGCTACAGTCTGACCTAAGATGTTAGCGATAACCACCTTCTTACCAGCAGCACCAGCGATTGTGATGTTACCGTTACCAGCGATTACTGTTACACCAGCAGCAGCGATTTCTTCGTTAGAAGTAGCAGAACCTTCTTTACCAATCAAAATTTCAACTTCACCTGTTGCAACTACGTGTTCAGAAGTAGTAATGAAATCTTGAGCTAAATAAGATTTACCATTCTTATACAAACATGGGTGATAAGCAACTACTTGAACATCATACAATGTATTCGGTTTCAAGTTGATTACTTGAGCCTTAAGAAGTTTACCATCCTTTGTATAGTTAGATTCTGCATTTGCATTGATCTGAGCAGATTCAGCACCGTCAGCTACACTGAACTGTACGTTAGATTCATCTTCCCACATGTAGTATGCAGTAGCATTTGCACTTGAAATAGAAGTATTGATTGTTTCCCATGCAGAGATTTCAAATTTATCTGCATTTTCTGCCAAACCATTCTGAGATACACGTGCCAAGTGAGCACCAGCTTCACCAAATGAGAAGATATCGATCTGGTTCATACCTTCCATCAAACGAACATCATATTTGAAGTTATCGCTGATTTCCAAATAAACCGGAGTACCTACAGTTTCATCTTCACCTGTTGCATTAACAAATTCATTGATAATAACAGCTGTTGAATTCCAACCACCTTCTAAGTTAATGATATTGATATCTGTATTCTTGAAGTGACCATAGTATTTGTTAGTTTTCTTAGTTGTTTTGTTATACTGAGAAACTTCCAAATAATAGTTAACTAACATCTTAGGATTAATAACCTTACCTGTACCATTGAACAACTCAACAGCTAAGAAGTCTGTATTATCAGTACCATTATCTTTTGCAAATACTTCAGAGATAAATACGTTCTTAGAAGTATTGATTGGAGCCAAATGACCAACTCTTACTACATAATAGTCAGCACCCGGAACCGGAGCCCATCTCAAGTTAGCAGTAGATCCATCGATATCACCATGTACCATAGCATCCAATGTAGGAACAGCGTCACCTGTAGTAGGTTTAGCAACGATCAAGGTATCAAGAGTTATACAACCTGCTTCAACTAACAATACATTTTCATCTGCACATGCGTTAACAGCATTAGGTTGAACAATGATATCATCAACAGCTGTAAATCGTCCGAATGAATTAATAGTTACATCCTTTGCTTTGCTCAATGTAAACATATTATCTGATTCAGTGAATGAACGAGCAATTTCAACTGTTGTAACATTCAAAGGATTAAATTCATAACCTTCAATAGTAACAGGAACTGTTGTTTTTGCATCTACAGCTGCTTCAATTTTACCATCTTCATTTGAAGGATAATTAATAGTAATATAAGGTTTCCAAATATTACCCATTACTTCAGCAGCTTCATCATATTGTGCATAATAGAATGGGCTGAACGGAGTCAAACCAGGAGTAGTCCAACGGATAACTGATTCATTAGATTTTACAATTACAGAATCTTCAGCGATATGACAACCCGGGATCTTAGCATCTGCAGCATCGAATGTTACAACAACCAAACCAAGAACTTCACCATACTGGTTAGGAGTCAACTTGTTATCAGCAACTACTGCACCACCATTCAACATATCCTTAACTACATAAGAAAATGCGTTTTCATATTTATATGACTTATCAGCTTCAACACTGTACTTTTCATTTACTTTCTTAGTAATATCAACTGTTTTTTCCAAGTTGTAACCTGCAACATAGAATGAGTCAACAGCCAACGGATTTACAGCATTGCAATCATCTTGATATGCATTACCATAATACTTCTGGAATTCAGGGTAAACTAAAGCCGGGAATTTAAGACCCCAAACCGGTCTCCAAGAGTTATTCATTTCGTGAATAGCCTTCACATCATTCAAGTTACTCCACAAGTTAGCACGAGTATCACCATACAAGTTAGCAACTACAGAAGTCAAACCACAGAACAAACATAATTCACCATCAGCTTCTTCAACTTCATCAAACCAAGCTTCGTCATTAACCCATGCCTGCAATTGATATGTATCAGGAGTCCAAGTAATCATTTCATTACTTTCAACATGGTAACCATCTTTATTCGGAACAAACTGTACGAAAATAGACAAACCTTCTTCACGCAAGCTCTTCATTACTGCCGGATCCAAAGTATTGATTTCGATAGACAATGTATCTGTATTATTGTTTGTCCAAGCATCAGCTTCAGCTAATTTGAAACGGAATTCCTGATCGTCAGTATTATTTTGATTATAGAATGTCATATTATCCAAGAATAACTTGATAACAGCAGTCTGACCATCTTTTTCTGTAGCTTTCAATTCACTTGCATGCAACTTATATTCTTTCACGCGAGAAGCATAACGAGCATTATCCAATGGATCATTTGCATTATACGGAGCAAAGAATACGTTGTCAGCTGTATGACGGCTTTCTGTACCATCGAAGTTTTCACCTTCGTAAGTCAACCACAAAGCACCAACCTTAGCTGTAGCTACAGCATAATCATAAGGATATACTTCAACAGCATCATAATTTTTACCTGTACCTAAAGCATTTTCAACTAAATAATCATTATTAATTGCAATCTTCCATGCTTCAAGACGAGTGATATCATTTGTCCATTCCAACAAATTCAAAGACAAATGAGGAACTTGAGTATGTTCACCTATGATTACACCACAATCTGAAAGTTCAAAGTGTTCTTCAACTTTAATTGCACCATAAGGCAACCATTGATTCAAATTATCAGTTGTTTTCTTTTCATAAGCGATGAAATCAACTTCGCTATATCTTGGATTAGGAATATTCTTACCTGAAACAGTCACATCAATATGTTGACAAGTCTGGCTGAAGAAGATATGATTATCAGCTAACTTAAGTTCAGGAATTGAATTACCGCTAACCACTTCAGATTCAGCCTGTAATCTCAACGGGTTTAAAGTTTGATAAGATCCATATGAATTTTCAAGTTTCACACCAAATTTTCCAGAATAAGTACCAATAGCAGTAGGTGCGAACACATAAGAATCTTTCAATTCACGACAACCTGTATCTTCATTCTTCTTAGCATCTGCCAACTTCACATCTGCAAAATCAGGAGCTGCAATTGGTGTTGCAGCATCAGTAAATACAAAGTGATTAGCAACTTTAGCCGATTCAATAAAATACAAGTTGTTCATAATAAGAGTTAACTCACCTGTTTCACAGCTTGTAAAGCCCATACCTGCATCAAAAGCTGTACGATCTACATCAAGAGCGATACTTGGTTGAGCAAATTCCATGTTAAATCCACTTACAACCAATGCCGGAGCAAAGTGACTGGTTGTAGTAGCATTATTAACATCCTTAATTTCAACTTCATTTGACCACAATTCAATCTGAATCAACTTATTGCTCAAGCTTTCATCCAACAACTGTTCGTAAACATCTGTTACATCATCAGATACAACTTTAAATAAATTGATTGTTTTAGGAGCATCTTTTGCTGTATTAAAGATACCTTCTTTTTTAAATTCTGCAGGATTAGTATCTCCATTTTCTAACAAATCAGCAAAAGTAGCAGGAGTACCATCTAATTTGTAAACACGGATAGCGATATTCCAGATAGCTTCAGAAGTTGCTGTCAAACCGAATGTTTCAGCACTCAAATTCAAAGTAAAATTCTGAATATCTCTTAAATACATAGTTGACAAGTCAAACAAAACTTGACCGGCCATTTTATCACCTAAGAAAACACCCAAAGAGTCTTCGGCAGTCCAAACTGTAGTTGTAGTGTAGTTGCTTGTCGGTTTTTCAGTAGCGTTCGGATAATAAAGAGTAGTACCTTCTTTAATTGTACGAACATACACACCTTTACCCAAAGAGTTACCAGGGAAACCAGGTAAAACAGCATCAACACCTTCTACATTAGAATACAAAATAGGTTTAACATTTTCTGTCGGTTTCGGAAATTTTACAGTTTCCCAGCCATTCTGAGGTTCAGTCTGTCCGAAAGCTGCAGTTGTACCAAAAACCATCATAGCACCTAAAGCAAGTGCTTTTACGTTAGTAAACTTTTGCATACGAATAACTTTAAATTAATAATTTATTTATAATCACTTGTTTTTCAACGATAAATCTTAAATTCTGTATAATGACCAGAAATAACGAACGTTTTTTTTAGCCATTTTCAACTGCAAAAATACATATAGTTTTTATTCCTACAATTATTTTTTAGAAATATTTTTCTTTTCTATCCCCTTTCTTATCAATCAAATACGATTTTAGGACGAAAATACCCCTTTTGTTGTACGAAGCCTTTTTGCTCAATAAAAATGACCAAAAAAAACGTTCGTTTTTTTTGGTCATTTTTGTTTTCGTAGATTTCTCATCATCAGACAATTAGCATTTTCAGCAGGTTTCTTTAGAGGGTAAAAAGAGGGTTTTCGCCTTAAAAAGTCGATTTTACTTAAAGTACTGGGGCTAAATGTTTTAAAGTATTTAAGGAGCTTAAGGAGTTTAAGGTAAAAAAGTAAAAAACGGGCTTTTTCTCCTCAAATGACGTTTTTCGGCTTCCCAAAGTGTTTTTTTTCTTAAAAAGTAGCTCTATATTTATTAAGGTATAAGGAGTAAAAACTTCGGCAAGAGGCTTTATCGGGATGCCTAAGGATTTAAGGCGACATGGGCATCCGTTTGTCCTTGGCAGGTAGTGAAAAGGAGGAGGGAACAATAAAAAAGTTCCAAAATTCCCTTATGGTTGTTTTTACATAGACTTTTTGCTTAATAAACGTAATTTATTAGTACACAATAATATAAACCAAACTTAAGCTAAACAAAAGAATATTTATCTGAACTCTCACGGACATTTGAAAGATGAAGCACTTTTTAAATAGTACCATAGGAATTTTTGGAACTTTTGGAACTTTTTGCGTTCAGTTTTTTCAAGCCTCTTTCCAATATTTCTTTCCCAAATAGATTTTCTACAAAAAAAGGAGAGATAAAGAGTATATCCAAATTAAGAAGGATGTGCTTAGCACATCCTTTCTTATTGTACGTAAAAGAGGTTTACACTAACTAAACCAAACATTGACCTTTATTCCCATGATAATCGGATGTTAAGTTCTTTTTGGTTATCGACAGGAATAAACTGAGGTGCAAATCCTTTCTTGAAAACTTCCAACGTATCGGTCGGATAAACCTCAATGACATAGTCTCCATGGCTATTCGTTTTCACTTGTTTACCCTTTACTTTAATCACCACATCAGCCAAAAGATTAGCTTGTACATCACGAACCTCTCCTTTCACCTTTATAGGAGAATCATTCGTGATATTCCCTTTTCCCTTTTCTACCGCTTGTTTCATCTGAAATGTCGGGATAACCTTCATCTGGTCTTTCTGAACGGTAATCTTTTTCTTCAAACGGATATCAACCGACGAGCTACCTATCTGCAGCTCAAATTCACCCGGTTCAACCACCCGTTGCATGTCCTTGTTATACAAAGCCAGTTCGGATACCGGGATGGCAATCTGAACCTTTTTAGTCTCACCTCTCTTTAACCAAACTTTTGCAAAACCTTTCAACTCTTTAACAGGAGTCACAATACTGGAAACCACATCACGCACATAGATCTGAGGAACTTCGTAGCCATCTCTATCTCCGGTATTAGCTATCGACAAAGTAACATGGATCGTATCGGTAGGTTGGTAATCCGTTTTAGAAAGTTCCACTGACTGATAATCAAACTGCGTATAGCTAAGTCCATGACCAAATGGCCATAATGAGACCGGCTTATCAAAGACATAATCTTTTCCCGGCTTATTAATTGTACCCGGAGAACGATAATATCCTTTATCTGTCGGTAAATAGTTGTAATAACAAGGCATATTTCCCGTACTACGTGGAAATGAATAGTTCAATTTGCCTGAAGGATTTATCTTGCCAAAAAGAACATCTGCCAACGCTTCCCCTCCCTGTTCACCAGGATACCATTGCACTAATACACTCGGAATATGCTCTTGAATCCAAGGTATCGCAAAAGGTTTACCGGCCAAAAGTACTACAACTGTTGGTTTACCTGTTTGATATACAGCCTTTACCAACTCTTCCTGTACACCCGTCAGCTCTATTTGCGACAAGTCAAACCCCTCTCCACAAGTCGCATTACTATAATCACGTCCTAAAGAGGAACTGGCTGAACCTATTACTACAATGTTCACATCGCTTTCCAATGCAGCTTTCACTGCCTGAGAAATGCCGGAACGATCATCCGTTACCCAATCACACCCTTGGGCATAGTTTATTTTAATCTGATTTCCATATCTTGCCCGAAGAGCAGCCAACAAAGTAATACCATCCTTATTATCTCTACTCCAGGTATAATCCCCAAACTGCACTTGATCGGCATTCGGACCGATAATCGTCATAGACTTGATCTGTTTCAAATCTAAAGGTAACAGGTCTGCTTCATTTTTTAACAAGACAATCGACTCTTCGGCAATCTTACGAGCCAATTCGACATGTTCTCGACGATGCACCTTCTTGTCATAGGTTGTCACTGTCGGCAACTCATACTCAAATAAACCCATAGCGAACTTCGCTTTCAAGATACGGGCAACCGCTCTATCAATGAACTTCATATCCACATAACCTTGTTCCACCAAATGTGTCAATTCGATGTAGCAGTCGTCTGAAGCCTCCGCATCCAAACCGGCCATCAATGCAGCCATAGCAGCCTCTGCTTTCGTGGATACACTCTTATGGAAATACCTCAACATCCCAATTGCTCCCCAATCGGAATAGACATATCCCTGAAATCCCCACTTATCTCGTAATAAATCGGTCAGCAGATAGGAAGAGGATGAGTTTGGTTGATAGTTCCATGAATTATAGGAAGACATAACCGCCCAAGGAGTTGCCTTTTTAATCACCTCTTCAAAAGGTTTCAGATAAACAGTCAACACTTCTCTTTCCCCACAAGAGACAGAAGCCAAGTTCAAACCGCCTTGTGGTCCCCCATGTGCACCAAAATGTTTAATCATCGGAGAAATTTGATGTTCCAAATAACCTTTGACTTGGGCAATACCCATTTGGGTATTCAAGAAGGGATCTTCACTGAAACACTCTTCTACCCTTCCCCATCGTAAATCCCTGCACACATCCAAAACCGGACTCAACGTTTGGGTAATTCCTTGCGCTTTCAATTCTTCAGAAATAAAACTTGTCATTTCGTAAGCCAACGCTGTATTAAAGGTACTACCTAATGCTATCGACTGTGGGAAGATGGTCGAACCATCATGAACTGAACCATGTAACGACTCAGACACAGTAAAAATTGGAATTCCCAAACGGGTGTGATTGCGTACATACATCTGTACCTCATTCATAAATAGAAGACACTCCTTTCCGGGAAGAGTAATTCCCTCAATGAATCCCATGCCCCCCTTTTGAAGCAAGGTTTCCAATTTTTCTTTATCCAATGCCCCCTCTTTCATGATGGTATATCCATGGATATGCCGCATCTGCGCAACCTTCTCAGACAATGTCATCTGTTCCAACAGACAAGAAACCCTTGTATCGATAGGCAAAGAACGATCCAAATAGCGTTTATCTTGTGCAAACAAACCTATTGTCAACAATAAGGCTAATTTCGTAATACAAAATTTTCTCATTTGATAACTTTTTGAGGTATCAAAAAAAACCGCCTGATGTATAATACCAAACAGACGGTTTCCTTTGATGTTACCTATGTGTTATTCTATAGTAAACTTAAAGATACAATGGCTGAAATAGGTTTCTCCCGGGCGCAAAACAGCGGATGGCCATTCCGGTTTATTGGGGGTATCGGGGAATTTCTGTGTTTCCAAACATACCGAAGCACGTTCGTTATAGACAATTCCATTCTTCCCAGTCAATGTTGAATCCAAGAAATTTCCTGAATAGCATTGAATACCCGGTTCGTTGGTATAGACACTCAAAACGATACCACTTTCCGGAGATTTCAATACCGCACAAGGTCTACTCATGTCCCCTTTCGTATTCAACACCCAGTTATGGTCATACCCTTTTCCATTTTTCAATTGCACGAAGTCGTAATTATTGATACGTGAACCTACAGCCGTAGGTGTGCGGAAGTCCATCGGAGTATCTTCCACCGACAGAATTTCCCCTGTAGTCATAAAAGTACTATCCACTGGAGTATAAGCATCCGCATCAATCATCAACAGATGGTTGGCATTGCTTGCCGCATTTCCATCCAAGTTAAAATAGGAATGGTTGGTCATATTCACGATAGTCGGTTTATCGGTTTCTGCCGAATACTTCAAATCGATTGCATTGTCATCCGTCAAAGTCATCACCACCTTGCATTGTACGTTGCCGGGGAATCCCTCTTCTCCATCTTTACACAAATAGCTTAACTCCAACACCTGGTCGTTTGGCTGTTTCACATCAAAAACCTGATATTGGAACCCCTTCGGTCCTCCATGCAAACAGTGTCCGAAATTATTTTGAGGTAACTGATAATCGACTCCATCCAATGTAAATTTACCCTGATTAATACGGTTGGCATATTGTCCGATAGTCGCACCGAAATCTGTCGGATAGGTCATATAGTCCTGCACATTGTCAAATCCCAATACAACATCACGCATCAATCCTCTTTTATCCGGGACCATGATACTGACGATTCGTCCACCGAAACTGGTCACGCAAACCTCCATTCCTTTTTGGTTCTTCAACACATACAACCCTGTGGTTTTTCCATCCACCTCTGCCACGAAGTTGGAGGCTTTCAAACCGGATAACGTCACATTCTCTTTCTTTTCCGTACATGACAACAACAGACAAAGTGCCATGACTGCCATACAAAGTTTCTTCATATTAATACGTCAAATTTAATGCATTTAGATATGTAGGCAAATATAGCACTTATTCTTTCAAAACCGGTTATGTCATAAAATAATGTTGTTTAATACAAATCACTTTCGTACATTTGCACAGAATTTTGGAATAAAATGAAACAATACTTAGATTTACTCAATCGTGTTCTTACAGAAGGTGTTAAGAAAGAAGACCGAACCGGAACCGGTACATATAGCATCTTCGGGCATCAGATGCGTTTCAATTTGGAAGAGGGATTCCCTCTGCTGACCACTAAGAAATTGCATCTGAAATCGATCATCTATGAGCTGCTTTGGTTCTTGCAAGGTGATACTAATGTCAAATATTTACAGGAGCATGGCGTACGTATCTGGAACGAATGGGCTGATCCGGACGGTAGTTTAGGACCTATCTATGGATTCCAGTGGCGGTCATGGCCTGACTACAAAGGCGGCAGTATCGACCAGATCAGCGAAGCGGTTGAAACAATCAAACATAATCCGGATTCTCGACGTATCATCGTCAGTGCATGGAACGTAGGTGATTTGCCTAATATGAACCTACCGCCTTGCCATGCTTTCTTCCAGTTTTATGTAGCTAACGGACGATTGAGCCTGCAGCTCTACCAACGTAGTGCAGATATCTTCTTGGGGGTTCCATTCAACATTGCCTCATACGCACTTTTATTGAAGATGATGGCACAAGTGACCGGATTGAAAGCCGGGGATTTTGTCCATACCTTGGGGGATGCCCATATCTACACGAACCATTTGGAACAAGTCAAACTCCAACTGACACGTGAGCCTCGTCCGCTTCCGCACATGAACATCAACCCGGAGGTCAAAGATATTTTCAGTTTTCAATATGAGGACTTCCAACTCACTGATTACGATCCACATCCACATATTAAAGGGATAGTAGCGGTATAACACAAACAATAGAACAGCAAGTTTGAACTAAATAATAAACTTATGCCTACAATTTCAATTATCGTAGCTGTTGCAAAGGACAATGCAATAGGAAAAAACCAAGCATTACTTTGGCGCATGCCGGCAGACATGAAACGTTTCAAAGAATTGACAACAGGACATACAGTCATCATGGGACGAAAGACTTTTGAATCTTTACCTAATGGTGGACTACCGAACCGCAAAAATGTGATACTGACCAGTATGCCGGAGGCCGGATTCATCGATTGTTTCGCTTGTGGTTCCATGCACGAAGCGTTAGACCTATGCGAAAAGGAGGATCAGATATTTTTAATCGGCGGATCATTTGTTTATAGACAGGGATTAAAATTCGCTGACAAGATGTATCTCACTCGTATCCATGCCACATTCCCAGATGCAGATGCCTTCTTTCCAGAGGTAAATTGGGAGGAATGGGAAGAGGTTGAATGCCAGGAATTTCCTGCAGATGAAAAAAATCCTTATCCGTATACATTCTTGACTTATATCCGTAAAAAGTAAGATTTACTTATCTTTAACGGTCTATTTACAACTTTTTGCTCTTACTTTGTATCTAAAGAAACAAAGACCATTTGTTTAACACAATAAATTCTATAGATATGAAGGTAAGAGCTTTTATTTTTATCATCGTACACATTATCTCCTCATCCCTGTTCCAAACAAACCCGGTTCAAGCCCTGCATACCCCCCAACGTATCCAAACCTTTATTACCCAGATAAAAGAACAATTAGAAAAGGATGCAGAGTCCTTTCCGGAGCTTATCCAAGAGGTCGAAACATACACACAATCTTGTACAGACTCCGTCGACATGGCTATCCTTCACTCTATGATTGCCGAAATGTATGACTACTATTTCGACCAAAACGCCCATAAGATTTATAGACGAACCGAACTGACCGATTACAGACCTTCCGATATACGTGAATGGACTGCCAATCTCTTTAAAGAAAAGATTAAACATGAGTTCACACTTTCCCTCCAACCGGCTCACCTCTTACAACAAACACCGATTAACCGATACAATCTCATCCTTGAAAAAGGAAAAGATACTCCCTTGCTTCGCCCTACCGTCTATGATTTTTTGGTTTATCGAGCTATTGACATCAATCCTTCTATTCAATGGTACGACGATTTGCTGACTTTCAGACGTAGCCAACCAGAGAAACAGCCGCTCTTATTCGATGAGTTAGCCTATTGGAAATACAGCTACCACCAAGGGGATATTCCAACTACAGCCTATCAGTATAAATTAGACAGTCTATATAATGCATACCAAGAAGAGCCTTATGCTGCCGAAATTCGGATCGACCAACTGTATCTTTTAAGAGATCAACAACACCAAGGCCCCCAAGCTAAGCAAGACTCCGTACGAGCTGCTCTCTATTCATTGTGTAAAGAGAGTATCGCGCAGTATCCGCAATACAACCGTATCCATGTATTCCAAAACCAACTGAATGAGATGGAAAATCCTTTCTTAAATATTGAAATAAAGAATAATGTATATCCGGGAAAGGAACAAACATTCCGAATCCATTACAAAAACATACCTCAATTGACGGTTCGTATTTATCAAAGTCTCCGTAATCCGGAAGACACATGGAAAAACAAGAAAAACAGTCCATATTTACGAGGCAAATTGATCAAAGAGAAAAGTTACACCCTGTCATTACCGAATACCTATACACACATAGATACTCTCCTTATAGTACCTATGGAACAGTTAGGGCTATATGAATATGAGGTAACCACTCTCGATAAGAAATTATCCGTTTCGAGCTGTTTCAGCGTAAGCCGTTTGGCTCTTATCACTCGTAACCTGAACCAAACAACCGAATGCTTTGTCACCGATATAGAAAGCGGGAAACCCATAGAAGGGGCAACCGTCATCTCCTATAAAACCAATATGATGAACGGATCACTTGAACCACAAGAACAAAAACAGACCGACCGTTTCGGTTTGGTATCGTTTCCTGCCACAAACAAACAGACTTTGGTCCGCCCCATTTTTCGTGGAGACACAGCATCTATCATAACCAACTCCTATGACTTTAATAAAAGCAAACTGAAAGACAAAGAAAAAGCAGAAATTGCTTTGTTCACCGACAGAGGTATCTACCGTCCCGGACAAACCATCTATTTTAAAGGGATTGCATACATAGAGAACAGTGATACCCCTCACGTAGTAGACGGACAAACTTACACTGTCTCACTGTTGGATGCCAACTATAAAACAATCGCACAAAAGAGTTATCAAACCAACTCATTTGGATCGTTTGATGGGGAGTTCGCTATTCCTTCTCAGGTACTCAGTGGAACGTTCCTTCTTGAGACAGGAGAAAAGCGGATCAGTATCCGCGTGGAGGAATACAAACGCCCATCCTTCAAGATCGATATCCTACCCATCACCGAGCAGGTCTCCTTTGGGCAAACTCTTCACATAAAAGGGAAAGCCGAAATGTTTTCCGGGATGGCTTTACAAACCGGAAAAATCAATTGGAGTATCACACCCGCCTATTTCTGGGGAGAAGACTACTATCCATTCATTCCTCGTTATCAGAATACTCAGTCTGCTACAGGGACTGCAGATGTTGACCATAAAGGGAACTTTACCATTCCCTTTACCCCTCAACTTCCTCAATGTAATCCCAATCATCCTGTTTTCTTTAGTTATCGTGTAAAGGTTACGCTAACTGACAGCAAAGGAGAGACACAAGAGACAGACTACCTCTTTTCTGTCGGGAACAGAGGATTTCTACTCAACCTACAACAACCCAGCAGCATAATGGATAAAGAGGTAGCTCGTGCAAGAATCAATGCGAAAACAGTTAATGGAGAAAAGATAACTATAGAAGGGATATACAATCTTTACTCTTTATTAGAAGAACAAGAAAATACTGAAAACCCTCAAAAGAGTACTTACAAAATCAAACAACTTTTGACTACCGGCACCTTTATCTCCAATAAAGAGTTATCACCGGCAATCTTTAATTCACTTCTTCCCGGTCGATACCGTTTAGAGGTTAAAGCAAGCGATGCACAGGGTAGAACGATTACAAACTACAAAGACTTTATTTTATATACCCAAGAAGACAAACGTCCTCCAGTCTTCATGCACACCTGGGTAGTCCAACAACAAACCACCTGTTCTCCGGGAGAAGAGGCAAAGTTTATCTTTGGCACATCGGATAAAGAGACTTATGTCCTTTACGAAAGATTCTCATCCGACCAGAAACGTTTGGACTGCAAGTTACTTCAATTAAACAACGAAAACCGTTCATTCCGAATTCCTTTTAAAGAGAGCGACGGAGAGGGATTCACAGTCTCTTTCACCTTTATTAAAAAGGGAGAATTATATACAGAAGAGATTCCAATTTATCGCTGCCGCCCCAACTTAAGACTGAACATCAATACCGAAACTTTCCGTAACCATCTGTTACCCGGAAGCCAAGAATATTGGAAATTCCGAATAACTGATACAGATTCCATAGCTGCCACCTCTGAAGTTTTAGCCAGTATGTATGATGCCTCATTAGATAAATTAAAACCTTTCAGATGGTATTTCCGTACACAAAAAGGATATTCATGGTTTCTTCAGAATTTTTATGCAGGAAGTTCTTTCAAAAAAAGTACAAAGACGGAAAGGAAGACCTTTAAACTATTACCTGTATATGAGTTCCAATATGACCATCTAAACTGGCAAAATGCACTTAACCCAATATATAAAAGAAATTTCTTCTCTCTATCAATGAATAGAGGTATAATGGCGAAGGAGAACATCGTTTTGGAAGAAGCGGCTGTCACTTCTACAGCCTATGATGCACAACCTATTCAAGAAGAAGTAGTAGAGATTGATAACGAGCATGCCTCCACAACCCTCCTTTTACGAGAGAACTTTGCCGAGACAGCCTTCTTCTATCCGGCTTTAATTACGAATGAAAAGGGAGAAGTCGCTTTCGGATTTACCATTCCGGGAAGTAACACCACCTGGAAACTGCAAATGTTTGCCCACACAAAAGGGCTGAAACATGGTTATCTTTCTAAAGAAGTGATAACCTGCAAGCCTTTAATGATCACCCCTAACCTGCCCCGTTTCCTACGTCAAGGGGATAAAGCTACTATAATAGCTCAGGTTAGCAACCAATCTCAAGAAGCAATTCAAGGAGAAGCCTTGTTGGAATTTTTTGATCCCAATACAGATCAACTTGTGGAAAGTATAGTAATCAAGCCCCAAGAGTTCAAACTGGCAACAGACAGTACCATTAGCGTCAGTTGGTCTTTCCTTGTTCCTCCTGTACCACATGGAATGATTGGATGCCGTATCATTGCCAAAGGAGACAAAGGAAGTGATGGTGAACAACATTTAATACCGATTCTGTCTAATCAAATTATGCTAACCGAAAGTACGCCTTTCTATCTATTTAATAAAGACCAAGAGATTGTCCATTTACAAACAGAAAAAGGCATTCAACCGTTCCGTACGACCTTGGAACTAACAGCTAATCCGATATGGTATGCGGTACAAGCCCTACCTACAATCAATCAACCGGAGAATGAAAACATCATCTCTTGGTTCGGCTCTTACTACGGCAATACGTTAGCTTACCACATCGCATCGTCCCATCCACGTATTCAACAAGCCATCCGTCAATGGGAAGCTAAAGGAGAAGATGTCTCTACCCTTTATTCCAACTTGGAAAAGAATCCAGAGCTGAAAACAATCTTGTTACAAGAGACACCTTGGGTTTTAGAGGCAGAAAACGAAACTGATCAGAAACAACATCTATACCTTTTATTAAATCAGAATAGATCCAAAGAGCAACAACAAAGAGCGATGCGTCATCTTCTTGAACAGCAGACCGAGCAAGGAGGTTGGGGATGGTTTAAAGGATGGTATCCTAATACCACTTTTACCCTATATATACTCAAAGGGATGAGCCAGTTAACCGATTTACAAGCAATCGAATACAATCAACAAGAAAAAGAGATGCAAATAAAAGCCATTCGCTATTTGGATAAGCAGATTCAACAGAAATATGAGCTACTCCAACAGGATAAAAACCGAAAGAGGTACATCTTCTCTCCGGAGATCATCGAATATCTGTATGTACGTAGTGCCTATCGAGACATACCAGAACCAGGTGAGTCCAAAGAGGCTATCCGTTATTTTACAAACTTAGCCAAGGAACAATGGGAGAAACAATCTCTTTACGGCAAAGGAGCTATTGCATGGATCATGTTACGGAATGGAGAGAAGGAGGTAGCACACCAAATTCTTTCTTGGTTACGCAAAACCGCTACTCATTCCGCAGACAAAGGGATGTTCTGGACCAATAACCGAAGAGAGACAAATTTCTTCCTATCTCCAATCGACACCCATTGTCTATTCATGAGTCTGTTCAAAGAGCTGTCGACTAATCAGGAAGAGATAAATGAAATGAAACAATGGTTATTAAACCAGAAGCAAACCCAAGCATGGGAATCTGTGCCTACCACTTGCCAAGCGATTTATACTCTATTGTTAACCGGGAATGATTGGTTAACGACTTCGAATGAATGTTCGGTTCGATGGGATAACCAAGCGTACCACACAAATGAAGGTGAAGTCCTAACCGGCTATCTCAAAATTGTTCATGATCAAACAAAGAATGAGACTCCTTCAAACAATCAAATCTCAATCACTAAAAAGGGGAATGCCCCAGCTTGGGGTGCAGTTTACCTGCAATACCTCCAAAACATCAACCAAGTTAAAGCAGATAAAGGTGTATTAAATGTAGAAAAAAAATTATTCATAGAAAGGAATATCGGAAGAAAGAAACAGCTTCTGCCTTTCACACAGCAAGAACCGCTTCAAATAGGAGACAAAGTCATCATCCGATTGACTATCCGTACAGACAGAGATATGGAATATGTTGTATTGAAAGATATGCGTGCTGGCTGTTTCGAACCTGCAGACCAACAATCGGGAACAACCTTCCGAGATGGGCTTTGGTTTTACCAATCACCAACAGACATCTCTGAAAATTTCTTCTTCGATCGTCTTCCGACAGGGACTTACGTATTGGAATATCCGGTCTATGTATCCAGAGCGGGAGAATATGCAAGTGGCATCAGTACCATCCAATGTCTATATGCCCCTGAATTTGTTTCCCATACAAAAGGAGAGGATATAAGGATTTATTAATTCTTAGAATCATCAATCATTCATTTAATATCGTATCTTTGTCGAATCAATATGAATCATAAGAGAAACAAAATGAAACAGATTATTTTTATTTTCATGGCTATTCTGTTAGCAACCGGCATAGCCTCTGCTCAAAAAAGTAAAGCTGTCATATCAGCAGAAGTAACCTCTCATGACTTCGGCACCATCAAGGAAGCAGACGGAGAAGTTTCATGTACATTCACAATTAAAAATGCAGGAGAAGCACCCTTGGTATTAACACGTGTGATTGCCTCTTGTGGCTGTACTACTCCGGAATGGACTAAAGAACCCATAGCTGCGGGAAAGACTGGAGACATCAAAATCACCTACAATCCCAAAGGACGTCCGGGGCCATTTGTGAAAACAATTTCCGTTTACAGCAACGGGAAAACCGGCAGTTTCATTTTAACTATCCGAGGCAACGTAGAAGGAGCAAAATAAATCTAATATACCAGCATGACAAACAATAAAAAGCTGGTCTTTATCTTAACCGGCATACTGCTACTCATAAGTAGTATGTCGGCACAAAATAAGGCCGTTATCAATGCAGACCAGTTAATCCATGACTTCGGTACTATCGGGGAGGCTGATGGATTGGTCAGTCATACATTTACCATAAAAAACACAGGAGATGGACCGCTTGTCATCACTCGGATCACTGCTTCTTGTGGTTGTACCCAACCAGAATGGAGCAAAGAGCCTATTGCTCCCGGGAAGACTGGAGAAATAAAGGTCACCTATAACCCCAAAGGACGTCCGGGGCCTTTTTACAAAACCATTTCCATTTACAGCAACGGTAAGAAAGGACGTTTCTCTTTAGGGATAAAAGGGAACGTAACTCCTAAAGAGTTGAAACCTGTATTCACCTATCCTTACCATATCGGAGACCTTAAGTTGGAATCAAAGCAGATACTTTTCAGCACAGTTCGCCCAACAGAAACTGTCGGTAAAAAGATCCATGTGATAAACGAAGGCCAAACCTCGTTAAACATCCACATTGGCAAAGTACCCGCCTATCTGAATGTGGTAGCTACACCCTCTCAATTAGCACCTGGTGAAGTGGGAGAAATCACACTCCTCTTAGAGGTTAAATCCGTCAAACAAAAGGGACGTGTCACCACAAAGATACCGGTAACCATTCAAAGTATCGGTCAAAAGAGAGGGATAGAAGAGGATATACACCTTGCCGCGAATGTAATAGATGACTTCAGCAAGTTAACTCCGGCAGAAAAATCAAAAGCACCGGTAGCCAAACTTTCTGGCACATTACTTGATTTCGGCAAATTACCTGATAAAAACAGCATCATTCCTTTGGTCGGAGGCAAAGTCAGCGGGACTATTGAAATCACCAATACAGGCAAATCTCCTTTAGTGATATATAGTGCAACTTGTGACGATGAACGTATCAACGTTACCGGAGGGAAAAAAGAGATCAAACCAGGTATGACGGCCATATTGAAAGTGACTGTTCGCCCGAAAGAGATCAAAACAAAGTTGGAAGCATTAATCAACATCGTATGCAATGACCCTAATGGGCCAGTACGATTAGTAAAGGTTACAGCCGAGAAATAACAAAACCCATGGAACATCCTGAAAATGACATTCAATACAAAGGATTAAAGGTAAACGAAGGGGTATCAGATGTCCCTACGATCAATCCTTACCTCAAAAAAAGAATCAAACGGAAAGAATATACACCGTCTGAATTTGTAGAGGGTATCCTTAAAGGAAATATTACCATATTAAGCCAGGCCGTCACGTTGGTGGAGAGTGCCAAATATGAGCATCAGCAGACAGCACAAGAGATAATCGAAAAATGTTTGCCACACGCAGGCAAGTCGGTTCGTATTGGTATAACCGGAGTTCCCGGTGCAGGGAAAAGTACCTCCATTGATGCTTTCGGGATGCATCTGATCAATGAGGGAAGAAAACTCGCAGTCTTAGCCATAGACCCCAGTAGCGAACGTTCCAAAGGGAGCATTCTTGGAGACAAAACCCGTATGGAGGCTTTGTCAAGGGCAAAGAATGCCTTCATCCGTCCTTCCCCATCTGCAGGTTCATTAGGAGGTGTTGCACGTAAAACTCGTGAGACCATCGTTTTATGTGAAGCAGCAGGCTTTGATACCATATTCGTGGAAACAGTAGGTGTCGGCCAAAGTGAGACAGCCGTTCATTCCATGGTTGATTTCTTCCTTTTGATCCAATTGGCGGGAACAGGAGACGAACTGCAAGGA
Source organism: Parabacteroides distasonis (assembly GCA_015060925.1). Lineage (GTDB taxonomy): Bacteria > Bacteroidota > Bacteroidia > Bacteroidales > Tannerellaceae > Parabacteroides > Parabacteroides distasonis_B. Next base: position 18,509 of record SUXM01000008.1, read on the forward strand.
ATCAAGCGAGGCATCATGGAAATGGCAGATGGTATTATCATCAACAAAGCAGACGGAGACAATATTGAGAAAGCCAAGCTCGCTGCTGCACAATTCCGCAATGCCCTTCATCTGTTTCCACCGGCTGAATCCGGCTGGTTTCCCAAAGTATTGACCTATTCCGGATATTACAATTTAGGAATCAAGGAGATTTGGGAAATGATTAATGAATACATGGCTTTTACAAAAAAGAATGGTTATTTCGATCACAAACGAAACGAACAGGCCAAATACTGGATGTACGAAAGTATAAACGACACGCTTCGTGAAACATTTTACCATAATCCGGCCGTTGAAAAGATGCTTCAGTTCACTGAACAACAGGTCTTGCGTAATGAAATAAGTTCTTTTGTCGCAGCCAAACGGATGATGGATTTGTTTTTAAACAATCTATCCAACTCTTAAAAAATAAACAGTATAGCAATAAACAACTAACTTATAGATTTTATGAAAAAATCAGTTCTAACAGTGGTTTTCTTTTCTGCCCTGTTTCTATTCGTTAACTGCCAAACAGATCCTGTCAAGCAGCAAGTGTCATCAGTCATGAAGGATTTGACTGTTGAAGAAAAGATTGACATTTTATGCGCCAAAGCACCAGCGATCGAACGCCATTCCATGCCTGCTTATGACTGGTGGAGCGAATGTCTCCATGGGGTAGCCCGTGCCGGAAAAGCAACCGTCTTTCCTAAACCCATTGCTTTAGGTTCCATGTGGGACACAGCATTATTGAATGAAATAGCAGTAGCCATATCTGATGAGGCCAGAGCCAAATACCATGCAGCACTGGCAGAGAAGGGGTACACCAACCGATACGAAGGATTAACTTTCTTCTCCCCTACTTTGAACATTGCTCGTGACCCTCGTTGGGGACGAACCGCTGAATGTTTCAGTGAAGACCCCCATTTAACTTCCCAGATGGGTGTAGCTTTCATCAAAGGATTACAAAGCGAAAAAGAGGGACATCTTAAACTAGTTGCGACTTCTAAGCATTTCGTTGCCAACAATGAAGAGAACCGCCGAAACGATGGTTCTGCCGATGTCGATGAATTATCCTTACGGGAATATTACCTCCCAGCATTCGAAGCCAGTGTCAAAGAGGGTAAAGTAGCCTCATTCATGTCAGCCTATAACGCATTGAACGGAGTTCCCTGTACAGCCAACAGCTTCTTATTGGAAGATGTATTGCGTAAAGAATGGGGATTTGACGGCGTAACGATTTCAGATGGTTCGGCTGTAGAAAAGATTTATACCCACCACAAATACAAATCCAACTTAGCAGAAGCTTCTGCCGCTGCCCTTTTAGCTGGTTGCAACATGTCTTTACGTGATGAATACCGCCAAGGGTTACGTGATGCCTTTGCTCAAAAACTTATTCAAGAAAAGGATTTGGATGAAGCAGTAAAGAAAGTATTGGAATTACGTGTACGCTTAGGGATGTTCGATTCCTTTGCCTCTCCTTATGCAGATATTCCAATGAGTGTGGTAGAATGTGAGAAGCATCGTCAATTGGCTCAAGAAGCAGCAGAGAAATCTATTATATTGCTAAAGAACAACGGCCTGTTGCCTATTCAATACGAAAACAAGAGCATAGCTTTGATAGGTAATGCTTTCAATAAAGTGTATTACGGTGATTACAGCGGGATACCTGACCATAACCCTACGCTGTTTGAAGTTCTAAAAGAGAAAATAGGCGATAAAGCTAACTTAAAATGGGTAAGCGACTTTGCAGAAGAGGAAGAGGTGATTCCTTCCAATTGTTTCTTACGTGAAGCCAAATATGAATATGAAGGCCGTTTAGGATTAACCGGTGAATATTTCAACAACCCTGATTTAGAAGGCGAAGCCCTATTCAAGCAACATGACCTAACTTTGGATATCTCCACTGACAGAAAAGAATTTGCATCTAACACGACCGGTATCTCTGCCAAATGGCATTCAGCGTTGGTTGCTCCGGAAACAGGATTATACAAACTTCACTTCAAAGGTTCTGCCAACTGGAAACTGTTCTTAAACGGGAAGTTGGTGGCAGACACAAAAGTTAAGCATGGAGAGAAATCTGTTGTCAATGTTCAATTGGAAGCAAAGAAAGAGAACCAGTTAGTCATTGAAGCACGTGGTATGCAAAAGAACGTCCACTACTCACTTTGTTGGGAAACACCTCGAAACAAGCAGGCCGCATCCCCGGAAAAAGTAGCAGCTTCGTCTGATTTGGCGATAGTGTTCATGCGTGACGACAGAGCGTCAGAGGGAAAAGACCGTACCACATTGGCAATGACCGAACACCAACAATCGTTCATTGAAAAGATTATCAAAGCCAATCCGAACACCATTGTCATCATCGGAGCAAGTGCACCTTTGTTACTCAAAGAGGTAGCCGAAAAATCTGCAGCTTTGCTAAACATTTGGATCGGAGGACAAGGGGAAGCACCGGCGCTTGCCAACATCCTATTAGGTGAGGTTAATCCTTCCGGAAAGACACCGGTAACCTTTGTCACTAATGAGCAAGAACTTCCGGCTTTAAATGACTATAACATAAAGAATGGAAGAAGTTACCAATATTTCAAAGGCGAAGTCCTATTCCCATTCGGCTATGGTTTAAGTTATACGACATTTAATTACGGCAAACCATCCGTTAAGAGTCCGAAAATCTCTGCTAAGGATTGTTTGACAGTCACTACCTCCATCACCAATACAGGAGAGATGGACGGTGAAGAGGTGATTCAGTATTACGTAACTTCACCGGTTTGGAATGACCTACAATGCAAATTGGTTGCATTCAAACGAGTATCGGTTCCTAAGGGGGAAACAGTTGAAGTAAGTCTTGACATTCCTGCTTCAAGATTAAGACGTTGGTCTGAAAGCCAAAAAGCATGGGAAATCATTAACGGTGATTATGAATTGCATGTTGTTCCTAACTCACAAGCATCCAACGGTTGTACCTTCCAAGTACAATAAAAAAGAATAAGCATCGCTTGCTCAAGCAATAGGCAAGTGACAAAAAAGGATGGGCAACCCATTTAACTCGGTTGCCCATCCTTTTTCTATCCTATCGTCCGTATCTCTTTTTTAGATGGAAGAAACACGAAGTGTATTCAATAAATTACGGTTGATAGGTTTATCATTCTTTATCGCTTTAGAGAAAGGAACATACACAATCTCATCGTTTTGGATACCCATCATAACATTACGTTGGTCATCCAATAATGCATCCACTGCCGCCACCCCCATACGGGTAGCCAAAATACGGTCTTGCGCAGTCGGTGACCCTCCGCGTTGCAAATGTCCCAAAATAGAGACACGCACATCGAACTGCGGATATTCCTTCTTTACACGTTCCGCAACCCCCATAGCCCCACCGGTCACATCACTCTCTGCCACCAGTACGATACTACTGTTTTTAGACTTACGGAATCCGGCTTCAATCATTTCAGCCAATTGGTCCTTCTCCATGGAGATTTCCGGAATGATAGCCGCCTCTGCCCCAGAAGCGATAGCCCCATTCAACGCCAAGAAGCCCGCATCACGTCCCATCACCTCAATAAAGAACAGACGTTCGTGCGAGGTAGCTGTATCCCGAATCTTATCCACACATTCCATAATGGTATTCAATGCCGTATCATAACCTATCGTAACGTCTGTCCCATACAGGTCATTGTCAATCGTACCAGGCAAACCGACAATAGGGATATTAAATTCTTGAGCCAACACACGTGCGCCAGTCAATGTTCCGTCCCCACCAATAACGACCAAAGCATCTATTCCATGTTCCTTCAACCGTTCATAAGCCTGTTGACGACCTTCCGGAGTCTTAAATTCCATACAACGAGCCGTCTTCAAAATCGTACCACCACGCTGTATGATATTACTTACATTTTGAGTTTTAAAATCTATAATTTCATTTGTTATCAGCCCTTTGTATCCACGATAAATACCTTTTACAGACATTCCGTTATAGATCGCAGAACGTGTCACCGCACGAATCGCGGCATTCATACCGGGCGCATCACCTCCGGAAGTTAAAATGCCAATACATTTAACTGCAGACATAAGCTCTTTCTTTTATTTATTTTAGGCAAATATACTTATAAATTCTACATATTCAACTCCCGAATCCGGACAGCCACCTCCTCCATCAGCCATTTGGGGGTAGAAGTAGCTCCACAAACTCCTACGCTCTTGACATCTTCCGGAAGCGGATCTGTTATCTCCTGCGCTTCAGAGATGAACACCGTATTCGGGTTGGCTTTCCGACACTCTTCCAATAACATCTTGCCATTGGAACTTTTCTTTCCTGCCACAAAGTAGATCCAATCATGTTTGGATGCAAACTCCTTGATATTAGGTAACCGGTTCGCCACTTGGCGACAGATGGTATCAAAATAGTCAAACGCCACATTCTCGGCAATACGTCCCTTTATTTCAGAGACCACCTCCCGAAAACCATCTAACGATTTGGTTGTTTGTGAAAACAGACATATCGGCCGGTTGAAATCCAAACGGTCTAAATCTTCCACCCGTTCAATGACAATAGCCGTACCATCCGTCTGTCCGACCAACCCGTTTACCTCCGCATGCCCCTTCTTTCCGTATATGACAATCTGCGCATGGCTGTCACGAGTCTCCTTATACCACTTATGGATCTTGCGTTGTAGCTGTAACACCACCGGGCAGGTGGCATCTACGATCGTGATGTTATTTTGTCGGGCAGTCTCATAAGTAGCAGGAGGTTCCCCATGCGCACGCAATAACACCTTTTCCCCTTTTAACTGCCGAAACTCTTCATGTTCAATCGTACGTAACCCTAAGGCTTCCAGACGTTCAACCTCCAAGCTATTGTGCACGATATCTCCCAAACAATACAGGGTATGCGTGTCGGCATTGTTCAGTTCACGTTCGGCACTTTCAATGGCTGTGACGACACCGAAACAAAAACCTGAGCCTTTATCTATTTCGACCTCTATCATAGTTCTTCCTTTGCTACAACCCTCTCATATTGCTCCAAAAGCCATGCTTTCTGTTCAGGAATAGTCAAAGATGAATTATCCAACTCCAACGCATCATCAGCCTTTCGAAGCGGACTTTCAGCCCGGTTCATATCAATATAGTCACGAGTCTTTACATTTTCAAGCACCTCCTCAAACGAGGCTTGTTCTCCTTTGGCCTTCAACTCATCCAAACGGCGTTGTGCACGAACCTCCGGGCTGGCTGTCACATAAATTTTCAGTTCAGCATTCGGGAAGACTACTGTTCCTATATCACGTCCATCCATGACTATTCCTTTCGCCTTGCCCATCTCTTGTTGTTTGGCAACCATGGCACGCCGCACAAAACCCAAAGCGGCTATCGGGCTGACCCAACCTGCCACCTCCATGCCTCGAATCTCTTTTTCCACCTTTACCCCATTCAAATAGGTATCCGGGCGACCAGTCTCCGGATCGAACTGGAAAGAGATGTCAATATCATCCATTGCTGCCTGCAATTTCTCCTCATCGATCTTCCCATCTACAAAGAAACCATGCTGTAAACTATATAATGTAACTGCCCGATACATGGCACCCGTATCAATATAGGTGTACCCTAATTCTTTTGCCAAATCCTTGGCCATCGTACTCTTCCCCGTAGAAGAGACACCATCTATCGCTATAATGATCTTTTTCATAACCTACTTGTCGTTTTTTATATAGTAATGTAATGATGCAAATATACAACAAAAACTTTTTCTCATAGGCATGAGAAAAAATTCTCGTCAGTATAAGAAACTTTTCTCAAGGTGATGAGAAAAACATCTCATAGGCATGAAATTCTCTAAAAATCGCAAGTTAATTAAAAATCGGCAAGAGTGGTGGAGACACTCAACATGAAAGAGAGTGCGGACGGATGGTATTTAGCAACTGACACACCGACATCGAACATCTTGATCCGTACACCTGCGCCACCGGAGAAACCTGCCAATGCATTTCCCCCTTGCAACTTCATATCCAAAGCGGTCTTCGGATTATAACCAATTCCCAACCAGAAATTATCCGAGGGGACATAGTCCACCCCTATTACAAGGTGCTTAACAAAAGACTTAAAGAAGCTATCGTCTTCATGTTCGACATCACTATCGTCTATATAATTAATCTTCCATTTATTCAGATACATGGCAGTAAGGGAAAAACGAATGGGAGCATGCGCCATCCGCTTAGAGACCCCGAGCTGAATATCCCACGGCATCTTCTGCCGTTCATCTTCATACGCCTTCAGCTGCGCCCCTATATTTTTTAATACCACCCCGAAAGAGAAGCCCTTTTCTGAATGGTAATAACTCAATCCGGCATCAATACCCATTCCCATAGAGGTATAATCCCCGATACTGGAATACAAAAACTTCAAGGAAACACCCCCACGCCACCGTGCAGAAAGGTCATAAGAGAAAAATCCGTTCAGGCTGATATCTTTTGCCGTAAAATCACCCGTAGGTAATCCCTCCTCCGACATTCCCCGGATTTTTCCTTGACTAAAGAAAGAGGCACCTACTCCCCAAGCCGCCTTTTCTTTAATAGCCTTCGTAAAGAGTGCGCTCCCTACATTGATGTCAGAGATATAATTCAAATAATTCAAGTTCACCATCTGATCCATCTCTGCTCCCAAAAGAGCCGGGTTATGATAGACCAAAGAGGGATCCCGCTCTACCAAAGAGACCGTATTCCCTCCTAAAGCATTGGCTCTGGCAGAGGAGGGGTAACGCAAAAAGGTATATCCCGTATCTCCGGTCTGGGCAGAAACAAACAGCGACAAGAATAAACAGAAAAATATAATTAACCCATTTCTCATATTTCCAATTCCAAATAATCGACAAAGATAAATAAATACAGATATAAATAGCTCAATAACCCAAACGAGAAATAGAGGAAAAAGGTATATTGTTGCTCAAAAAAATAAAAAAAAGCACAGTATTTTAACTGAATCGTTTTGTATTTGAAAATATTCCGTATATTTGTCGCAGAAGAAAAACACATTTTTAAATATTTAGTATATGGAAATTAAGAAATCACCGAAAGCGGACTTGGAAAAAGGCAAGACGATGGGTATCCTTATGGGTATGGTCGTAGGGCTTGCAATCTTGTTCGTGGGCTTCGAATGGAGCAACCGTGAGATCACAATTGCCAAAGATGAAGGCGTTGCTGACATCATCGCGGAAGAGGAAATTGAAATCACGAGACCGGAGGATACGCCCCCTCCACCACCGCCACCACCACCAGCACCAGCTGCTATTGAAGAGTTGAATGTTGTGGAAGATGATGTTAAGTTGGAAGACGTTGAAATCTCAACAGAAGACGATGCGAGCCAAGCTCAGCAGGAAGCATACGTTCCACCTGCAGTCGTTGAAGAAGAAGAAGAATCAGAACAACAGATTTTTACCGTTGTAGAAACAATGCCGGAATTCCCAGGTGGTATGGGTGCTTTGATGCAGTATTTGGCTAAATCAATCAAATATCCGGTTATCGCACAGGAAAATGGCATCCAAGGTCGTGTAACTTGTACATTCGTCATCAACAAAGACGGTTCTATCGTGGATGCACAAGTATTACGTGGTATCGACCCTTCTTTGGATAAAGAAGCGCTTCGCGTGATCAACGCTATGCCGAAATGGTCTCCAGGTAAACAACGTGGTAAACCAGTACGTGTTAAATATACCGTTCCTGTTACATTCAGATTACAGTAATAACATGTAAATATTCCGAAAAGGCTGCTACCATGCAGCCTTTTCTATTTAAACCTTTATCCCTTATGTTCACTTTTAATGCTATTCTCCAAAAAATAGAGCAAGAGATTGCTCAACTCCAATTCACCTATCCTCCCAAAAGTTTATATGAGCCGATTGAATACACCTTGTCTTTAGGAGGAAAACGAATCCGTCCGGCTTTGGTTTTAATGGCTTACAATCTATATAAAGAAGATGTAGAAGCAGCGATCAAACCAGCTTTGGGTCTTGAAGTTTTCCATAATTTCACCCTGTTGCATGACGACTTAATGGATGAAGCCGACAAAAGAAGAGGCAAGCCGACCGTACATAAAGTATGGAATGCCAACTCTGCAATCTTATCCGGTGACGCCATGCTGATTGCCGCCTACCAACTGATAGGAGAAACACAACCGGAATCATTAAAAGAGGTCATGGATCTTTTCACTGTTACCGCTCTTGAAATCTGTGGAGGCCAGCAATATGACATGGAATTTGAATCCCGTTCTGACGTAGCGGAAGAGGAATACATCGAGATGATCCGATTGAAAACAGCTGTGCTCTTGGCATGCGCCCTTAAAACGGGTGCAATCATAGCCCATGCACCTCAAGCTGAAGCAGAAGCTCTTTACCAATTCGGCATCAATATTGGTTTAGCCTTCCAATTACAGGATGATTTATTAGATGTATATGGAGACCCGACCACATTTGGGAAAAACATAGGTGGAGATATTCTTTGTAATAAAAAGACCTTTATGCTAATCAATGCATTCAAGTTAGCATCCGAGCAACAAAAAGCGACACTTAACCAATGGATCAACCAAGAAACATTCAATCCGACAGAGAAAATAGCAGCCGTAACAGCTATATATAATGAATTACATTTAAAAGAATTATCGGAAAACAAAATACAGACTTACTATGACCAGGCCATGAGCTGCTTGGCTTCACTCTGCATTCCTAAAGAAAGATTGAATATACTCATAGAGGTCTGCGAACGTTTAATGAACCGTCAATCTTAATATGCAATTAATCGACACACATAACCATCTATATTTGGATGAGTTCAACTCTGATCGAGAAGCGTTGATTACAGCGGCTCAAGATTCCGGCATAGAGAAACTTCTGCTCCCCAACGTTGATATAACAACTATTGAGCAGATGCATAGTTTATGCGATAACTATCCGGAATTTACTTACCCCATGATGGGCTTGCACCCCACCAGCGTAGACACACATTATGCCGAAGACTTAAAAAAGATAGAATCATGGCTTGGGAAACGGACATACTGCGGAATTGGCGAGATTGGAATTGATTTATATTGGGATAAAACATATATCAAAGAACAAAAAAAAGTTTTCGAAGAGCAACTCCAATGGAGCATTGACCTAAATTTACCGGTTGCCATCCATACAAGAGATGCTTTCCCGGAAGTTTTTGATTCCTTATATAAAGTAGGAGCAGATAAACTATGCGGCGTATTCCATAGTTTTACAGGAGACGAGAACGACTTGGCAGAGGTCAAAAAATTCCCCCATTTCAAAATAGGGATTAACGGAGTGATTACATTCAAGAACTCAAAACTATCAGAAGTTATCCAACAAACAGACATCGGCCATATCGTTTTAGAGACAGATGCCCCTTACCTATCTCCTGTCCCTTACCGAGGAAAAAGAAATGAGCCTGTCTACATTTGGAAGACGGCCGAAAAGATTGCGCAAACATATAATTTGACAGTTGAACAGGTTGTAGAGGAAACAAGAAAAAATGCTCTAAAACTTTTTAAAATTGCAAATTGCGCTTTATAAAAAGAAATTTCGTCTCAGATGCAAAATTTATACCTCAGATATTGTGATATGTCAATCAAAAACTATAGATTTGTGCACTGAAACGCTTGTATATGCGATTTTTTTCGTAATTTGCACCCGTTTTAGAAAAGGGCGGTTAGTGCTTGGAGAGATGCTCGAGTGGTTGAAGAGGCACGCCTGGAAAGCGTGTAAACCCCTAAAGGGTTTCGCGGGTTCGAATCCCGCTCTCTCCGCTTATACCATGAAATTAATTAAAGATAGATAATAATATTAAAAACAAATAAGAGAATTATTAATCTTAAAAATTAAACACACAATGAAAAAGTATTTTGCAAAAACATTCATGAGTTTATGTGCTCTTGGAATTTCTTCTGTAGCATTCGCGCAAGAAGCTGCTGAAACCGCAGTAGAAGGTGGTTTGTATCAAGCTCTTAAAACAAAGTTCATCGAAGGTGGTGCAGACTTTATGTCTTTAGTTGCTATCGCTTTGATTTTTGGTTTGGCTTTCTGCTTGGAAAGAATCATCTACTTAAACTTGGCAGAAACTAATTCTTCTAAGTTATTAAAAGGTATCGAAGAAGCTTTGGATAAAGGCGATGTAGAAGGTGCAAAAGCTATTGCTCGTGACACAAGAGGTCCTATCGCTTCTATCGCTTACCAAGGTTTGATGAGAATTGACCAAGGTATCGATGTTGTTGAAAAATCTGTTATCTCTTATGGTGGTGTACAGGGTGGTCTTTTGGAAAAGAACATGTCTTGGATCACATTGTTTATCGCTATGGCTCCGTCATTGGGATTCTTGGGTACTGTAATCGGTATGATCATGGCGTTCGATAAAATCGAACAAGTTGGTGATATCAGCCCGACCGTTGTTGCTGGTGGTATGAAAGTGGCTTTGATTACTACTGTAGGTGGTTTGATCGTTGCTTTGATTCTTCAGATTTTCTATAACTATTTGTTAAGCAAATTGGAAGCTATTTTGAACCAAATGGAAGATGCTTCAATCTCTTTGTTAGACTTAGTTATCAAATACAACCTTAAATTCAAAAAATAATAGACAACTATGGCAGTTACTAAGATAAGAAAAATATCTAGTTGGACATTATTGATATGCTCTATTGTCAGTATTGTCGTTCTAGGTATGTTTTACACAGGAGGAGTTGTAGATCCTGCTGCTGAAATGCTAGAGCCTGTTCATACAGGATTGCTGATTGATTGGTCTTCAGCTTTGTTCTTTGCAACAGTATTAAGTACTGTATTGTTCGCTGCATGGCAGTTCCTTTCTTCTTTGAAAGCAGATCCTAAAGGTGCTATCATGTCTTTGGTTTCTTTGATTTTGTTTGCCGCATTGTTATTCATCACTTATACAATGGGTGATCCTACACCAATTGAAGGTATGAATGCTGAAGCACAAGCTTACAACACTGCTGGTTGGTTAAAAACAACAGATATGTGGATTATGACTACTATCATCTTGATGGGCTTAATCGTTGCTTGTGTTGTTTGGGGCTCTTTGAAGAAAATGCTTAATAAATAATAGTAATAAAGAACTGATTAAACAAGAAAGAAATGGGTAAGAAAAGAAAGACACCGGGTATCAATGGTTCTTCTTCAGCCGATATTGCTTTCATGTTGCTTATCTTCTTCCTTATTACTACATCCATGGACACAGATAAAGGTTTGGCAAGACGTTTGCCGCCTCCTGTTCCTAAAGATCAAAAGAAGCAAGACGTTGATATCAATAAGAGAAACCTATTGGTTGTATTGATCAATAGTAACAATGAAATCCTTTGTGGAGATCAATTCGTTGATATCAAGCAATTGAAAGACAAGGTAAAAGAGTTCATTGACAATCCGTTTAATGATGCTAATAAACCTGAAAAAGTAGAAGAAGATGTACCTTTCTTCGGTAAAATAATGACTGCCAAGAAACACGTAATCTCTCTACAGAATGACCGTGGTACTGAATACCAGGCATACATCAGTGTTCAGAATGAATTAGCAAAGGCATACAATGAATTGCGTGATGATCTTTCTAAAAAGAAATTTGGAATGGCATTCGCAGAATTAGATGAAGAACAACAAAAGGCTGTGCAACAGGTATATCCGCAAAAGATATCTGAAGCTGAACCTAAAAATTATGGAGGTAAATAGTAATGGGAAAATTTAGTAAAGCGGGCGGACGTGAAATGCCCGAATTAAATACGTCATCATTACCTGACTTGGTCTTTGCCTTCTTGTTCTTTATCATGATGGTAACATCTATGCGTGAAGTAACTTTAATGGTACAATTCCGTGCTCCTCAAGCTACAGAGTTACAGAAGTTGGAAAAGAAATCATTGGTTACATTCATCTATGTAGGAAAGCCTAATCAAGAATTTCAGGCAAAAATGGGTACTGAAGCACGTTTGCAATTAAATGATAAATTTGCAGAAGTTTCTGAAATCCAAGATTACATTGCTCAGGAAAAGTCAAGTATGAATGAAGAAGATCAGCCGTTTATGACTGTATCAATCAAAGCCGACAGTGAAACTAAGATGGGTTTGATTACAGACGTAAAACAAGCACTTCGTGAAGCATACGCATTGAAGATTAGTTATTCAGCTCGTCAAGCTGTTGAATAACAAAATTCATACATAAAAAAAGGAAAGCAGGAGTTGATAAAACAATTCTTGCTTTCTTTTTTTATAATACATCATCAAATCAACCACAAATTCATAAAGTATAAATTTAAAATTAAAATAGCGATAATTCTTAAAGATTGATTATATTTGTGTCAAAATAAAGTATAAACTTACAAACTAACACAATCATGGCACACCATCAATTAGATGAATTAGATGAAAAGATATTAAAACTAATTATAGGCAACGCACGTATCCCATTCCTTGAAGTAGCAAGAGAGTGTAATGTATCAGGAGCTGCAATACATCAACGAATCCAAAAACTAACAAACTTAGGAGTAATTAAAGGTTCAGAATTTATTGTTGACAATACAAAAGTAGGATATGAGACATGTGCTTATATGGGATTATACCTTAAGTCTCCAGGACAATTCCCTGCTGTCACTGAAGCTCTGAAAAAAATACCTGAGGTAGTTGAATGTCACTACACAACAGGTCAATATGATTTATTTATTAAGATTTATGCAAAGAATAACCAGCACTTATTAAGTATAATCCATAATAAACTACAACCATTAGGACTTGCAAGAACAGAATCCCTAATCTCTTTTAAAGAAGCTTTCAAAAGACAAATTCCTATAGATATAGAAGATAAAGAATAAAAAAACTCCACACAGTGTGGAGTTTTTTTTATTTTATCCAAAGATAGATAATTAGAAATCTGCATTTTTAGGCGTACGAGGAAAAGGTATTACATCACGAATATTTGCCATACCTGTAACAAATAACAATAAACGTTCAAATCCTAACCCAAAACCAGAATGAGGGACAGTTCCAAATCTACGAGTATCTAAATACCACCACATATCTTTCATTGGGATACCTAATTCGTTTATACGATTCAACAACTTATCATAATCAGCCTCACGTTCTGAACCTCCAATTATCTCGCCAATTTTGGGGAACAAAACATCCATAGCACGAACGGTCTTTCCATCTTCATTTTGCTTCATATAGAAAGCCTTTATTTCTTTAGGATAATCAATCAAAATAACAGGACGTTTAAAATGCTCTTCTACCAAATAGCGCTCATGTTCTGAAGCCAAATCAACACCCCAATAGATAGGGAATTCAAATTTATGTCCATTCGCTACAGCCTCTTCAAGAATCTTTATACCCTCAGTATATGGCAAACGAACAAATTCATCCTTCAAAACACCTTGTAAACGTTCAATTAAGCCCTTATCAAACATATCATTTAAGAACTTAATATCATCAATACAATTATCCAAAGCCCATCGTACGCAATATTTAATAAATTCTTCAGCCAACTCCATATTATCCTGAATGTCATTGAATGCAACTTCAGGTTCAATCATCCAGAATTCGGCCAAGTGACGAGGAGTATTAGAATTTTCAGCACGGAAAGTAGGTCCAAAAGTATAAATCTGTCCTAAAGCTGTTGCAGCCAATTCACCTTCCAACTGTCCGGAAACAGTCAAACTTGCCTGCTTTCCAAAGAAATCATTATCATAAATAATAGAGCCATTCTCATCCTTTTTCAAATCATACAAATTCATCGTAGTAACTTGAAACATTTGTCCAGCTCCTTCACAGTCAGAAGCTGTGATTAGAGGCGTATGAAAATAGAAGAATCCTTTATCATGAAAAAACTTATGAATAGCATAAGCCATATGATGACGTATGCGAAAGACTGCTCCAAAAGTATTGGTACGTGGACGCAAATGAGCGATTTCACGTAAAAATTCCATCGAATGTCCCTTTTTCTGCAAAGGATATGTATTAGGATCAGCAGTACCGTAAATTTCAATTTCAGTTGCCTGTATTTCTACATTCTGTCCTTTTCCTTGTGATTGCACTAATGTTCCATTAACGCTGATACTCGCACCCGTTGTAATCGGCTTCAGATATTCCTCTCCTAACTTATCTACATCAACAACTATCTGAACATTATTAATCGTAGAACCATCATTCAATGCAATAAAATTAACTTGTTTACTTCCACGACGAGTACGAACCCAACCCTTTACATTTACAGTCGAACCAAAAGCTTCACTTTTTAGAAGGTCAACAATCTTCGTTCTTTTAATTGCTTCCATCTTTATATTTTTATAAATAAATCTACAAATTAATTAGCCGGTTTATTCAACCGGCTAAATTCACTATTATTCAAAAGCACCCATACGAAGTGCATTCACTTCACGTTCATTCAAATAACGCCATTTACCTCTTCCCAGATTCTTTTTAGTCAGACCGGCAAAATAAACACGATCCAATTTCACCACATGGTAACCCAAAGATTCAAAGATACGACGAACAATACGGTTACGTCCTGAATGAATTTCGATTCCTACCTGACTCTTATCTGTTTCACTAGCATAGCTAATAGCATCTGCGTGAATCTCACCATCTTCCAATTCTAAACCATTGGCAATCTTCTCCATATCCTCTACTGAGACATTCTTATCCAACCATACATGGTAGATTTTCTTTTTCTTGAAAGAAGGATGAGTTAATTTAGATGCTAAATCCCCATCATTAGTAAGAAGTAATACCCCTGTAGTATTTCTATCCAAACGTCCTACAGGATAAATACGTTCATGGCAAGCGTTTTTCACAAGATCCATAACAGTCAAACGTTCTTGAGGATCATCAGAAGTAGTTACACAATTTTTAGGCTTATTCAATACGATATAAACTTTGCTTTCAATCTGAACCTGTTCACCATTGAATGTTACCACATCTTGGCGCGTAATCTTTGTACCCAATTCCGTTACAACCTGATCATTTACCTTAACAACTCCTGCTTGGATAAATTCATCAGCTTCCCTACGTGAACATACACCTGCATTTGATAAGAACTTATTCAAACGGATCGGTTCATTTGGATCAGCCAATACCTCTTTGTATTTAAGTTGTTTTTGGAAATTATATTTTGAATTTGGATTATAATCACTCGTACGGCGGTTCATATTAGGACGTCTGTTATTATTACCACCACGTCCACCATTATTACCATAGCGATTATTATTACCGTATGAAGTTCTGTTACCGCCACGGTTTTCACGAGCATCATAAAATTGATTTACGCGGCTATCTCCAACACGAGGTCTTCTTTTCTTAACGCCATCTGTTGACAAACCTTCTCCAGAAGGAGTAGCAGAATAAGCTTTACCTCTATCTTCATAGTTAGGACGAGACGGGCGACTGTATTGGTTACCGTATGAAGCTCCACCATTATTATTTCCATAAGGACGGTTATTTCCATAAGACGGCTTATTGTAACCCCCATTACCATAACTACGGTTATATGGTCTATTATACCCTCCTTCACGATTCTCATATACACGAGAATGACTTTGTCTATCACCATACGAACCATAACCGCCATCTCTGTTAGGACGATTATAAGGTTTACGCTCATAGTTACCTTCAGGTCTGTTATAACCCTGATTATAAGGTCTTCTCTCAGCGTCCTGGTCTGTGTTTTCCCTTCTAAAACCCTGCGTCACTCTTCTTGGACGCTGTTGAAATTCTTCTCTTTCTTCAGTACTCATTTGTTATAAATTAAATATTATTACTTAGAAGCCTCACGGCTTACCGTTTTCATATCAAATACCTGTATAATTATGAGGTGTAATCGCCTTCAATTCAGCTTTAACAGCCTCACTCACCTGCAATGTATCAATAAAATTACTAATAGACTCAGCAGTGATTCCTTCATTTGTTCGAGTCAATGCCTTTAATGCTTCATAAGGTTTCGGATAACCTTCACGACGAAGGATAGTCTGAATACCTTCAGCAACAACAGCCCAGCAATTATCCAAATCTCTATACAATGCACTTTCGTTTAATAACAATTTACCTAACCCTTTTGTTAAACTTTTAAATGCAATTTCGATATGTGCCATCGGGACACCTACATTACGAAGGACAGTAGAGTCTGTTAAATCTCGTTGCAAACGAGAGATTGGCAACTTCATAGCCAAATGAGTCAAGATAGCATTAGCCATACCCAAGTTTCCTTCTGCATTTTCAAAGTCAATCGGATTCACTTTATGAGGCATAGCAGAAGATCCGACTTCACCGGCCTTAATCTTTTGTTTGAAATATTCCATAGAAACATACTGCCAAAAGTCACGACACAAGTCAATCAAAATGGTATCAATACGTTTCATGCCATCAAAAATAGCCGCCAAATTATCATAATTTGAAATTTGGGTTGTCCATTCTTCACGGTTCAATCCTAACACTTCATTCACGAACTTATTACCAAAAGCTCTCCAATCATACTCCGGATAAGCAACATGATGTGCATTAAAATTACCCGTTGCTCCACCAAACTTGGCAGAGATAGGAGTTGCTTTCAATAATTTCACCTGTTGTTCCAATCGATAAACAAAGACCATCACCTCTTTCCCCAAACGAGTAGGAGATGCAGGTTGTCCATGTGTCTTTGCCAACATCGAAACACCCGACCACTCTTCTGCATATTTTTTCAACAAACTAATCACCTCTTCCAAACTTGGGAAATAAACTTCATTCAACGCATCTTTAATAGATAAAGGGACAGAGGTGTTATTTATATCCTGTGAGGTCAAACCAAAATGGATAAATTCCTTATAATCCTGTAAAGACAATAGATCAAACTTTTCTTTAATAAAATATTCGACAGCCTTTACATCGTGGTTTGTTATACTCTCTATTTCTTTGATTCGTGTAGCATCTTCTACCGAAAAATCTTGATAGATTTTTCGTAAAGCTTCTTTATTCGCTACTGTTGCCAATGCTTGAAGTCCTGGCAAAAATTCAGACAGAGTGATAAAATACTCAATCTCCACCTGCACTCTATATTTTATAAGTGCATATTCTGAAAAATAAGCCGCTAAACCTTCGGCTTTGTTTCTATATCGCCCGTCAACAGGAGATATAGCAGTTAGTGCTGAAAATACCATATACATTATTAATAAGGAGTTGCAAAGTTACTATAAATCTTAATACATATAAGAAACCATGAAGTTTTTTTATACTTTTTCTCAAAAATATTTGGTGGTAATAAAAAAAGCCGTATCTTTGCAGCGCTTTAGAGAGATAAAGTATTAACCGATTTAATGATAAATGAAAGGGCGTTTAGCTCAGCTGGTTCAGAGCATCTGCCTTACAAGCAGAGGGTCGGCGGTTCGAATCCGTCAACGCCCACTTTCATAACGAATTGATTTCACTTTGGGCGTTTAGCTCAGCTGGTTCAGAGCATCTGCCTTACAAGCAGAGGGTCGGCGGTTCGAATCCGTCAACGCCCACCATCAAATTGAATTCAACTTCGGGCGTTTAGCTCAGCTGGTTCAGAGCATCTGCCTTACAAGCAGAGGGTCGGCGGTTCGAATCCGTCAACGCCCACTAAATAAAAAAGAGGCTGTCTCAAATAAACTTTGAGATGGTCTTTTTTGTGTTTGCGAAAAAAATCGAGCAACAGTTTGAAAGGATAAAATCTTCAAAAGTAAGCTTGCAAACTCCTCTTTTGAGAAAAAACTAATGACTTCAATCTGATATGAGACAAAAAACTTTCGATTTTACTTCGCAACCTTGAAGATGAAACTTACTTACTGATTATAAATTTCCCTGCCCAGGAAAATTTATTTTTCTGGGCAGGGAGATAAAATTACATCGGATGTTTATTTTTATAAATCCGAATATTTTTTAGACTACTTCGTACCAAAAATACGATCCCCCGCATCACCTAAACCAGGCAAAATATAATTAACCTCATTCAAACCCTCATCTATAGAAGCTAAATAAATATCTACCTCCGGATAATTTTCCATCACAGCCTTCACTCCTTGCGGAGAAGCGACTAAACACATCATGCGGATATTCAAGAATCCATCATTCTTCAAACGAGCAATAGCATCGCATGCACTACCTCCTGTTGCCAACATCGGGTCTGTCAAAATAACCAAACGATCTTTATTTTTAGGCATTTTATAATAATAAAACACAGGATTACAAGTGTTTTCATCTCGATATAAGCCTATATGACCAATACGAGCAGAAGGAATAAGCTTCAACAGCCCATCCACCATACCAAGACCAGCTCTTAATATAGGAACAATAACCACTTTTTTACCAACAATTTTAGGTGCATTCATCACTTGTAAAGGCGTCTCAATCTCTTCATATTCAAGAGGAAAATCACGAGTAATTTCATATCCCATCAACATAGAGATTTCTTGAAGTAATTCACGAAACTTCAATGTAGAAGTATCTTTCTGACGCAATATGGACAATTTATGTTGCACCAACGGATGTTCAATTATATGCAAACTCATAACAAAACATTTATTCTATAATTTCAGATACAAATATAAAAATAAAAAGCCATTAAATCACCTATTTATCAATGATTTAACAGCTTTATTACTTGTGACCAGGGTGGGATTCAAACCCACGACCTTCAGAACCGGGATCTGACGCTCTCAAGCCATGTAAAGCCTTACGGCTCTCATGGAATCAGCTAAGCTACAAGACTTTATGCCATAAATCGACATTTTTATAATCTCAAGTTTAAAACAAATTAGTCAACAATTAGTCAACATTTGTTCCATTACAAAGATATGGAATCTCCATTTCATATTCAATATTATTATCATAAAGTTAACCACTTGTCCCTAACTTATTTCTACGATTCAAGCTGCCATACATTTTGGCATATTACAGCTTTCCAATCACTCAAAATACCAAGATTATCTCTATCTCTACTTCTCATATATCAAGTATCGTTTAAATCATTTGTTCTACTACTGCCTACTGAATATCCTTGTATATATGTCTAATTAAAATTTTATAGCTATGAAGAATTTTGATTTTAAAAAGTATTTTGGAAATATCGTTGGAATGCCAACAAGTATGAAATATCCGGTAACTAAACCAAAGTTAGAAAAAGGAGTTTCAGATTCTAGATTAGTAAAGAAAAGCAAGTAAAAAGAAAAACGCCAACTTATCCTTGATTGGGTAAGTTGGCATTTTTATAATCCCTTTAAAAGGAGGATTAGTACGGGATTACGTATAAACTTTTTTATTCTCCATCATATACAGCTCTTATATAACGACCTTGATATGGGACAGCACCCTGTACAATTTCTGTATAATCAAAATTTAACAAAAAATAATAGGGCGCAATGAATTCACTATCATCTGTAAGAGAAGGGCCGCTATATGTAAAATCAGTACTTGTCCAATATGTGTAAAATGAATATGTTGCTGGGACATAGATTTTATTATCATTTTTATTGCTCTTAAAAACATAATAAAAACTACTACCATCTATTTCGTATGAGGTTGCAGTACAATTACTTTTAAGCTCTTCCCATTCAGCTTTAGTCGGCATTCTCCAACCTTCTCCTAAAATCGCTGTTGCTGCATCATATTCAGTACCACTAATATCATCTCCTAAATCTTGATATGTACTATTTGTAACATCATAAAACACATAATCTTCTTTTGTATTATTACCTTGTGCGGGTGAAGTTTCACCCCATTTATATAAGTTTCCTCTTGCTAATTCTGTTTTTGCTCCCAAATTACAAAATGCCCATTTTACACTGAGTCCTAAATCTACTGCTGTCATTTTAAAAACGTCCTCCTCAGCATCACCTGTTGCTTCTTCATCAGTCCAATCTGTAATATTATCAGATTCTACGTCTATCTCAACTTTACTTTCCTTAACATTCAACGTATAACTATAGGAATAACCAGACTTGAATTCTTTCTTTGCAGACAATGTGTAATAGAAGTTCTTGTTGTTATATATCACTTTAATGAATTTAGTTCCACTTGCCAATTCTTGAGGTACAACAATGGCAGAAGATGTATATGCAGAAGTTGTAGTTACTCCAGCCTTAATTTCAACGACATTAGCTGTTGTCGCTGATAGAGTTCCATCTGCTGGATTAAAATTTGTAGTTATGTTTGTTCCACAAATAGATATGGTTGCATTACTCAAATCTGCAATATCTTCACTAGTTAAAGTAACGTTTATCTTAGCTAACTTATGTTTGAAGACCAAAGGTATAGCATTTTCAGTCTTTGAAGAAGACGCAGTAGCCCAAAGTAAATCACTATTCAAATAATTCTCATCAGTACTTTGGTCTGTACTTACAGAGAAAGTATGACTTGTACTAGTCCATGATGAATTATAAGGATGGTAAGCAGTAATGGTGGTTTCACTATCTCCATAATAGATAGGATTACCAGTATTTGTCAATGCTCCACTTTCTCCGGCAGTCCAAGCCACATTGTTATGTTCACTCTTGGCTCCTGTAATAGTTACACCTACTTGTTGACCTGTTACAATTTGGGTAGCCTGTAAGTTTTGATTGGTTGCACGTGTTACAGGATTGATGCTACTTGTTAATCTGATTTCACTATTATTACCAATTAGTTCATCAGTAATGTTTTCACAAGCTGTAAAACTTGCGACTGTAGCCACAAATGCTAATTTGAATAAATCCTTTATTTTCATTTGAATTAAGTTTTTATATTAACTGATTTCTAAAAAGAAAATAGTTAGTTTTTTTATTCTTCTACAATGTTTGTAAAATCTTTCCAATAATCAGCAGTTTCATAAACTGATTTATATCCTTCTGGTACATAAAGAGTGCATGAAGATTCATTATTAAAGGCAAAACTATTTATTGTTGGAGGAGTAGTAGCTTTACAATGAATTTCTGTCAAATTTTCACAAAAACAGAAAGCATAAGTACCAATAGAAGTTACACTATTTGGGATAGTAACAGATGTTAAACCTGTACACTCCATGAAAGCATTATCTCCAATATTAGTTACACTATTTGGGATAGTAACAGATGTTAAACTAACACAACTCACAAAAGCATAATCTCCAATACTAGTTACACTATTTGGGATAGTAATAGAAGTTAAATTTCTACAACTACTGAAAGCAGATTCTTCAATAGAAGTTACACTATTTGGGATAGTAACAGATGTTAAACTTGAACAACCAAAAAAAGCATTATTTCCAATAGAAGTTACACTATTTGGAATAGTAGTGCTATTACAACATACTTTTAATGTATTTGTATAAGTTTCAATAATAGCATTACAATTATCTCTAGAATCATAAACAGTATTCCCTTTTTCTACAACAATAGATGTTAAGCTTGAACAACCAAAAAAAGCATTATTTCCAATAGAAGTTACACTATTTGGGATAGTAATAGAAGTTAAATTTCCACAACCACCGAAAGTATAATCTCCAATACTAGTTACACTATTTGGGATAGTAATAGAAGTTAAATTTTTACAACTGTTAAATGCTCTTTCTGCAATTTTCGTTATATTGTTCGGCATTTTAATAATTTGTAAGTTCCTAAAATCTGAAAACATTGCTTCTCCAATAATATTATCTTGAGTATAACTGTCGTAATTATTATTAGGATAATAATTACTGCCACCTTTAACAATTGAAACATTACTAAGGTCTAACATTGTTATTTTACCTTTAATCTTATCTATACCTGCCATGATATCACGAAGAAAGGCTATATCTGTACCATTTAGTGGTCCAGATATTGTTAATGAGGTAATATTATATTTTTCTTCATCAGAAATTAAAGTAGATAATGTTCCTGCTGTTTCTACTGTTACATTTTTTGCAATAACCACTTCTTCTTCAGCATCACCGTCAATATCTTCATTTGTCCAATCTGTAATATTCTCAGAGGTATTAATCAATACTGAGTTCTTTACATTTAAAGTATAGCTATAAGATTTTCCGGATACTAATTCTTTGTCTACATTTAGAGTATAGTAATAAATTTTATTGTTAAGAACGACTTTGATAAATTGAGTTCCACTTGCTATAGTTTGAGGGATAACTATAGCAGATGCAGTTTTTTCAGTATCTGTTGTTACACTAGCTTTAATTTCAGTTACATTACTCGTGGCAGAAGATAACTCTCCTGTTGAAGGATTGAAGTTAGTAGCAATATTAGTACCACAAATGCTAATAGTTGCTCCACTTAAATCAGTAATATCTGTACTTGTTAAAGTTACATTTATCTTTGCCAACTTATGAGTAAATGTTAACGATACAGGGTTTACGGATCTTGAAGCATTTACCGTAGCCCAAAGCAAATCACTATTCAAATAATTCTCATCAGTACTTTGGTCTGTACTTACAGAAAAGGTATAAGCCGTGTTTTCATCCCAAGCATCATTGAAAGGATGGTAAGCAGTAATGGTGGTTTCACTATCTCCATAATAGATAGGATTACCAGTATTTGTCAATGCTCCACTTTCTCCGGCAGTCCAAGCCACATTGTTATGTTCACTCTTGGCTCCTGTAATAGTTACACCTACTTGTTGACCTGTTACAATTTGGGTAGCCTGTAAGTTTTGATTGGTTGCACGTGTTACAGGATTGATGCTACTTGTTAATCTGATTTCACAATCATTACCAATTAGTTCATCAGTAATGTTTTCACAAGCTGTAAAACTTGCGACTGTAGCCACAAATGCTAATTTGAATAAATCTCTAATCTTCATAAACTTAGTTTTATGCCAACTAATTCCCAGAAGAAAGCTGATGAAAAAAGAAGGTGTGGGAACTTTATTGTTTCATCCTTAGATTAGGCCTTCGCATTGCCTTTGGAATGGATAAAACAATAGCCCACACCTATATTGACAATATCTAAAAGCCCATATCTAATGAGCAGATATAATCAAATGATGTGGTGCTATTGCCATCATCTTCATTCCAAAAATTAAAGTTGCGAAGTTTAATCTAAGAAGATAATTTCAATAACACCTTTTTTCGTTAATATGTAATTCTCCACTACCGCTGTAGTGTAGAATGAGTGCAAAGTAAGTGAAAAAGGTGTTATAGTTGTATCTTTTTATTCAGTTTTTTATCTAAATGAAATATACTTTATTCTATGACTATTTTTAGTACCGGCTCTTTAGGGACAAAACTCTCAATTTCTGTAATTGGTATAGCTAATGCAAAAAAACAAATTTTGTCCCTGTGGTAGATTTTTCAAATCTCACCTTATAAGATGAAAATTTTCCTATTTTCTACCAACATAGAATTAGAACAAAATCTGCTCTTAATATGTATAATTCTTATTCACCAGAAGTCCAATTCAAAGATGATACAATCATGAGTATTTTTTGATGATAGAAGATTAGAAGGTGACAAAATCTGAATTAGCCCCTAATAGAGATTTTTTTCAGAAAAATGTCACCTCATAAATTCAAAAACTTAAACAATCATAAGTTTCAAGTATTTCCTCCTGCCTTAAACCTAAGTATCTTTTAGTAATGCAAACACTACTATGATTAAATAATTCCATGAGCTTAACTAATGCCAACTCTGCATTTTCATTATTCATATTGTAAACCTGTCTTCCAAATGTCTTACGAAGAGAGTGACAGCTAAAATTCTTTACTTTCAAACGATATTTCTTCTTTACTTCTTTCAAGATTACATTGATACGCTGAACGGTAAAGATTGTACCTTTCTGACTTACTAGGATAGGAGCATTTAAACAAATGGGATTGATTTGATTGTAACAATCTGATATGTGTTGTTGAAGTTGAGGATTCAAACGAAGTATCCTTTTCTTTCCGGTCTTTTTCTCTATGATTGAAAACTCATCTGTATTGAGTATCTGTTTCCACCTTAAAGCAAGTATATCTGAAATTCTCAATCCTGTAAAACAACCTAGTGCTATAAGTAGCGACATTTTATAATTACCATCTTTAGCTAATTTACGAATAAGATTCATGGCTTCATCCCATTGTAAAAAATCTGCTGTTGTATTTGAATATTTAAGTGACATAATGTTCAATTTTATAGGTGAATAAATAAAAGTGAATGTTCTTTTTCATCGTTGACTCATAAGTCATTGATTGCTAAAGAAACATTCACTAATCATCAAAGTGTGTATTTTAAAGAAGTCCTTCTTCCAAAAAGCTGAAATAATTTGTATCAGTTAAGATAACATGGTCAGTAACTGTTATATTAAAAAGTTTGGCAGCTTCCTTTATTCTCTTGGTTAATTCTTCGTCACATTTACTTGGCTTTAAATTACCACTTGGATGATTGTGTGCCAAAATGATAGCTACAGAATTTGTCAATAAGGCTGCTTGCATTACGTTTCTAATATCAACGGTTGTTTCTGAAATTCCACCCTCTGAAATTTGAGTATATCCTAACATTTCACCATTACTATTCATAAACAATATTTTGAAATATTCTTTGTAATTGATAGTTCCAGCTCTGTATGTTGGACGTAAAGCATTATAAACATCTGTTGCTGTTCTTATTTTTTGCTTTGTTTGAGAATAAGTTTTGTAAGACAACTCTACTTCTCCCACTTTATAATCTATGTTCATTTTGTATTCGTTTAATTAGTTAGAAAATAAAAAAAAGGACACCTAACTGAATAGATGTCCTAATATTGTTAATAATAGTAAGGGTTAAACTGCCATTAGTTCCTGTCCTAATAAATGAAGTGCTTCCTTAATCTGCTCTTTCCGTTGTTCACTTGGTCGTTTCATCCCATAGATGTACTTGGAAAGCAAACTTTTGTGAATTCCAATACTTCTTGCTACTTCCGATACATTCAGTTGTGGGAATCTACGGAAAATCTTCGCTATCTCATTATCATAGTCTGGCTCTTCCGTATCATGGAAACTACAGATATGAATGTCTTCATCTATTTCTTCCCAACGGATGGAATCTCCAAAACGACCAATCTTAAAAGATAAACGTTGTGCTTCTGTTGCATCCTTCAAGGTTGGAAAGGCTTCCAAAGGGCGACTAAGTGTTTGCCCTTCGTCTGTTGTAATCCAGATTCTGTCTGAATCAAACCAAAGTTTTTCAATCTTAGCCATAACTCTTTGTTTTAAATTATTCACCGTGAAATTCTTTCCACTTTTCTATAAATTCTTCTTTGTATTGTTCTACAATAAACATTGCCCTTTTAATATCTTTGGGCTTGATGCCTCTATTTTCTATCAATTTAATTTCTGGTTCTAATTCTATCTTAGCTAAACCATCACTATTTTCCAAATGAACATGAATAGGCAAATGTTCATCTGCATAGAAAAAGAAACGTAATCCAAATATTATTAATATTGTTGGCATAGTTATTCTTTTTATTAATTACAAATATAGGTCTAAATTTTGAGACCTCAAAACTAATATGGAGTTATTTAAATGAGAGGACACCGAAATATCCTCCCATTAGTTAATAACTGCGTTCACTTAAAATCTCACAACACATCCATGAGCAACAATTAAGATTGAATCCGTACTTGTCTTCCAAAGTTTCTATGAACTCGCTGAAATCCTCGTACTTTTCAGATACAATCTTTTCTTCTTCACTCAATCTAATCTTGATTATTTCGCCTACGGAGCAATCAAGTAAAACAATGTAGTTAATATCCATATATTTAATAAGTTATAATCGTTGATAAACAAGAATAGGACACCTACCGAAGTAAGTGCCCTTCAATCAATAATTCACTTAGCCTAAGAACCAAGCATATTTATTATCATATCCTTGCATAACGTTATTAAGTCCAACACTGACTTCTGTTGCATTGACACCACGCTGTAGATAGGTATCAATGTAGCTCATCTTATTTGATTCAGTCAGTAGATTGTGAAAATCAAATAAAGAAATCGTATTGTCTTTTACTCCAAAGTTCTCATTATGGTAATAGTCACGACAGACATTGTTTATCTGACTGTCAGTAATAAGAAGTTTAGGAATTAACCGTTGTTTGGATGTTGGTAATGCTTGATATAACCTCATCCTGCCTACCACCTGTGCAAATTGTGTTTCAGATAGGTAAGTATCAGATAAAGATTGTAACAAGTGAATTTCTTTGGCGGGATTAAAGCTCTGGAATAATTCAAGCACGTTTCTGTAAAGTTCACCTATATTGGTTACTTCCATGTTAAACTTTACTCCATCACCTGTAAGAACTTGATTGGAACATACTCTCACACGCCACCCCACAAACACTGAAAACTTCTCCATGCCCTTAGTAGCACGATAAAGATTCAAATCTGAATAGTTGCGTACTCCACCCACACACAATTCAAGTTTTTCTCCTTTAATTGTTTCATAAATGGATGGAATGGTAAAAGCAAATGCAAGTCTTTGATAGAATTGCGTCTTTTCACACTCCAATAATTCAGATGCTTTCTTTCCTAATGCTGATGGAATTCTTCCACGTACAATATGTGAAACTCTAATATCCGGAATATTTATCAGTTCACCTCTGTAGAAGTCTTTGGCAGCTTCATGCACACAGCCTATAAAGTCTTGATGTGCGATTGTTAAATCTTGATTAGCCCAAGTAGGCACAACACACTTATTGGCAAGTTCTTCGATAGTGATTGTATCTGTATTAGCATCCAAAAAACTAACACTGTCATTAACAATTACTGCATCTTCTGCAAACTCACCCAAATTGATTCTTTTTGGTAACATAATTAACTCGTTCATAGTAACTAAAATTTATTGATTGATACTCATTTTTTATAGACATTTTTTTAATGACTATTTTAGTATTACAGGCTCTTTACATTTGCCTACATTTTTGGAAAAGCATTCTTTTTATATCAATTATGAGGAGGGGGACTAAAAGGGGTTGTGAGGGAACTTGCTGATCACTCTATAAATTTTCAAGTTCTGATTTTTAACAATACAGCGACCATGAAAAAACTGCAAATTGAAGTGATCTTGGTTGTATCTGTATGGCGATGAGGCTTCCAAAGTATATGCTATATGACTATCAAAATTGAGAAATCTGAAAATACAAAATCAGCCTGCCGGGGAGGATATGAAGGTCAACACTTTCTTTTGTCAATTTGATACAATGCCCATGCTTACAACGTAGCACAGGCATCATTATGTCAACTTCTCCGTGAAAATTACCCGATGGTAGAGATTTCAAAAATTTTCATCTTATAGACCCACGTTTCAAAAATCTACCATTGGAAATTTAAACACATTAAGACGGAACGATGGTAGTTCCATAGAGTTGCTTTCACTCACATCATAGTAATCTCGGATGGTTTCTTGTGCTACTTTGTACTGCACACCATTCTCTTGCAAGATAACCTGTAATCGTTGCTGAATCTCCTTCTTCGGAATGTAAACACCTATTGGGAACTCACGCAAGATGTCTTTCAGGACATTTTCGGAGAATCGTAGCATGTTGGCCTGTGCCTTATCATACTCACGCACCTTTCTATCAATTAAAGACTTTTTGTATTCAGCCGTAACAATGGCATCCTTACCTATCTTCTCATAGGCAGTCAAGATATAGTTACCTTCTACCTGCTGTCGAAAATAGTTAAGATGTTGTTCCATTTCTTCATATGGAATCTTACCATCAATAAACCATTGCTCAATACGAACGATAAGTTGGAGTATGATTTTACGCTGCTCAATCTGCTGTTTGGTATTGTTGAGGCGTTCCAAATCATCCGTACCTACACATTCAGTAACATCATACAAGGTTACATTAAAGAAACCTGTATCAAGATATGCTTGATGTAAGGCTTCCGCTGATTGGTAATAGCTTCGAACCCTTTCTTCATTATATAGATTATCTACGGAAAAAGGATTTATCTCTCCACGCTCATCAATCAAATCCTGATACTTCAAGCTGCCCATATCTTCAAGTATTGCCTTTTTCTTGAACTCATCCAATTCTGCATCATGTTCCTCTTTCAGCAAATTGTAGTCTGCAATGAATCTTTCCACCCGGTTATGGATTTCCTCATTGGTGCGTACCTTAATGTCAGGATTCACCGTAGATATATGCGTCAGCGAATTATAAGTAATATCATCCTTGCCTTTCTTACGGAATCGGCCTTGTATCTGTATGGATTCCGTGAAGGGGTCAATCATTGTCCAATTAGCTGTACGCAAATCAGTAAGCATAACAATATCCGGTTTGTACTTGCCGATGTGTATATCCAAAGCAGAATAGAAACGGCAGGTAAAGAAGTTGTACTTAGCTAAAGGATAGTCAATCTCCGAATAGGCTTGCTGCATACCTCGCTTTATCAGTTTCTTCACACTATCTTCCGAACAGAATACCTTATAGTCAGTAATGCCCAAGTTGCTAATCAGGTTTGCAATCCCATCGGTCACATTAAAGAAAATGCAAATATGTTTGCTGTCCTCCAAATCATCCAAAACCTTTTGCAATCGCTTATAATAGCTATTAGTTACAATCAATGTTAAGTCCTTCTTGTAATCGAACTCAGGCTCAACCTTTACCATCTGGAAGCCTTGTTTCTCAAACTCCGGATGTGACATAGGTAAAGGTGTAGCAGACACAAATGCTTTCTG
Source organism: Parabacteroides distasonis (assembly GCA_015060925.1). Taxonomy (GTDB): domain Bacteria; phylum Bacteroidota; class Bacteroidia; order Bacteroidales; family Tannerellaceae; genus Parabacteroides; species Parabacteroides distasonis_B. The sequence goes on from SUXM01000008.1 coordinate 47,128, forward strand.
TTCGAACTGAAAGAAATCATATATCGGCTGTGATATTTTCCTGCGATAGTCAATATCCTGCGTTACCTTCTCACACTCATCAAACAGGCAAAAGAAAGTCTTGTAGATATTGATTTTTAATTCTTCAGCAGCTTTTCGTATCTTCTTGAAGCTTTCCGGAGTAGTAATAATCTTCTTGTACTCAATATCCATTTGCAGGTACTTCTTCAAATTGTAAGGAGTACACTTTGCATACACAGCTTCCAAATTTTCGTTATCATCCAATTTGCCAAGTATTACAGGCACATTAGGTTCGATGATAATTGAAGAACGCTTGCTGTGAATCTCGCTATGGGTTGCCCCAAGTCCGGTTAGCGTCTTATTTAAGATGCAGTTACTTGGTATCATTGAGTGGCCGATGCGTTTTAATGCGTCAAGCAGCCATTCGCCTTTCTTAAGTATGGCCTTAACTATGTTCATGTCTTAAATATTTACATTAGCAATTCATATTGTAGATAACCGTTGCTTGGTAGGATTTCCGAAATAAATGCTCTTATAAGGGCAGTTCATGAAAATCTACCAAACCAAGGTTACGGTGAATAGAAGCCCACCTGTCACATGGGCTTCCATCGTAACTCGTTAGGCAGCTTGGTTGAGTTCTTCACGTTGCATTCTGATAATCCATGAAGTCAGTACCATAACGATACAGGATTCTTTGTCGCCACACTTTTTTAATTTAGCATACGTTACTTTCTCAGCCGGGATGGTTCTAAGAGCTTCCAATATCGTATCCAAATCGTAGTCACCACCTTCAAGAAGAGAATCAATAGCACGAATCGCATAGCGTTTCTTGGCTTCTGCTTCACCAAAGGTCAATTTTATTCTATTAAATAGACGTTGGGCATCCTCAGGTGTTCTGCCCAAGGTTATTTCCATTTTGGATTTATGGCCAAACATCATTACTGCAAGAGTCTTAGGAGTAAAATGAGCCTTGTTGTAATACTCTGAAACACTTTCAGGAAGTTTGTTCTCCATAGCGAAACGTGCAACCTGTTTGGCTGCTTCATTACCTGTAGCCAAACCTGCAACAGCTACTTCTTTAACCTTATCAAAACCTTGACAAAGTTGATTAGTAGCCCCTACCTTCTTAGCCCAATCCTGTACAGATTCGAATTCGTGTACCTCCACATCGGCAAGAACTTCATCAAAAAAGACACGGCAGTTTGTTCCCGGTTCAGGACACAAAACGTACACGTTAGGAGTTCCATTCGATATTTCGTTTCCTTCATGGTCAAACACTAAGTATCGTTCATCCCAAAACAACTTGGCATCTACCACGTTGTACTTAACTGGAAGTAAATCGTCCTTTTTGGCCAACTTAAACAACACCTCTTTCTTCTTGGATACAGATACGTTACATTCAGTGAAACCGATAATGATTTCTTGTTCTTCGCCATTAATGATGGCCTTCCACGTTTTAGGAGCTTCATCGTCAGAGCATCCACAATCTTCTACTTCTGCCGAAGTTACTTGCTCTTCCTTAGGCTCATCCTTACCAAGGTTTTCAAACCAAGCATCTTTATTTTGAACCATGTGCGGAGAATCTGTTTTGAAACAAATCTTCATTGGAGTATTGTATTTATGCTTTGGCTTATTCAGAGCTATAAATAATCGTAAAAGATCCGGACGTACAACATAAGTATTACGCATAAAATCCTGCCTTATGTTTTCAGCTTCTTCATCAAGATACAAGTCGTTTTCATTTCGGTTAAAAACAGCAGACATGAAAACTAAGATAAAAGTTACCGTTTCTAACAAATCTTTGTCTTCGATACATTGACCACACAAATCAACTATTGCATCAATTTGTTTATCAAAATCTTCTGTTACACGGATACCCAAACTATCATTGGTATTTATTGCATAAGAAGCACTATCTAGGTAACCATTCTTATCAGTGAATTGATTTGCCAATTCTTTGTTAAATCTTTTCTCTCTATGATGTAAACCTACAATCAATGAAAGTTCACTTGATATTTCACTTAGATCGAAACCATAACATTCTTCTAATATAGGTAGAGAAGCCTTTAATTGGGGTATGTAAAACGATGGCATAAGATATTTTTTTTCAAAAATAAACAGAAAATCCCACCTACAACATAGGTAAGTGGGATTAACTTCAATCATCTACCAAAAACATATTTAATGACCTTTGTATTTGCTTTGTTTTCGTTCACGAAATCACGTTCGATATAGATGTCCGTTACTTTCATTGCTTCATCTACATGATTGAGAGCTGCATGAACTGTGTACTTATCAATGCCAACTTTATTAAGAGCTATAGTAGCCCATGAGTGCCGGGCGGCATAGTATTCTAAATCATCAATGTTTAAAATAGAACCAATTTCTTTAAGACCATAGTTGATAGCCTTATTGAAAGTCTTTTCATCCGCATAGTAACGATAGAAATTGAAAATTCGCTTTCCGGACTTATCTCTGTACTTTTCCACAATAGGCATAAGTAATTTAGGAATATCCACCTGCATTTTTGCGCCATCCAATCTGCGTGCTTTTGTTTTCGTACGATTGTAAGTAATGGTGTTATCCTGTATATCCGTTGCAAAGTAAAGGTCTGCGGAATTCATACCCATCAAACAAAACGACAGAATGAAACAATCTTTCGCCAAATTATAACGACAAGTTGATTTGTAGCCTTTCTTCATTTCTTTGTATGGAAGCTTCCATACATTTTTAATAATATCTGGTGAAATTGCTCTTTTTCGTGTAGCTTCCTGTCGTGGTATGGTAAAATTATCAAAAGGAGAATGAGCAATTAGTATCAAGTTCTTCTCCTTGCGATTGTACTTCTTCTTCGCTTCATTAAACAACTTTTTTAGACTTTCTAAATATAACGATAATGTACGGTTAGATGGAACACGTTTCCCATTTTGAATTAGTTTCATAGTTCTTACATCACGTTCTCTTTCTAAAAATGATTTGAATTGTTCAAGAAAATCAGTCGTAATCAATTTAATATCCAAAGTATCCTTACCAATAAAACGAATTAGCGCATTAACTGATGTTGAATAATTAATAGCTCCCTTAATTGTTGTTGTTGAAATCCATTCACGACTAAACTTTATAAAATCTATAGTCTGCTGCTTTTCTCGTTCTCCATCTAATATGTCAAATACTTCTTCAAGAGTATAATTCTGTAACTCTATTTGAAGTTTAGCACACTTTTCTTGATAACTCCTAATCAGATTTTCAACATCTCGTTTAACAGGTGATGAAGATTTGATTTTCAAGTTTTTAGTTAAATCTTTTGCTGTTACAAACAAACTTGTGGAAAGCCGCCTAACCTTTCGATCTAACGTAAATCTCAACTTTACATTATAAGTTCCATTCAACTTTCGTTCACTCTTCTTAATTTCCGCATTAATAGTCAGCATTTTACCCCTTCTAAAATTAGTCAACAATTAGTCAACAAATAGCAAAAAAAGGATGATTTTAAGCCAAAAATCAAGAGAAAAACAAATTCGGTAGAAAATAAAAAAAGCTATCAAATCACCTATTTATCAATGATTTAACAGCTTTATTACTTGTGACCAGGGTGGGATTCAAACCCACGACCTTCAGAACCGGAATCTGACGCTCTATTCAGCTAAGCTACCCAGCCAAAAACGTTGCAAAAGTATATATAATCTTGCAAGAAAACAAACTTACAGAATAAAATCATTATCTTTGCCCCGCATTATACAAACATAAAGCATAACAAGAACATGAGTTATCTGATTAAACCTACAGGATATAAAGCTTTATTAAATCTGTCCCAAACAGAGATGGGGATTAAGAAAATTAAAGATTTTTTCCAACAAAACCTCTCTTCTGAATTAAGACTTCGCAGAGTAACAGCTCCTTTATTCGTATTGAAAGGGATGGGGATCAATGATGACCTCAATGGGACGGAACGTGCAGTAACATTCCCGATCAAAGACTTGAATGATTCAAAAGCTGAGATTGTCCACTCTTTAGCAAAATGGAAGCGTCTTACTTTGGCTGATTACCAAATAGAGAAAGATTACGGTATTTACACCGATATGAACGCAATCCGTTCAGATGAAGAATTAGGCAATCTACATTCCTTATATGTTGACCAATGGGACTGGGAACGTGTGATGGGAGTAGAAGAACGAAACGTTGAATTTTTGAAAGAGATTGTGCGGCGTATCTATGCAGCCATGGTTCGTACAGAATATTTGGTTTATGAAATGTTCCCGGAAATCCGTCCGGTATTACCTCAGCAAATCCACTTTATTCATTCGGAAGATCTACTCCAAAAATATCCGACATTGACATCCAAACAGCGAGAAGATGCAATCACCAAAGAATATGGAGCAGTTTTCATTATCGGCATTGGTTGTCAATTAAGCAATGGAGAAAAACATGACGGACGTGCTCCGGACTATGACGACTGGTCAACAGTAGCAGAGAACGGTCAAGTGGGATTAAACGGAGATCTTCTTGTTTGGGATGACGTATTAAACCGTTCCTTAGAATTATCCTCTATGGGTATTCGTGTAGACAAAGAGGCTCTACTTCGTCAGTTGACTCTTTGCCATGCAGAAGACAGGAAAGAATTATATTTCCACCAGCGGTTATTGAATGATGAGCTACCATTAAGTATCGGTGGAGGTATCGGGCAAAGCCGTCTATGCATGTTCTATTTGCGTAAAGCCCATATTGGAGAAATCCAATCCAGTATATGGCCGGAAGAGATGCGCCGTGAAGCTCGTGAAGCCGGCATGCATTTAATTTAATCCTCTCTTTTAATGGATGTAAAAATTGAACAAAGTTGGAAACAGCGATTAACCCCGGAGTTTGAAAAAGATTATTTCAAACAGTTGATTTCTTTTGTCAAAGAAGAATACCGACAAGGGACTGTTTACCCTCCGGGACCTTGCATTTTTAGTGCATTTGAACATTGTCCATTCGACAAAGTAAAGGTGGTTATCCTCGGGCAAGACCCCTATCATGAACCCGGGCAAGCACATGGGCTTTGTTTCTCTGTCCAAGATGGTATCCCTTTTCCACCCTCTTTAGTCAATATATTCAAAGAGATAGAGAGTGATTTAGGGAAATCGATACCCCAAACCGGGAATTTACTTCGTTGGGCAGATCAAGGCGTATTATTACTTAATGCCACATTAACGGTTCGTGCCCATCAAGCTGGTTCGCACCAAAACAGAGGTTGGGAAACCTTCACCGATGCCGTGATCCATCATCTGGCAGAAGAGAGAAGTCATATTGTATATATTTTATGGGGTGCATATGCACAACGTAAAGGAGCGTTCATTAATACTTCTCGTAATCTCGTCTTAAAATCAGCCCATCCCTCTCCCCTCTCTGCATACAGAGGATTTTTCGGGAACAAACATTTTAGCAAGGCCAATGATTATTTAATAGCAACAGGACAAGATCCTATCGAATGGTAATATAACTTTAGAGGCTGGCAATTAACAATGTCAGCCTTTTTAATACCAAGTTTGTCCATCCCTATAATTGCTGGATTTCCTCCATTTCAAATCTTGTAATAAAGATGATTTTACAGCAATATTAAACGTATAAGATTTATAAGGACCTACAGGGACAAAGCTGGCACTCATCTGCCAACAGTGCATATCTCGTGTTATGTTACAAGTCATATAAGAGATCTTATGCGTATCAAAATCATACGTTGCATTGAAATCAAATTTCCAGTTCTTGGTAGGTTGGATATTTCCGTTAAAACCCAATGCATGGGTTAGTTTATACTTATACTCCAGCTTATTCGGATCAAAATCACCATAACGCAATTGCATACTGTAATTGAACGACAAACTCCAAGGCACCTTTTGCACCAAATAGCCATACGAGTCTATATCCCCATCTTTTTTCTTTGGTTCTCTCAAACTTCTTCCATTTCTCTTAGGTTCTTCCCCATCTGCAAGTTGTTCCAATTGCGGGTCATTTGTCCCATCCTGTCCCAAAGAGGAACCATTTGACTTATCATCTTCATCCTTTCTTCCGAACCATTTAGTAAAAGTATCATTATTAAAGGTATAAGAAAAACTAGTACCGGTTTGACGCAAACGCCCAAAACCTTTTCCTGCCTGCCAACGAGGAATATTCAAACGACGAACAGTCCCTGTCTTTTCATCATATCCATACGTATAGGTATCAAATGTACCATTTAAGTTCAACGTATAACTTTTAGAGAACTTAATACGCAATCCGACATTCAAATCACTCCATTTGAAAGAATCAGCGGCCATATTATAACTCATACCCAACGACAACTTATCAATCAAGCTAATCTTACGTTCACCGGTAGAATCACGATCTGACTTAATCTTCATCTCAATATTATTATCCAATTGAAAACTCAAACTACCGGTCTTTCCTCTGGCTGCCGTACCGAACATTCCGTTCTCAAAGGGAGAATAGGTCACCCGCTGTTCTTTACCATATTGATCTTCATACACAACATCTTTCCAAAATCCAAAACGGGAATCTCCGAAATCGGGAGCATAACTCAATGAGACAGACGGTTCAAAACGATGACGTATCATCTGTACCTTATCTCCTAAAAAAGGCAATGGCTTATAAAATCCGTACAATGTAGTGGAAGCTGAAAGCGCAGCATTAAAATCATAAACACGATAGAATCCATAGGTCGTATCCTGTGCAACGACCTGTTTCCTTTGCATATCATACCCCTTCTCAATCTTATTGGTGTACCAACGTTCCGTATAATTCACTGACGGAGAAAGATTCAAATATTTAAACAAAGAGAAAGTTGCACTTACCGGTATTTGATGTTGCATAGCGTTTTTCCAATCCTTCACCAAACTGGACTTGAACAATAAATTCTCTTTTGTATCAATACTATTACGCAGATAACCATTATAACTCATTGAAATCTTTTCATACCAACGATCTTTACCGACCTTATTCTTTCGCTTAAATGGATAGATACGGCTCATAGTGATCGTGATATCCGGCAAGGTCAAAGAGATGGTAGAGTCCTTTGAACGTTGATTGACGTTCATGGTCGCGGAAATCGTAAACGGATTATTTGGAAAACGTTGCGTGATGTTAATGCTGGAACCCTTTGTATTCTGGTTGGCATCAGCAAAACCTTGTGAACCGGGATAGAAGCTATTCATATTATTACGGTCATAGCTACTGGTTGAGAAATTCACACTGGCAGAGAAAGATCGATAAGGATTTGCTTTTGGATCCTGGGTATGAGTCCAATTCAACTTAAAGTCTTTCGATTTACTATAATCCGGCAACCCCTTATCACCTAAACGAGTCACTAAATAAGAGGCATTAAAACTTCCTGAGTATTTATAACGCTTCCGGTAGTTTGAACGAGCCGACACTCCCCAAGATCCTTTGGTATAGATTTCACCCGTCACCGCCAAATCCATATAATCACTTAATGCAAAATAGTATCCTCCATCTCGCAAATAAAACCCACGTGTACTTTCATCTCCAAATGTTGGCATGATCACCCCGGATGAATAGGAATCAGAAAAGGGGAAGAAACAGAAAGGCAAACCAATTGGATAAAGCGGCACATCTTCAAATACCATATAAACCGGGCCTGTCACAATATCTTTATTCGGACGAACCTTAGCCTTCGTCATTTTGATATAAAAGTGTGGATGTTCATGCTCATCACAAGTCGTATATTGCCCTCCGACCATATTCAAGGCTTCACCCTCAGTCTTTTTCGTACGACCGGCCGTCACATATCCTTCTCCTTGTTGCGTTATCACATCGGTAATATAACCTTTCTTCGTACCGAAATTATACCGCATAGACTTTGATTCATACTGTTGCTGTCCATCAATGAAGACCGGATATCCAAATTCTTTACCTAATGAGTCCTTACCAAAAGTAGCATACACCAAACTACTATCCATATTCATCTCAATCCTCTCGGATTGCAGTTGGATCTGTTGGTACTTAACATCACTTGCCCCATACAGGAAAGCCCAATTTGTACCGGTCATGACGATAGAGTCTTTTGCCTGGTAAGAGACGGGAGCTTCCAAACCATTTTTTTGGGGGACGGAATCCAATACAAGCGCACTATCCTTTCCTGCAGGCACAATCGTATCTCCTGCAACGACCAAAGTCGTGTCAGTCGGAGTAACCGATTCCTGTGCCTCAATCATCCAATTTCCGAAAAGGGAAAGCAACAAAATAAATAGGCATTTGTATTTCAAAAACATTCTGTCGTTATTTGCTGTGTATTACAGCGGGCAAATGTATAATAATTTAATGAGCCAAGCCCACTTTATTCCCCTAAAAAGCGTTTACACCAGTCGTCAAACTGCAGAACAGTCTCATTTCCATACTTGGAAAGGCTTTGTCTTACCTTCTCTACAGGCTTTTCCTTATCCAATTTGGTTTTGCTAAAAAATTTATCGGCAAAACAGATCAACTGTTCTTCCCATGTCTCCGGCCTGAAATCATCTCGATGAGGGAGTGGCAAATTACGCTCTTCTATCATGGCCAAAGAAAGTCCTGTACCTGTATGACGTTCACAAACTCGAGCATGACGAGGATACCCTTCCGCACGCATCAGTTCAGCGCCCAAATATCCATGGCAAATATATTCAGCCTCACCATGGCAATCAATACCGGGAGCATTACAACGGAAGATACCGATATCATGCAACATGGCAGCCTCCTCTATAAAGGATAAATCCAAATTCATCTCAGGATGCATACGTGCAATGGCTAAAGCCTTGTCAGCCACCTTTCTGCTATGTGTCACTAAAATCCGGTAAGCATCCGATTCTACCGGATAATATTTGGCAATGATATCTAAAGGGTTCATCTTTTCTTCTTATTGTTGTGCAAAGATAAAAATTATCCGGAACCTCAAGGCATTCATATTTTAACAAAATTCACTAACAGACTTACAAAATCCATCTTTTTCTTTTTTATCTTTGTGTTCCATCATGTAAATTTATTTTATGAAAACACAGAAACGAACTCTCTATACTCTTTACGTAAGTATTGGTATCTTTTTACTTTCAATTTGTATTTTCCAAATAAATCAATTCAATAAAAAAACACAAAAGATTATCGAACAAGTTTTCTTACAAGCAATCGATAAAGATCTGTTCGAACGGTTAAATGCTTCAAAAGCAAATCTTATACGAGTATCCGGAGAAATCAACCAAACACAAGAAGCGACAACCGGCATTCAAATTCGATCTGCGACTTGTGACTCCATCATTCCTTACAACCGAGATGTAACAAGGGAAAAAATCCTTTTGGATAATCGTTATATCGATCAAACAATGACCCGTTTTGTAAACCCCATCCAACCGGAATCATTAGAAAAACGTTTCACATTTCTATTAGATAGCTTTGGGATAAAAGCACAAACTGCTATTACTTACTATGACAAAAAAGAGGGGAAAAGATACCACAGCCATTCCGATATGTATCTCTACACCTCTTCTTTCCATTCAAATGTGATTTCTTTAGGGATAGAAAAAGAGATGGAGGTACAGGGATTTGTCCGTTTTACCCCATGCTGGTTATTTCAACCTATAGGAAAACACATCTTCTATAGTTTAATATTCTTTGGATTGTTTATATTATTCATAATAGATTTTCAATTGGCTATATCCAAACGAATGATAACCAAATACAGAAGTCAAAAACAACCAATCCAACCTCGAATCATATTACAGCCCAATGGTTGTTATCAAATAGGAACGATTCTTTTAAACACTCATAACGGAATATTGACAACTCCAAAACAGAGTTTAAATATAGGTAAACGACAGGAATATATTTTACTAAAAGCTTTTTTAGAAGCACCTCATTTCCAATTATCACGTGAAAAGGTTTATTCGATTTTGAAAAAAGCAGACGAAAAATATTCAAATCAAGTTAATATGGTTATCAGCCGCCTCCGTAAATTATTGGAAGACGACCCAAACATCAAACTTGAACTCCTCAACGAAGAGGTTTATCGGTTATCTTGTGTTTAATACCTGTTTTATAAAAAGTTCCTTTATTGCCTCCTTTTGAACCGGATTTCCGACAACAAGTACCTTGTTTTCTTTATCCAACAAAAAGGTTTGAAATCGTGTGTCAGTCGGAAAATGGTTCAATCTGTTTAATTTCCCTTTAGTATCAAGAACTACCGGATAATCAAAACGGTTTTCCCTTAAAATTTCTTCCATTCGGGAAACGTTTCTCACATCCAAAATAAATAAGAAAGATATGTTATGATTTGTTACCGAATCCAATACTGGGATCATCTTTTTCCATTTAGATAACTGTAATTTACAACTTAAACAATCCAACGAGTCAACATAAACAAACGTCTTAAACGGTCTATTCAAATAGGAATAATCTATCGTATCAACAGCATATTTCGTAAAGATTAAATCTTTCGGAATCTTAATTTTTTTCCCTTGCCATTCCCTCAAGATTGAGGGTATATCTGCCGGTTTATCCGAACAAGAAAGGATAATGAAAACCAAACAAAAACAACAAGCGATAAATCGAATATATCTTTTCATTTAAAAAAATATTTTTCTACAAGTTTCAAATAGTTATCAGATAATAAGACATTTGTTTTATCTACGATAATTAATTTATCTATGATTCGATTATCTGATAGCATAAAAGCCATTGCATAATCATTATATTCCGGAAAGATATCCAAGTCACGATCAATCCGAAAAACTTCCAATCCTATCGCATTTTCTTGTAAAAAAGATTGATAACTCCTATGATTTTGAAATTTTCCAATAACAATCACCTGTTCTTTCCCAATTCTACCAGCAAGTTCACTCACTTTTTTCAAGAAAGGCAAGGAACATACTGTACAACTTTGTTCCGAAAAATAATAGATCAACTTAGGATTTTCAGAAAGTAATTTTCCTAAACTTATACTGTCTTTATTCTCTTTATACAGAAGAATATCTTTTACGATTTTTCCTTCTGCAAAATACTGCAATTTCGATATAACAGCTAAATTCTCTATTACATACTGTTTTTCAGCATCTAATTCTTGTAACTTCTCTATTTGTTGATTTTTCTCTTTGACTAAATGTTGGTTCTTTATTGAGAAATAACTTAAAAATATTGCCAGTAATACAAAAATCACCGGCAAAAAATGATTCGAAAGACTCTTCATAATCACTCTCTTTTTAAAACTCTTTGACTTTGATACGCAATAAAACCGGATTGTCATCCTCCTTTAAGGTCGTACACATCTTGACCAAATCCGGATATTTTGATTTAAACTCTGCACGGCGAGGTTCTGACAAGTTGGACATATACTTCCGATACCCCTCTATCAAATACGATGGCTCCACCTCCCACAAAATATCCCCGTTATCACTGTTGTGAGGTAGCAATCTAAAAGTAAGAGGAAAGATATTTCCTTTAAAAAACATATCATCTTCCAGTTTACGAGCTGAAATAGTTTTTCCTGTATTTTTTGAATACAACGTAATATATGCTTGATAATATTTATTGTGAGAGCCTATATACAAGTAATGTTCTGCTAATCCAAAAGAAGTTAAACATATATAATCATCTAAACTTGACAACTTCTTTATCATTACATCATGTTCATCTGATAAATCAAATAATTCTTCCGGAATCTGCTTGTTTCCATAATTAACATAATAAAAAGGACGAACATTTTCATTTTGTATTTCAAAAATAGTATCCCTATAAGGATAATTTAAATAATAAGAATTATCGTAAAAGATTAAAGATCTTAAATTTATACGATTCGAACTAATTTTTACTTCATTCTCTTTACGCTTAAAAAAACGAGCTTCAACAACACCTTCATCATTCATCTGATTTAATAAAGTAAAACCTTTTCTGTCAGAACCAAAATTATATACAAGATAAGAACTATCCTTTCTTTCTAAAAACTCTTTCACCTGTTGCTCTATCTTATATTCCTTAAAAAATCGTCCCTGTTTGTCATACTTTATCAATTTAAAATTGGTTGCTATAACCACATATTCATCCGTTACCAAAAAATCTGTGATATCGATATACTCGCCCGGTCCATAACCTCTCTGAGATATTTTACGGCAAAATTGTCCGGAAGAATTAAATACTAACAACTTTGAATCCATCAACGACCGAGTTGAGTGAATATAATATAAACTATCTGCATAAACGATACGATTTACATCACTGATTAAACTTTCATCCGTAGTTTCCAATGGGATAAACTCTATCGTATCCACAAATTGGGAGAATTTCAGCTTATCCACTAAACTGGATTCAAAATCAATTGTAATTAAATCTTTATTTCGTAGAGATTCGGTTTGTTCCTCTTTACAAGCAAACAGAATCAACCCAATAAGTAAAAAAATAGATTTTTTCATTTTAAGTATAGAATTTATAAAGACAATATATACCCAATCATTGAGCATATACTGTCTTTAAGTTAAAAATCAACAAGGAACTTGTTCTTGAACATGACAAACCACATTTCCACCAACCAATACACAAATAGAACAATTACCTTGATATCTCATTTCAAAACCTTGACAAATCATACAATGGGAAGTTTCTCCACTTGCCAACGCCTCCATATTTTCTAAAGTCAAATCAGACAAATCCACTTCATTTCTACTTTGATACACATTCCAACCGGCTGTTAAAGCCATCATGATGACACTCAATGCTACTCCTATTCTTTTCTTTGTTTTCATATCTATTCTTTTTAATTTGTTTTTTATAATTCATAATCAACAACTACATCTGTTTTTCATAAACTTATCTACTTCCTTTCTTAGTTCCACCTCCTTCCCTTTTATCTTTTAATTTCTTTTTTATCTTAAAGGCCCTACCACATAAGCCACTTTTGCATCTGTTCTCGGACAATCCACATCTCCAAATCCATAACAATAATAGATACCATTATCGCCTTCACCTTGTGCCAATGCTTCTACATTTTCCAATGTCAAATCTGAAAGTAACTTTCTATCCTCATAACCTTTCCCTATATTAAAAAGGATAGCTCCTACAACTAATAAAATCAATAAAACAAGTTTCTTTTTCATAATTTTTTACATTTAAAAATCTACACAAAAGTCTTATCAATCTCCCATATAAACGCTTTCACGCACTAACAAAATCCACTAACAGACTAACAAAATAAAAACAACCAGAAGACGACCCAAACATCAAACTTGAACTCCTCAACGAAGAGGTTTATCGGTTATCTTATTTAAAATAATCAATGCATATTTCTTTGTAAACTCTCTTATCCAATCGCCAAATAATTTTTACTTCCAGGTCTGTCGCAAAATATCTCATAATCACTCTCTTTTTAAAACTCTTTGACTTTGATACGCAATAAAACCGGATTGTCATCCTCTTTTAAGGTCGTACACATCTTGACCAAATCCGGATATTTTGATTTAAACTCTGCACGGCGAGGTTCTGACAAGTTGGACATATACTTCCGATACCCCTCTATCAAATACGATGGTTCCACCTCCCACAAAATATCCCCATTATCACTGTTGTGAGGAAGCTTTTTTCGATTTATTGGTAAAATCATCCCTTTTAAATACAAATCATCTTCTATTTTACGAGTAGAGATGGACTTTCCTGTTTTTCGAGAATATAAAGTCAAAAAATGTTGATAAATTTTGTTTGTTGAATTTACATACATATAATGACCAGCCACACCAAATGAGTTTATAAAAAGATAATCATTTAATTTTGCTAACTTCTCATCTATAACCTTATAATGGTCTGATAACTCAAACATATCCGGTATCGCTTTATCCCCATAATCGATATAGAACAAAGGCTTTACCTTTTCATCTTCTATTTGAAAAATTGTATCACTAAATGGATGATTAAAATAATAGATATTATTCCAGGATTCCAAACCTCTCCAATGTATACGGAAATCATTGATTCTTGCTTCTGATTCATTTCGTTGAAAAAAACGTTTTTCTACTTTTCCATCATCATTCATTTTAAACAAAAAATTCAAATCATTTGACCTTGTTCTAAAAACAAAAGCAAAAAAAGTCGTATCATTAATAGGAATAAACTCTTTTACCTGACTTTTAAGTTCTATTTTACTTTCTTTTATAAATTGCCCCAACTTATCATAGCTTATAAATTTAAAATAAGAGATCACATTTATTCGTTCTTTTGTCAAAAGAAAATCTTCAAAATCATTATACTCTCCAGGCCCATTTCCCCTTTTATTTAATCCCCACAAAAACTTTCCTTTCTTATCAAACACAAATAAATTGGCATTTTGCATTCCTCGGGTTACCCGTATATAATACTTTTCATCATCATAAATAATACGTTGTATCTCCCCTATCAAATTCTCATCCGTTGTTTCCAATGGGATAAACTCTATCGTATCCACAAATTGGGAGAATTTCAGCTTATCCACCAAACTGGACTCAAAGTCGATTGTAATTAAATCTTTATTTCGCAAAGAATCGGTTTGTTCCTTTTTACAAGCAAACAGAATCAACCCTATAAGTAAAAAAATAGTTTTTTTCATTTTAAGATAAAATCAATGCATATTTCTTTGTAAACTCTCTTATCCAATCGCCAAATAATTTTTACTTCCAGGTCTGTCGAAAAATATCTCATAATCACTCTCTTTTTAAAACTCTTTGACTTTGATACGTAATAAAACCGGATTGTCATCCTCTTTTAAGGTCGTACACATCTTGACTAAATCCGGATATTTTGATTTAAACTCTGCACGGCGAGGTTCTGACAAGTTGGACATATACTTTCGATACCCCTCTATCAAATACGATGGTTCCACCTCCCACAAAATATCCCCATTATCACTATTATGAGGCATTTTCTTTATTGTTATAGGTAAAATCATCCCTTTTAAAAATATATCATCTTCTATTTTACGAGTAGAGATAGACTTTCCTGTTTTTCGGGAATATAAAGTCAAAAATGACTGATATACTTTATTGATTGAACAAGCATATATATAATGATCTGCTATCCCAAAGGAGTTAATATAAAAATAATCGTCTAATCTAGATAACTTTTCATTAATGATATTATAAGGATCTGATAATTCTAAAAGATTTTCTGGAATAGACTTATCACCATAGTTTACATAAAACATTGGTCGTACATTTTCTTCTTGTATTTGAAAAATTGTATCACTAAATGGATGATTTAAGTAATAGATATTATTCCATAAATCAAGACCTTTCCCATGTATCCGATAATCGTTAGCTCTTGCTTCTGACTCATTTCGTTGAAAAAAACGTTTTTCCACTTTTCCATCACCTTTCATTCTAAACAAAAAATTCAAATCATTTGACCTTGTTCCAAAAATCAAAGCAAGGAAAGTCGTATCATTAATAGGTACGAATTCTTTCACTTGGTTTTCAAGTTCTATTTTACTCTCTTTTATAAATTCTCCCTGTTTATCATAACTTATAAACTTAAAAAAGGAAATTACATGAATCTGATTTTCAGTAATGGAAAAATCAACAAAATCATTGTATTCACCGGGGCCGTTTCCTCTTTTATTTAATCCCCACAAATATTTTCCTTTCTTATCAAACACAAATAAATTGGCATTTTGTATACTACGAGTAGTTCTAATATAATATTTTTCATCATCATAAATAATACGCCTTACCTCTGCAATCAAATTTCTATCCGTAGTTTCCAATGGGATAAACTCTATCGTATCCACAAATTGGGAGAATTTCAGCTTATCCACCAAACTGGACTCAAAATCGATTGTAATTAAATCTTTATTTCGCAAAGAATCGGTTTGTTCCTTTTTACAAGCAAACAGAATCAACCCAATAAGTAAAAAAATAGATTTTTTCATTTTAAGTATAGAATTTATAAAGACAGTCTATGCCCAATTATTGAGCATAGACTGTCTTTAAGTTAAAAATCAACAAGGAACTTGTTCTTGAACATGACAAACCACATTTCCACCAACCAATACACAAGTAGAACAATTATTTGAAACAACCATTTCAAAACCTTGACAAATCATACAATGGGAAGTTTCTCCACTTGCCAACGCCTCCATATTTTCTAAAGTCAAATCAGACAAATCTACTTCATTTCTACTTTGATACACATTCCAACCGGCTGTTAAAGCCATCATGATGACACTCAATGCAACTCCTATTCTTTTCTTTGTTTTCATATCTATTCTTTTTAATTTGTTTTTTATAATTCATAATCAACAACTACATCTGTTTTTCATAAACTTATCTACTTCCTTTCTTAGTTCCACCTCCTCCCCTTTTATCTTTTAATTTCTTTTTTATCTTAAAGGCCCTACCACATAAGCCACTTTTGCATCTGTTCTCGGACAATCCACATCTCCAAATCCATAACAATAATAGATACCATTATCGCCTTCACCTTGTGCCAATGCTTCTACATTTTCCAATGTCAAATCTGAAAGTAACTTTCTATCCTCATAACCTTTCCCTATATTAAAAAGGATAGCTCCTACAACTAATAAAATCAATAAAACAAGTTTCTTTTTCATAATTTTTTACATTTAAAAATCTACACAAAAGTCTTATCAATCTCCCATATAAACGCTTTCACGCACTAACAAAATCCACTAACAGACTAACAAAATGAAGAAGAATTCTTCATAATTCCAATATGAAATTACCTCGGACTTATTTTCAATTACCTCGGAGGTAATCTCCACTTTCCCGGCGACTAATTTCTATTTACTTTTATATAGGTTTTCCATTATAAAAAGTTTCATTATTTTTGTGCCATAACAATCTAAAATAGATAACGATATGCTCCATAGTCCGAGACTCATTATACAAAAAGTAACACGGTTAATGCCAACAGCATTAATCTTAACAAGTTGTTCTGATACTTCTGACATCCTATTGGTAACTCCGGAAGTCAACGCTGACGGAAATTATAACATCGTATTTATTACAGTAGATCAAGAGGCTTATATGGAATCTTATCCGCAAGGAAGCGACTATGCCGCACGTGAACGCCTTCGCCAGATAGGTACCACTTTTGAAAAACATTATGCCTGCTCAAATGTATCGACCTCTTCCCGTTCTGTAATTTACACCGGCCGTCACGTTACAGAAACACACATGATGGATAATACGAATCTAACCTGTCAACCCAACATGAGTAAAGATTTAAAGACTGTAGGGGATATGATGCGTGAAGCTGGTTATTATACAGCATATAAAGGGAAATGGCACATCTCCGAAGGAGATAAATCACTCGAAGAATATGGCTTTTCGGACTGGACAGAAGGTGATATGTATGGTTCTCCATTAGAAGGATTCCATGAAGATGAAACGATAGCAAAAAATGCGTGTAACTGGTTATCAACCAAAGGAAAAGAATTAAATACAAATGGAAAATCATTCTTTTTGGCTGTCAATTTCATCAATCCGCATGATATCATGTATTACAACGAGGAAAAATCCGGAACTTTTGGTCAAGCAACTACAGCTCCTAACACTCCGGTATATCAAAAAACCTACCCGACACCGGTTCCGGCCACTTGGAATGAGCCCCTCAACAAAGAAGGACGTCCGAGCGTTCATAAGGAATATCATGACTCCTGGGAAAAAGCAACAGGACCTAATCCTTCTTCAGAAAGTAAATGGAAATCTTTCCGTGATTATTACTTTAATTGCATTCAAGATTGTGATAACCAAGTAAAACTATTACTTGATCACTTGAATAGTAATGATTTGATGAAGAATACCATCATCATCTTTACATCTGACCATGGAGAGCTATTGGGTGAACATGGATTAAAAGGGAAAGCCGGAAACATCTATGAAAATAATATCCATGTGCCCCTTATAGTTTATCACCCTGAATATCCGGGTGGTCGTACCTGTGAACATGTTACCTCTCATTTGGATTTAGCTCCTACCTTTATTGACATAGCTACAGATAACGAAGCAGAGATGGAACAAATTAAAGAGGGAATCCATGGATACAGTCTTTTGCCAGCAGTAGAAAATCCTACGAAAGATGTACGTAACGGTCAAGGTGCCCTATTTGTTTACGACATGATTTCCATGATGGATGCAGATATGTCTGTAACCCCAGTTTCTGAATCAATCGTCGACATACGTGTTGATTTGGAGAAAAAAGGATATCTACGTGGAATCATCACCAAAGATTACAAATTTGCACGTTACTTCTCTCCTATTCATTTTAATACACCAACAGATATTGATGCATTATATGCACAAAATGAGGTAGAACTTTATCGTATGGAAACAGACGAAACTGAAAACTTAGCTTGGCCTAAAGGTAATAATAAAGAATTGGTTGAAGAATACAACGGCAGATTGAATAACCTTATCCAACGCGAGATTGGTGTTGATGACGGCCGTGAGACTGCTTTTTTTAATGAAGGAATCATGAAATATGCCAGATAAACATCGCCATTTTGCAATAGTAGTAAAACCGGTAGGATCTGCCTGCAACCTACGTTGTCACTATTGCTATTATTTGGATAAGCAAATCAACTATTCTACAAAGATTATGAGTGACGACTTGCTGGAAGCCTATATCCGGCAAGTTATTAGGATACATGGTTCAGAAGCAGAAATCGAATTTGCATGGCATGGTGGAGAACCGACAATTGCTGGTATAGCTTTTTTCCAAAAGGCGATACAACTACAAGCCAAATATGCTTCTAATCGAAAAGTTCTTAACACACTACAAACTAACGGAACATTACTCAATAAGGATTGGTGTCGTTTTTTCACAGATAACGATTTCCGAATCGGAATCAGTATTGATGGTCCTCAAGCACTACACGATACATATAGAAAAGATCATTCCGGTCAAGGAACTTTTCACAAAGTCATACGAGCAATTGAGTTACTGCAAAAACATCAAACATCCTACAACACTCTCACAACTGTAAATGCAGCCAATGCGTCAAAAGGGACAGAGGTCTATCATTTTATCCGTTCCATTTCAGACTATATGCAATTTTTACCAGTTGTGGAATGTGCAGATAAAACTCATAACATAGCCCTTCCTCCGGGGCTTTATTCACCAAATGTGACTAAACCACGCCAAATGGCTCCATTCAATGTACCGGCAGAAGCATACGGCCATTTCCTTTGTGAAGTGTTAGACGCATGGGAACAACAAGATATCGGAAAAAAATTCGTCCAAATCATTGAAGCCTCTATCGGTAACTTAACTCGCAGACCTGCCGGACTTTGTGTACATGAAGCAGTTTGCGGACATTGTGCTGCCATTGAACAAAATGGAGATGTTTATCGATGTGATCGCTATGTATTTGATGAATACCGAATGGGGAATATCCAAGAAAACAACTTAGACAAATTAATGGAAAGTAATCGAGCTTTTGGAAAATACAAATTAGAAAGTTTGCCTTCCAAATGCTTGCATTGTGATGTGGTAGAGTTATGTTGGGGCGGATGTCCCAAAGACAGACTCCTTGAAAAGCTAACTCTCTATGGAATCGAAAGACGTAATTATCTTTGTTCTGGTTATCAAATCTTTTTCAGACATCTAAAAAATTCAAGAATTAGAAACATCTAAAAAATTATTAAACATTTTCATTATTTTTGTGGCGAACTATTATTTAAAACAATCATAGATGAAAACAATTGTAAAATATATGTATGGAGTGATATGCCTGTTCTTTTTATCAAATGTACAAGCAGTAACCCCTCCACAAAAGGCTCCATTGAAGTTAGGAGCAGAGCGGATGGAGATTATCACCGAACTATTGAAAGATAAGCAGGTAGGATTGGTGGTCAACCAAACATCCATCCTCGAAAGCCAACAGAAACATCTGTTGGATGCATTGTTAGAACAAGGTATTTCCATCAAAAAAGTGTTTGCTCCGGAACATGGATTTCGGGGAACAGCTGATGCCGGCGCAGAGATCAAGGATAGTAAGGATATGAAAACCGGAATACCTATCTTCTCTCTTTATGGGAAAAATAAAAAACCGTCAAGCCAACTGTTATCCGATTTGGATGTGGTAGTATTCGATATACAAGATGTCGGTGCACGTTTCTATACCTATATCAGTACGATGCACTATGTAATGGAGGCTTGTGCAGAAAACCAAGTAGAATTTATCGTATTAGACCGTCCTAATCCCAATGATTATATAGATGGACCAATACGAGAAGAGAAATACAAATCATTTGTGGGTATGCATCCGATCCCTATTTTGCATGGTTTGACCATCGGTGAGTTGGCTTGCATGATCAACAAAGAGGGTTGGTTGAAAAGTACACCGGACACCTGTAAACTACAGGTCGTAACGATGGAGAACTGGAAACATGGTGATCCCTATTGGTTGCCGGTGAAGCCATCACCCAACCTTCCGAACGACCAATCTATCCGCCTCTACCCCTCTCTCTGTTTCTTTGAGGGGACGAATATCAGTGTGGGTAGAGGGACTTACTATCCGTTCCAGATTTTAGGTGCACCCGACAAAAGATATGGGGAATTCACCTTTACCCCCTCTTCTCTACCCGGCTTCGACACTAAACCTTTGCACATGGATAAGGTTTGTTACGGAACAGACTTACGGGAATATCCTTTTGCCGGAGGATTAACATTGAAATTCATCTTTGATTTCTATCAAAAGGCGGGTGACAAGCAGGCCTTTTTCTTCTCTCTTCCAGAGTGGTTTGACACGTTGGCAGGCACCAAACAACTGCGTTTCCAAATTGTTCGTGGATTGAGTGAAGAGGAGATTCGTGCCAGCTGGCAACCAGCATTGGATGAATACAAAAAATTGAGAAAGAAATATCTTTTATATCCGGATTATCAATAAACTAAAAGGGGAATCTAATCATGATTCCCCTTTTGGTTATCCATTATCTTTTGTTTATAACCATTAGCAGAGTATTATCCGCCCCATAAAAAGCAATTGTTCGTACAGGCCTTATTTCATCATTAGCCTCAAACCGAACCACTCGTTCCAAGGCATCCAAAAATTCACGTTCCAGATTCATATTCGGGCAAGCCATACGGGTCGTGGTGATTTCCAAGAAACGGATAATCTGTTTGCGTTTTTGGTCATACTCCACCTTCCCCATCATCCGGTTGCATCCGGCTTTACCGGATAGGACATGGCGTGCCATATCCAACTCAATAAAGGGATTGTTTTCAGCCGAAGCCAAAGGTTGCCCGTTCAACTCCACCACGTTCCACCGTCCATCCAAATCTGAGAAGGTTGCCTCTGCCACCTTCTTACTCTTACATGCGAACAAGAGTCCTATACTAAGTAACAGGACTCCCCAACCAATCAATTGCTTTACCACGTCTTAATTTGTTTTAGATAAAATCAACAGAGCATTACCTTCAGCATCTGCCAAAATCATTTCACTCTCCGACTGTCCGGCTTTTACCTGCTTCACTTCACCCATTGCTTGTAAGACCGCATCTTCGATCTCCATATCCGGGCAACTCATCATCGTTGCCGCTCCCGGCGCTATGGTTATAGCAGAGATATCGCCCCCATCCAACACAAGCGTGGAATTAAAAATATTGCAACCGGCATTACCATGTACCTTCAATGCTTTCATATCAAAAACCATATTCGGCAAGATTTCTTTAGCTAATTTTTTACCCTTTACCTCTACAATATCCCATTTACCTTCCAATCTCTTCGCGTCAGTCTTCACTTCCGAACAGGCAAACAAGCATCCCAAACAAAGAGGGATAAGAAATAACATGATTACTTTTCTCATACTTTAATCTTTTTATGTTTATTATCCATGATTATAAGACGACATTTCAACCTAAAAAGTTGCTTCTCATCCTCACTTTTTAGGACAAGTTAACAAAGATAGGAATATTGTTCGCTATTTTGTATATTTGCCATCCAAATAACAATACGCAATGAATAAAAGAATCATATTACTCCTACTTGTCGTACTGACCGGCTGCTTTTCTTGTACATTCCCCCGAAAAGAGGTGACAGAGGAACCGGTGGATAGCGAATGGCTGGACAGTCTGCAACATGTGTACCAATTCGGTATCTGCATAGACTCCTTGAATGTCAATGAATATCAAATAAAGAGTGGTGATAACCCTGCTTCTATCTTTGCGAAACTCAACTTTTCGGCATCTGAAGCCGATAGTATTAGTAGGGCTTCTATCTCGGTCCTTGACCCAACCAAACTTCGAGCCGGCATGCACTACTACACCTTTACCACGCAGGATAGCCTTGCGAACATTCACTATATTGCTTTTGCCAAATCATTGGTTGACTATGCAGTCATTGACCTAACCAAGGATAGTATATTGGCGTATGAGTTCAACAAACCTATCACGATCAAACGTCATTATACAGAAGGAACAATCAGTTCCTCTCTATGGAATGTCATCAAATCACAAGGAGCAGACCCACTTTTGGCTATCAAAATTTCAGATGTCTATGCTTGGCAGATTGACTTTTTTGACGTGAAAGAGGGAGATGCTTTCCGGGTGTTATATGATGTCGCCTACATTGATGATACGACAGCTTTGAATATTACCTCCATACAGGGAGCTATCTTTACACATCAAGGGAAAGAGTTCACTGCAATTCCATTTACTCAGGATAGTATCTTTGAATATTTCGATCCGGAAGGAAACAGTCTGCGGAAAGCTTTCTTGAAAGCCCCGTTGGATTTCTTCCGTATCACCTCCCGCTTCTCGAATGCCCGTTTCCATCCCATCTTGAAACGATACCGTGCCCATCATGGAGTGGATTATGCCGCTCCGACCGGAACCCCGGTGAAAAGTATCGGTGCAGGGACAGTGATTGCCAAAGGTTATATGGGTGGAGGAGGCAATACCATCAAAATAAAACATAATTCGGTCTATACTACTACCTATATGCACTTAAGCAAATATGCGAAAGGATTACAGGTGGGAAGCCATGTGCAACAGGGGGAAGTGATTGGCTATGTGGGGTCGACCGGCCTTTCAACCGGTCCTCATTTGGATTTCCGGGTACATAAAAATGGACAACCAATCAATCCACTTCAAATGGAAGCACCGCCCTCTTTACCTGTCAAACCTGAACTTATTGACAGTTTTGCTGTTGTCAAACAAAAGGTCTTGGTTGAATTGGATAGTATGCAATTAAAAACACATAATAAAAAGATAGAGATATGAGATTAATAGGAAATATCATCTGGCTTATTTTTGGAGGATTGGCCACTGCGGTTGAATATATTTTAGCCAGCCTCCCATTCTTGATTTCAATCATCGGGATTCCGTTTGGATTACAGACTTTAAAACTGGGGATGTTGGCTCTTTGGCCTTTTGGAAGTGAAGTTGTGGAAAATGAGAGTTCAAGTGGTTGCCTCAGCTTAATCATGAATATTATCTGGATCTGTATCGGAGGTATTTGGATTTGTTTGACACATCTTTTCTTTGGGGTCTTGTTGTGTATCACTATCATTGGGATTCCATTTGGCAAACAACATTTCAAAATGGCTGGATTATCCCTTACCCCTTTCGGAAAAAAGATTATCTGATTTTAATCGATTGAGATTTGCTCAACCTCTACCGGATGGCTTAAGAATACGGAGGCTGCTTCTGAGAATTTGGAGGCAGACTCTGTCGTTAGAAACCGGCATTTGCCCTGTTTCGTCAACCGTTCATCCATTTCCGGATGCCGCTGTAAATAATCAATCAGGCTTGTTGCAACATATTCACCTTGGGCAAATACGGTTATATGCGGTGGGAGAAAAGAGCGAATCTTTTCTATCAACAAAGGATAATGGGTACAACCTAAAACTAAAGTGTCAATTTCCGGATCGAGAGCCAAAATATGTTCTAAATGTTTCCGTACAAAATAATCTGCTCCCGGTGTATTAAACTCATTATTCTCCACCAAAGGAACCCACATCGGACAGGCTTCTCCTATTACTGTTATGTGCGGGAACATCTTTTTAATTTCAATCGCATACGAACCGGAAGAGATGGTTCCATTTGTCCCTAATATGCCGACGTGCTTGCTTTGGCTGATCTGATCCATCAACTCCACAGTTGGACGTATCACCCCTAACACTCTCCTTTGAGAATCCCACTGGGGCAAATCATTTTGCTGAATCGTACGTAAGGCCTTAGCAGATGCGGTATTGCAGGCCAATATCACCAATTGGCATCCTTCATTGAAAAGCGTTTCTACTGCCTGCCTGGTAAAACGATAGACCACCTCAAAAGAACGAGAGCCATAAGGGGTACGTGCATTATCTCCCAAATAGATGTAATCATACGCAGGCATCGCTTCTCTAATCTTATCAAAGATGGTTAACCCACCATAACCGGAATCAAAAATACCTATCGGACCTGGAACTGCAGAAAACATGAGAGATATAGGATTGAGTTGATGAATAAAAGGATGATTTATATAGAAAAAACAAAGGATGTCTCTCTTGGAAAGACATCCTTTCTCTTTATTTCAGAATATTCTTACTTAAGACCTAATTTTGTTTTTACAAAGTCAGTTGCATCGATGGCACCACTACCTGTATAAATAACAATCTGTGGTTCAATTACGTAAGTATAACCTTTTTCGTCACCAACTGCCTTGATTGCATTTTTTACTTTATCCTGGATAGGAATAAACAATTCTTGCTGTTTTTTCTGGAAATCCTGTTGGGTAATCTGAACAAAGTTCTGCAAACGTTGTTCCATATCCTGCAATTCCTGCATTCTTCTTACCTTGATATTTTCTGTCAATGAGTCTTGCTGAGCAATGAAAGCAGAATATTTCTTTTGGTATTCTTCTTCCATGATTTTCATCTCATCTTGATATTTCTTTTGCATATCTGCAATCTGTTTCTGCATATCTGCAAACTCAGGCATTGCCTCAACAACTGCCTGTGTATTTACTACAGCAATCTTAGTTTCTTGAGCAAAAATGCCCAAAGGGATCATCATTAACAAAAAAATAATTAGTTTCTTCATTTCCTATAAAAATATTACTTGTTATTAATCAAATATATTCTGTTCACTTAAAGCGCACAAATGTAAGCATTTATTTTGAATATCCTAACTTAATTAGGACTTCATTACTAATATCAATCTTGGGAGAGGCAAAAATAATGTTCATAGAGGAGGCTCTATCCATGACCATTTGATACCCCTTGTCTTCTGAAATCTCCTTGACCGCATTATAAATTTCATCTTGAATCGGTTTCATCAAACTTTCACGCTTCTTATACAATTCTCCTTCAGGACCAAAATACTTACGTTTTAAATCCTGCGCTTCTTGTTCTTTCTGAACAATCTCCTCCTCCCTCTTTGATTTCATCTCTGCTGAAAGAAAGACTAAATCACTCTGATAGGTTTTATACATATTTTGTGCCTCTTGCTGAAGAGCATCCACTTCATTCTGCCATTTCTTGGACACTTGGCTCAATTGTTCGTTTGTCATTTCATAAGCCGGGATATTCTTTAAGATATACTCCATATCTATCAAAGCAAACTTTTGTGCTTGTCCTGCAAACGCACAGAGAAAAAACAAACAACTTAAAGCGATAATCTTTTTCATACCTAATATTATTTACGATTCTACTTTTGATTTACAAATATACAAGAATAGATTGGGGAAATGACGAATTTGGGATTTTATCACCTACAATTAACATATTAATAGAATCTTCTTGCTCTTTCAAAGCATCCTTAACAAAAAAAGGCAACCGAATAGTTCATTCGATTGCCTTTTCTACCTTTCTATAGTCTAATTAGAACTCTTGTCCGATCACAAAGTGGAAGTTACTACCACCCCTCATAGAGCTATTGTCAGGACGGTCAAAACCGTAAGCCCAGTCAATACCCATTAAACCTACCATCGGAAGGAAGATACGCACACCTGCCCCAGCCGAACGTTTCAAATGGAAAGGATTGAAATCTTTCAAATCTCTCCAGGCGTTACCCGCTTCAATAAACACCAAACCAAAGATGGTTGACGACGGTTCCAAAATGAAAGGATAACGTAACTCCATTGACAAACGAGAATAGGCGTAACCATACGAATTATACCCTTGATTACCTGCAATACTACCATTGTCATATCCTCTCAAACCAATCGTTTCCGTTGCATACATGGTAGAATAACCTGTCATACCATCCCCACCCATGTAAAATGTTTCAAATGGTGTTTTTTTATACTTATTATAAGTTCCCAAGAAACCGTATTCCACACGTGTCATCAATACCGGTGTACGTTTAACCTCCAACGGAGCTAACGGTGAGAAAATCTTCGCTTTAAATTTCCACTTGTGATATTCAATCATCTCAAACTTCTTTCCATCCGCATCACTCATATTTTTATAGTCTTTACCATCCCATAAAGACCAAGGTGGAGTAGCGGCTACAGAGAATGAGAATTGAGATCCTCTACGGGTATATAACGGGTTATCAATTGAATTACGAGAGAAATTCAATTCCAAGTTGATATTATGACAGTTACCATTCTGAACTAAGAAATAATCCCAATCTTTCATCATATACAACTGATAATTCAAAGTTGCCATAAATTGGAAATAATCATCTGGCCATGACAAACGTTTACCATAACCGGCCGCCAAACCAAACATCATGATATATTTATTCGGGTCATAAGCCAACTCATAGTTATTGTAATAGTTTCCATAACCATAACCGTATCCTCCATAACCATAGCCATAGCCACCATAACCATAACCATAGCCCGGATAACCATAACCGTAACCATAGCCCGGATAACCATAACCGTAACCATAAGCCGGATAATAACTAGAAGAACTCTTATTCAAATAATTGGTACTAACATCGGTCTGTTTAGAGAAATAGGCACTCACAGACAATGTATTCGGGCGTTTACCTCCAAACCATGGATCCATGAAAGATAAACTGTAAGCCTGGTAATAACGACCATTGGTCTGAGCACTCACTGTCAGAGTCTGACCTTCACCCTGTGGGATAATACCTTTATAAGTACTTGGATTCAATAAGTTTTTCATAGAGAAGTTTGTAAACTTCAAACTTAATTTACCAATAATACCCGTTTGTCCCCATCCGGCTGAAAATTCTACTTGGTCATTCGCTTTAGATGTCAAATTATACTGGATATCCACCGTGCCATTTTCTGGATCCGGTATAGGCTGAGGCACTAAGTTTTCCGGATCGAAATGTCCCATTTGTGCAATTTCACGTGTTGAACGAACCAAGTCTTCACGACTAAACAACATACCGGGTTTTGTACGAAGCTCACGACGTACTATATCTTCATACAAACGGTCATTACCGTTAATGATTACACGGTTAATTGTCGCCTGTGGCCCTTCTTGAATACGTATTTCCAAAGAGATAGAGTCATTTTCTACATTCACCTCAACAGGATCTGCTCCAAAAAACAAATACCCGTTATTATAGTACACATTTGAAACTGCATCATCATCTGATTGAAGACGTTCATCCAATTTCTTTTGGTTATAAACATCACCCGGTCTCATGTCCAAAAGAGCAGCTAAATATTCAGTAGGATATTTTGTATTACCTACAAAAGTAATATCTTTCAAGTAATACTTATTACCTTCTTCTACCTTCAAATAAATATCCACCCGTTTATCCGAGTAATTAACCACGCTATCTTCTATAATCGTAGCATCACGATAACCATGTTCATTATATTTCTTTATGATATTTTCCTTATCGTTCTTATACTCTTCACTTGTAAATTTTTTAGTACTGAAGGCCTCCAATATACTAGTCTTCCAGTCATTAAAAAAACTAAACTTTTCATTTGTCTTTTTCATGGCTTTCTTTAAGTCACGATCAGACAAAGCCTTATTTCCTTCAAAATAAATACGATGAATCTTCGTCTTCTCATTTTTATCAATGTGAATATCTACGATAACCTCACCTTCATGAGCAATATCATCCTTCTGTACAATATCCACCTCTACGTTTTTAAAGCCCTTTTCATCAAAGAACTTCTTTATTAACATCGTTGCACGATCAATCAAGTGCGGAGTAACTTGGTATCCCTTTCGTAAACCCAAACGGGCTTCCAAATCTTCCCTTTCACCTTTCTTAATTCCATAATAATTAACCGAAGATACACGCGGACGTTGTTTTAACCGGATCTCCAACCAGATTTGATCTCCTTCTATTTTGGATGCCAATATCTTTACATCAGAGAACAAACCGTGTTTCCAGAAACGTTTTACTGCTGCTGTAACTTCATCCCCCGGTACAGTAATTTCATCTCCTACTGACAAACCAGAAAAGCCTATTAACACGAAATCATCATAATTCGTTACTCCCGTCACCTTAATATCCGCAATCTTATACTTCTTTGGTGTCAAAGAGTAGGATATAACCGGAACTTCTGCCGGTTTCTCAACCTTTGTAGTGTCTTTTTCCTGAGCATATACTCCACAAGCAAATCCCAGGAAAATTAAAAATAGCACTATTCTTTTGTACATATAACAGCTATTGTTTATAATATTATAATTGCTCACTTGTCTTACCAAAACGTCTTTCACGTTGTTGATAATACAATATAGCTTCATACAACTCCTCTTCTCTAAAATCTGGCCAATACACATCAGTAAAAAAGAACTCTGCATAAGACAACTGCCATAAAAGGAAATTACTGATACGTTGTTCTCCTCCGGTACGGATTAATAAATCAGGATCCGGAATACCTTGGGTCGTCAGATGCTCAGAAATTACAGATTCAGTAATCTCATCTGGACAAATTTTATGATCGACAGCCTTTTGCACCAACCGTTTAACCGCATCTGTTATTTCCCAACGAGCAGAATAACTTAAAGCTAAAATGACTGTTGTACCCGTATTAGCTGATGTTTCTGAAATACATTCCAATAATGTCACACGTGCATCCGAAGGCAAACGTTCCAAATTTCCAATTGCCATCAACCGCACATTATTCTTCATCAAATCTGGAGTTTCACGCTTAATTGCCATTACTAATAAGCTCATCAACGCCTGCACCTCCTCTTCCGGACGATTCCAGTTTTCCGTAGAAAACGTATACATCGTCAAAAACTTCACTCCTAAATTATTAGCAGCTTCTACAATCTTTCGAACAGAAACAACACCTTCATGATGTCCAAAGCTACGATCCAAACCTTTAGCCTTAGCCCAGCGTCCATTTCCATCCATAATGATTGCCACATGTTGTGGCAAGCGATCCTTGTCTATTTGTTCTTTTAACGACATAATGTCTTTCTGTAACTTACTGTATATAATCTATATTCTTCGCATTGTTACAAGTTCTGCAGCGAGGACCAAAATCCCATGTTACAGAAAACAACAGAAAAGAATACCAATCTTTATTCTTCAACATACTACTATTCACATGATATGGATCGTCCAAAAACGCATTGTTTTCGTCTGTCACATCCAACCCATCTCCAAATAACTTTCGGAATGAAAATTCACATCCCAAATTTATTCTGTTAATCTTATACTTCAATCCTACACCCAACGGAATGTTCGGCCCAACAAAAGTCTCACTACCTCCCATCGCCATCGTCATCCCCACGCCTAAAAACACATAAGGAGAAAAGCGTTTAGCATTTGCATAAGCATACTTATCACTATATGGAAAGAAGTTAAACTCCATCTGCCCTCCTACATCAATCAAACTACGATCAAAAGAGGCTTGAGCATGATCGGGAAACACATTTTCCATTCCTTCTGTGGATCCAGAAACCTTTCCCCACATCAAATTAGTCTTCACCGCCCATCTAAAATTGGGATTATAACGAAAAACAGCTCCAAAAGCAGGATTCACCCCCTTAAAGAATCCATTCTTATTCAAATCCCCCATATAAAAAGAACCTCCGGCCATACCACCGATCTCATATTTATAATCCTGTGCATAAAGACCACACACACACCATAGGAGAAATAGCAAGACAAATAAACGTCGAAAGAAAGTTACATTCATAACCTATTTTAATTATATAAAACCTTCTTTTTTAACGCTAAACCTCTCATAAAATTATAAATCCCCAATTTTATCAGTCTTTAAATCCCAAACGGTTAATGCGTCCACGCCAAATTTGATTCAATATATTTGAATGAATAGTTTCCTTTCCTCCGAAAAGATACATAAATTGCTCATCATCCACATAGATGGACGAGAATCCTCTCGCCTTAAACTCTTCAGGCATTACAACCAAAGTGTCGGACACATTCCAAGTAATACCACCATCTTGAGATAAATAAATATCCGAAGCAGCTTTTCCTGATTCAGGAATACCTGTCAACATAAAAAACTTCCCATCATATTCAGTTACAGCAACACCTTCTTGCTTATCAAAATAAGCCGTATCCATAGGTGTCAATTTTGCCCAAACCAATCCATCATCCGTTGCCCATGACGTATTTATCAGCTGGTTATCCTTATCTCTTCCGGCAACCACCATCAAACGAGCACGATACATTGAATTATACGATACACTTCCAAAACCAGTCAGAGGGAATCCCTCTGCTAAAGCGGCATTACTTTCACTCCATTCCCATTTTCTTGATTGGTGATTAATAGAAGCATGAATTAATTCACCATCTTTTTCAATGACTGCTGCAAGTGCGGAGACCTGCTTTCCTGCTCCTGTAAAATCATTATCAGCATTCAAACTACCTAACAACGCTCTTACCGGATATTTTTCTGCAATCTGAACGGGAGACCAATTCTCTCCTTCTTGTGAAGAATAAAGTGTTCCGTCCGTTGTAATTACAAACAAAATATTTTCATATACAGTAACTTGAGACAAACAAACTTTTCCTTCAGGAAGGCCGTTTACAGCCAACTGTTCCCAGTTTTGTCCATCAGAGACTGGTGAACGATAAAGTTGATAACCTAAACCTATATTGACTGGCTGTATATACATATAAAAATAAGGGGTATCATCCTTTTCCACGACTACGACCTTTTCCTCTTTCATATTTTCCCCAAGAATACTCTCCTTAAACAAACTCCAAACCATAGAGTCTGGTTCTACCTGATGAATATTCACCCAAGCTAAATAGGCCTTTGTAGTAGTTCCATCCCACAAGGTATTTACAAATTTGACCGGTTTGGAGAAATCCAAAGAATCCTCACCATTCCAATCAATCGTATCACCGATTGCCTCTTGCATAACTTGGCAACGCATCACTGCTGAAGAAAGATTGGCTTTACAAATCACCTTTTCATCTAATTTTGTGCCATAAGGCAAAGAGTCTATATTAAAAATATATCCGGTAAACTGATCTATGGCAAATGTAACGCCCGTCAATTCCGGAATAGAATCATTAGACAAAGAAAAAGATAGAATCTGACAATCTCTACTCAACTCATATTCTATTTCATCTGAATCCATACAAGAAAAAAGAAACAGAGCGCAACATCCGGCAATAAACAGTGCTATTCTATTTTTCATCAAATTTTAAGTTTGTTGTATATAAAGCCACAAAAGTAGAAACATTTTTTGCTTTATCTCTCATTGAGAGGAATATTTATATTATTTTAGGGTGAATAATGAACTTTAACAGCCATTTTCTCACCTATTGGCGCCAAATTTCCAAAAGATGCCCCCCTCTCCATTCCGATTTACAAACCTTACCGGAAAAAGAGGGAGCCTTTACTCCTTCCCCTAATAATAATGGAGTAGTTTCAACCCAAATTTCATCCCACAAATTAGCTTCCAAAAAACTTCTCAACAACAAAGCACCTCCTTCAACCATAAGTGAATTTAGCTTTTTATTATATAAACAATGTAGCACTTGCAATAAAACATCCTGTTCAAAATCAATCTGTATATACTCTACATTCGGCCTATTTTCAACAGCTTGTTCTGTAAAAACCAATGTTTGTACCGCTCCATCTAACAGATGAGCACCCTTTTGAAGTTTTAACTTCCGATCTAAAACCACCCGTACCGGGGATTCTCCAATCCAATGGCGGACAGTCAAAGATGGGTTATCCAACAATGCCGTTCGTGTTCCAACCATAATAGCAGCCACTTCCGAACGAAGCCGATGTACTCGCCGCAATGTTTCTGAAGAAGAGAATGAAACAGGAGGTGTCATTACACTATCCCGTTTTAAATCCATAAAACCATTCTGGCTTTGTGCCCATTTCAGGTAAATATACGGACGTCTTTGGATTTGGAATGTCATAAAAGCCAAATTCAACATTCGTGCTTCCTCTTCCAGTACACCAGTTACAACCTCTATACCAGCTTCACGCAACATCTTTACTCCTCGACCGGATACAGAAGGGAAAGGATCCAGACATCCAATTACCACACGAGGTATTCTTTTTTTTATAATCAATTCCGCACAGGGAGGTGTTTTTCCATAATGTGAACAAGGCTCAAGACTTACATAAATGGTAGAATCACGCAACAATGCTTCATCACGAACAGAAGCTATGGCATTCACCTCTGCATGAGCCTCTCCAAATTTACGATGATAACCTTCCCCTATAATCCTACCATTGTATACCACCACTGCCCCAACCATTGGGTTTGGAGCAACATTTCCCACTCCTTTTTTGGCAAGTTCTATACAACGTACCATGTATTTTTCTTCCACTATCATCTTTTCAACATTTTTCTATTTTCCTATGTAATCAACATGTTTTCTAAGAAACCTAAGGTTCATAGATACAATCTTTGTCGACATCCACAACGTTCCTTTCTACAATTATTAGCAAACAGTCTATTCGTTGGCAAGATACAGAAAAAAATCTTCACAAAACTTTTTCATCTTTTATATTTTCAAAAATATACCAAGAGCTAAAAGTTTTCCCTACTTTTGTACAATAAAAAAGAAATGATGACTGAAACCATCAAACATATCAAAGATTCTTTAATTGGAATATATCCGGTATCTGAGATTAGCGGAATCATCCGTCTGCTTATGGAAGAGATTTGCCATCTACAACCTCACCAATTCTTAATCTTACAAGACAGACAACTGTCTCAAGATGAGAAAAAAAATATCTATGATGCTGTAGAACGGTTAAAATCAATGGAACCCATACAATACATTTTAGGGACTACAAACTTCTATAGTTTACCATTTGAAGTAAACTCCTCTGTGTTAATTCCTCGACCGGAGACAGAGGAACTTGTTGATTTAATCATCAAAGACAATCGTTCTTCTAAAGAGATAACCCTGCTTGACATAGGTACAGGAAGTGGCTGTATAGCCATCACTCTTCAAAAAAAAATGGCGAATGCCCACGTCTATGCGATAGACATATCAGCTGAAGCATTAAATACAGCCAAAAAAAATGCAAAATTAAACGAAGTAAACGTCACTTTCATTCAGACAGATATATTACAACCTGAAATAGCCCAAAATGAAATACCATACGCTTTGGACATTATCGTAAGCAATCCTCCTTATATCAAGATTGAAGAAAAAAAGGAGATGGAACGCAATGTTTTAGATTATGAGCCACATTTGGCTTTATTCGTTCCAAATCATGACCCTTTACTTTTCTATCGACATATAGCCATATTTGGGAGAAAAAAACTAAACAAAGGAGGATTGCTTTATTTTGAAATCAATGCAGCTTACGGAGAAGCGACCTGCAAGATGCTACAAAATCAAGGATACAAAGATATCCTGTTAATTAAAGACCTTTCAGGTAAAGACAGAATTATAAAAGCTAAGAAATGAAACAAATAAACGAATCAGAAATGCTCCATCGAACTGCAGCCTATTGTTCAATTGCAGAACGATGTATCCAAGACATAGAGAAAAAAATCAAAGCCGCCGGCTTATCACAAGAAGAGAGCAGTCGTATTGTTACACGTCTGCTAAAAGAACGATTTATTGACGAACAGCGTTTTGCTCATTATTTTGTAAACGATAAACTCCGTTTCAACAAATGGGGACGTATCAAAATCAATTATGAACTACAGAAGAAAGGAATACCATCATCCATACGACAAGAGGCATTGGAAACGATTGATAACGAAGAGTATAAGACCCTTTTATATTCGCTTCTGAAGAGCAAAAAGAGAACAACTAAAGGTAAAAATGAACAGGAAATCTACCTCAAGTTAGTTCGCTTTGCTTCCGGCCGAGGCTTTGAAGGAGAGTTTATCACCTTATGTTTGCGAAAATTATTCAACGGAGAAGAATATGAAAAGTCTTTTGAATGATTTGCTAAATCTTTTTTTTCCACGACTATGTTTACTTTGTCAAACACCTTTAGTCAAAGGTGAAAAAAACATCTGTCTTCATTGTCTGTTAGACCTACCTTATACACATTATAACGATATTAGAGGAAACCCTGCTTTTGATTTGTTTGCAGGTTATACTGCTATTCAAGGAGCCTTATCACTACTCCATTTCAACAAAAAAGGATATGGACAAACACTTATTCATTCTCTTAAATACCACGGAAACAAAACATTAGGATACGAATTAGGATATTTATCTGCTACCACTTTCCAACACTCCGGACTTTTTGATTCCGTCGATTTACTAATCCCCGTACCACTCCATCCTCAACGTTTGCGCCAAAGAGGATACAACCAATCGGAATGGATAGCCAAAGGAATTCAAGGCTTCACAGGTATACCGATTGACACAAGTTCTCTACTCCGTACAAAAAAAACAGAAAGCCAAACCCATAAACAGTTACACGAACGACAAAGAAATGTTGAAGCCATCTTCAGTCTAAACAAAAATACCCAATCTTTACAAAACAAACATATCTTACTTATAGACGATGTCATCACTACCGGATCAACATTAAAAGCCTGTGTGCAGGCCTTGGAATATCAACCAGGAATTCGAATCAGCCTATTAAGTATTGCTATA
The DNA here is from genome assembly GCA_015060925.1 of Parabacteroides distasonis. Lineage (GTDB taxonomy): Bacteria > Bacteroidota > Bacteroidia > Bacteroidales > Tannerellaceae > Parabacteroides > Parabacteroides distasonis_B. The sequence goes on from SUXM01000008.1 coordinate 82,024, forward strand.
GCCCAATAAAAAGATTTCCAAAAGGTATGTTTCTCCGACTTTCTTATTTATTTTTATATAAACTTTCAAGGTTATTTCATTCCCTTTGCCTACCTTTGCGAAATGATATAAACATATTTTATTAGGTTGTATGAAAACACTGGAAAGATTAGTAGCAGAGAGATTATTAAAAATTAAGGCGGTTAAATTACAACCGGCCAACCCTTTCACTTGGGCATCAGGTTGGAAATCTCCGATCTACAATGACAACAGAAAGACCCTTTCCTATCCGGAAATCAGAAGTTTCATCAAACTGGAACTTGCTCGCACAATCAGCGAAAAATATGAAAATGCCGATGCTATTGCCGGTGTTGCAACCGGTGCTATTGCTCAAGGTGCATTAGTCGCTGACCTATTAGGTTTGCCTTTCGTGTATATCCGTTCTACTCCAAAAGATCATGGTTTGGAAAATCTTATTGAAGGAGAATTGAAACCAGGATCAAAAGTAGTTATCGTTGAAGATTTAGTATCAACAGGTGGTAGCAGTCTAAAAGCAGTACAAGCAGTTCGTAACTTTGGTTGTGATGTTGTCGGTATGGTTGCCATCTTCACTTATGGTTTCCCGGTAGCTGTTGAAGCATTTAAAGAAGCTAAAGTTCAATTGACAACACTTAGCAATTACGATGCCGTATTAGAAGAAGCCGTTCGTACAGATTATATTGACGAATCAGAAATAGCTATCTTACAAGAGTGGCGTAAAGACCCATCAAGCTGGGATCCTGATAAAAAATAAGAAGAAAGACAACATGACAGAATTTGTTAGTGAAATAAAAGCGATCCCCTTCAATGAGGATCGCATTTTTAATATGTTATCAGACCTTTCCAATTTAGAGAAGGTCAAAGATCGTATTCCTCAAGATAAAATCCAAGAGTTTGAATTTGACAAAGACTCTTGCAGTTTTTCCGTAACACCTGTTGGTAAAATCACCTTTCAGATTGTTGAACGCGAACCTTACAAAACCGTAAAGTTCACGACAGCCAATTCCCCTATTCCTTTATATCTTTGGATACAATTAAAACAGGTCCAAGAAAATGACACACGGATAAAACTTACAGTTCGCGCAGAACTTAATCCGTTCCTTAAACAAATGGTTTCAAAACCCTTGCAGGATGCTTTGGATAAAATTTCCACCGTATTAGCAGCTCTGCCATATTAATCATAGTTGAATGGCTCAAAAACTTTGGGAAAAGAATGTTCAGGTCGACCAGGAAGTGGACACCTTTACAGTAGGTAAAGACAGAGAGATGGATCTTTACTTAGCTAAGTATGATGTGCTTGGTTCTATGGCTCACATCACCATGTTGGAATGCATCGGACTACTAAAAAAAGAAGAATTAACTCTTTTGCTCTCGGAACTAAAAAACATATATACGATAGCAGAAAGCGGACAATTTATCATCGAAGAGGGAGTTGAAGATGTCCACTCACAAGTCGAATTAATGCTCACCCGCCGCTTAGGAGATACAGGGAAAAAGATACATAGTGGACGTTCACGAAACGACCAAGTATTATTAGATTTGAAACTATTTACCCGTTCACAGATAAAAGAGGTAGTAGAATTAGTGACAGAACTATTTAATGTATTAATCTCACAAAGTAACCGCTACAAAGATATTTTACTTCCTGGATATACCCATCTACAAATAGCCATGCCCTCCTCTTTCGGTCTTTGGTTTGGAGCATATGCCGAAAGTTTGGTTGATGACCTTCAACTGATGCAAGCGGCTTATAAGGTGTGCAATCGTAATCCTTTAGGATCTGCTGCCGGATATGGTTCCTCTTTTCCATTGAAACGCCAGATGACAACCGACCTGCTAGGGTTTGAATCCTTGGCATACAATGTTGTATATGCTCAAATGGGACGAGGAAAAATGGAACGTACCGTAGCTTTTGCTTTAGCAGGCATAGCAGCAACTCTTTCCAAATTGGCATTTGACGCTTGCATGTTCAACAGTCAGAATTTCGGATTCATCAAATTATCGGATCAATTTACAACCGGTTCAAGCATCATGCCACACAAAAAGAATCCAGATGTATTTGAATTAACCCGTGCCAAATGCAACAAGATACAGGGATTACCTCAACAAATTACCTTAATTTGCAACAACCTCCCATCCGGTTATTTTCGTGACCTACAAATTATCAAAGAGGTGTTTCTCCCTGCCTTTGATGAACTAAAAGATTGCCTTCGCATGGTCACGCACATGATAAAAGAGGTTAAAATAAATGAACATATCTTAGATGATGACAAATATGCGCTTCTATTTAGTGTAGAAGAGGTTAACCGTTTAGTTTTGGAAGGTATTCCATTCCGTGACGCATACAAACAGGTAGGTTTAAATATTGAAGCCGGGCTATTTGAGCCTATCAAAAAGGTAAACCATACCCATGAAGGCAGTATCGGAAATTTATGCAACAACCAAATCAGCGCTTTGATGCAAAACATCGTAGAAGGATTCGCATTCGAGAAGGTAAATGAAGCAGAACAAAAGCTATTATCCTAAATATGAAACGTTTTTTAGTCTGCATATTTATTTTATTACTCGGTTCTTGTACTAAAATCGAGGAGTCGCACATTCCATTTGCCCCAGTTTACCTAAATATCGACCTTCGATTCCAAGACAAAGATTTAGTTGGATTATATAATTACAAATATATCACAACCCCACGCAATGCCGGAGAACGCACAGGCTTCTCCGGCGTGTTGGTTGTGTGTGGTATGGATGGTTTAGGGAACACAACCTATTTTGCCTTCGACCTCTGTTGCCCACATGAAGCCCGTAAAAACATCACTATTGAGGCCGACCATGCTGGAAAAGCTACTTGTCCAGAATGTGGCACCGTCTTTGATATCGGATGGGGAACAGGCGCTCCTACAGAAGGAGTTTCCAAATATCCTTTAAGACGTTACACGGTAACTGCCAAATCAGCGAGTGGATTAGAATGGATTGTCACAAACACAAAATGACAAAAGAAAATCATTTTTTTTGCATAAATATTTGCAAGTATAAAAAAATGATTTACCTTTGCACTCGCAAACGAAAACAATGCGGAAGTAGCTCAGTTGGTAGAGCATAACCTTGCCAAGGTTAGGGTCGCGGGTTCGAGCCCCGTCTTCCGCTCATCTCTTAAGAGAAAGGGATGCTCGAATGGTGGAATCGGTAGACACGAAGGACTTAAAATCCTTTGGCCATTGCGGCTGTGCGGGTTCAAGTCCCGCTTCGAGTACAATTTAATTGCGGAAGTAGCTCAGTTGGTAGAGCATAACCTTGCCAAGGTTAGGGTCGCGGGTTCGAGCCCCGTCTTCCGCTCTGCTTCCAAAAAGCCTCGGTATTCTTAGGAATATCGGGGCTTTTTACTTTCACCAAGCTTATTCCTCTTTTTAAGAACAAAAAAAATATCTATTCTTTAAATCTTAGACAGGATTTTATATCTTTGTTCAAACAAATCACATATAAAATTAAAGGTACTATTATGAAAAAAAGAGATGCATTCTTATGCTGTATGTTCATGCTTATTTGCAGCCTTCCGACTTTTGCCGAAAATATTCCTCTACCGGAACATCCCCGTCCCGACTTCGAAAGAAAAGAATGGATAAATCTCAATGGGAAATGGAATTTCACATTCGACAAACAAAAGGGAGAAAAACGTATTATAGGAAAAGATATGACAAGTCTCGACTATGAGATTCAAGTTCCTTTCAGTTGGGGGAGTCCACTATCCGGTGTCCCAAACAAAGGTAACCAAGGATGGTATGCACGTAATATCACTATTCCCAAAAATTGGGAGGGGAAACGGATTTACTTAGTCATAGGGGCTTCCGAATGGGACACCCAAGCCTGGCTGAATGGGGTCTTGATAGGGAACCATAAAGGTGGGTACACTCCATTTGAATTTGAATTAACTCAGCATATTACCGCTTACGGAAAACCACAAAACCTTGTAATTTCTACTGATGATACCCCTAACAGTCAACGATTGGCCGGCAAACAGGGATATGGGGATGCCAGAGGTATTTGGCAAACGCCCTATTTAGAAGCAAGAGGGAACAACTTCATCGACTATGTCCATTTCAGCCCGGATGTAGATCGATCACTTGTCAAAGTTGAAGTTGGATTAAATCAACTCTTAGAGAAACAGGAAGCGTTGGTTCTACACTTCAAGAATGGCGAACAAGATAATTTCACCTATACACCTAAAGGTAAAGCACGTAAATCAAAAATACATACGTTTGAGGTTACGTTAAAAGAACAACAATTATGGGACTTAGACCATCCCTACCTTTACGAAATGGAGGTTTCGATAACCAACAACACCGAAACAATAGATGCTATCAACACCTATTTTGGTCAACGCAAGATCAGTGTCACAAACCTTCCCGGGAGTACTTATCCGTACATAGCATTAAACGATAAACCTGTTTACATGCAACTTTGTTTAGATCAAAGCTATCATCCGGAAGGCTACTATACCTTCCCCTCTGATGCCTTCATGCGTGAAGAGATTATGCTTTCTAAACGATTAGGCTTAAACGGAAACCGTATTCACATCAAAGTCGAATTACCTCGTAAACTTTATTGGGCAGACCGCTTAGGGCTATTGATCATGGCCGATGTCCCCAACTGGTGGGGTAGCATTGATGAAGCGGCCAAAAAAGATTGGGAACATTGTATGCGTCAACAGGTTAAACGAGACTTTAACCATCCATCCATTTTCTCTTGGGTAGATTTCAATGAAACTTGGGGTATCTTCACTCAAGCTGACGGAAAAAAAGTATATAAACCAGAGACACAGGAATGGGTCAGAGAAATGTATCACCTTACCAAACAATTAGATCCCACCCGCTTGGTAGAAGATAACTCCCCCTGCCACTTCGATCATGTAGAAACTGACCTCAACACTTGGCATGCTTACGCACCCGGTTTCGCTTGGGAAGATACTCTCAATTACATCTGTAGCCATACGTTCCCTGGATCCAAATGGAATTATATCGGCACAAATGTACAGGCAAATGCACCTATGCTCAATAGTGAATGCGGAAATGTTTGGGGATACAAAGGTAGTACAGGAGATGTCGACATCACCTGGGATTACCATAAAATGATCAATGCTTTTCGTGCCCATCCGCAATGTGCCGGATGGTTATACACCGAACATCATGATGTAATCAACGAATGGAACGGCTATGTACGCTACGACCGCTCTCCCAAAACCTTTGGGTTAGATGCTTTCGTACCTAACATGACAATAGCCGACTTCCATGCGCCTTATTTCGTATCTCCTCGTTGCGAACTAATGCAAGAATTACAGGCAGGCAAACAGGTGGAAATACCACTATTCCTCTCTGTCATGACCGACAAAAATCCGGGGACAATGACTCTGGAAACCTCCATCGCTGGTTGGAATGAATTAGGGCAGGAGATAAAAGAATCTTCTATCCAACAGAGCACAATAAACTTCGAGCCATATATGAATAAACAACTCCAACCTATCCGAATGAACTTACCAAAAGAAAACGGGCTTTATACTGTACGTTTCGTTCTTCGCGGAGAAGCTGGCAACATACTAAGCCGAAACTTCATTTTGTATCGTATAAAAGGAGGAAAATCTATTTCCAACAGCTATCCGCTTCGGTTTGTATCTTTCGCACCAAACAGTTACACCAGCAAACAATGGAGCATCAAACAATGGAACGTGATGAACAACCAAAAAGTAAACGGCTCCGGTGCCGGATTCTTTGAATACCAGGTACAACTTCCGACCGACTTAGACCTTGAAAACATAAAAAATGTTGTTTTTGTATTTGAAGCTTCAGCAAAAAAATTATTCGGAAAAGATCGTGAAGGATTAAATATCATCCATGATGATTTAGATTTCATGATAGGAAAGGGGAACCATGACCCAAGCAAAAACAAGAATGCTTATCCACAGACCGATGAAAAGAGATTCCCATCACAGGTACATATCTCTATAAACGGAAAATCTTGTGGATTTGCATCCCTTGCAGACGACCCGGCCGATCATCGAGGTGCCCTCTCTTGGTTTGCACAAGGCAAGAAAAACACGTTGGAAGAGGCTGGTTCATACGGTTATCTGGTTGAAATAAACATACCTAAAGAGCAATTTAAAGCCGGAGAGACTGTCACTATTCGTATGGAAGTCCCCAAAGAATCTAAAGGAGGGTTGGCAATCTACGGAAAAGAGACAGGACGTTATCCTCTCGATCCTACACTTATTTTCAACTTAAAAAAGTAAAAAGAGCTAAACAACGATGAGAACTATTGTATATAGTAGTATATGGTTATTCAGTATTTGTTGTACTTTTTTACAGGCACAAACAGTAAAATCGTTTGAGTTAAATGAACAATTAATGTCTGTTAGTTCCCTTAATAAATGGGAACTAACAGACATCGTTCCTCTCTCCTTCAAAACCTATCACACCCAAGGGATGCTGAAAATAGGAGACACCTTCTATTTAACAGCCGTCAGAGTCACCCGTCCTCCTAAATACAAAGGGAAAGGACGTAACAGAACCGTACAAGATGAAGGTGCCGGCATCGGCTATCTCTTCCATTTTGACCAGAAAGGTAACCTTATCAAACAAACAGAACTGGGAAAAGGAGCGGCATTCCACCCCGGTGGTATGGATTATGATGGGCAATACATTTGGATCCCTATCACAAAATATTACCCTTATAGCGAATCCATTATTGTCCGAGTAGATCCGATGACACTGGAAGCTGAAAAAATGACTACTATCGATGACTCAATCGGTGCGATTATCCACGATACAGACAACCAAACGCTAATCGGAATGAATTGGGATGCTCGTGAGTTTCTATATTGGCCGCTTAACCAGCAAAAAGAGATTATACATCCGGAGAAAAAAGCCGCAGAGCTTCAAGTCAGTAACAAACAATCCTCATTGGCCATACAAGACGCCAAATACATCGGACAAAATCAGCTGTTAGGTTTCGGATTAACGAACTTGGGTAACGGAAAGCGGATCGGAGGTTTTGAAATACGAGACACACGCAACCAAGCTTTGCTTCATCAATTACCACTTTCTCTGAAGACAACCAAAGGAATCTTTATGACCAATAATCCATGCACTGTTGAAAGAACTCCAAAGGGGCTTCGCTTCTATTTTATACCGGAAGACAACCTTTCAACCTTGTATATTTATACATGTATCACAAATGTAAAATAAAGTCATCCAAATCCTTATTCTGTTTGTTTTTTCATTTAAGATTGGAAGCGTGTGGGTATTTTCCCATATAAAGTTATCTTTACATTACATCCTATATAATTACATCTCCCTGGGCAGAGAAATTTTTTTTCCTGGGCAGGGAGATTAAATCGGTTATTTAAAAACACTTTCTTTTTTTTGAAAAAAGTTGTATTTCATTGCAGCGTTTTAGAAACTTTATGCATCTATATCTTCAGATGCTCTTTTTTAATAGAGCTGCATTTTCGGATGATATAATCTTTTAACTAAAAAAGAAATGTGATTTTGAAAATAAATATGTTTCTTTAAGAACATTTATGATGAAACAAATCGGCTGATGTACCCGATTTTGTAGGTTCACCTCTACAGGGAGATCCTATCCGATTTTTGTACAGTTGGAATCGGGTTTGTATTATGTAGAGATTCGTTACAATGGCAATAAATATGATGGCCAGGCTATTTGGATTGAATAATTAACCATTAAAATGTAAACAACAATGCAGAAGTTTTTTTTAAAATTATTGTTTTTATCAGGTATATTTTTCAGTTGTTCTTCAGAAGAAGAGATTTTGGATACTTCTAAAACAGAAGATTTAATTACCGAAAATGTAAAGCGAATTCCCATTGTATTAACAAATGAAGAGACTGCTATAAATGAACAGATTCATAATTTCTCTTTTCATTTTATTAGTGAATATACTAAACTGAATAAAAAAGAAAATTATTGTGTTTCTCCTTTAAGCACCTCCTTCTTAATGGGGCTACTATTGAACGGTGCGGAAAACAGTACCTATTCACAAATACAAAAAACATTAGGAGGAGAAAACATTGAAGCAACTTCTATAAATGCTTATTTTAAAAAGTTGCGTGAAGGATTAAAAGAAACAGATAAAAATTCTTTGTTCACTGAAGCAAATAGTTTATGGGTAAAAAGAGGAGTCTCTTTATTAACAGACTATGTAAAGACAAGTGAAAATTATTATGGAGCAAGCCTAAAAGAGAATCAGTTGTTTAATACTGAAACAGTTGATGCTATCAATAATTGGGGAAAAGAACAGACTAATGGAAAAATTACCAAGTTTATTGATAATACTTCTGAAATAGCAAATTTAAATGCATTATTTCTTAATACAATTTATTTTAAAGGCGGATGGATTTCTTCTTTTCTAAAAGAAAGTACTCAAAATAAAGCATTTATATTAGGGAATGGGCAGTCTATACAAGTACCAACTATGTATCAGGAAATGCCAGCATTGGGAGGTGAAAATGAAGAAATAACGATTGTACCATTAGGATTAGGGAATGGTTCTTTTTATATTTATTTCTTTTTGCCTACAAACTCTCAAATAAAAGTAGATGATTTATTGTCTTCTTTGACAAAAGAGAAATGGACTCAATGGAAAAAAACAATTCAAATCTGTAAATTACAGATTTCTTTACCCCGCTTTGATGTAGAGAATGAAAGTAGCTTAAAGAATATATTAGAGACCATGGGAATAGTTGACGCTTTTACTTCAGCTGCTTGTTTCACTAAAATAAGCAATCAACCTTTTTCTTTAGGTTTAATTAAACAAAAAACTAATTTTACTATTAATGAAGAAGGGGTAGAAGGAGCATCTATAACCGGAACTGGTTTATTAACGGATGGTAGTGCTATGCTTCCTACTTTACAAGTAGATTTTAATCGTCCATTTGGTTTTATTCTTTCTGAAGTAAGTACTGGAACAATCCTTTTTGCTGGAAAAATTGGAAATCCAAATGTTAACTAAGATAATCTTTTTGTCTCATTTGAACAAAGTAAAGGAGATAATTGGAAGTAAAAACGGGATACCCTTTTTTAAGGACATCCCATTTTATCATTTTATACTTTTAATATCAACATCCTTTCAAAGCGGCATCCATCGCTGCAGCAGCTTTACGACCATCTCCCATAGCCAAGATAACTGTCGCACCTCCACGTACAATGTCACCTCCGGCAAATACATCGGGCAAAGTGGATTGCATATTTTCTTCGCTAACTACGATTGTACCTTTCTTACTTACTTCCAAACCTTGGAATGCACGCGGAATCAATGGGTTTGGAGAGACTCCTACACTGACGATTACCTCATCGACCTCGATTGTTTCAATCGCTCCTTCCACCGCAACCGGACGACGACGACCGGAAGCATCAGCTTCTCCTAATTCCATCTTCTGCAAACGCATCTGTTTCACTCGGCCGTTTTCATCACCGATATACTCAATCGGGTTATGTAAGGTCATAAATTCTACCCCCTCTTCTTTGGCATGTTTCACCTCTTCCAAACGAGCCGGCATCTCCTCTTCACTACGTCTATAGACAATCATGGCGCGTTCTGCACCTAAACGGCGAGCCGTACGAACCGAGTCCATCGCAGTATTTCCACCACCGATCACAGCTACCTTCTTACCTTGCAAGACAGGCGTATCGCTTTCAGGGTTGGCCGCATCCATCAGATTGACACGAGTCAAGTATTCATTGGAAGACATGATTCCTACCAAGTTCTCACCCGGTATATTCATGAAGTTTGGTAGTCCGGCACCACTTGCCGCAAAGATACCCTTGAAGCCCTCTTCATGCAAATCATCATAGCTGATAGTCTTACCGACAATACAGTTGGTCAAGAACTTCACTCCCATCTTACGCAAACCGTCAATCTCTACATCAACAATCTTATTCGGCAAACGGAATTCAGGGATACCATATTTCAACACTCCACCAATTTCATGTAACGCTTCGAAAACAGTCACATCATACCCTCTTTTGGCCATATCACCGGCAAAAGAAAGGCCGGCAGGACCTGAACCAACCACCGCAATCTTGATACCGTTCTTTTCTGCAATTTCCGGAATGGAGATATTGCCGCTTTCACGTTCATAGTCTGCCGCAAAACGTTCCAAATAACCAATCGCTACGGCCTGTTTACCCATCTTCAAGTGCATACATTTGCTTTCGCACTGTTTTTCTTGCGGACAAACACGACCACATACAGCAGGAAGCGCACTCGTCTCTTTCAACACTTTCGCTGCTTCCAAAAATTCACCTCTTTCGATATTCTTAACAAAAGTCGGAATATTAATACCCACCGGGCAACCCTGCATACAGGTCGGATTCGCACAGTCCAAACAACGTTGCGCTTCCAACATAGCCTGTTCTTGTGTCAGACCTAAATTCACCTCTTCTAAGCGAGTGTGGCTTCGATACTCCGGATCCAACTCACTCATCTTAACACGGGGAATCTCCGTACGTTCTTTATTTTTTTTGCTTTTACGAAGTGCTTCTCTCCATGGTTCGGCACGACGAGCGGCAATCAATTCTTCTGTAGTCATCTGTATTCTGCGATTAATTATTTCTTTTCAATATCTTTATAAGCACCCAAACGCATCAGCATCTCTTCAAAATCAACTTGGTGGGCATCAAATTCCGGACCATCCACACAAACAAACTTGGTCTTACCACCAACTGTGATACGGCAAGCACCACACATACCGGTTCCATCCACCATGATAGTATTCAATGATGCGACCGTTGGAATTTCATATTTCTTGGTCAAAGCCGATACAAATTTCATCATGATAGCCGGTCCGATTGTCACACACAAATCAACCTTCTCACGATTAATCACACTTTCCACACCATTTGTCACTAACCCTTTCGTACCATACGAACCATCATCCGTCATGATAATCACCTCATCCGAATGGGCACGCATCTGTTCCTCCAAAATAACTAAATCTTTTGTACGTGCAGCCAATACAACAATCACCCGGTTCCCTGCCTTATGAAAAGCCTCCACTATCGGTAACAGAGGAGCCACACCGACACCTCCACCGGCACAAACAACAGTTCCAACTTTTTCGATATGAGTAGCTTGTCCTAAAGGTCCTACCAAATCCGTAATATAATCGCCAACATTTAACGCACAAATCTTCTTAGAGGAGCCACCTACCGCTTGGATAACCAAAGTAATGGTTCCTTTTTCTGTATCCGCTCCGGCAATTGTCAAGGGAATACGTTCTCCTTTTTCTCCTAATTTCACAATCACAAAGTGGCCGGCTTTCCGAGAGCGTGCAATCATAGGCGCCTCAACCTCCAACTTCACAACATTTGCGGAGAAATACTCTTTACTTACAATCTTATTCATTCCAATTGTATCTTTTGATAATTATTTCTTAATTAGTTCGCAAAACTACACAAAAAAAGCAAAATCGTTACTGTTTTAGCAAATAAATTAAAAAATCATTCAAATAAACCCTCATCACGTATCAACATCAAAATAGCCGAATGGGGAACAATTAAGAATTTTTCGTCATTAAAATTGATTTCATACGCCATATTCTGTAAAAAAACAGCCAAATCTCCCTCATGTGCCTGCAAAGGCAGATAATGTACCTCTCCTTCTTTCTTTTCCCATATCTCATGTTCTTCACTTTGGGAAGGCAACGGAAAACCTGGACCGACCTTAATGATGTAACCACTTTGTATCTTATCTTTCTGAATCGTAGGAGGAAGGTATAACCCAGACTTGGTATGACTTTGCGGATTCTTTGGTTTAATCAACACCTTATCTCCCACCATTAAGAATTTGTCTATGTCTTTCTGATCAATTGCTAACTGCATAACTATTACTAATTTTATTTAGAGGACAAAGATATAAAATCCGGAATATAAAAAAGCTGCTTTGGGAAAAGCAGCTTTTTATTTCTTTACACAAGCAAAATCTTACAACGCACGTCCTTTAAAGACATTAGAACTTCCGGCAGGTTTCATCGTTCCTGTAAAAGAGACACGGTTACTATTGAAATTTGGGTTCACTGTGGCACTACATTGATCTGTACCTTTCGCTATCCGAATAGTGATACCAGCCGAGACAGCAACTCCCTGTACCATCATCTTAAATGTCACATTCCCTTTTTTATCTGTTTCTATCTCTACATTGGTTGCACGCCCATCTACCGTAATACCTCCCATTCCATTAGCCCCTATCCCCGGACCGTTAAAAGCCAACTGGATGGTCGCATGATCTCCTCTCATAGAAACGAAATTGGTACTTGCATTCACATTCACAAATTGTCCACGCTTAAATTCTACCCGATCAGCTTCCACAACAAAATCTCTATTTTCCATTGCTTTCACACACTGTTCAAACAAAGCCATCTCCGCAGCTTCTGCGGCAGCTTTCTTGGCAGCCTTCTCTGCTTTTTTAGCCTCTTTTTGTGCTTTTTTGGCAGCTTTTTCAACCTCTTTATCCTGTGCAAATATGGTTGTTCCTGTTCCTAAACAAAGAACCAATAACAAAAATAAAACTCTCTTCATTATTTATCTTCTTATTAATCAATATTTCTGTGGACTAAAATAGTAAATAATTTAAAACAAACAGCACCTCTTTTCTTAAAATTAACAAGCTTTTAGTATTTTGACTAAATCTTCAACAGAATTACACACCTTACAAGTTCCATCCGGTAAGGAGACGACTATATTTTGTGCCCCCTCACAAAGCACATTTACCTGCCCCTCTTTAACCTGAGCAGGAAGATAACCATTACGAACCAACGCATTTCCGATCCAATAGGAAGTTTGGACATCCCCCTCCACCCCTATAGGCAAGGAGTTTTTTTTCAAACTTAACTTTCCAGTCATTACGTCAAATGTAATTCCCTCTCTATCAAAAAATGATTCAAAAGCCCCAGCCAGGATTAAATCTTCCGGTGTTCCACAATCCATCGGTTTTCCTTTCTCTTGCAACCAAAGACGATCCGCCATCTGAATAGCCAAATCCAAATCATGCGTAGATAGTAAAATAGCTTTCTGTTGTTCCGTAGCCAAACGGTGTAAAAGAGCCATTGTCTCAATACGGCTGGTCACATCCAAAAAGGCAGTCGGTTCATCTAATAAAATAATCGGGCATTGCTGCGCCAAGGCCTTTGCTATCATCACCTTTTGTCGCTCTCCATCACTCAGCTCTGAGACATAGTTCTGCGCCTTATGAACCATACCAACCTGTTCCAAAGAATGTTCAATAATTTCCCGGTCTTGCCGTCTCAACTGTCCAAAAAAACCTGTATAAGGATAACGCCCCAAAGAAACTAATTCATAAACCGTAATTCCGCCGGCATTGGTCTTTTCAGTCAAAACAACTCCGACCATCAATGAAAATTGCTGTTGCGAATAATATGCAAGCGGTTTCCCCATCAACAGAATCTCTCCTCCTAAAGGAGGTTGGAACCCACAAAGTGTACGAAGCAATGTCGACTTTCCTGCACCATTCAAACCTAACAAGCAGGTAACCTCACCAGCAAAAAGTTTTAAATTCAAACAATCATGAATGACCTTCGGTCTCCCTTTCCTCAACAGGTAACCAATACTCAATTCTTTCGTCTCTATCACATAGTCTCCCACTTGCATATCAGTCAAAATATTGAATATTTTTTCGATTCACGATCACATAAATAATGACAGGTGCACCTAAAATAGGCGTTACCGCATTCAAAGGCAAAAGATTGTTGGTTCCAGGTACCACCATCAGTAAATTACACAACAGGGCAACACAGGCTCCTAACAGCATAGTAACTGGAACTAACATCTTATGGTTAGAAGATCCTAATCCTAAACGAGCAACATGAGGGACAGCCAAACCTATAAAAGCGATAGGGCCACAAAAAGCCGTCGTTGTTGCAGTCAGCAACCCCGTACAAAACAAAATTATTATACGGATACGTTTTATTTTAACACCCAAATTGGCAGCATACGATTCTCCTAACAATAAAGCATTTAGAGGTTTGATTAATAAAATAGCCAACAACAAACCAACCAAAGAGAAGCCAATCAAATAAGGTAACTGCGCCAATGAGACCCCTGAAAAATTTCCTAACCCCCACATAACAAACGCATGCACCCTATCAGAAGAGGCATAATAGTTCAACACCGAAATTAAAGAAGAAGACAGATAACCAATCATGAGACCTATAATCAGTAACATGACATTGTTTTTCACCTTTGCCGAAAAGTAAATAATCAAAGCCAAAATAGTCATTGACCCAATAAAAGCAGCCATAATCACCATTAAATAACCACTAAACGGAAAATCCATTACCCGGCTCAATGTCCCACCAAAATAAAGCATAATAGTTGCCACTCCTAAATTGGCACCATCACTAATACCTAAGATAGAGGGACCAGCTAAAGGATTCCGGAAGAGGGTTTGCAAAAGCAACCCACTGATAGCCAAAGATGCTCCCACGAATAAAGCAGTCACAGCCTGTGGGAATCGGCTCTGCAATACGATATTTGTCCAAGCTGACCGCCCAATCTCCTCTCCCAACAAGATACGAGCCACACTATCCGAAGGAATAGATACCGCTCCATACATCAAACTTCCTATAAACAAAAGCAACAGAAGAGATACTAATAACGGATATATGACAAATGCCTGTCTCTTCATCTTTACATACCTTGTTGCTCGCCTCCTGAAACTGAAGCATTTCCTTCTCCTCCACCTTTTGAGTCATCATTACTGATCCCCCGGCGGACTCTCTTGATTTGGCCTTTCATCGTACCAAAACGATAAGAGACACTCAACCCGAACTCACGTGCACTTCGCCAATTCTTTGATATATTATGGAAGCCTTCTCCCGTAGTCGTTGTTTCCATCTTCATCGTTTTCCAGAATGGGTTTTGCATACGCAAAGAAATAGATAATTTCTTCTTAAAGAGGTCTTTGCTTATATTCATTCCGGCAAAATAGAAAGAGGAGTTTTCTCCTTGCAACTGCACACGCGGGCTGAAATAACCTCCGTTCAGATTGATTCGAAAATCTTTCGGTAATGTAAACTGAGTACCAGCAAAGAGACGTCCGGAGACTCCATCATTACTCATATCCAACGAAGAGGCCTTTAAGTCGGTATAATTCAACCCACCATTCATATAGATACGAAACCAAATTGTTGGCGACCAATTGCCATACACAAACAACCCCACCTCCTGTTTCTTACCTATATTATCATAAGTATTCCACAAAGCTCCGTTGTATTGGGAACGTGGGTCTGTACTGGGGAAATCAGCTGTAAAGGTATAACGTTCAATCGAATTATTTACAAAGGTGTAACTCAAACTGGCATTCACACTGAACTTTTGCGTAAACTTACTGAAATTGAAGTTGACATTGTTACTCTTTTCCGATTCCAAATTCGGATTACCTTGTGAGATATTCAAAGGGTTAGCATCATTGATATACGGATTCAAAAACCAGATACCCGGCCGCTGAATACGCATATTATACCCCAAACGGATTTGCGATGACATATCCATTTGGTAAGTTAAGACAGCATTAGGTACAACATCAAAATAATTCGTATTGAAGTTCATCTCTGGAACTTTTGCAAATTCAGCATTCAAGCTCGTACCTTCCGCACGTACACCAGCCTTTACTCCAAACTTATTCAGACGAACTAAATAACCTAAGTAGGCAGAATAGATATGTTGGGTATGACGGAACTGACTATTATCTCTCGAATGATCTTCCCATACATTTGTTGAATCATTGTATATCTGCTCCAAAGTATTACTTTTATTCTGACGGTTGATGTACTTCACACCTACCTCCAAAGTCTGTTTATGGAACAGAGGAGTAGTATAATCTACTTGACCTGTATGCTCCACAGTCGCTGCATCATTGATATTCCATTTGGGGTATTCGCTTGCCAAGTAATACCCAAACTCATCTGTCAGTTCTGTACGGCTTTCATTATCATTCGGGGATTGACTGAAACGATAAGAGATAGTCAACAATTCATCCTTTTTCTTTGTCGAATGTTGATAATCCAAATTTATATCTGTAGATCCGAAAAGTCCTTCGGATACACTGTTTCGGTGATACTTATAAATAGGATCTACAGAAGTCCCTTTTACAGGACTCAACACAGCATCCAACTCTGAAAGATTTTTCGACTTGCCTCGGAAAAGATTAACTCCCAAGCTCAACAAGTTCATAGAATCAATCTCATAACTTGCCTCCAAATGGCTATATTGGAACGGTCCTTTATGCTTACTACGTCCCTTTTCTATCGCAACAGTCGATTCACCATTCGCCAACCGGTCAGTATCCGTATGACGTTCCGTATAAGAATCATTCCAAGGAGAGTTCCGATAATTATATCCATAATTTCCAGTAACACCCAATTTACCGGCTTTCAAAGAAATATATCCTCCGGCACCCACACTACCTAACGTACTGGCATTGGCACGAACCGTACCAGTATACCCTTGCACAGCATTCTTAGTCGTTACAATATTAATGATACCACCGACTCCCTCTGCATCATACTTAGATCCTGGGTCAGTAATCACTTCAATATTTTTGATAGTATTGGCTGGCATACTTTTTAAAACTTCAGAAGCATTATCTCCGCTTAACAAATTGGAAGGTTTGCCATTCATGTAAATTTTATAATTGGAAGAACCTTTCAATTGTATCTTATCTTCTCCGTCAACAGTGACCATAGGAACTTTACGAAACATATCCAACGCGTTATTGGTTTTAGACTCCGGATCATCCTCCATGCTATAGGTCAATTTATCAACCTCCACCTTTACCAATGGTTTCTGAGCAGTCACCGTCACCTCTTTCAATTGTTGCGTATCATCATGCATATAAAGTTTTCCAAAATCCAACACTCTCCTGTTCTCTGAAAGGGTAAAGAACTTTTGAGCCGGGATCTTTCCTAAAGACTCCATCACCATCACATATTTACCGGCATTATTTAATGTAGCAGTAAATCTTCCATCCTCATCACAAGCTAACAATTTAACCGGTTCTTTAGGTGTTGCTGCCCAAGCAATCCGTAAGGTTGCATAAGGAACCGACTCACTGGATAAGGAATCAACCACCTGTCCTTTAATAGTAAAGAGGGCTGTCTCCCCTCCTTTTTGGGCAAACACAGAGATAGCCATAAACAGGCTTAGTACAAAATAAAGGCTTTTCACTCTCATCGTCTCTTGAATATTCTAAATATTATCCTTAAAAACGGTGCAAAGGTACATCACTATACGGGCAATTCGTATCATCAGGATTAAAAAAAATGCAAAATATATCTACAATTATGCTATTTCTATGTATTTCAATTATTTTTGTAGCGGTAAGATTATTAAAAAGAAAAACACGTATGAGAAAATCATCTTTTATTTTGACAATTTTATTGTTCATAACTGCTATGCATGCACAAGATTTAAAGAAAATCCAACTAAACGTACCAGATAAAAATCGGGGAAGTTCCGTCATGAAAGCCTTATCAGACCGCCGTTCTGATCGGGAATATGACAACAAAGAACTTAGCCTGCAAGATTTATCCGACCTATTATGGGCTGCGAACGGAATAAACAGACCGGATGGAAAAAGGACTGCTCCATCTGCATTAAATAAACAGGACATAGACATTTATGTGGTCATGAAAGAAGGAGCTTACCTTTATGACGCCAAATCCAACAGCTTGCTACCGATAGCCAAAGGGGATTACCGTGGGTCAGTTGCCGGCAGTCAAGAGTTCGTTAAAGCAGCTCCGGTCAGTTTGGTATTGGTTTCTGACCTCTCCCGCTTCGGTAAAATTTCTGATCATACCAAATTAATGGCTGCCGTAGATGCCGGTTCTGTCAGCCAAAACATCAATATTTTCTGTGCAGCCGTAGGATTGGCAACCGTACCACGTGCCTCTATGGATATGAAAGCACTGAAAGAGATATTGAAATTAACAGAAAATCAATTACCTTTGATGAATAATCCGGTTGGATATTTCAAAAAATAATAAAAACAGCATATCAATATAATCTATATTAAATATATCAATTATGAAAAACATCCTTTTAGGAATTTTATTCTTATTCAATTGTTGCCTGCTACAGGCTCAAACACCTAATTACTATCGGAATCCAGATAGAATCTATTTAGACTCCAAAGATGGACACAACGGAAATTATACATGGCAAATGTATAAAGCCGGAGAAGTCAAGGAAGCTGCCGAAAAAGTATCACAACCGGGTTATCAGACCCAACAATGGATGCCGGCAATCGTACCAGGTACCGTTTTAAACTCTTTAGTTTACAACAAAGTGTATCCGGAACCCTATTATGGCATGAACAACCATATCGATGAAAAGATTATCCCTGATTTGGCACATGCCGGTCGTGATTTCTACACCTATTGGTTCCGTACAGAGTTCGATATTCCTGAAGGTTATAAGGACAAAATCGTTTGGCTTCAGGTAGATGGTATCAACTACCGTGCAGAAATCTGGGTAAACGGTTTTCTTTTAGGCAATATGTCCGGTATGTTCAAAGAAGATTATATCGACATCACCGACTTCGCACGTGTTGGACAAAAGAATGCATTGGCTATCAAAGTCTATCCAGTCGATGTACCGGGTACAATCATGCCTAAACGTTGGGGTGCAGTCGGTGAGTTCCAAAACGGAGGAGATGGAAACATCGGTTTAAACACAACTATGTTGATGAGTGTAGGTTGGGACTTTACATTCAATGACGGTATCCGTGACCGCAACACCGGTATCTGGAAAAACATCAGCTTATACGCTACAGACCAAGCGGTGATTCGTCATCCTTTCATCAAATCAGAATTGGCTAAACCGAATTATGATGTAGCAAAAGAAACCGTAAGCGTAGAGGTTATCAACCCGACACAGAAAGATGTAAAATGTACCGTTAAAGGTGAAATCGTAGGTGAAAACATTACTTTCAGCAAGGATGTTAACCTATTCAGAGGCGAAACCAAAGAAATTTGTTTCACTCCGGAAGAGTTCCCTCAATTGGTAATCAAAAACCCTCGTTTGTGGTGGCCATTATTCAAAGGCAATCCTGAATTGTACGAATTAAAATTAACCGTTACTGTAGATGGTAAAATTTCAGACGAAACCAAAACTCGTTTCGGTATTCGTGAAATCGTTTCTGATCAAAACACTCCGGACAAATCTCGTCAGTTCTATGTAAACGGTAAGAAAATTTTTATCCGTGGTACAAACTGGATTCCGGAAGCGATGCTTCGCCATTCTGACAAACGTACATACGCAGAATTACGTTATACCAAACAATGTGGTATCAACTTAGTTCGTATGTGGGGTGGTGGTATTGCAGAATCAGACTATTTCTTCCAGCTTTGTGACGAAATGGGGCTTTTGGTTTGGCAAGAATTCTGGATGACCGGTGACACCAAGCATCCACACGACAAAAACCTATATTTAAGCAATGTAGAAGCTACCGTTAAACGTTTGCGCAACCATCCTTCTTTGGCTTACTATGTATCTTCCAATGAAAGTACAGAAATGCCAGAAGCGAAAGATTTAATCATGAAATTAGATGGTACTCGTGGTTACCAAATGCAATCTGAATGTGACGGTGTACACGATGGTAGCCCATACAAACAGGTTAACCCGATGCAACACTATGAAAACACAGCATCTCCACGTGGTAGCCGTGTCGATGGTTTCAACCCTGAATATGGTTCACCTACTATCCCGACTATCGAAACACTTCGTGAAGTGATGGATGAAAAAGATTTGTGGCCGATGAATAAGAAAGTATGGGATTATCATGATGGTAATGGTTTCCACTTGATGTCAACCATGTACAAAGATTTGACAAATAACTACGGTGAATCTTCTTCTTTGGAAGAGTTTGTAACCAAAGGTCAATTTGTTGGAGCTATGAACTCTAAATCTATCTGGGAAGTATGGAACTACAACAAACATCACTATGGAGATCGTTATGCTTCCGGTCTTTTATTCTGGTATCATAACTGTCCGATGAGTCAAGTTTGTGCTCGTATGTGGGACTACTCTTTGGAACCAACAGCCTCTTTGTATCATACACAAAATGCATTGGAACCGCTTCATGCTCAATTCGACTATTTGAAGAATACGGTATCTGTTTATAACGATTACTATCAGGCATTCAACAATTACAAAGTATCTGCCGAAGTATATGATTTGAATACAAAGAAAGTTTGGAGCAAATCACAAACTATCAACATTCCGGAAGATGGTGTTGTAAATGATATCTTTACAATCGATTTCCCTGCAAACATCACTCAGGTTCACTTCATCAAACTTCGCCTATACAACGAAAAAGGCAAAGAGATTGCCAATACATTCTACTGGCGTTCAAATGACAAATACGAAGGCAGCAAGACTTTGACAGGTCCGACCTCTTCCGGTTTCGAAGATTTATCTAAGTTGAAACAGGTTCAATTAAAGACTCGTCATCAGGTATATGAAGAAAACGGTCGCCACTTCATCAAAGCTGAAATCAAGAATACCTCATCTACATTGGCGTTCTTTACTCAACTTCAGTTATTGGACGAAAACAAAAAACCGGTACGCCCGAGCTTCTATACAGACAACTTCTTCTCTTTATTACCGGGAGAAAGTAAGACAATCCTTATTGAAACCGCTCTTGAGGATATGCCGGCTAAACCGACATTCGTAGTGAAAGGCTGGAACGTTAAATCAAAGACTTTCCAACTCTAAATAAAAGTCTTTGATTCATATCTCTATCCGACTGTCTGATTCACATTTTTATCCGATCAGACAGTCGGATATTTTTTTGTAACCCGATTTGTTTATGTATTTTTGTTGAAATTTTATCACTATGCCACTATTTTTCATTGCACTTCTCAGTGCTTATCTGATTGGGAATATCTACATATTCATTCGAGGAGCTCAAGCGGTAAGTACTTTCCCTTGGAGTATTAAAATCTTACTTACCCTACTATATTGGTGTACCGCCCTCTCTTTTATCGGTAGTTTTCTGCTACGGAACATCAAACTTCCCTTTATCCTCTCTCATACTTTTCACGAGATTGGAACAGGTTGGTTGGTCTTTACCCTTTACATGGTGTTATGCCTTCTCTTCTTTGATCTGTTAAGACTTTTCAACACCCCGTTTAAACAAGGATTCACACTATCAATATTACTTACTATCAGCTTATTAGGAGACGGATATTATAACTTTAAAAATCCTCAAACAAAAGTTATCAACATCACTATCAACAAAACACTCCCTACTTATACACAACCAATCAAGGTTGTTGCAGTGAGCGATGTACATTTAGGACATGGTACCGGGAAAAAGCAACTCAAACAATATGTGGATCATATCAACAACCTGCACCCCGACCTCATCCTCGTAGCCGGTGACCTAATCGACAACAGTGTCGTCCCTCTTTATGAGCAACAGATGCAGGAAGAGTTATCCCAACTACAAGCCCCTTTAGGTATCTACATGGTTCCGGGGAATCATGAATTTATCAGTGGTATCGAAAAATGTATTCCTTTTTTGGAGCAGACACCAATCCGGCTCCTCCGGGATACTGTCATCACACTTCCTAATGGTCTTCAGTTGATTGGGCGAGATGACCGAAGTAACCGTTCCCGGTTACCTTTACAGACTTTGCTCCAACAGACAGACCCCAACAAACCAATTTTACTTTTAGACCATCAACCCTTTCATTTGAATGAAACAGAAAAAGCAGGTGTGGATTTCCAGTTCAGTGGCCATACACACCATGGACAAATTTGGCCTATCACACTCGTAACCGACCATCTGTTTGAGCAAAGCTATGGATATCGCCAATGGGGAGACAGCCATATCTATGTATCCTCCGGTCTATCCCTTTGGGGACCACCCTTCCGTATCGGAACAGACAGTGAGTTTGTCATTATCCAAATTACCTGTAAAAAGTAAACCATGCGAGTATTTCTTCAGTCCATCATTGCCCAACTACTATTAAACCCTTATATTTTCCTAAGGGGGTATCAAGCAATTCCGGCCAAAAAAAGTTGGCGGATTCCTTTTACCGTCTGCTTCGTAATAGAATTGTCATTATTCTTTCTCGGTTTTTTCTTCCATAAGCTTTTGCCGGATTCGATACTGATTCCTATCCTCAAGATTTGTAACACATGGTATATCGCCTCTCTTTATATCACTTTATCTCTCCTTTGTTTGGAGACAATCCGGTTTAGCAACAAGTTATTCCATTGGTTTCCCAAATGGCTCACCTGCCATTGGAAAGAAGTCAAACTCATACTATTCTTCCTAATCCTATTTGGCGTGACCGGCTTAATGATTCATGCCCATAGGATTGTCCTTTATCCAACTGTTAAACATGTACATATCACACTACCTAAAGGAGGAGACGGACGAGACAGCATGAAAGTGGTGATAATGACTGATCTGCATATCGGGGAAATTATCGGGAAAGAGTTAGTACAGCGTTATGTCCGGATGAGCAATGAACAACAGCCCGATATGGTGGTATTAATCGGAGACATCATGGATTACGAATCTCGTTTTGCCGAGAAAGCCCATATAGAAGAGGACTTACAACAACTAAAAGCCTCTTTAGGCACCTATATCGTCTATGGGAACCATGAATACCGAGCCAAC
Source organism: Parabacteroides distasonis (assembly GCA_015060925.1). GTDB lineage: Bacteria > Bacteroidota > Bacteroidia > Bacteroidales > Tannerellaceae > Parabacteroides > Parabacteroides distasonis_B. The sequence goes on from SUXM01000008.1 coordinate 104,759, forward strand.
CGTATGGCCAAACAACGTTGGCTCAAAAAGACAGGAGCTACTCTGCTTGTCGACTCTGTTGTCATGCCTGATTCTACCTTCTATCTGATCGGCCGTGATGATTATATCAACAAAAAAAGAAAACCTTTGCAAAGTTTAATGGCCGGAATAGATACCAGCAAGGCTGTCATTGTCTTAGATCATCAGCCCTATTCATTTACCGAAATGCGCATGAACCAAGTAGATCTGGGTTTACATGGACATACACACAACGGACAGTTCTGGCCCTATCCCCTTTTGATGAAGTTCATCTATGAATGTCCTTACGGCTACTATCAAAAAGGGCCGACCCAATATTACGTCTCTTCCGGCATCGGAATAGCCGGAACTCCCTATCGGGTAGGTACACAATCTGAATTAGTCGTCTTACACATTCAATTTACTCATTAAAAACATTCAACAACTATGGCAATAACATTCGATATTCGTTTACCTCACTACAACCGGGGTTTTCATCTCATTACCTCCGACATTACTCGCCAACTACCGGAATTACCGGAACATGGCTTATTAGTCGTTTTCATCAAGCATACCTCTGCAGCCCTCACCCTCAATGAGAATGCTGATCCGACTGTACGAACCGACTTCCAGACCTTTTTCAACCAATTAGTTCCGGATGGTGCACACTATTTTCTGCATACAGATGAAGGAGATGACGATATGTCAGCCCATATCAAAACCTCGCTTATCGGCAGTTCGGTAACCATACCCATCAAAAACCACCGACTCAACTTAGGCATCTGGCAAGGAATCTATTTGTGTGAATTTAGAAACGGGCGTAACCAACGTACCCTAAGCGTCACGATTCTGTAAATTTCGGTTATATCCTTTTAACAAGAAATTACCTCCGACCTAAATCGAAATAGCTCCGATGTATATTGAATTACATCGGACTTAATTCAGATTAGGTCGGATGTAGTTACAACAAACCATCCAAGTCCAAATATCCAAATTGTATTTCATCATCGAAATTCATAATTATTCGACTGTTATCTTCATCATAACATATATTAACAATGGGATATTCAATCTGTAATGTTTTCAAATAGTTACCTTGTAAATCAAAAATCAATAGTTTATTAGGGTAATACGCATGTTCCCTTCCATTACGTTGATATAAACGTGTATCTCCCCAATAGGTAGCAACGATTCTATCTTTACAAAAGATTAAATCCTTATAATAGCTTTTATTTTTAGATTTAGTTTTATCCCAATTCTTACCATAAAGAATATATTTCAAATCTCCATCTAAAGAACATATCGTCATCAAATCATGATACCAATAAGCCTCTGCATACAGATTATATTTCGTAGAGACAGCAAAACTAACCCGTTTTCCTTCGATATCTGGATGTCCGGCATAAGGCATAAAGTCTGCTTTTCCGGTTTGCATATTCCACTTGGCAACTACTGGAATATAATCTCCCGGATTCAACACTCTCATAAAGAGAGCATAAGAAAGCGTATCACTCACATACTGCATCTTGAAAGGAAATTCATCCGGATTCATATCTACTTTTTTTTCAGGTTTGTAATCAGGATTAATTAATACACTATCCATCGGGAAAGAGAGAAAAGCCTGTTTTCCATGGTCAATCACATAAAATGTATTTCTTTCGTGATCCGGAACAATCGCCCCCATATTGGTTATTTCAGAAGGACCTTGTCCACGTTCCCCCACACTGGTCAAATATCGAAACGTATTTTTATCAAAAATATGAATCAACTTATCAAACGACTTATAATCGCTTATAATCAGATATTGATTCAGGATAAATGGAGTTCCAAATTCGGAAATATCAACATCTGAGATAGTTATATCATGCAAAAATGATTTAACTTCATTCACATTTTCATTTGAGTCATAAAAATTAGTATCATCTGTGCTCTGTTTACAGCTCGAAAATATTATCAAAAACAAACAAAAGAATAAACCTGTCTTCATTTTATATTCATTATTAAAAATTAATCTGATAATAAAGGAGAGATGTACATCTCTCCTTTTTATTATTAAGCTTCTCTATAAGGATGAAATCCATAACAAAAACATACACCCTCTTCTGTTAAACAACCATTAGGGCAGTCAGTAATACCATTTCCGCTTTCTCCATTAGCCAAAGCTTCCACATTTTCAAGAGCCAAATCTGAAAGATTTACGTTATTCATATTCTGATTGTAGTTCCAACCGGCAACTGCAGCTATGGCAGCAAAGGAAATAAAACTAAACACTTTCTTTTTCATAACATTATTATATTATATATTATCCTTTATATCCCAATAAGCAAATTGGAGATTATCATTCATTGCCATAACAATTCGATTATTCTCCTCATCTATACAAAAATCTTGAAAACGATATCCTATATCTATCGTCTTAATATAATTCCCTTCCAAATCAAAAATCAAGAAACAAGTGGGTTCATACGCTGTCATATTATCTCCTCCTGAATAAGCGGCAATTATCTTATCTTTATAAATAACCACTTTATCATAATAATGAATTCTATTACTCA
>SUXM01000032.1 GCA_015060925.1 Parabacteroides distasonis
AAGATAAAAGGCATTAAGGTGGTTATAGCGTTGGGGATCCACCTCTTCCCATTCCGAACAGAGAAGTTAAGCCCAACCACGCCGATGGTACTGCGTAAAAGTGGGAGAGTAGGTAGCCGCCGTTTTAAGAAGAGAGAAGGAGTTAGTCATTATGACTGACTCCTTTTTTATTGTATATAAAATAAAATTTGTGTGGGATTGTTTGTCGATTAATCAAATAAGATATTTATCTTCGCTATTATTTATGTAGTATCTCTTATAATTTGAGTTATGGTTAGAAAGTGGATGTCTTTTTTAGTTTGTATAGGATTTTTTATGGGAACAGTTATGGCGCAAGATAAGCCAATCGTATTATTCCCGAATGGGGCTCCTGGAGAGAAAGTTAAATTGGTCGAAGAGGTTGATCCTTCAGAGAAGGTGGGAGGTGAACCTATTATCCGATTGAAGAATGTAAGTGAACCAACACTTACTATTTTTCATGCGCCAGAGGAGGTGGCTTCTGGAGCAGCCATGGTTGTTTGTCCCGGTGGTGGATATAATATCTTGGCAATGGATTTGGAAGGAACAGAAGTTTGTGAATGGTTGAATAATTTAGGAATTACTGCCGTACTTTTAAAATATAGGGTTCCACGTCGTGAAGGATTAGAAAAACATGCAGCACCATTGCAGGATGTACAACGTGCCATTGGTTATGTTCGTGCTCATGCAGAAGATATGAATATAGATCCACAACGCATTGGAGTGATGGGATTTTCGGCAGGGGGACATCTTTCTGTTATGGCAAGTAATTCTTATCAAGAACGAACTTATCCATTTGTGGATGATGCAGACAAAGTAAGTTGTCGACCTGATTTCTGTTTGTTAGTATATCCGGCTTATTTATCAGCTCCAAATTTTGGTATATCTCCAGAGATAAATGTTACAGCTAATACTCCACCTACCATGCTTGTTCAGGCACAAGATGATACTCGACATATTGATAGTAGTTTGTTCTATTATTATGCATTGAAAGAGGCCGGTGTTCCGGTATGGATGCATCTCTATAATAAAGGTGGTCATGGTTATGGTTTGAGAGATACTGGTGCTACAGTAAATGAATGGCCGGATAGGGCGGAAGACTGGTTTCGTGAAATTGGTGTAATTGAATAAATATGGCTGATAATTATCTGGAAAGGAGATTTGAAGCCTACCAAGCTCGGAAGAATACAGGACTAAAGAGTCTTGGTAAAAAAGGAACTGTTCAGAAAACTCGGAGAGTTTTTGTGACAGGTGGAGCAGGAGGAATCGGAAAAGTCATTGTTAAAGCATTTCGCTCTGCTGGACATCGGGTAGCCTTCTGTGATATTAATGAAGTTGCAGGAAAAGAGACCGCCTTACAGACAGGTACTCGTTTCTTTCATCTCGATGTGTCGAATAAAGAGGCCTTAGAGAATTGTATGCAACAGTTGTTTTCTGAGTGGGGAGATATAGATATTATTATTAATAATGTGGGCATTAGCTGCTTTTCTCCTATTACAGAAACAGAGGTTGAGATGTTTGATCATATTCTCTCTGTCAATCTTCGTCCGGTATTCATTACTTCACGACAATTAGCTTGTCATCGGAAAGGCCTACAAACTCCCAGTATGTTCGGGCGTATCATTAATATCTGTTCCACCCGCTATTTGATGAGTGAAGCCGGAAGCGAAGGATATGCCGCATCAAAAGGAGGAATTTATTCCTTGACCCATGCACTTGCCTTATCGCTTGCGCCTTGGCATATAACAGTTAATTCGATCTCTCCTGGTTGGATTCAGAATGAAAACTATGATATGTTGCGTGCGGAAGACCATGCACAACACCCTTCGGGACGGGTAGGTAAACCAGAAGACATTGCTCGGATGTGTCTTTTCCTATGCCACGAAGAGAATGATTTCATTAATGGAGAGAATATGACGATAGATGGAGGTATGACCAAGAAAATGATATATATCGAATAAAGCCGGATAATTAAAATCCGGCTTTTTTTTCGACAGTTATTTTTTTGTTGGTAATAGGATGTTGGAATGCTATGTATTCCGCATGCAAATAGAGACGTTCTGCCTTTTTTCCATATAACTCATCTCCAAGGATTGGAGTATTTAATCCGTCTGGATGTGCGGCATGTACACGTAGCTGATGAGTTCGGCCGGTTAAAGGAAAGAACACTATTCGTGTTTTCCCCTCTGCCTGTTCGATTACCTGATACCGAGTGATAGCCGGTTTACCATATTTTTCATCAACAACTTGTCGAGGCCGGTCATTAGGTTCCGGTCGGAGAGGTAACTCTATACTCCCCTTCTCTTTTTTAATCCAACCGTCTAATATTGCAATGTATCGTTTCTCGATGGTTCGGTTCTTGAATTGGGCTTGCAAATGTTGATGCACCTCTTTAGTTTTGGCTATTAATAATAGGCCGGAGGTTGCCATATCCAGCCGGTGAACAATCAATGGGCCTGTCGCATCAGGATAGCATTTACTCATCCGTTGAAAAACTGAGTCTGTATCCATTTTACCCGGGACGGATAGCATCCCTGCCGGTTTGTTGACTACTAATAGCCATTCATCTTCATAAACAATCTCCAATTTTTTTTCGTTCTCTTCTTGGTTCAATAACGGATTTTGCTCTACCTGTAGACCAATCAACATGTGTTTTAAGATTGGTTCGCACTTCCCTTTACAAGCCGGATAGTAATACCCATGCCGGCGTATCTCCTGCTTCGGAGAATCTCCCCACCAAAATTCAGCCATGGCTATCGGATGCCATCCATTCAAATAGGCATACTGTAGAAGTTTGGGAGCTGCACATTCCCCAGCTCCGGCAGGGGGAATTTGTTGGGCAGTATCTTTGAAAAGTTCACATAAATCCCGCTTTTCTCCTTTGGCATTCAACAGTTGAAACTGTCGGAACAGCCATAGTTGGAGGGCTACCGACCTTTTCTTTCTCTCCGTACGCAATTCTTCAATCTGTTTTTCAAAAGTTTCAATCTTTGTTTGCAAAGAATGTAACCGTTCTTCCCAATACTGTTTCAACCGTTTAAATTCCGCTTTTTGGAACTGGCTCTCCCGTATAAGAGTAGCCTTAACCTGTTCGCTCAACTCATTAGCCCGTAATCTTTCCCGTTCTTTCTTAGCGGCAACCATATCCTCCTTCATCTCTTGCAGGGCAGATTGTGCTGTTAGTTTTTCCTCGTTCCATTGTTGTTTACAAAAAAGATATTCTGGATCATCTAACAGAACTTCAACCTTTTTGTTGATAGCGGAAATCTGTTCTTCCTCTTGTTTGAAATAGCCGGTCGGTTTCTGTAGGTTGTATACAGGAGGCACGAAATAGGGATGAAGGTTTTTCCCTGCTAAGATTCCGGAGAATGCCGCGATATATCCTAACTCCCCTTTCTTGTTTTGGACAACCAGCACACCAAACATTTTCCCTTTCTGTAACTCCTCTTTCCAAGCATCTTGGCTATTCAAGTATTCTTGTAGCTCTTCGGCTGCCAGAATACAGAGCGGATGTGGGGTATAATGGAAAGGATAGGTGAATTTGTCTGGAAGAGAGATAGAATCGATTGGTTGTTTGAAAAAATGGAACTTATTCATCATCTGTCAGAATGTCGCATTTGCTAACTGTTTTAATATCTGTTTATATGGTTTAATGGATGATTTGCGTAATCGGACACCACTGTCTTTATGCATGTCCCCTAAAACAGGCAGACACAAACTAAGGCAAGGAATTCGAGGATGCTCACCTGTTTGATAGGAGTAGTATTCCCACGTCTCATCCGGCTCAGCTTCATGTACAAACACACAAGGAATATTGTTCTCTTGGAGCAGGGATACTATTTGAAACCCTGTGATAATATCAAAACCCCGATCGTTCTCTATTGAGAAAGCTGCTTCGTCTGCCCATCCCTCATTGGTTACATCCAGTACAATCGCACGTTCGATCGGGCAATCCCTCTCTTGCAATAATTGCAAGACCTCTACAGCTCCGGCAGAATTCTTCTCTTCGTCGCCTGTAAAAGCAATGAGTACAGAATCATCTAAATCCCCTGACAACATCAAATCAATAATGGCAGCATTGGTTGCACTGTTGTCGAAAGTTCCTTTCCAACAATCATCCGAATCCTCTGTGACAAAGCACTCTGTATAGACACAATCGATGTGTGAAGAGACCAACACGCGATAATGATCCATGGAGGTCTCTTTCCCATAAAGCAGACAAAGGTTACCTGCATATAGCAATCGGTAGGGAGAGCCTTCTAGCTGCGATTGGATTTCCCGAATCCGATCCAGTTTGAGGAAACGGATTCCGTCATCTTTACAATCGACCGTCAGTTGTTTTAATCGTTCGGAGTATGACATGTTCTTTTTTTTATTATCAGGACAAAGATATATTATAAAAATAAAAAAGCCCGATAATGGGAACTTATCGAGCCTTCAGTGGAGCTGGAGAGATTCGAACTCTCGTCCAAACGAGGAACTAATCTGCTTTCTACATGTTTATCTTCGCCTTCGATTGTCGGGAACAAGCAAGACCGAAGCCACCCACTTGAACCTTATCCTCTAAAATTTCGCCGGAAGCCCGAGGCGTGTTTCCGACTATCTCCGATATTGCTGCACCACCTGATCGGAACGCTTCGGAGCAACAGCATCCGGGTGATGTCACGTCCCCACAACTTTTGCAGGGATTAAGCTTCAATCTACTATTCTTCGATTAAGCAGCGAGAGCGTAATTGTTTTCGCCAGTTAATTGTTTGCCGTCTGAGATTTAAGTGCAAGCCGACCACGCACTACATGCTTACAAACCACTTCTACCCGCTGTCAAAACCGGTCAGCCCCATGGCTTTGTAACACCACAAAGATATATATTTTTTCTTTATGGACAAAAACTTTTTGTCTCACCCTCAATGTCTGTCATATTTATAATATGTGAAATAAAAGTTCCATATATTGTGGAACAAAAATTTCATAATATAAGAAACAAATGTTTCATATATTGTGAAACTGTTATTTCCCAAGCTGGTAATATTCGATGTATGTGTCGAATTGTGGCTCTTCGTTGATATTTTGTCGAAGGAAGAGTTGGCGGATTTGTTCCTGTTCTTGTGGAGAAATCAACCGTTCGCCCCGGTAACAACGGTAGTAGGCTGTACGTCCCAAATATCCCATGATCTGTCTTTTCAAAGTCTGGGCCTCTTTGTGTGGAACTTTGTCATATAATCTTTTGATTCCTTTGGCATATTGTTGGGGTTGATCTAATAGGAAATGAGTACAGTTCTCTCCACTGATTGGTTCTATTTGTGCAGGATTTACGACCATAAAACAATCACGTTCTTTGGGAGCGGCAAGTGCCATTTGGCGACGTAAACACTGTTTGCCTCGTACACATTTTTCATTCAGGCAGTGGGTAAAACGGCCGGGAAATTCGTTATAATCAATGTTTGCTTTCATCGTTTCAGTGTTGGACTAATTTAAATGGTGAAACTTTTTGAATTCGGAGGGTAAGGTACGATGAAAAATGGGAATATGCAATAAAATATGTCGCTGTTATCCATAAAGTTGGAAAATAATAAAAGAACATTTATCTTTACATTTTAATGGGTAAATATGAAGAATATGAGAAAGATAGGAAAGGCTTTTCTGGGGATAGTTTGTGGGGTGTTTCTGAATGGTTGTGATCAAATAAAACAAACAGTGGTAGAGATACCTGTTTGTGAAAGTCATATAACGATAGACGGGACAGGAGAGGATTGGACACAAGAAGCGTTTGTTTCCGGATTGGTTGCTCCTTGGAATGATATGATAAAAGACCAAACGGAGGTTTATCTATGCCACGACAAAAAGAATCTCTATTTTCTTTTTAAGGTCAAAGACAATCAATTGGTCTATGGAACTGAAGAGGGGGAGATGTCGGTGAACTACAGTGACCGGGTGGAACTCTTTATTAGTGAGAACAAAAAGATGGATACCTACTATTGTGCGGAGATTGATCCGAAAGCCAAAGTTCTTGACTACAAAGCCCGCTTCTACCGGGATTTTGATTTCAATTGGGATTTTGACCGATTAATTACGGCTGCTACCATCCAAGATGATGGCTATACGGTAGAGGGAGCCTTGGCATTGGATTGGCTTCAAGCTACCGGTATCTTGTCTGACAAAGGGGAACTCTTTTTGGGATTGTATCGGGGAGATGCCTCCGACCCGGCTAAAATGGAAACCATTGTCTGGTTGACCTGGATTATACCGGATGCTCAAGAACCGGATTTCCATATACCTTCCTCTTTAAGCCAGGTTCGGTTACAGGCTTTTACTCGATAAGTGTTTTCCCGTTTTGCCACTACGGCTGTAATTTACGATAAGCACACCGGAGAATACAGTAATGGTAGCAATCACCTTTTGCCAGCTGAGCGTGTCCATCCCCAGGTAGACACTAAGGAAAATCGCAATAATCGGTTGGACATACGAGTACATGCTGACCAATGTCGGGCGTATGCGCTTTTGCCCGAATGGTATCAGGAAGTAGGAGATAAAGGTGGCAAACAGAATCAAGAAGCCCAGATCAAAAAGGACGGGTGAAGGTAATGTTGTGTAATTGATTTGTACCAGTTCCCGTCCGGCGAAGGGTAGGGATAGTAACAATGAGAAGAGGAAAATCCATTTCATAAAGGTGATGACCGAATATTTCAAGATAATCGGTTTGAAGATGCCTAAGTAGAGAGAGAAACAAAGGCTGTTGAGTATCATTAAAACAAGACCTGTCGGTTTTGTTTCGGTGACACCTCCTACTGTTCCTGTACTGTGAAGGATCAAATAGATAATACCGCAAAAACTGAGAATCACCCCTCCGGCTTTCTTGAGTGTGATAGGCTCTTTAATGGCAATGGCAGCAATGAACATCGTGTAGATGGGGGAGAGCGCACTTACTATCGAACAGTCCATCGGTGTAATGTCTGAGATGGCAAATAGAAAAGTGATTTGTGTCAGGAAGAAACCCAGGATGGATGCCGCAAAAATTTGGATATAGTCCCGTTTATCCACCTTTTCTTGAGGCATGAAAAGGGAGATTAGCCAAAATAGTAAGCCTGCCCCTATCGAACGTAAGCAAAAGATCGTGATGGGAGAGATGAGATGGCTGCTCGCCAAATCCTTACAAACGATGATGTTGAACCCAAAGATTGCATAAGAAACAAAACATGCAAGATGACCTAACGTCGTGTTTCTACTTTCCATAGACTATATAAATAAATCTTACTCTTTATTTCTGTTAGCTTGGCGTGCCTTCTCCATCATGTAGAGAGGAATGTGGCAATAGCCGGTTGGGTTCTTATCTAAATAATCTTGGTGATAGGTTTCTGCCGGATAATAGTTTGCTAACGGCTTTACCTCTACCGCTAACGGTTCTTGGTAGTTAGCAGCGACAGAATCATATACCTTCCGGATGATAGGCAGATCCTCTTCTGTCGTATAGTAGATACCTGTACGGTAACGAGTACCGATGTCACCTCCTTGTTTATTCAACGAAGTTGGGTCGATGGTATGGTAATAAAGATCGAGCAATAATTCTAAAGAGACCACCTCCGGATCATATACCACATGAACCGTTTCAGCAAAGCCGGTTGTGTCAGTATAAACCTGTTCGTAGGTCGGGTTAGGAATATGACCGTTAGCATAGCCTGCTTCCGTTGAGAGAACTCCGTTAATCTGTTTCAAATAATGCTGGGTACCCCAAAAACAACCACCAGCCAAATAGATTTCTTTCATATCATGTTTTGTTTTTGCAAAGATAGTGAAGAATTTTTGTCTGCAATTGGTCGAGTTTATATGAATACGGAATTATGGAAGAAATATGTTGGTTTGTTAGAAGAAATAATGTATTTTGCGTTTTTTAATATATAGTATGGCAAAGAAAGAGTATATACAGGCCAATAAAGATTGGTTAGAGGAAAAAGCAAAGGAGGAGGGAGTGAAGGCTCTTCCGAAAGGAGTTTATTATAAAGTGATAAAAGAAGGTGATCAATCCGGTAGGAAACCGGCTGTCCGTGATATTATCACAGCTCATTACACAGGAAAGACCATTAATGGGAAGAAATTTGATAGTAGTTTGGGCGGTGTGCCTTTAGCTTGCAGGTTGTGTGACCTGATTGAAGGATGGATTATAGCTCTACAACAGATGCATATCGGTGATAAGTGGGAACTTTATATTCCGGCAGAGATGGGGTATGGGAAATTTTCCCAACCGGGTATTCCGGGCGGATCAACACTTATCTTTGAGATTGAATTATTAGGTATCGCATAAATAGGAGTTTTAGAGGAGTAACATAGAGATGGTTACTCCTCTAAACTTTCTTATCCTATTATCCATTTGCTACCGGGGATCAAGGAGATTAGCTTACAAGATATGTAGCTGCAAATAAAGGTTGTAATGCAGATACAAGGAATAGCTGCTACTGTTGGAAATGCGAGTGTCTCTTTGAATAGATCTACCCATATCCCTAACCAAAATATATGGATTAAATATATTCCGTAACTTAGTTTGGAAATGTCTGCTATTAAACGTGGTAACTCTGGAGATTTGATACAAGTAAAAACTAAGAAAGTGCCGGCTGTAAGTAGAACACAGTTTATCGTACAAAAAGCCCATCCCAACTCGATTTCGGGAGTGGAAAGAATCTGACCCGGAATAGCTTGTATATAAAAAGAATAGATCGTGATAAATGCACCTACGATCATGGATGTAAAGCCGATTATTAGACGTTTTCTTGTATCCCAAGAAAGATGAACACGAATGTAGTGCGCTAAAACTACATACCCAAGATAACCGGAGAAGTACCATAACATGTGGTATTCATTCCAGAAACATTGTCCCCACACTTCTCCACACCAGCGATTAAGGTAGGGCATACATGTAGAGATAAGAAATAATCCTATGAAAAACCTTTCTTCACGAGCGGAAGCCTTTTCTAACCAGGGGGATATGATGGGAATAAAAAGATAGATACTGATTAAAGGGTACATAAACCATAAATGCCCAGCCAATGTCGGAAAGTTTAAGAACAATCGTGAAAGGTCTTTTATGGAAGTTGCTGTGTCAATTTGTCCCCAGATTAATGGCAATGAACTGTATAAGACCATAAATATGGCAAATGGTGGAATGACTCGTTTGAAACGGTGAATATAAAATTGCCAGGAGGTTAATCTTTTTTTCATGGGTACAAGAAGAAAGGCTGATACGATGATAAATAAAGGGACAGCCATACGTGAGAATCCATCATAAATAGAAACCCATAAACGGTCTGTTTCGTTTGCTAAATAGGATTGAGGACCGGCCATATCAGCAGTGCCAACGGTTCCATAATAATTCTCAGCTCCATGTACTAATATAACAAGGAAACAGGCAAATACACGGATGTAATCAAGAAAGGTGATTCGTTTCATTCGTAGTTTTTTATCAGAAATAAAGTTTTAGGCAAAAATAAAAAAAAGAATGGAAATAGAGGTTTAAATTTGAAACAAGCATAGTTTGAACGAGGAGTTTAAATCTTACGTATATAAACTATGCTTGTTTGATCGTAATCTTATCGTTTTAGGTAGCAATCGTAGTATTCATCCAATATTTTGCGTATGGCTGTGCCTATTTGGAGATAAGATTGTTCATCGAGGTTGGCAAGTGAAGCACGTACCGACCATTTAGGTCCATCAAAACCATCTCCGTTAAGCAGGACAATTGCTGTTTCTTTTGCTAAACGAATGACAAAATCAATTGGTTCATAATGACTTGTTAGATAGTGGCAAAAATCTTTACCATAAAATTTGTTAGCCCAAACCATGATGTCAATTTCTGAATAGTATCCTGCTCGTAACTCATCTGGAATCAAAGTGAATCCGGTTGTTTTCCATAACGCTTTGAGGCGTGAGGAGATCATTGATTGCATATAGTTTTTGTAATCATGCTTTTTATCTAAGAGGGCAAATGCCGCAAAGAGTGACATTTGAATTTGCTGAGGGGTTGATAAACCAGCTGTATGATTCAGAGCTACCAGCCTGCTGTCGGCTACTAATCGGTCTATGAACTTTAGTTTTTCAGGAGTGAGTGTTAAAGAACCATAGCGTTGGGATAAAGCCTGTTTGTCTGTGTTGGGTAAATCTTTTAGTAGACGATCAAATATATTGGTCTTATTGGCAGCAATGACAGCTAACCTCCATCCTGTTGCTCCAAAATATTTGGAAAATGAATAGACGCATAGGGTATTTTCTGGCAATTCATACATTAGAGAATGAAACTCATTTACAAATGTACCATATACATCATCTGTGATAATCATCAAGTTGGGATTATCGGTCTTGACTATTTCAACGATGCGGTTGAGGGTATGGCGGGATAGGGTGTAGGAGGGAGGATTGCTTGGATTTACCAGGCAGAGTAGTTTAACTCGTTTGTCTCGTAATTTATCTATCTCACTATCGGGATATTGCCATGTATGGAATCCCTCCTTATTTACACGGTTTGCACTAATTTCAATAACATTGAATTGAAAACGGTCAAGTTGAGGTATTTCTATGTAGGGCGTGAATATGGGAGTCATCAAAGCGATGCTATCTCCTTTTTGTAACAATTTGTTTTGTTGTAAGGAGTCGAATGCGTAACACATACCGGCAGTTCCACCTTCACAAGCGAAAAGGTCATAACTTTGATGGCCATTTTTCTGATAGCCACCCATCTCTTGGGTTAAGTAGTCTTGAACTAATATCTCTGTGTAATGTAAGATTCTGTCAGGAGTTGGGTATTGGTCTCCGATTACCCCTTCGGCCCATTCTAATGCTAAGTCATTAGGGTCTGCTCCTTTCTGAACTAAGTAGTCGAAAGTGTCATTCAGTAATTGGGCTCCTCGACAATTCTCTTGAAAAGTGACAAACTTTTTAAATCGTTCTGCGATATTGGACTTGGAAGGAATACTGGCTATTCCTATTTCATGGTTCGCTACTCGCAAACATTCTTGGAGAGCCCATTCTCCTAATAGGAAAAAGGCCTTACGTGGGTAAGTAGCTACCCAATTGGGATTTCCTCGACCTGCATTTAAGAAGGTGTGAGTCGATTTTTGGGCATCTTCTTTAGCCATCTTAATGAGTTCGTTTTTAATTTCAAAGGGACTCATTTTTTCTAAATCCTTTTCAAAGTTGTTCATTGTTTATAAAGATTAAAGATTTATGAATTCAAGACATTAACAATACGATTACGACTCCCCAGAAGATTAGTAATGTATTTCCCACAGCGTATGTTACTGTATACCCCAATGCAGGAAGCGTACTGTCAACCGAATCTTGGATTGCACCTAATGCAGCTGTGGTAGTTCTTCCTCCTGCACAACAACCTAAATTGATTGCCGGATGGAATTTGAAGATTTTATCTCCCATCCACACACCGATAAACAGAGGTATGGAGGTTGCTAATACTCCTGCAATAAATAACATAAATCCAACATCTTTAATCCCGCTAATAAAGGTTGGTCCGGATACGATACCAATCACTGCGATGAACATATTTAAACCTAAATTGTTGAGAATCCATAAAGAGGGTTCGGGGATACCACCAAATGTAGGATGTTTGGAACGTAACCAGCCGAAAAATAGTCCGGCTAATAGGGCTCCTCCACTTGTACTTAGGCTGATAGGTACTTTCCCAATATGGACTGACAACGCTCCAATCAAACCTCCGATAACAATTCCTAATCCGACAAAAACAAGATCGGTTTTGTTAGTAGGTCGGTCTACATATCCTAATTGAGGGGCAGCTTTGTTAACTTCTTGGATCAGTCCGACTATACGGATGGTATCACCGGCTTGTAGTTTAGTCTGTGCTAAAACCGGTATTTCAACACCACTTCGTTTGATATTTTTAATGACAATGCCATACATGAATTTCCGAGTTAATAATGTTTCAACTGTACAGCCATCAGCCACTTTTTTGGTCAGAGTGACGGGTAGTTCTTCAGCGGGGAAATTGAGTAACTCGTAGTCGCTGACTTCTGGCCCTATCCAACTTTCGTCTTGTATGATATATTCACGTCTTCCACTTAGTACAATTTCATCTCCTAACGATACTAACGTGGAAGGAGAAACCTCTATGATATTACCTTTTATACGTAACCGTTCTACAAAAATACGTCTGTTTAATTTTTGGAAGTGAGATTCGATTTCCATCACACTACGTGGAATGTTAAAGAATTCTGCAGTTATTTTATAGGCTCGAAATGCAACAGGGCGACAAGCATTGATATAAGCAGGATCGTCAATTAAAGTACTACGGTTCAATTGACGGGCCAATTCTGCTATCTGTGCTTTGACTTTTTCGATACCTCCTAACATTTTAGGAGCAATATTCCCTAATATATAAGCAGAACCGATAGTCCCAAAAATATAGGTGACTGCATAACATACAGGGATGATATCTGTCCATGTCTTTTTATCAGTATCTGAAATGTCTAATGTTTGGATTGTATCTCCACCTACACCTATGACGGCTGAGATGGTTTGTGCTCCGGATAATAAACCGACAGCTTCGCCAGCATTATACCCAAAGAGGATGGCTACACCCCATGTGACGACTAAGCATATCAAACATAATACGCATGCAAAAAGGACCTGTTTGACCCCATCTCCGCGTAGGGAATTAAAAAATTGGGGACCTACACTATAACCAATAGAGAATAGGAATAAAAGAAAAAAGACAGATTTGAGTGGCCCTGGAATTTCAATGTGCATTTGCCCGACAAGGACTCCGACTAATAGGACCGATGTGACAGTTCCTAATGAGAATGATTTGTATTTTAATTTTCCAATCCAGAAACCTAATCCGATTGTAAGAAATATAGCCAATGAAGGATATTCCCTAAATGTCTCAACTAACCAGTTCATAAAATAACCATGTTTTATCGTTTATATTTAATCTTTTTCGATAAAACATGGTTCTGTATGAATTAGTTTAAAATGTTACGTAAAAGAATGTTTATGAAGGTTCTAAAACTTATTATTTGTTTTTCTTAATAGATATAGCTAATAATACCCCTAAAGCAATACCTAAAAGAGCTGCAAAAAGTACACGTTGTTCTGGGGGTAGTAAGAATGTAATAGTGTGAGCCGGGTACCAAAAAAATGGAATTGTTTTTTTGAATACGAATCCCCATTGTGCCTGCCAATTAAGTTCAGAGAAACGGCGTGCCATCGGTATAGGAGTGATGAGGGCTTTAAGTGAACCTCCATTTTCAGCAATATGAGCATCTGTTATTTTGTGGAATGTCATGAAAACAGGAGCAAAGATTGTATTCATGGCAATTGATACGGCAAGAGCAACCCATAATTTATTCATGGTAAATAATTCATCAGCGATAAAACTTTGTACTGCATTCGTCATTCCCATGTACTCCATAAACATAGGAGTCCCTTTAGAAAAGATAATCATGGCCATATTAATACCCATACCTAAGATTCCCCATACAATCATACGAGGAAGAACACCGAATGTAGGTGTAACATATTGGCCGGTAGAAATACGGCAACCTAACATTTCACCCATTGTCGAAAGAATTCCAAATTTGAGAAAACTCATGACCATTCCATGTTCGGCATTAAAAGATTTATAAAATTCATAAAGGGGGGGAACATAGTACGAAAGGAAGAAATATTGCCGTTATAGCAAGTACGAAATATAAATCTGTACGTTTCATTTGTTTATAAAATTTATTATTTGTATCTATTAGGAAGACAAATATACATATCTTTTTTATTTTTGCATTATTTAATACAATGGATACACTTAATGAATTTTTGACAAAAGTAAGCGGAATAATGTGGGGATATCCTATGATTCTGCTTTTAATGGGTACACATATTTTACTTACCATACGTTTACGTTTACCTCAAAGACATCTTTTGAAAGCAATACGTTTATCGTTAAGTAAAGACAAGGAATCTACAGGTGAGGTTTCTCAGTTTGGTGCATTGGCTACAGCATTAGCAGCTACTATTGGTACTGGAAATATTGTTGGAGTAGGAACAGCTATTGCATTGGGAGGACCTGGAGCTGTATTTTGGTGTTGGATAACCGGGGTGTTAGGTGTTGCGACTAAATATGGTGAGGGATTACTTGCAGTGAAATACCGTATAAATGCTAATGGCCGGATGTTGGGTGGCCCTATGTATGCTATAGAGAATGGATTAGTGAATCATTCAAAAGGAGTTATGCGTTGGTTTTGGAAAGTGATGGCTATCGCATTTGCCTTTTTTACAGCATTCGCTACTTTTGGTATTGGATCAACTGTACAAGCAAATGCGATTGCAACTATGAGTTATGAGGCCTATGGTGTATCTCCTGTACTAGTTGGTGGTATTGTTACAATTTTAGCTGCTGCAGTTATTATGGGTGGTGTAAAAAGTATAGCAAAGTGTTGCCAAACATTAGTCCCCTTAATGGCTGGCTTTTATATATTAGGTTGTATAGTTATTCTTTGTTTTAATTCTGCCTATATAGGGGAAGCATTGAAGTTGATCGTTGTTTCAGCTTTTGAACCATCTGCTGCCGGAGGTGGATTTGTAGGTGCTTCAATAATGTTGACAGCGCGGTATGGTATTGCTCGTGGCCTCTTCTCTAATGAATCGGGATTGGGTTCTGCTCCAATTATTGCAGCTGCGGCACAAACTAAGAATCCTGTACGTCAGGCTTTGGTCTCTTCCACTGGTACATTTTGGGATACGGTGGTTATTTGTGCAATAACAGGTATAACTATCGTTTCTTCCATTTTGGCTTATTCAGATATTAACATAAGTGATGGAGGTGAATTGACTCAGATGGCTTTTTCTAAAATTCCTTATGTCGGTAAACCGCTACTTGCATTTGGGTCATTGACTTTTGCTTTTTCAACGATATTAGGATGGGGACTTTATGGTGAACGAGGTATGGAGTTTTTAGCTGATAAATGGATTCGTTATAAGAAAGGAAATGCCGGTTTTACTTCCGAATATTTTGATGTTAAGTTACGCAAGGTTATCAATGCATATCGTATAGTCTTTCTTATTTCTGTCTATTTGGGAGCAGTTGTCAGTTTGGATTTAGTTTGGAATTTGGCTGATATTTTTAATGCATTGATGGCTATCCCCAATTTATTATGCTTGATTTTTCTTTCTAATGTGATTGTAGAGGAAACTCGTAAATATTTGTGGAATGATAATCTGAATCAAGAGGACAAGAGGGTGTAATTGATACACCCTCTTGTCTATTTTTATTCTTCAAATCCGTTTGGATTATTCTTTTGCCAATTCCAGCTGTCACGACACATCTCTTCAATACCGAATTGGGCCTTCCAACCTAACTCAGCTTCAGCTTTAGCTGGATTACAATAACAGGTTGCAATATCTCCCGGACGACGAGGCTTAATTGAATAAGGAACCGGAACACCGTTTGCCTTCTCGAATGCTTTAACAACATCCAATACCGAATAACCATGACCTGTACCGATGTTATAGATAGCAATACCTTTCTTTTCTATAATCGCTTTCAATGCAGCAACATGTGCACGAGCAAGGTCTACAACGTGGATGTAATCACGAACACCAGTTCCATCGTGTGTATCGTAGTCATTACCGAATACACCAAGTTCTGTACGTTTTCCAACTGCAGTCTGTGTAATATAAGGCATTAAATTGTTTGGAATACCATTTGGATTTTCTCCAATAGTTCCACTCTTATGTGCACCAATAGGATTGAAATAACGTAGTAAAACGACATTCCATTCGTTATCCGCTTTTTGGATATCCATAAGAACTTCTTCAAGCATTGATTTCGTTTGTCCATAAGGATTTGTACAATGACCTTTTGGACATTCTTCTGTTATAGGGATGATAGCAGGATCTCCATAAACGGTAGCACTGGATGAGAAGATGATATTCTTACAACCATTTTTACGCATTACATCAACAAGAACAAATGTCCCGTTCATGTTGTTTTCGTAATATTCTAAAGGCTTTGCACAACTTTCCCCTACTGCTTTCAAACCTGCGAAGTGAATACATGCATCAAATTTATGTTCGTTAAACACTTTCTGTAAGCCTTCACGATCACGAATGTCCACTTTGTAGAAAGGGACTTCTTTATTGATGATTTTAGCTACACGCTTTAGTGAGATAGGAGATGAATTATCCAGGTTGTCAACTACTACAGCCTCATGACCTGCTTCGGTTAGTTCAATTAAGGTGTGACTTCCAATGAAGCCTGCACCACCAGTTAATAAAATTTTCATGATCGTATCAGTTTTATTGGATGGGGAATCTGTTTTTAGACAGAATTCTTGTTAAAATTAATTATTACAACGATACAAAATTAATGATTCTTTTTAATATTGCAAAGTATTTGATTAAGCATGATTCTATTTAAAATTAGGGAGGATATGAAGAAAGAAGTGAATATAGAAGAGACTACACGCGCCGAAGCCTTCTCGCTTTGGATGACGTCTCCAATGCCAATGGTTACATTGACGAAAACATTCAATGTAACCAAGGTATTCAGGGCAAGCAAGAAACGTGGAATCAAATTTAACGCCCTGCTATGTTGGTGTATAGGAAAAGCTGCAAGTGAGATAAAAGAGTTCTATATTTTACCCGAAAAAGATAAACTATTCAAATATGACAGTATTGCTATAAACGTAATTGTAAACAACTGCAAAGGGGGAATCAATTCTTGCGATATTGCATACACTGATGATATCGAACAATTCGCCAAGGAATACAACCTGCTGACAGGACAGGTTGCCACGCAGTGCAAGAGCTTATTCCTTGAGGATAGTATGATTGTAGGAACATCGGCAATGATAGAGACGGAACTTGACTGCATTGTAAACCAATACACCGATAAGTTCTGCAATCCAATGGTCATGTGGGGGAAGTATCGCCGTAATTGGCTAAGTATCACTTTGCCCATATCGTTTCAGTTTCACCACGTGCAGATGGATGGCGGACACGGTGCTAATTATTTAGAGCGACTCCAACAAGTGATAAATGAATTATAGCAACTCTGAAAACAGAGACACTATTACAAATTTATGTTTACATCCGATGTAATCTGAAATAGGTCGGATGTAAGTGAAGATTTCCTCCGATGTAATTTTATCTCCCTGGGCAGGAAAATAATTTTCCCTGGGCAGAGAAATAAAATTTCCTAGGCAGGAATATTTATAATCAGTAAGTTTCATCTTCAAGGTTGCGAAGTAAAATAAAAAGAACGATCAACAAAAAGGCTGTCTCAGGTTTCATTATGAGACAGCCTTTTTATGAATATAAAAGAAACATATTGAATTTTTGGGGTATTATTTCAGTATGGCATAATTAAGATTTTTAATTTCAACATCGTTCAGATGGAATTTGAGTTGGTTTACAAATAAAAAAGGACGATAGCTGAGCATGGTTCTTTGTGCACCGATTTCTACATCCATCAGAGTTCCACGAGCTTTAGCAGATGGTTGTATCAATATGCGGACAGTAAACGGATGGTCGAATGTCATACCGTTTTCTATTGCATAGTTTTGTGCGGTAGAAACTTTTCCTCCTTCGCGCAATGTCTTCTGATCGGGAGCGAATCCTTGTGTGTCGGCTGGTGCAAACTGCGCTCTTTCTTTGTCTATTTGCATTTGCCATTCGCAAGCATTTTGGGTAGAAGTCTGGTTTAGGAAAGTGATGGCCATTTGTCCCTTCCCTTTTTGCCGTGGATGTACTTCGAATGTTAGGATGAAGGGTTGTTCAGGAACTTCTATCATCTGTCCGTGTTCAATGGTACGGTTCAAGGCGATAGGTTCTTCGGTAACAGGAATAATTTCTTCCATCCATTTGTTGCCAATACGTCCATCTGAATGCTGAATAAGCTCATGAATTACAAGAGGACCTCCCCAATTTTCAGTTTTTATCCATGCAGCCATTAAGAATCGGTTGTCAGTTATTTTTGTGATAGAAGGCACAGACATACCATTGTAAAAGTCGATACCTTGTTTCACCATGTCTATGTAAGTAGTATCTGTTGCCTGGGCTTCTTTATACCATAAACGTTTGAAACCTCCGATGATGTAGTCATAACCATTCCAATGAAACGGGAATGTGCAATCGCCACCGAAGGGAAAGTCTTCATTGATGCATTTCCATCCACCGGCCACAGAGTCACTGGCCCATGTCCCTCGTGCACCATAGTTAGCCAGCATCTGTAGTTCTCCATCATCCGTCGTATAGATACTTGGATTTTCGCATGGATGGAAAAGGATATGTGTTTTCTTAAAGTTGGAAATTCCGTCTTCGCTGATAGAATAAGTAGAACCGGCCGGTATCATGTTGGTGATAGTATCATAATTGAATGAACCGGTGTACCCGTTTTCTTTCAAATATTTCCATTGTATAGGAAGAGTGGTTTTTTCATGAGGATAGATACGTGTGGTATGCAGACCATAACTCAAACATAACTGTCCGTTGTGAATAAACGGTGTTCCTGTACCGAAAGATTCCCACTGTTGTTCAATAGGGGTAGCTGCCTTGTGTTCTATCCAGTGCTTGAAGTCGGTTGTAGAGAGATGTTCAAAATAATGTCCGCCTATTCCGAATTTGCTGGCATGTCCTCTTCGATCGAATAGATAGAAAATGTGATAACGCCCTTGGTGATATAGTGTGGCTACATCACCCACCCATGCGTTGTGATAGGGAGGTGTCCAAAATTGGATGTTGAATGTGTCTATAGGATTTGGATTCGGTATTTTTTTTAGAGGTAATGCAGGAATATACAGATTTGCCATTTCCATCTTAGTACTATCCATCTTCCATGTATTTATGCCTTTTGTCTGTGGGTAACCAATGGCAAAGTCGTTGTCATACAGACGGTCGTCCACATAGATGCTCCATTCCACACCTGTGAATTGTAAACAGATGTCATGCTTGCCGAAGGGATCATTTAGCAACGATAGCGGAAGTCCTATGGTAAGTGGACGGTTATCTCCTGTTTCATCTTCCAACCAAAGGATTGCTTCCAGTACAGGGATGCTCTTATCCGGCATCGGATAAGAGGGATAGTTCTGTATTGCCCATTTTTCACGTTGGTGAAGACGTGTGCACACTTTGAGCATATTGGGAATCTCTAATAGCGTGTTTTCAGCTTCTATGCTTCTCAATCGAATGGAAAATGTTAGGGTAAAACCCTCTTTCCATGAATGAATTTCGGGTAAAGAGTTGACGGGATTATCTTTGTCCAGATGGGAGATTGTAGCAGAATGGTTCTCTATCTGCCTATATCGACTTTGATATTGAATCACCATGGCTTCTCTTTCTTTGTGTTGCACATGTATGCATGAAGAAATTCCTAAAAGCAAGGTAATGAACAGTAGATACATTTTCATCTTTGTGTGATTCTTAATTTTGAACATAAATTGTGGTTATCGGATAAAATGCATGGTATCCCAAGGTTCATCTGTTGGGCGACCTGGCACTTTTTCTCCATTTGTTGATTATTATTCTGCCATTCGCTTTCCTGCCTCATATGCCTTTTGCAAGTCCTCCTCCCAATGGGCATCACGCCAAGCGTGTTTGGCCTCTTCTGAGAAACTGCCCAATTCGTAATTGTCATATTTTGCCACTTGAGTTGTATTGTATCCGACAATACGTTGTGGCTCACCAAGGGCTGTGGTGATGCACCATTCCATTGAGCCGAATCCGTTGCTGTTGTTACGCTCAGGCGTACCGTTCATGGTTTCAACAAGTACCACAGGCATACGCTTGGTAGCTGTCAGGCTGTAATCGTTGTACGAAAGCCATGGGAATGCCAAACGCTCCAGGAAAGCACGCATCTGTCCCGTCACCTCACCGAAATAGATGGGCGAACCGAACACAAGACCATCTGCTTGGGCAATCTCCTCTAGAACGGGAGTTAACGCATCCTTGAATCGGCAAATGTTCGATGCCTTACCTTTGAGTTTGCAAGCCATACATGACAAGCATCCTTTATAGTCGAGGTCATAGAGTCGTATGGTCTTGACCTCTATATCACTACCCACCGATTTTGCACCTTCGGCAAATCTCTGCAACAACTTTGCGGTATTCATGTTCTTTCGCGGACCGCCATCGATGATGATTATCTTTTTCATTTGATTCTATGTTTATTCCTTTACAACTCCAATAAATGAGGTTTTGTTTATTTTTCGATGCAGAAAGTGTAGATGATTATCAATCAGTCATTTAGCACTCTAAAAGGTACAACCACTTATTTGGCAAGTCGTTGAGAATGTGTAAGTTAGTGATTTTCAACGCACTTTTCGCTTTGTACCTCCATTTTGGAATGTAAAAGTAAGTGTAATTTCTTGAATATCAAAACCCGAGGTACAAAAACTTGCAAAAAATCGCATTTTTCACCTCAAAAAGGTACAAAAATGGCTCTGAAACCGAGGTTGGGGTCAGAGCTGTAATTTTGTGTAGATTTTAGAATATCGCACCCCTATAACATTCGCTACATATTTGTCATCGACAATCCTTTTTGCGATACGGCATAGTCCTTAAACTTGCCTGTGGCGCGAGTAAATACATCCACT
>SUXM01000009.1 GCA_015060925.1 Parabacteroides distasonis
CTCTATCGTTCTGTTTCAGAACCTTATCTTAATTTCTGTATAATGACCAGAAAAACCGATCGTTTTTTTTGGTCATTTTTTTGAGGGAGAAGAGGAGAAAATAGGCTTTGTACAAGAAAAGGGGTATTTTCGTCCTAAAATCGTATCCGATTGATAAGAAAGGGAATAGAATAGAAAAATATTTATGAAAAATAATTGTAGGAATAAAAACTATATGTATTTTTGCAGTGTGAAAATGACCAAAAAAAACGATCGTTTTTTTTGGTCATTTTTGTTTTAGTAAGCAACTGTTTATCAGGCGTTTACTATTTTTTCACCTCTCTCATTTACTGCCGTATGAGCGGTGTATGGTCATTTCCTCCGTTTTTCGTTAAATCACTCATGCTAAGCGACTTAACATTTATTGCCCATCGCTTCTCTTTCCGTTGCCTGTCCTTTTAGAGCCGACAAAGGGCTTTTCGGAGGTTCCAAGTGTTGCGTTTTCTTAAAAAAGTTCCAAAAATTCCCTATGGTACATCCGGAGAAGTCACACTTTTTCCTTCGGTTGTTTTTTGAAAATAACCGGCTCCTAATGGATTAAGAAGGTTTTGGAGTTTATCTTGGCTCTGTTGAATTTTGTGTTCCATTTCAAACCGTCAGACACGCCGCCTGACGGAGAATAAAAAAACCCGTCTCGTGATGAGACGGGCTTTTTTATCTATTGATAAGAATCGTCCAATATTATTCTGCAGCCTGTTCTTCTGTTGCAGGAGCTTCAGCAGCTGTAGATTTCTTACGAGAACGTCTTGTCTTAGCCGCTTTCTTAGGAGCTTCTTTCAACATGTTTTCGTTGTAATCTACCAATTCAATGAAGCACATAGCAGCATTGTCACCCAAACGGTTACCAGTCTTCAAGATACGAGTGTAACCACCCGGACGGTCACCGATCTTTTGAGATACTTCTTTGAATAATTCTGTTACAGCATATTTGTCCTGCAAATAGCTGAATACCACACGTCTTGAGTTAGTTGTATCCTCTTTAGACTTTGTGATAAGTGGTTCTACAAACTTACGAAGCGCTTTTGCCTTAGCCAAAGTGGTGAAGATTCTCTTATGTTTGATAAGAGAACAAGCCATGTTAGAAAGCATAGCGTCACGGTGAGTGTTTGTACGACCTAAGTGGTTGAATTTTTTATTATGTCTCATCGCTTATACTTACTCTTTATCTAATTTATATTTAGTGATATCCATACCGAATGAAAGGTTCAAGCTATCAAGCAGATCATCCAATTCAGTAAGAGATTTCTTACCGAAGTTACGGAACTTCAACAAATCGTTCTTGTTAAACTTAACCAACTCACCCAATGTTTCTACATCGGCAGCCTTCAAACAGTTCAACGCACGTACAGAAAGATCCATATCGACCAACTTGCTCTTCAGCAATTGACGCATGTGAAGAACTTCTTCATCGAATTCTTCAGTACCATCCGTTTCAGCTGCTTCAATAGCGATCTTTTCATCAGAGAACAACATGAAATGGTGGATCAAAATCTTTGAAGCCTCTTTCAATGCCTCTTTCGGATGAATAGAACCGTCAGTGCTAATTTCAAGCACCAACTTTTCATAGTCAGTCTTCTGCTCTACACGGTAGTTTTCGATTGTGTACTTGACGTTGCGGATCGGCGTGTAAATAGAGTCGATAGCAATCACGTTTACATCTGCATTCGGATCTCTGTTTTCATCAGCCGGAACATATCCACGACCTTTGTTGATTGTCAATTCAATCTGGAAACCAGCCTTCGGGTCTAAACGACAAATAACCAACTCTGGGTTCAATACTTCGAATCCGGTCAGCTGTTTACCTATATCACCGGCTTTGAACACTTCCGTACCCGAAACAGCAATACTTACCGTTTCATTCTCAATGTCATCTACAAGATGTTTGAAACGCACTTGCTTCAAATTCAGGATAATGTTAGTCACATCCTCCATCACGCCCGGGATAGCAGCGAACTCATTGTTCACTCCGTCGATTTTGATGGATGTAATAGCAAAACCTTCCAATGAGGACAAGAGAATACGGCGTAGAGCATTACCTACTGTAATACCATAGCCAGGCTCTAACGGACGAAACTCGAATTTACCGAAGAAGTTGTCCGCTTCCAACATTAATACTTTATCGGGTTTTTGAAATGCTAATATCGCCATGGAAATCAATTATTATTTAGAATACAATTCTACGATCAACTGTTCTTTAATGTTTTCAGGAATGTCAGCTCTTTCCGGCAAATGTAATAATTTGCCGCTCATAGAAGTCTGATCCCATTCAATCCAAGGGTATTTGCTGTGGTTGAAACCAGACAATGCATCAGCAATTACTTCCAAAGATTTAGATCTTTCTCTAACACCAATGATCTGACCAGGTTTTACTGCGTAAGAAGGGATGTTAACTACCTTACCATCAACAGTGATGTGACGATGAGAAACCAACTGACGAGCTGCTGCACGAGTCTTAGCGATACCCAAACGGTATACGATATTGTCTAAACGGCCTTCCAATAACTGCAAAAGCACTTCACCGGTAATACCTTTAGAACGAGAAGCCTTATCAAATAAGTTTCTAAACTGTTTTTCCAATACACCGTAAGTGTATTTAGCTTTCTGCTTCTCACGAAGCTGGATTCCGTACTCAGAAGTTTTTCTTTTGCGGGAATTTCCGTGCTGTCCGGGAGGATAGTTCTTCTTTGAAAGAACTTTATCCGGTCCAAATATTGCCTCACCAAACTTACGGGCAATTCTTGTTTTAGGTCCAGTATATCTTGCCATTTTTTATTGTTTTAATGTTCTAATCTGAATCTGGAACCGTGCAGCCGCGACTACAGAGAGGATAAGGTCTTTGTGTAATCTATTCACAATTCCGGATTCAATGTTCAAGAAACTATAATTAATTATACTCTTCTCTTTTTAGGAGGACGACAACCATTGTGTGGCAACGGAGTAACGTCAATGATTTCAGTTACTTCAATACCTGCACCGTGGATAGTTCTGATAGCAGACTCACGTCCGTTACCCGGTCCCTTCACGTATACCTTTACTTTTCTCAAACCAAGATCATAAGCTACTTTTGCACAATCCTGAGCTGCCATCTGAGCGGCATACGGAGTGTTCTTTTTAGAGCTTCTGAATCCCATCTTTCCGGCAGAAGACCAGCTGATTACTTGACCTTCACTGTTTGCCAAAGATACGATAATGTTGTTAAAAGAAGAATGAATATGAGCCTGACCGTATGCGTCAACTTTTACATTTCTCTTCTTTGCTGCGACTGTTTTCTTTGCCATATCAACTCTTATTATTTAGTAGCTTTTTTCTTATTTGCAACCGTTTTCTTCTTACCCTTACGAGTACGAGCGTTGTTCTTTGTGCTCTGGCCTCTCAAAGGCAAACCAATACGGTGACGAACACCTCTGTAACATCCGATATCCATCAAACGTTTGATGTTTAATTGGATTTCTGAACGAAGATCACCTTCTACTTTGTATTCAGCTCCGATGATTTCACGAACCTTAGCAGCTTGGTCATCTGTCCAATCTTTCACTTTGATATCACGATCAATACCTGCCTTATCTAAAATAGATTTTGAAGCGCTACGACCGATACCGAAAATATAGGTCAAGGCAATTTCTCCTCTTTTATTTTGCGGCAAATCTACACCAACGATTCTTATAGCCATATTATTTACTTAAATTTCTTTGCAAAAATAATAAAATTATCCTTGACGTTGTTTATACTTAGGATTTTTCTTGTTAATTACGTATAAGCGACCCTTTCTTCTCACGATTTTACATTCCGGAGTACGCTTCTTTAAAGATGCTCTTACTTTCATATCTTATGTTGTTTTTTTATTTATATCTAAAAGCAATTCTACCTTTCGTCAAATCGTACGGAGACATTTCTACCTTTACCTTGTCACCGGGAAGAATCTTGATATAATGCATACGCATCTTTCCCGAAATGTGTGCGGTAATCTCATGCCCGTTCTCCAATTCTACACGAAACATAGCATTTGATAATGCTTCAACTATAACTCCATCTTGTTCAATTGCTGACTGTTTAGCCATAAATCTCAATTAAATTGCGTTATTTCCTAAAACTTCTTCTAAAAATTCAAATGAAGATAAGATTTGCGGACCTTCCGGACGTATCGCTATGCAATGCTCGAAATGTGCCGAACATTTGCGATCTTTCGTACGAACTGTCCATCCATCACGTTCAAAAACGACATTTTTACTCCCTCTGTTGATCATCGGCTCAATGCAAATACACATACCGTTTCTCAACAATGGACCACATCCCGGACGACCATAATTGGGCACTTCCGGTTCTTCATGCATCTTACGACCGATACCGTGACCAACCAACTCTCTTACGACCGAGTATCCTCTCGATTCACAATAGGTCTGCACAGTGTTGCTAATATCACCTAAACGGCGACCTTCGATCGCATGACGGATGCCTTCATAAAGCGACTCTTTGGTTGTCTTCAACAATGCTCTTGTATCCGCATCTACCTCCCCTACACAAAATGTATAGGCCGAGTCACCAACAAATCCGTTCAAAATAGTTCCACAATCCACCGAAATAATATCACCCTCTTTCAAAACTGCTTTTGCTGAAGGGATACCATGTACCACCTGTTCATTCACTGAGGCACAAATGGAATTGGGGAAACCACCATATCCTAAAAAGGCAGGAACCGCACCATTATCTCTAATGAATTCCTCTGCAATCTTATCAAGTTGAAGCGTATTGACCCCCGGAGCGATGTGTTTAGCAATCTCTGCCAACGTCTTGCCCACCAACTGGTTTGCAGCACGCATCAACTCAATCTCTTCATCTGTCTTTAAATAGATCATTCTAATTAATAAGCACCAGCTGCTCCTGAGCGGCCTTTAATTCTTCCTGACTTTAACAAACCGTCATAATGACGCATCAACAAATGACTTTCTACCTGCTGTAATGTATCCAACACCACTCCAACCAAAATCAACAAAGATGTACCACCAAAGAATTGAGAGAATTCCATACTTACTCCGGCCAAACGAGCAAAGGCTGGCATGATAGCTACCAATGCAAGGAAAAAGGCACCTGGCAAAGTAATACGGTCCATAATGGTATCCAAGTAATCCTTGGTATTCTTACCCGGTTTAACACCTGGGATGAAACCATTATTTCTCTTCAAATCATCAGACATCTGAGTCGGGTTGATTGTAATAGCTGTATAGAAATAGGTAAATAGGATAATCAACACAGCAAAAACGAAGTTATACCAAAAACCGGTATTGTCCATAAACGCAGTCACAAACGCAGACTGTTCGCCTGTATTTGAAAAACCTACGATGGAAATAGGAATAAACATGATTGCCTGAGCAAAGATGATAGGCATCACATTGGCAGCATTCACCTTTAATGGGATATACTGACGTGCACCACCATACTGCTTATTACCTACAATACGTTTAGCATACTGTACAGGTACCTTACGAGTTCCCTGTACCAACATAATAGCACCTGCAATTACCAACAAAAGGAATAGCATTTCAAATAGGAACCATACCAAACCACCGGTCTTTTCACTTGTTCTGGAAATGAATTCTTGGAACAATGAATGCGGCAAGCGTGCGATGATACCTACCAAGATGATAAATGAAATACCATTACCTACACCTTTATCTGTAATTCTTTCACCTAACCATAAGATAAACATACTTCCAGCAGCCAAAATAACTGTAGAAGAGATTGTAAACCAGATACCTCCCGGAAGAGATGTTCCGACAGCGTTCAACTGTACGCTCAAGTTTACAAGATATGTTGGTCCTTGGAATAAAAGGATAGCTACAGTCAGATAACGTGTCCACTGGTTGATTTTACGACGACCACTCTCACCTTCTCTCTGTAATTTCTGGAAAGAAGGAACAGCGATAGCCATCAACTGCATCACGATAGAAGCAGATATATACGGCATAATCCCTAATGCAAAAATAGAAGCATTAGAGAAAGCACCACCAGAGAACATATCCAACAAAGCGAGCAATCCGCCTCTTGTCTGTTCTTGTAAAGCTGTTAAAGCTTTAGGATCAATACCCGGAAGAACTACGTATGTACCGAAGCGATAGATAGCCACGAACAAAAGAGTAGTGAGGATCCGATTTCTCAGATCCTCAATCTTCCAGATATTCTTTATTGTTTCAACTGCTCTCATTATATTAGAGTTTAACAACAGTTCCACCTACTGCCTGGATAGCAGCTTCAGCACTCTTAGAGAAAGCATGAGCTTCAACTTCAAGTTTAACTGTCAAATTGCCATTACCAAGAATCTTAACCAACTGTGAAGCTGAAATGAAACCAGCATTCACCAATTCTTCAACACCTACTTTTGCCAACTGATTAGCTTCAGCCAAAGTCTGCAATGTAGAAAGATTGATTGCTTTATATTCAACGCGGTTAATATTCTTGAAACCAAATTTAGGTAAGCGTCTTTGAATTGGCATCTGACCACCTTCAAAACCGATCTTGTTTTTGTAACCAGATCTTGACTTCGCACCTTTATGACCTCTTGTTGAAGTTCCACCTAATCCAGAACCTGGACCACGGCCAATTCTTTTTCTGGTCTTGATAGAGCCTTCAGCTGGTTTTAAATTTGATAAATTCATATCGTATAATTTATTTTTCAACCGTTATTACTTAACTACAGAAACTAAATGTTTCACTTTCTCAACCATACCCAGAATAGCCGGAGTAGCTTCATGTTCTACTACTTGGTTCATTTTCTTTAGACCCAATGCTGCAAGCGTTCTCTTCTGGTCTTTCGGGCAATTAATTTTACTTTTTGTCTGTTTAACCTTAATAGTTGCCATAACTTATAATCCTCCCTAATTAACCTTTGAATACTTTTTCAACTGAAACACCTCTGTTCTGAGCAACTGTCATCGGGCTTCTCAACTCACTAAGTGCAGCAATAGTTGCTTTCACTAAGTTGTGAGGGTTAGAAGAACCTTTTGACTTAGCCAAAACGTCTGTAATACCTACACTTTCCAATACGGCACGCATCGCACCACCGGCCTTAACACCAGTACCGTGAGATGCCGGTTTGATCAATACCTGAGCACCACCGAATTTAGCCAATTGTTCGTGAGGAATTGTTCCTTTATGAACCGGAACTCTGATCAAGTTTTTCTTAGCAGCTTCAACGCCTTTTGCTATAGCTGTTGTTACTTCACCGGCTTTACCTAAGCCCCAACCAATGATACCGTCTTCATTACCTACTACTACAATAGCAGCAAAACTGAATGTACGTCCACCCTTGGTTACTTTAGTTACGCGGTTGATTGCAACCAAACGGTCCTTCAACTCTATGTCGTTGGTTGATTTAACTCTATTATTAACTCCTGCCATCTTCATTAAAATTTAAGGCCGCCGTTACGTGCAGCATCAGCTAATTCTTTAATTCTCCCATGATACAGGTAACCGCTACGATCAAAAACAACAGCTTGTACACCAGCTTCTTGAGCTACTTTTGCGATCTGTTCTCCAACCTTTGCAGCAATCTCTTTTTTCGGAGCTTTCACATCCATCTTCAATGAGGATGCAGCAGCTAAAGTCTTACCTGTAGTATCGTCTATAACCTGTGCATAGATCTGTTTGTTACTTCTAAACACAGTCAGGCGCGGACGTTCAGGAGTTCCTGATATTTTTCCGCGTACGCCTGCTTTTATCTTTAATCTTCTTTCTTGCTTCGTTGTCATGATAATTTCAGTTTACGTAGATTACTTACCTGCTGATTTACCAGACTTTCTGCGAATTTCTTCACCCACAAACTTAATACCTTTTCCTTTGTATGGTTCAGGCATTCTGAATGAACGGATCTTAGCACAGATTTGTCCTAGTAATTGTTTATCTGCAGACTCAAGGATAATAAGAGGATTCTTATTTCTTTCTGCTTTTGTTTCAACCTTCACCTCTTTAGGCAACTGCATATAAATATTGTGAGTAAAACCTAAAGATAAATCCAATAACTGACCTGTATTTGTCACACGGTAACCAACACCAACAAGTTCTAACTCTTTCTTGTATCCTTCTGAACAACCAATAACCATATTGTTGATCAAAGCACGATACAAACCGTGCAAAGCACGATGATTCTTCTCGTCTGTCGGACGTGTTAGATGGATAATACCATCTTCCAAAGATACTTTAATATCAGGATTGATAACCTGAGTCAATTCTCCTTTGGGACCTTTTACAGCCACTACATTATCCTTAATAGTAACCGTAACACCGGCTGGTACCTGAATTGGCAATTTTCCTATTCTTGACATTCTTCTTTCCTCCTAATTAATAAACATAACATAATACTTCACCACCGATCTTAAGATCACGGGCTTCTTTGTCTGTCATCACACCCTTAGAAGTAGAAAGAACAGCAATACCTAAGCCATTCAATACTCTCGGCATTTCTTTGTAACCAGTGTACTTACGCAAACCTGGAGTAGAAACTCTCTCAAGTTTCTTGATTGCATTAACTTTGTTTACCAAGTCATACTTCAAGGCAATCTTAATAGTACCTTGAGGACCATCTTCTACAAACTTAAAATTAAGAATGTAGCCCTTGTCGAAAAGGATCTTTGTGATCTCTTTCTTTAAATTTGACGCCGGCACTTCAACTACTCTGTGCTTCGCTTTGATCGCGTTACGCAATCTTGTCAAATAATCTGCAATAGGATCTGTCATATAATAAAAAATTAAATTGATCCGGCCTCCCGGACAATATTTAAATTAATAAAAACTCTTACCAACTTGCTTTCTTTACACCCGGGATTAAACCTTGAGATGCCATTTCACGCAATTGAATACGAGAAATACCGAACTGGCGTATATAACCTTTCGGACGACCTGTGATTTTGCAACGGTTGTGCAAACGTACAGGAGAAGCATTTTTAGGTAAAGCCTGTAAAGCTTCATAGTCACCTGCTGCTTTCAACTCAGCTCTTTTAGCAGCATATTTAGCTACAAGCTTCGCTCTTTTTACCTCACGGGCTTTCATTGATTCCTTTGCCATAACTTACTTAGTCTTTTTTTGCATTTTTAAAAGGCAACCCAAATTCTCTCAATAGAGCATAACCTTCTTCGTCTGTTTTCGCAGAGGTTACAAAGGTAATATTCATTCCCAATATTTTGGTAATATTATCAATATTTATTTCAGGGAAAATGATTTGTTCCTGGATTCCTAAGGTATAATTACCTCTACCATCCAATTTACTTTCAATACCTTTGAAGTCACGAATACGAGGAAGAGCGATGCGGACAAGTCTTTCCAAGAATTCATACATCTGTTCACGGCGCAATGTAACCATCACACCTACAGGCATTTTCTTACGCAACTTGAAGTTAGAGATATCCTTCTTAGAAACAGTAGCAACAGCCTTCTGACCAGTAATGGTAGTCAATTCGCTGATAGCAATATCAATAATCTTCTTATCTGCAGTAGCCATTCCCAAACCTTGATTGATAACAATCTTTTTCAATACGGGAACCTGCATCACGGTCTTATAACCGAATTCTTTCATTAAAGCAGGAACAATTCTGTCCTGATATTCTTTCTTAAGACTGGCAGTATTGCTCATTACTTAATTTCCTCCCCTGATTTTTTAGAATAACGCACTAAAGTTCCCTTTTCGTCTAACTTACGACCGATACGAGTCGGTTTACCTGATTTCGGATCAATCACATTAAGGTTAGAAATATGAATAGGAGCTTCTTTCTTTTCAATTCCTCCCTGAGGATTCTTTGCATTAGGCTTGGTATGCTTTGATACCATATTAATACCTTCGACAATGGCACGGTTGTCTTTTACAATCACTTCCAAAACACGACCTGTCTTACCTTTATCTTCACCGGTATTAACAAAAACTATATCGCCTTTTTTGATATGTAATTTGCTCATTACTTTAAGATTTACAAAAATTAAAGCACTTCAGGTGCAAGTGAAACGATTTTCATGTTTGTTGCACGAAGTTCTCTGGCAACCGGACCAAAAATACGGCTACCGCGAATATCACCACCAGCATTCAACAATACACATGCATTATCATCAAAACGAATGTATGAACCATCTGCACGGCGGATTTCCTTTTTAGTGCGAACAATGACAGCCTTAGAAACAGCACCCTTCTTCACATCACTTGATGGGATTACACTCTTAATTGCAACTACAATTACATCCCCTACAGTCGCATAGCGTTTTCTTGTACCACCCAATACACGGATACACAACGCTTCTTTTGCACCACTGTTATCTGCTACTACTAGTCTTGATTCTTGTTGTATCATGTTACTTAGCCCTTTCGATTATTTGAACTAATCTCCATCTTTTTGTTTTGCTCAAAGGACGAGTTTCCATAATTTTTACGGTATCGCCAATGTTGCATTCATTCTTTTCGTCGTGAGCATGATATTTTTTCGTCTTATTAACGAACTTACCATAAATGGGATGTTTTTCTTTCCATTTAATAGCAACAGTGATGGTTTTATCCATCTTGTTGCTAGTAACCACGCCCGTTCTTTCTTTTCTTAAATTTCTAGTTTCCATCAGGCTCAATTATTTGTTGTTAAGTTCTCTTTGGCGCAATTCTGTTTTCATGCGCGCAATCATCCTGCGTTGTTGTTTAATCTGAGCAGGGTTTTCACTAGGAGAAATACTGTGGTTGATCACTTTCTGATCATAAGCAGCTACTTCAGCTTCAATTCTTTCGATCAACTCCTTCGTGCTTAATTCTTTAATTTCTGCTGTCTTCATAACCAATTACGCATTTTGATTAGCCATATCATAATCACGTCTCACAACAAACTTTGTTGTCACAGGAAGCTTCTGAGCTGCTAAACGCAAAGCCTCTTTAGCAATTTCAAAAGGAACACCTTCTACTTCAAAAATCATACGACCCGGAGTAATAGGAGCCACAAATCCTTCTGGATTACCTTTACCTTTACCCATACGTACTTCAGCAGGCTTCTTTGTAATAGGTTTGTCCGGGAAAATACGAACCCAAACCTGACCCTGACGTTGCATATAACGAGTTACCGCGATACGAGCAGCTTCAATCTGACGACCGGTAATCCATTTATTTTCTAACGCTTTAATACCAAACGAACCGAATGCAAGCTGATTACCGCGTTGAGCTTCACCCTTCATGCGGCCTTTCTGCTGTCTTCTGAACTTGGTTTTCTTTGGTTGTAACATTTCTTCTAAATTCTAACGTTTAACGATTAGCTTTCTTTCTCTTGAAGTTCTTTTCTCTGCTGCCGCCAGCGTTTTCATTTCTGCGACCTGATTCTTTAGATGCAGCAAATGAAGGAGCAAGATCTCTCTTACCATATACTTCACCACGACAGATCCAAACTTTAACACCTAGCAAACCAACCTTTGTCAATGCTTCAGCCAAAGCATAATCGATGTCTGCTCTGAAAGTGTGCAACGGAGTTCTACCTTCTTTATACATTTCTGAACGAGCCATTTCAGCACCATTCAAACGACCAGATACTTGCACTTTAATACCTTCTGCACCCATTCTCATGGTAGAGGCGATAGCCATCTTAATTGCACGACGGTATGCAATTTTACCTTCAAGTTGACGAGCAATATTGTTTGCTACGATTACAGCATCCAATTCAGGTCTCTTAACTTCATAAATATTGATCTGAACTTCCTTATCGGTGATTTTCTTCAACTCTTCTTTCAACTTATCAACTTCCTGACCACCCTTACCGATAATAATACCTGGACGTGATGTACAAACTGTAATTGTAATCAACTTCAATGTACGTTCAATAACGACACGAGATACACTAGCTTTAGCAAGACGAGCATTCAAATATTTACGGATTTTGCTATCTTCTAACAAAGTATCTCCGCATTTCTTGCCGCCATACCAATTGGAATCCCAACCACGGATGATTCCTAAACGATTACTAACCGGATTAACTTTTTGTCCCATCTACAAATTAATTTTGACTATCGTTTTTACTAAGTGTATCAACAAACAGAGTTACATGGTTCGAACGTTTACGAATTCTGTAACCTCTTCCTTGAGGAGCTGGACGCATTCTCTTTAATGTAGTAGCGCAATCTACACTGATTGAAGATACGCACAACTCTCCAGCTTCTGCTTTACGTTCATTTTTCTGCTCCCAATTGGCAATAGCTGAACGAAGCAATTTTTCTACTCTTGCTGCAGCTTCCTTGTTAGAAAACTTCAAAACACCAAGTGCACGGAATACTTCCATACCGCGGATCATGTCTACAACAAGACGCATCTTACGCGGAGAAGTCGGCACATTACGCAATTTTGCGAAGTACATGTTTTTTTGGGCTTCCTTTCTTGCTTCAGCTGATATTCTTTTTCTAGCACCCATTTTATTGATTCTTTTTATTTTCAGATTCCTGAATTCCTGTTACTACCGATTATTTTTTCTTGTTACCGGCATGACCACGGAAGGTACGAGTTGGAGAAAATTCTCCAAGTTTATGACCTACCATATTTTCGGTTACAAAAACAGGAATAAATTTATTTCCATTATGAACTGCAATAGTATGGCCTACAAAGTCAGGCGAAATCATTGAAGCTCTTGCCCATGTCTTAACGACAGCTTTCTTTCCTGACTCATTCATAGCCAAGACTTTCTTTTCAAGCTTAACATTAATATACGGGCCTTTTTTTAGCGAACGACTCATAGTTTACTTAATTAATCAGATTATTTCTTTCTTCTTTCAATAATGTATTTTGAAGAATGCTTCTTCGGAGCTCTTGTCTTCAAGCCCTTAGCATATAAGCCATTGCGAGATCTAGGATGACCTCCGGAAGCACGACCTTCACCACCACCCATTGGGTGATCAACCGGGTTCATAACCACACCACGGTTGTGAGGACGACGACCTAACCATCTAGAACGACCGGCTTTACCTGATTTTTCAAGACCATGGTCTGAATTACCTACACTACCAATTGTAGCCTTACAAGCAGCAAGAATCTTTCTGGTTTCGCCAGAAGGCATTTTAATAATTGCATAATCGCCTTCTTTTGAAGTCAACTGAGCAAATGCACCTGCAGAACGTACCAACTTAGCACCCTGACCAGGACGAAGCTCAATATTGTGAATAATAGTACCAACGGGAATATTTGCCATCGGCAAAGTATTACCTACCTCAGGTGCAGCATTGCTACCTGAAACCACTGTTTGGCCAACTTCCAATCCATTAGGAGCGATAATATAGCTCTTTGCTCCATCTGCATAATACAACAATGCAATACGAGAAGTACGGTTTGGATCGTACTCGATTGATTTTACTGTTGCAGGAATGCCATCTTTGTTTCTCTTGAAATCGACAAATCTGTACTTTTGTTTGTGACCACCACCGATATAACGCATTGTCATTTTACCAGTGTTGTTACGACCACCTGTACTCTTTTTACCTACTACAAGAGACTTTTCTGGTGTACTTGCAGTGATTTTATCAAATGCACCAATAACTTTGTGTCTCTGCCCCGGTGTTGTGGGCTTTAATTTACGTATTCCCATTTCTTTTTTTAGATATTACTAAAGAAATCAATTGTTTCTCCTTCTTTCAACGTTACGATAGCTTTCTTAAAAGCAGATTGTTTGCCATTGATAATACCTGATTTAGTATAACGGCTTTTACGCTTTCCAGAGTAGTTGATGGTGTTAACATCAACTACTGAAACATTATACATATCTTCAACAGCTTTCTTAATCTCTAGCTTATTAGCATCAGGAGAAACACGAAAACCATAGCGATTAGCCATCTTTTCTGTAATCGCTGTTTGTTTCTCTGTTACGATAGGTTTAATAATAATTCCCATTTTTTTACTCCTTATGCGTTAAATAATTTTTCAATAGCAGCTACTGAACTTTCAGTCAATACTAGATTAGCAGCATCCAATATTTTATATGTATTTAGTTCAGAAGCAGTTACAACACTCGCCTTTTCTAAATTTCTGGCCGACAAATATACGAAATTATTTTTCTCTGATAAAACCAAAAGCAACTTTCTGTCAGCAACTTTAAGATTCTTAGCAATTGTTATAAATTCTTTAGTTTTAGGAGCTTCCATATTGAAATCTTCTACCACTACAATTGCATTATTTTTCACCTTATAAGCCAAAGCAGATTTACGAGCCAAGCTTTTTACTTTCTTATTTAACTTAAACTCATAATTTCTTGGTCTCGGTCCGAATACACGACCACCACCTACCAATACAGGAGAGTTGATATCACCACGACGTGCACCACCACCACCTTTCTGGCGGATCAATTTACGAGTACTACCTGAAACTTCACTTCTTTCTTTTGATTTGTGAGTTCCTTGACGTTGATTTGCCAAATACTGTTTTACATCCAAGTAAATAGCATGATCATTGGGTTCAATGCCAAAGATAGCATCGTTCAATGTTACCTTTCTTCCGGTATCTTCACCTTTAATATTTAATACGCTCAGTTCCATTACTTTTCAATTAATAAGATTGAACCTTTTGCTCCTGGAACAGATCCTTTAACTAATAAAAGATTGTGTTCCGGCATAACCTTGATCACTTGTAGGTTCTGAACTGTTACGCGTTCATTACCCATTTGTCCACCCATGCGCATTCCTTTGAATACCTTTGCTGGATAAGAACAAGCACCGATAGAACCCGGTTTACGAGCACGGTTGTGCTGACCGTGAGTAGTCTGACCTACACCACCGAAACCATGACGTTTAACAACACCTTGGAAACCTTTACCTTTTGATGTACCAACTACGTCAACGAAACCTGCGTTTTCCAAAAAGTCAACAGTGATAACATCACCTAACTTATATTCGGTTTCAAAATTCTTGAACTCGGCCAAGTATCTCTTGGGAGCTACACCAGCTTTCTTAAAGTGGCCCATTTCCGGCTGAGTTGTGTGTTTCTCTTTTTTATCAACGAAACCTAACTGTACAGCTTCATAGCCATCTTTTTCTAAAGTCTTAATTTGTGTAACAACACAAGGACCTACTTCGATAACAGTGCATGGAAGATTTTTTCCCTCGGCACTGAAAACGGATGTCATTCCGATTTTTTTTCCTAATAATCCTGGCATTTCACTAATTTGTTAAAAACTTACACTTTAATTTCAACTTCTACACCACTAGGCAATTCTAGCTTCATTAATGCATCAACTGTTTTTGCAGTTGAGCTGTAGATATCAATTAGTCTCTTATAAGAAGAGAGTTCGAACTGCTCACGAGATTTCTTGTTTACGAAAGTAGAGCGGTTCACAGTAAAAATACGCTTATGCGTAGGTAGAGGTATCGGGCCACTA
The DNA here is from genome assembly GCA_015060925.1 of Parabacteroides distasonis. GTDB lineage: Bacteria > Bacteroidota > Bacteroidia > Bacteroidales > Tannerellaceae > Parabacteroides > Parabacteroides distasonis_B. The sequence goes on from SUXM01000009.1 coordinate 15,391, forward strand.
ACAACAGCACCGGTAGCCTTAACCGTCTTCACGATTTTCTCTGCAGATTTATCTACAAGAGAATAATCGTAAGACTTTAATTTAATTCTGATCTTTTGGCTCATATTGTATATATGTTTCTAAATTATTTGATCAAATCAGCACGACCTTGAACTTCTGTCAACACTTGCTTAGCGATAGATGTAGAAACCTGAGCATAGTGTGAGAACTGCATTGAAGATGTTGCACGACCTGAAGTGATAGTACGCAAAGCTGTTACATAACCGAATGTTTCTGCCAATGGAACTTTAGCTTTAACGATACGAGCACCTGTACGGCTTGTTTCCATACCTTCAACTTGTCCACGACGTTTGTTCAAGTCACCGATTACATCACCCATGCTTTCTTCCGGAGTTACAACTTCCATCTGCATGATTGGCTCCATCAAAGCAGGACCTGCCTTTTCAGAAGCATTTTTGAATGCTTGAAGTGCTGCGATTTCGAAAGACAACTGGTCTGAGTCAACTGGGTGATAAGAACCATCCATCAATGTAACCTTCAATTGATCTAACGGATAACCAGCCAATACACCATTCTTCATAGCTTTTTCGAAACCTTTTTGAACAGACGGGATAAATTCCTTAGGAACGTTACCACCCTTCACTTCATCAATGAACTGAAGTGCACCTTCAAATCCTTCATCAGCCGGTTCGATACGAACAATGATATCAGCAAATTTACCACGACCACCAGACTGTTTCTTATATACTTCACGAAGTTCAACAGACTGAGTAATAGCTTCTTTATAAGTAACCTGAGGTTTACCCTGATTACATTCTACCTTAAACTCACGTTTCAAACGGTCGATAATGATATCCAAGTGAAGCTCACCCATACCACTGATTACAGTCTGACCTGTTTCTTCGTTAGTCTGAACACGGAATGTTGGGTCTTCTTCAGCCAATTTAGCCAATCCCATACCCAAACGATCCAAGTCTTTCTGAGTCTTAGGTTCTACTGCAATACCAATAACCGGTTCTGGGAATTCCATAGATTCCAAAGTGATAGGATTGTTTTCATCACACAATGTATCACCTGTACGGATATCTTTGAAACCAACACCTGCACCAATATCACCACAACCGATCGCATCCATCGGATTTTGTTTGTTTGAGTGCATCTGGAACAAGCGAGAGATACGTTCTTTCTTACCTGAACGTGTATTCAAAACGTAAGAACCTGCGTTCATCACACCTGCATATACACGGAAGAAACACAAACGGCCTACATAAGGGTCAGTTGCGATCTTAAATGCCAATGCAGTCAATGGTTCTTCAGACAACGGTTTACGAACGATTACTTTATCAGGATCAGCAGGATCTGTACCTTCGATAGCCGGAGTATCTTCTGGAGAAGGCAAGAAAGCACAAACCGCATCCAACAATGTCTGCACACCCTTGTTCTTAAAAGATGAACCACAAGTCATCGGGTTGATCTGCATTGACAATGTACCTTTACGGATAGCCACTTTGATTTCATCTTCAGTGATAGAAGAAGGATCTTCAAAGTATTTTTCCATGATAGCATCATCGCATTCTGCCAATGCTTCCAACATCTTATCACGCCATTCTTCAGCTTCAGCTTGTAAATCAGCCGGGATTTCTTCTACGCTATATTCAGCACCCATTGATTCATCATGCCAGAAGATTGCTTTCATCTTGATCAAGTCAACCACACCTTTGAATGTTTCTTCTGCACCGATAGGAATCTGGATAGGACATGGATTAGCACCCAAGATTTCCTTCATCTGACGGATAACTTCATAATAGTTTGCACCTGAACGGTCCATTTTGTTTACATAACCGATACGAGGTACATTATATTTATCAGCCTGACGCCAAACTGTTTCAGACTGCGGTTCTACACCACCTACAGCACAGAAAGTAGCAACAGCACCGTCCAACACACGCAAAGAACGTTCAACTTCCACTGTAAAGTCAACGTGTCCCGGAGTGTCAATCAAATTGATTTTATAACGGTTGCCCAAATAGTTCCAGAATGTTGTTGTAGCAGCAGAGGTAATAGTAATACCACGTTCCTGCTCTTGAGCCATCCAGTCCATTGTAGCAGTACCATCATGAGTCTCACCAATTTTATGAGTCAAACCTGTATAAAACAAGATACGTTCTGATGTAGTTGTTTTACCAGCGTCGATGTGAGCCATGATACCGATGTTTCTTGTAAACACCAAATGCTTATCGTTGTTTGCCATATTCTTTCTAAGCCTTTATAAATTAAAATCTGAAGTGAGCGAATGCACGGTTAGCTTCTGCCATACGGTGCATATCTTCTTTTCTTTTGAATGCACCACCCTGGTTATTGAAAGCATCTACAATTTCTGCAGACAACTTGTCAGCCATTGTTTTACCACCACGCTTACGAGCGAAGATGATAAGATTCTTCATTGAAATTGATTCTTTGCGATCCGGGCGGATTTCAGTAGGTACCTGGAAAGTAGCACCACCGATACGGCGAGATTTAACTTCGACTTGAGGAGTAATATTGTCAAGCGCAGCTTTCCAAATTTCTAAAGCAGACTTTTCTTCATTAGGCATTTTAGCCTTTACAGTTTCCAAAGCGGAATAAAAAATTTCGAAGGCAGTATTTTTCTTGCCATCATACATCAAATGGTTAACGAATTTCGTAACCTTAACATCACCGAAAACAGGATCTGGTAACACCTGTCTTTTCTTTGGTTTTGCTTTTCTCATTTGTCTTAAAAAAATTTTGTTTTTGTTCTTGGTTGCCTTAATCGTCTTCAACGGTTCCGCTGAACCATTTACTCAACCTATAGCCTATCCAAATAACTCAAACCAGCTTTAATACTTTAATTTAATTCTCAGTTTGAAGGGATGTAACTAATTACTTCTTCTTTCCTTTAGCTGCTGCAGCTGCCTGTCCTGGTTTCGGACGCTTAGCACCGTATTTAGAACGTCTCTGAGTACGTCCGTTAACGCCAGCAGTATCCAAAGTTCCACGTACAATGTGATAGCGCACACCTGGAAGGTCTTTCACACGACCGCCACGAACCAACACGATTGAGTGTTCCTGCAAGTTGTGTCCTTCTCCCGGGATGTAAGAGTTCACTTCTTTTCCATTTGTTAAACGTACTCTCGCTACTTTACGCATTGCAGAGTTAGGTTTTTTCGGTGTTGTAGTGTAAACACGTACGCAAACACCACGTCTTTGAGGACATGAATCCAACGCAGGTGATTTACCTTTTTCCACCAAAGTTTCCCTTCCTTTTCTAACTAATTGCTGAATTGTAGGCATTTTTTTTCTTTTTTAAACCTTGATTGTGTTATTATAATAATTATCTACTTCTCTCTTTTTAACCGTTAAGAGGCTCTTTAAGTTCGGACTTTCAACCAGTTGCGCCCTCTTTTTCGCACTCTCCACGCTAAAACGCTGCAAAGGTACATATTTGTTCTCGTATCACAAATGATTTCTTTGTCTCATTTATATATAATTAACATTTATTTTTCATAACAAAAAGACAGCAAGAGAAAAACAACAACTCTTACTGTCTTTTGTAGGCAATGGGCATGAAATTTTCCTCCAATGCCCATTGCCTACATATCCTATGCAGAGACCTTTTTTATACAAAAAAACTATAAGATATTATTTAAAACGTTTTTCCAAATCATCATCTGTCAACATCGAAACAATCAGCTTTCCATCAGGAGTCAATTCATACTCCGGACACAAGAATAGGGAGGCGATCAAATGATCCATCTCTTCCACTGAAAGTTTCTTACCGGGGCGTATAGCCGCCGCTTTTGCCAATGTAAGAGCCAAGGATTTACAAATTTCATCATGTACTTCACATCTCGTTTCAATCACTCGGGCGACCATATCATGGATCACCGATACAGCGTCCAAGTTTTCAAACCTTGACGGAATTCCATTAATCGCATACGAATTAGGTCCTAAGCAGGTCAAATCAAATCCGATAAACCGCATATCGTCTAACAGTGTCGGCAACACAGCCATCTCACCTGCCGTAAACTCTATTATTTCAGGAAACAACACCTGCTGTGATGTACCTTTCTGCTCTTTTATTGCATTGACATACTGCTCAAACAACACACGAATATGCGCCCGATGCTGATCAACCAACACCAAACCAGACTTCAGCGAAGTAATAATATAACGCGTCTTATATTGATAGCAAAGATTTGCCTCGTCACATTCCAACCCCAACGAGCCTTCCTGTTCATCCGCCACACCTAATGATTGCTCCACTCCTAAAGATTGTTGAATCGCAGTTCGCTCCTCTTCAAAATCATTATACAATTTAGACCAGTCAAACTCCGGCCGTTTATTCGCAACAGAAGTTTCACTATCAAAAGGATTATAATGAGTATTCACCTCTATCTGTGGAGATTTGTAAGAACGAGTCTCTTTTACAGGATTGTAGACCGGTATATCAATTATTTCTTCTTGATTCTCAAAATCGATTGTAGGTATTGAACTGGATTTAGCCAATGCTTCACGAACTGCCGCTGTCAATATTTGCCATATAGGCTGTTCGTTTTCAAACTTAATCTCCGTCTTTGTCGGGTGAATATTGACATCGATGGTAGCAGGATCCAATGTAAAATAGATAAAATAATTTGGTTGTTCACCCAACGGTATCAAATTTTCATAAGCCTGCATAATCGCCTTATGAAAATAAGGATGTTTCATAAAACGGCCATTCACAAACAGATATTGCAAAGCCCCCCGTTTCTTGGTTGTATCTGGACGTCCTACAAAACCGGCAATATGAACCAATGAGCTTTGCGCCTCTATCGAAAGTAATTTTTGATTCAATGACTTTCCATATACATTCAGGATACGTTGCCGCAAACCTGATTCGGGTAAATTAAAAATCTCCGTCTCATTATGATAAAGAGAAATGGCAACCGAAGGGTTAACCAGTGCAATCCGTTCAAACTCATTGATTATATTACGGAATTCCGCCTCATTTGATTTCAAAAATTTCCGACGAGCCGGAATATTAAAGAAAAGATTCTTGACAGAAAAAATAGATCCTTCACAACAATTGTCCGGTTCTACCGATTCCAAAACCGAACCGTTGAAAGAAAGGTGTACTCCCAAATCCGAACCTTTCAAACGAGTACGCAGTTCTACTTGTGAAACTGCCACGATAGAAGCTAATGCCTCTCCACGAAACCCCATGGTCTGCAAAGAAAAAAGATCCTCCGCTGTCGAAATTTTTGAGGTGGCATGCCGTTCAAAAGCCATCCTGGCGTCAGTTTCAGACATACCCTTTCCATCATCAATCACTTGAACCAATGTACGACCGGCATCTTTGATATTCACCTGAATATTTCCGGCTCCTGCATCTACCGCATTTTCCACCAATTCTTTGACCACGGAAGCCGGGCGTTGTATCACCTCTCCTGCCGCAATCTGATTGGCTATACTATCGGGAAGTAAATGAATTATGTCGCTCATTACATGAACAAATACCAAAGTATAGCAGCCAAAATAGCTACCGCCAACAATAATTTCATATTTTTATAAGAACGGCTTCGAGAATCATGTCCTCTGTCACGGCTCTTTTTCAAATGGGAAGTTCCTTCTATAAAGCTACCTTTGATCTCGGCTTTATAATCTTCCACAGTCAAATCCTCATCCATACCCATTTCGCGTTTCACTTTACGAATACGGTCTTCCATCGCCTCTTTATGGGGATCCCAATAAATAGGCTTGTGATCATATTGACGAGGTTTACGCATATTATAAAAAGAGAATAACGCCATATTTTCCTTACTTTAAAATTACTTTGCTAATGTACAAATTTATTGCTTCTCTTAGGTGTTTCCGCCTCTTTTCTTTTCACGACCTGATAAATATCATCTTTGTCTTTTGGACGCAGGTAGTCAAACCAATAGAAATCCTTCAACATCTTCTGCTCCGGTTTCAAATCAGGGATTGGGGTCATGGTTCCTACCGGATTAGGCCAAATCTTCAATCGATCCAGTTTGTTATCCTTTACCCAAATAGTTAAAAAACCACTTTTCGTTTCATTCATCCCCACTTTAGACCCATCACTTTCCAAAGGATAGAAGATAGATTCCGCATTCCCTTCCACATCAATCCGTCTAACAGTCTGACCCTCAAAATATGCTTTCAAATCATTCCCTTTCAATTGATTATAATAGCTTGAATCCACAAGCTGGGCAGCGAATGCGAACTGGATCACATGGGCATAATCAATCGTACTGTCATTCATATAAACAGCAACCGTATCTCCATACAATTGATACTGTTCATTCCACAGTACCGGATTCTTATACATATATAAAACTGAATCTCGAGTGTTCAACTGCATGGAATCACAAACACCTTGCATATCTCTACGATAGAAACGAACACCATAAAATGCTTTTATCTCCCTGGAGGTGGAATCAATCGTTACCATCTGCAAAGTATCGGCATGCAAATACAGGGTATCCTTTTCAGAGAACTCGAGGAAACGTGCACTATCAGTCGCAAAAGCATAACCTGTCCGTTCATTATAAAATCCATACTGCCCTTCTAACGCAACACGCTGGAGCGTATCAATTATGCTCATATTTCCAAAAACCTCACCAAAACCCAAATTCCGGTTATAAACAATCGAATCTCCCACCAGGATTTTCTCCCCGGATTCTACCTGTGAACGTTCCAATAACAAGGAGAGATTATTGACCGTATCATACCAACCTTTGGAAGTATAAATCGTACCACTATCTGACTCAATTACAGAGGGGCCTAAGATCGTAGCGACCTTTGTATCTGTATTGTACTCCAACGTATCTGAATACAATATAAAATTAGGATTTTCAAGACGGACACTGTCATTAAACACAGCCAACTTTGTCTCCGGAGAATATTGGCCATAAAAAGAGGATAACTGATTCAATGAATCAACAATCATTCCTCCTTCAAAATAATATCCGATATTAGGGATTCGTTCATAGTTCAAACTATCAGTAAACAAAGTAACCTGCCCGTTCTCCATCCGAACATTCTGTCGTAAATAGGCAATCTGGCTATTCCCATCATAAAAAAGATAATCACCATAAACAAACAAAGTGTCACCTTGTTCCATTCGCACATTACTGAAAGCCTCTAAAGAGTTTGTCTTCTCAAAGAAATAGGCACTATCACAATACATATAGGAACTGTCATGGCGAAAACAGACCTCACCACTCAATATCTGCACATCCGGCATTACCTTTTTATCATAAGACAAAGTATTGGTATGCTCCAAATAAACTTTTGTCTTCTTTACCGGAACCGTATCTTTTACCGACTGAGTATCCTGTGCTTGCGCCCATAAACAAACTACAGGCAACAAATACAGACATATAAATACAATTTTATTTACAATCTTCATTCTTTAATCCAACCCGGATACTTGAAGTCACAATTACGCCAACCGTCACTAATACGGACATAGGTAGATTTTTGTTTTTCCTTAATCCAATTAACCAAAACTTCTTCCTGCTTACGTGATTCCACAATAGATTTCAAGACCTGGAAATCATCCACCAAATTGGCCTTATGCTGCTCCACTCTGGCTTTCAACTTCACGATAGCCACAACCTCTTTCTGCTTGTCGTTAATCATGGTAAACGGTTTAGATATCTCACCTACCTTCATTGTATACACCATCTTACCTACCTCTTGCGGTAGTTCTGACATCTCAAACTTAGGCGTACCACTATGGTCACTTTCCATATTCTGGTTTACCATCAACCCTTTATTGTTACGGGTATCCTTATCCGCTGACAAGTAAGTTGCTGCCTCTTCAAAAGAGAATTTATTTGCCGTCAAATCATTATACAAAGAATCCATACGGGCTGTACACTCGCTCAATTCCTTATCTGACACTTTAGGTTTCAACAAAATATGACGGCAATTAATACGGTCACCACGTTTCTCTATCAACTGGATGATATGATAACCATATTCCGTTTGTACAATCTGGGAAATTCTTTTAGGATCTTTCAAGTTGAAGGCTACATTCGCGAACTCGGGTAATAAACTACCCTTACCCATAAAACCTAACTCGCCACCTCTTTTTGCCGACTCAGGGTCTTCCGAATAAAGACGGGCGATCGTTGAAAACTCGCGTTTACCACTATTAACCTCTTCTGTATATTGACGAAGACGTGCTTTGATTGCATCCGTTTCCTCAAACGGGATCTTAGGTTCCATAGTGATAATTTGCACCTCAACCGTAGTAGGGATATTAGGCAAACTATCTTTAGACAACTGATTATAATATTTGCGGACTTCTGCCGGAGTCAATTTAATATCCCCAATCAATTTCCTCTGCATCTGCTGCACGATCTGCTGTTCTTTCAACATTTCGATTCGTTCTTCCTTAATCTGGGAAATCTTTTTATTAAAGTACTCCTCCAATTTTTCTTTGGAACCGATTTGATTCATAGCGAATTCAATCCAACGTTCAGCCTCCTGTATCACTTGGTTTTCATTAACCTCTATACTGTCAATTTTAGCTTGATTCAAATACAACTTTTGAATAGCCAAACGCTCCGGTATCACACAATAAGGGTCACCATCCAAATGTTCACCCTCGTTCTGCATATACAAACGTTGGTTTTCAACATCCGAGCGCAAAATGGCATCATCTCCTACCACCCACACAATTTCATCAATCACATTACTTTGCGCACAAACTACGCAAGATACACAGGCAAGGAAGCATACTGCTAAAATCTTTTTCATCACGTATTTTATTCTAATTTACCAACTACGGTTCTGTCTGAAACTTCACATCTCCGCGGCTGACAGCATCATTATATAATTCTTCTTCAAATTTTCTTAAAAACTCAACCCTACGCAAATTTGTCAACATCTCTACGATTTGCGGGCTTGCATATTCAAATGGAGCAATTTCCCCTTTGGGAAGAAATTCTTTAATATTCAATAAATAGCAATGCAAACTATCACTCACTTCAATATGTTTGTTGTTCTTCAGGAAAACATTCACATCCGCAACATGAAGAGGTATATTATCCATTACTTGATCAAAATCGACCCATTTGTCATAAAAATAATCGTAAATATTCGCATTCTGCAAACTATATTTCTCAATATTTTCCAACGACACATCCGATGTCGATTTATACCACTTCTTTACATCCGCAAGTCCGGGAGCATCAATCGGTATCTTTAAAAACAGCCCTTTTATCAAAGCTCTATCTAACACAAACCGTTCTTGATTCTCTTCATAATATTTCAACTTGTCATTCTCCCCAAACTCAGAAGAAAGCCGTTCTTTTACCAATTGCTCCTGGTATCTGTGTCGAATCAATGAACGTTTATAATTTTCCACCAACTTATCTACAACCTCTTTTTCTTCCCGTTCCAGATTCCGCAATGCCACATCATAAACCAATAAATCTTTTACCCACCTTTTCTCCAAACTTTCAGCAAGCAAAAGACTATCAGCAGAGGAAAGCCCACGTGGTATTTGAGATTTGATTTCCGCACGTTCGAGGACATTATCCTTCACTCTGACCAATACATCCGCACTCTCAACCGGCTGCGTTCCCCCACAAGAACACAGCAAAGATACAAATGCTACAAAAATGAAGCAATACCTCATACCATTTTCTCCTTAATTATTTCTTTTTCATTTTATTGATCTTCTTCACCAACTTCCAATTAATAGTCACCAGATACTGTTGGTTCAGCCGTTCCACCCATTCCTTTTCAGCTTGTGCTTGCTGTTCCATAGGTTTATTCCAAACTTCTTTATTGCTAATTTCAAACAACAAAATGCCATCCCGATATTCTTGAATCAGTAAATTGAAGTCAGGATATTTAGTCGTTAAATTATTACGTTCGGCTGTCGTTACGATGTCTCGGATAAAAAGTTCATAGACCTCCTGCATAAAATCCCCAGCATACGTCTTCGTTGAGAAAGGACAACGCTGGATATAATAAGCGAATTCATTCTGGGGGAAATCTGTTCCATTCAAATGAAACAAGATCTTTTCCATACCTTTTGCCTTCTCATAAAAAGCGGCATCAGAAGGGAAGTATTCATTACATAAAGCCAATAATTCCTGATAGGCCTCCGGATAAAACTGATACCCGTATTCCTGCTTCATCCGTTCGTCAAAAGCGGCATAATATTCGAAATTCCGTTCTCCTTGCGCCATCTTACGCCCCCAACTTTTCTTCTTAGATTCAAAAGAGGGCATTCCCTTTTTCTCTATCAATTTAATGATATGAAATCCTAAACGGGTCTTCACTGGTTCAGAGATTTCACCAGGTGTATTTAATGCAAAAGCAGCAGACTCAAAAGGTTTCAACATCTCTCCCACTCCAAAAACAGGCAGTTCACCTCCTTTGGTAGCAGACGCTTTATCCGCAGAATGATTCTTCGCCAACTCAGCAAAGTCTGTTCCTTCTTTAGCCTTCCGGCAAACTTCTCGTGCTTGCGCCAATACATCTTCCTCTTTCAGCGAATCCTTAGAAAAAGGGATCAAGATATGAGCGACATGTATCAATCCAGGGTTCGGCCTGCGGCTATGCAACTTTACGATATGGAATCCCAAAGTTGTACGAATCGGCTTTGATAATGTTCCAACCTCCATTGCATATACAGCATTCTCAAAAGCCTTCACCGTTTCCATAGGAAGAAGACTTGATACATATTCATATCCTACTTTTTTTGCATCTGCCTTCATCAACTCTGTTCCCACAGCTGCAAAATCCTCACCCTTTTCAATGCGTTGGTAGGCTTTCATCGCCTCTTCATATACGGCTATTGTGTCTTTGGATAAAGTTCGTTCAGGTAAACGAAATAAGATATGGCTTAGTTCCAATACCTCCCCATACCGATCATATACTGCACGAACGGCAGCCTCTTCACCCTCTTTGTCTGACAAAAAATTAGATGTCAACTGTGAGCGGTAACGTTCCAATTCTTCCTTAAAACTTTTTGTCTGATCCAGTCCTTGGGTTTCCGCTTCTGCCACTTTCAACTTAAAGTTCTTAAATAGTTCCACATAAGCTTCAAGGGATTTGCGATCCGACAAATCTACCTCACTATTTTTCTGTGCGATAAAAAGAAATTCATCCAAAGGGATTTGTTTTCCGGCTACAGTCATTACAACAGAATCTTTCGAAATTTCTGCCTTACCGGCTACACAAATAAACAATAAATATAGAATCAGCAATCTTTTCATGAATATTTCCTTTGCCATACAACAAATACGATACAAAAATAACACTAATTTAACGGAGAGTTACTCTAAAAAGTATTCTACACCGTTAAATTAGTGTTTTTTATCATATTAAGGCAGTCCAAACCACCTAAATACTTACTTACAAGCTATTAATTTGCCATTTCTGTAAAGAACTTGATTCGAACAAGACGAATCTCCTCTTCCGTATAATCGCATCCTAATTCATTGATTGCATCTTCCAAATCATCCGTTTCCGAATCCTTGAAATATTCATAAATATCCTCAATATGATCCTCATCCATGATGTCATTCAAGAAATAATCAATGTTAATACGTGTACCGGAATAAACGATCGCTTCAATCTCATCCAACAACTCATTAAATTCCAAACCGTTTGTCACAGCAATCTCATCTAAAGCGACTTTGCGGTCTATACGCTGGATGATAGAGACTTTCAGTTTAGATTTATTTGCAACCGTACGTACACGAAGATCTTCCGGACGTTCGATCTCATTTTCTTCCACATGTCTCTTAATCAATTCAATAAATTCTTTTCCGTACCTCTTTGCCTTGCCGGCACCGACACCTGGAATATTCTGCAATTCCTCCAATGTCACCGGATAGGTGGTAGCCATCGCTTCCAAAGAGGGATCTTGGAAGATAACAAAAGGCGGGACTTCCAAACGTTTGGATAACTTTTTCCGCAAATCCTTCATCATGGAATAAAGAGCCGGATCGACTGCACAAGATGCACCTCCACGCACTGGTGCTTCTTCCTCCTCTTCATCAAACTCATTATCTTTGGTTATCTTGAATGAGACCGGTTTCTTCATGAAAACCCTACCCTTATCGGTAATCTTCAACAAACCGTAGTTCTCAATGTCCTTATTCAGAAAACCGGCAATCAAAGCCTGACGAATAACGGCATTCCATGTCTTTTCATCTTCTTCCGTACCGGAAGCAAACACTTCCAGTTCATTATGCTTATACGACTGTATTTCGGACGTTTCATTTCCTACCAACATATTGACTATGTATTCAGTTTTAAACTTTTCCTTTAAAACAGCCACCACTTCCAATACTGCACTTAATAAATCTTTTGCTTCCACTTGTTTCTTAGGGTTCAAACAATTATCACAATTTCCACATTTATCTTCCAGGTATTCTTCTCCGAAATAGTGCAACAAGACTTTCCTGCGACAGACAGAAGTCTCCGCATAAGCTGCCGTTTCCAACAACAACTGCTTGCCAATCTCCTGTTCTGCTACCGGTTTTCCTTGCATAAACTTCTCCAGTTTCTGCAAATCCTTGTAAGCATAAAAGGCCAAACATTGTCCCTCGCCTCCATCACGTCCGGCACGTCCGGTTTCCTGGTAATATCCTTCGAGGCTCTTCGGTATATCATAATGGATCACATACCGTACGTCCGGCTTATCTATACCCATACCAAAAGCAATCGTAGCAACAATCACATCCACAGTTTCCATCAAGAACGCATCTTGATTGGCCGAACGTTGTTGCGAATCCATCCCTGCATGATATGGCAGAGCCTTGATTCCATTTGCTTTCAAGATATCGGCAAATTCTTCCACCTTTTTACGGCTCAAACAATAAATAATACCCGATTTACCCTCGTTGGCTTTAATATACTTAATAATATCCTTATCGATATTCGTTGTCTTCGGGCGGATTTCATAATATAAATTAGAGCGGTTAAAAGAAGACTTAAAAACAGAAGCATCAATCATACCTAAATTCTTCTGGATATCGTGCTGTACCTTTGGTGTCGCTGTTGCAGTCAAAGCGATCAACGGCCGTTTTCCGATTTCATTAATAATCGGGCGAATACGACGATACTCCGGGCGGAAATCATGTCCCCACTCTGAAATACAATGGGCCTCATCAACTGCATAAAAAGAGATATTCACTTGACGCAAGAACTCGATATTCTCCTCTTTTGTCAGCGACTCAGGGGCGACATAAAGCAATTTAGTCCGACCTCCTACAATATCTTTCTTTACCTGGTCAATAGCCGATTTATTCAAAGAAGAGTTGATAAAATGGGCAACCCCATCCTCCTCACTGAAATTACGCATGGCATCCACTTGGTTCTTCATCAGAGCAATCAATGGAGAGATCACAATTGCAGTTCCCTCCATCATCAACGAGGGCAACTGGTAACACAATGACTTTCCTCCTCCGGTCGGCATCAAAACAAAGGTATCGTTTCCAGCCAACACATTTTCGATAATCGCTCTTTGGTTTCCTTTAAAAGTACCAAAACCAAAATGTTTTTTAAGCTCTTCTGTTAGTTTATCCTTCTTTGCCATACTCTCTTTATATTAAATAGCAACCGCATTCAGGCTATCTGTAAACGGTTTACGTCTGATTTTTCAAACTTTTCCTTTGCATACTCCAATGTCACTCGAAGTGTTTTTTCTTGAGATGACGGCATACTATACATCGCATCCATCATGACTGCTTCCACAATCGAGCGCAAACCACGGGCTCCTAACTTAAATTCCAATGCCTTGTCCACAATGAACTCATACACATCCTCATCGAAAGTCAATTGGATATGATCCATCTCAAACAGCTTAACGTACTGCTTAATGATCGAGTTCTTCGGCTCCGTCAAGATATTACGAAGCGCATCTCTATCCAAGGGGTTCAAATAGGTCAAGATAGGCAAACGGCCGATGATCTCCGGTATCAACCCAAACGATTTCAAATCGGTTGGTGTGATATACTTCAAGAAATTATTCCGATCCACCTGCGCTGTATTTTCATTTGCGGTATAACCGACTACCCTTGTATTCAAACGTTGGGCAATCTTCTTTTCAATACCATCAAAAGCCCCTCCACAAATAAACAAGATATTTTTGGTATCCACTGCTATCATCTTCTGCTCAGGATGTTTACGTCCTCCTTGAGGAGGGACATTCACAACCGAACCTTCCAACAATTTCAACAGCCCTTGTTGAACACCCTCACCACTTACATCACGTGTAATAGAAGGATTATCACTCTTACGGGCAATCTTATCAATCTCATCAATAAAAACAATACCACGTTGAGCCGAATCCACATCATAATCGGCAGCTTGCAACAAGCGTGTCAAAATACTTTCAATATCTTCCCCCACATAACCGGCTTCTGTCAACACTGTCGCATCCACAATTGCGAAAGGAACATGAAGAAACTTCGCTATAGTTCTTGCCAACAATGTTTTTCCTGTACCGGTCGCACCTACCATGATGATATTTGACTTCTCAATCTCTACATCATCAGCAGTGACCTTTTGGATCAAACGTTTATAATGGTTATAAACAGCAACCGACAGATAACGCTTCGCATCATCCTGTCCGATGACATACTGATCCAAAAAATTCTTTATCTCTTCCGGCTTAGGCAAATCTTTCTGTTCCAAACCGAAAGAGGTTTTCTTACCGGGCATTTGTTCTTTCACAATCTCATACGCCTGCTTCGCACATTCATCACATATAGCGCCGGATATACCGTTGATCAACAGGTTCACATCTCGGCTTCCACGTCCGCAAAACGTACAATTACCACCATTTGACTTGGCCATTTCGTCTTATTCCATTATTTATTACGAACCAACACCTTGTCAATCATACCATATTCCAAAGCTTCCGAAGCAGTCATCCAATAATCACGGTCACTGTCTCGTTCCACCTCTTCAAACGATCTACCTGAATGGTCGGCAATGATTGTATAAAGTTCTTTCTTTACTTTCAAAATTTCACGAGCGACAATCTCGATATCGGAAGCCTGTCCCTGCGCACCACCCAACGGCTGATGAATCATCACACGTGAATGAGGCAAAGCCATACGCTTTCCTTTCGTACCAGCCACCAACAATACTGCGGCAAAAGAGGCAGCCATACCGGTACAGATGGTAGACACGTCACTATTTATAAATTGCATGGTATCATATATACCATATCCCGCATATACTGAACCGCCTGGGGAATTGATGTAAATTGAGATATCCTTACCCGGGTCACTGGAATCCAAATATAACAACTGCGCCTGAATCACATTGGCAGTATAATCATCCACTTGTGTACCTAAAAAGATGATACGATCCATCATCAACCGAGAGAAAACGTCCATCTGTGCAACGTTCAATTGGCGTTCTTCAATAATGGTTGGCGAGATATAGCTGCTGGTAATATTCATATAACTATCCAGCGCATTCCCGTTCATACCCAAATGCTTCGTTGCATACTTTCTGAATTCATTCATAATCTATAATCTTATTATCTTTCCGAGTAGCCATAAAAAGGGCTTCCTCTCACTTATCGGAATAACAAAGTTATAAATAAATTTCTGAAAGAAACAACTTATTTGCCATCCCTTGTTATATTTTTTTTGAGAGGAAGCCCTTAAAAAAGAAAAAGGCAACCGAAGTTGCCTTTTTATAAGTGTTTTAAGCTTCAAGAAGCTTATTGAATTCGTCTGCTGTAATCTCTTTTACATCCAACTCTACCTGTTCTTTCAACCAAGCGGCCAATTTTTCTTCAACAGCACGGTCGATTACGTTTTGCAAAGTCTGTTTGTTCTTCAAGATGTCTTTTGCATAGTTAGCCAACACATCATCTGGTACAGAAAGCATACCATACTGAGCGAACTGAGCTTTAGCCACACGTTTTGCAAACTCTTCGATATCCGCATCTTCCACCTTCAATCCATTGCTCTTCACCAAGTTTTCTTTGATCAAGTGGTATTTCAAGTCTTCGATGATCTTCGGATAATCTTCGTCGATCTTTTCTTTGGTGTTCTTTTCGTTAGCAACCAACAACCAACGTTTCAAAAGATCTTCAGCAAATGCCAATTCACCGGCTTTAGCCACCAATAAATCACGTGCATCGATCAAGAACTTATAGTCACTCTGAGGAGCGAACTGTTCAGCCAATGCTTCACGAATCTTGTTCTTAAATTCTTCTTCGCTGTTTACAACTCCTTCACCAAATACTTTGTCGAACAATTCTTTGCCCAATTCAGCATTCTTATGACGAGTCACCTCCTGGATTTCAAAACTGAAGTCACCAGTAATACCAGCAACAGCTTCTTTGTCCACCTTTAAGAAAGAGGCGATTTCAGCTTCAGCACCTTCGTAAGCCTTGTTCGGGTTGAATACCACGACTGAGTTTTTGTTTGCACCGATGAATTTAGCCTTTTCTGCTTCATCCTTGATGTACATCGGCATCAAAACAGCATTTTCAACAACGATACCGCCTTCTTTCGGTGCACCATTTTCCAATTCTGCCACTCTACCCTTTACCAAGTCTTTTTCTTCTACATCATCCACTTGATCATAGTTACCGAAGTTCGCCTGATAAGCCTGAACCTGCTTGTTCACCATCTCTTCGTCGATGTTAGCTTGGTAATAAGGCAATTTGTCTGCCTTTGAAAGTTCGATATGGATTTCCGGAGCCAATGCGACATCAAAACAGAATTCAAATTCTTCTTGTGTATCGAAATTGATCTCTTTCTGTTCTGTTTCATTCGGCAGCGGTTCGCCTAAGATATTCACATTGTTTTCACGGATATAATTGTATAGACCTTCAGAAACCAACTTGTTGACTTCTTCTACCAATACATGCTTGCCATACATCTTCTTTACCATACCCATAGGAACCATACCTTTACGGAATCCGGGTACATTTGCTTTCTGACGGAAGCTCTTAAGGCTCTTTTCTACCTTTTCAGCATAGTCAGCTTTCACGATCTCTAATTTCACAATGCCTTTAGTAGCATCAATGTTGTTAAGTGAAACGTTCATTCTGATTGATTTATTTAATTAATTACTTTGTTTCTATTCAAATTTTAGGGTGCAAAATTAGGTTTATTCTTTTAATATCGCAAATTGTTTACTTAATTTGTTATAAACGAGCAGGCTTAAATAGGGCTTATTGCTTTTCAATCGCTATCTTTGGGCTGTCATTACAAGAAAAAACATGTTTTTAAAAGGTATTTATGCCGGCAAGTCGGCACTGTTTCAGTTATATATCCTATTGCTGTTCGTTTTGGGCGGCTTAGTATTGGCAACCCTCATCGGTACGCTCCCTATGCTTCTATGGCAGAGTACGACAGGGGCTAACGCGGGGTTTGCATACAATCCGAATGCGATGCGCATCCTTCAATTCATCTCTGCCGTCGGGACTTTCCTCCTTCCGGCATCGGCTTGCGCCTGGCTGTACAGCAACCAGCCGAAGAGCTATTTATCTATAGGCTCATTCCCAACACTTGAGGTGCTTTCCTTAACCTTTCTAAGTGTGCTCCTGATTAATCCGACTATCAGTTTGACCGGTTTACTCAACCAACAGATGGAACTTCCTGCCTTTATGGAGGGGATAGAGCACTGGATGCGTGCACAAGAGGATGAAGCCGAAAGGGTTACGCTCCTCTTATTATCAGAAAAAGGGATAGGAGCACTATTTGCCAACCTTTTTGTAGTAGCATTAACGGCTGGGATTACGGAAGAGCTCTTTTTCAGAGGTGCTTTACAACGCATATTAGGGAGATGGAGCAGCAATCCCCATCTTGTTATTTGGATAACCGCCTGCATCTTCAGTGCCTTCCACATACAATTCTACGGCTTCTTGCCCCGTATGCTTTTAGGAGCCTATTTCGGATACCTGCTCTATTGGAGCCATAACATCTGGATCCCGGTGTTTGCCCATTTCACCAACAACGCACTTGCCGTCATCTGTATGTCTGACGAACAACTCAAACAAAATGAGTTTGTAACCGGAGAGATTACTCCCCCCAACCTATTGCCCTACATCCTTATGGCGGTCATCGGTTTGGCACTGTTCTATTTCTGCGGAAAGAGGCTCAAGGAGCTGACAAACGGCTAAAGATTTCTTCTTCTTAATACGAAATCTTTACCCAAATACTTTTCTCGCACAATCTCGTTTTCCGCCAATTGTTCGGCTGTTCCTTGGAAAAGCACCTTTCCTTCAAACAGAAGATAGGCACGATCGCAGATGCTCAAGGTCTCATACACATTATGGTCAGTAATCAAGATACCGATATTCTTGTGCTTCAAACGTGCCACCACCGTCTGGATATCCCGTACCGCAATCGGGTCTACCCCGGCAAACGGTTCATCCAACATGATAAACTTAGGGTCGATAGCCAAGCAACGGGCAATCTCCGTACGGCGCCGTTCTCCTCCGGACAACTGGTCACCCAGGTTCTTTCGCACTTTATGCAAATCGAACTCATCAATCAAGCTTTCCAACTTCTCATGTTGGTATTCCGGAGTCGTGTCGGTCATCTCCAAGACTGAACGGATATTATCCTCCACCGTCATCTTACGAAAGACTGAAGCCTCTTGTGCCAAATAGCCGATACCGCTCCGGGCACGTTTATAGACGGGGAAATCGGTAATATCCATGTCATTCAGATAGATTTTCCCTGCATTCGGGATCACCAACCCCACTGTCATATAGAAAGTAGTCGTCTTACCGGCACCATTCGGTCCCAATAGTCCGACAATCTCTCCCTGTTTCACATCGATGGAGACATGGTTCACCACCGTACGCATCTTATATTTCTTCACCAAGTCCTCCGTCCGGAGCACCATCCGTTGTTCTTCAGCCATATCTGTAATATCTATAAAGAAAGTATCAGAAATACTTGGTCACAAAAATAGGAGTTCTACCGATTTCCCGCAAATTTACAGGATATAAAGATGGTATAAACAGAAAAAAGGGTTCCGGAGAGACCCGAAACCCTTTTCATATTGAAGTGAGAATTATTTCAATTCTTATTTCACGATAGCCTTAACAGCAGCTTCACCTTCAACCTTAACAACTACTACACCTGCAGGAGCAGCGATTGTTGCGTTGTCAGAAGCGATGATTGTGTTAGCTACAGTCTGACCTAAGATGTTAGCGATAACCACCTTCTTACCAGCAGCACCAGCGATTGTTACGTTACCGTTACCAGCGATTACTGTTACACCTTCTGCAGCGATTTCTTCGTTTGCTGTCGGAGTGCGACCTTCTTCTTCGTTCATGTTGAATACGTCAGCTTCAGCTTCTTCATCTGTAAGAACTACATTACCGTTGATCCATTTAATGTAACCACAATGAGATTCGATTACGAACGAACCTGCTTCTTCGTCAACATAACGGAATGCGAATGTTGCAGGATTCATAGCACCTTTACCTAAGAAGTAACGTTTTACTTTCTTTTCATCTTCATGTGTAATGATCAAAGAGTCATTTTTGTGGATAGCCGGAACGAAACCTAACTTATACATACCATCATATTTATATGGATTAGCTTGAGCATGTTTAGAAGGATTAGCTTTAGCCCATGCAGCAGCAGAATCAGCTAAGCATACTAAGTAACGACCTTCTACCCAACCCTTAGTTTCAGAAGCGTGTTCACAAGTTGCATCTACACCATGGATCGGACAATATTTACCATCAGGAACGATTGTAGCATCTACAGCCAACATATACAACGGTTTGTAAGTAGTAACAGGAGCATATGCTACATCAGCCAACATAGCCGGAGCAATTTCAAACTGATTTTCGTTCTTCAAGCCTAAGAATGCGCCATCTTCGTAAAGCAATTGAGATGCATTTTCATCACGATAGATAGAAACTGTATCGATTGCATTTACTAAACGACGATATTTTGGAGCTTCTGTTGCTTCTACAACGAACAAGTCATTTTCTGTTCTTTCATACAAACCTGTATTAGATAAGATACCATTTGCAGCATCACCAGCATACATTTTCAAATCATTTGAACCTAATCTCTGATAGCTTGTATAATTTCCAGAAACCCAACTTGCTGTTAATTTACGTAAATTCAATTTTTCACCATCTTCACGCAAAGCGAATTTCTGAGCAGTCTTTGTATAGTTACCGTCCTTATCTTTTTCAATCCATGCTTGATATTTTCTTGCATTGTCATTATAAACCAATGGTTCACCATACTGGTTAACAAATGAATAAGAAACAATCTTCAATGTATCTTTACAATCTGTTTTATATTCACCTTTAGCATTATAATAACCAAGTGTACTAATTACATAGATAGAATCTGTAGTATATGATTTCAATATATTATTCACATATTTCTTAGCACGAGGAGCACTGTATTCAGTAGCAGTGAAAACAGATGCATTTTCTCTTTCGATATCCAAACCAATTGTATGATTGTTTGTACCGGCGTGATTTTCTGTCATCCATGCTGTAGAACCAAATACTGAAGAAGAGAAACCAATGTTAAACTTAGAAGTTTCTGTTACATTCAATGTCTTATAACCATCAGAGGCTGCATGTTCTGCAACAGGAGCAATTTCATAAAGAGCAATTCCTTGAGCATATACATTTGTTTTGTCAGTTACATACAAGTTATAAGCGTCAATTTTTTCTACAGCTTCTATATTTTCACGATTAGTAAATACGTACTGACCATTATAAGTCAAAGCCCACTGACCTTCCAACACGTTAGAATAATCAGCAACCCAATCTGCATTACCCTCTTCATCAATACCTAAATAACTTACAACATTACCTTCTATTTTTTTTACAGTATAGAATTTACCTTTTACCAAAAGATCTTTCGGAGCTACAACTTGACCACTACCTAAAGTAATTTTGATCGATTTCAAAGCAGTACCTTGAGAAGCGACTAATGTAGGAACAGCACTAAAATCATAACGTCCCAACTTTACATCATTGACAAACAAATTTGAAAGTTCTGTCAAACCTTCTTTATTTGCTTTATAAGAATTAATAGCAGCTTCTGCAGAGAATTCAGCTTTATAATTGCCGTGGTTGTTAATATCACGTTTCAAAGTCGTAGAATCGACAACAGATAAACCATAAATAACTTGAGACTGTGAAGATCCTTGACCATCATATTTAGTAGCCACGATATACTGACCAGCAGCATTTTTCAAATAATATCGGATTACACCATCTTTTGCAACCTGGAAATTTATACCATCATACACCATCGGAGTTAAATGGCCTGCAAATGGATTGTCATTCAAAGCAACAGTATATTTACCTGTGCTTGCATCCTGGCCTTTGATAGTTACAGAAAAACCATCTTTTTCATAATAATTCAATTCACCTACAGTTAAAGTTTGAGGTTCTGCTTCTACCAAATCATATTGCCAAGAAGTAGATGATGTTGCTGTCAAATCACCAGCAAAACCTACAGTAGTAGAAAATGCTAAATACTGAGCAGAGGTAGATTCTATAAATGTATTATAAGTAGTAGTACCACCATCTGCGGCAACCTTTACTTCTAAAGGCTTACCATTCTGATTTTGTAATTTATAACCTACCACATTTTTAGATGCATCAAGAACTGCAACTACCTGCCATACGTCAGCTGCATCCTTTTCCATTTCATAAAGATTAGTATTACCCAATGTCAACATACCGTTAGCAGTAGTTGCTGCACCAGTAGCATTCACATACACATAATACCAATTTCCATTATTAGTCTTATCCTTGCTTAAATTCAAATCTGTAAAAGATTCTGCATTTGCATTGAACAGACCGCCGGCTAACAGGAAGCTAGCCAAAAGTGTAGAAAACTTTTTGTTCATAATTCTAAATGTTTAATTAATAAAAGTATATTTAATTCAGTTCTATATATTCGCTCAATCTCTTTCCAGAGCTCTTTCGTTCTATCCTATCCGGAACTAATCGCTTTTCCGGCACTATTTCAACTGCAAAAATACATATAGTTTTTATTCCGACAATTATTTTTCATGATAAATTTTCTTTTCCCTAACGATTCTTATCAATTGGGCGACTTAGCCGTACGAAAACCCCTCCTTTTAAGTACAAAGCACTCTATCAACATAATTCCCTTATATAATAATGTATATACATTAATATAAAGTCTGATTCACAACGGGTATATTTCACGACTAAAGATAGAAATGAAAAAAAATTGATAAAATTATTGGATGGAAAGCATGAATATTAAAAGGTTGTTCGTATATTTATTGCATGAAACGAAATAGGGTCTTAAACGGCCTACTTAAAAAGTGAATATTAAATTTAAAAGAAGTATAAACATTAAATTCAAACATTATGGGATTAATTCACAACAATGAACTTCATTTGATCAATCCGGCAGAGATCCGTAGCGCAACTCGTAAATTAGTTGAGTCTTTAAATTTAACAGCAGGTTCTACAGAAGGCTTTGATATTTATAAAGTTGTAGAAGTGTACTTCACTGATTTGGACAAGCGCAAAGAAATGAATGAAATGCTTGGAATTGAAGACTAATCAACAAATGAGAGAATAAAAAAAGGAGATAACCAAATGGCTATCTCCTTTTTTTATGAAGAGACCGGTAAGTCAATTACTTACCAGCCAATTTTTCTTTTAAAGCAGCCAATTCTTCAATGTCACCTAATGTTGTCTTTTCAACAGAACCGGTTACGATTGCAGATTCTTCTTCTTTTTTGTTGCGTTTAGCAGAAGCTTTCTTTTCGCTAACTTCTTTCTTTGCACTCTTCTGTTCGTCTTCGAAAATACGGCTGTGAGAAAGAATGATTCTCTTAGCTTCCTTATTGAATTCGATCACCTTGAACTGAAGTTTTTCATCAGCCTGAGCCTGTGAACCATCTTCTTTTACCAAGTGCTTCGGAGTTGCGAAACCTTCAACACCGTATGGCAATGCGATAACAGCACCCTTATCCAAAACTTCAACGATAGTACCTTCGTGTACAGAACCTACAGTGAAGATAGTTTCAAATACATCCCAAGGATTTTCTTCCAATTGCTTGTGTCCTAAGCTTAAGCGACGGTTTTCTTTATCGATTTCCAATACCTGTACTTCGATTTCAGAACCAATTTGAGTAAATTCAGACGGATGTTTGATCTTCTTAGTCCAAGACAAGTCTGAAATATGAATCAAGCCGTCAACACCTTCTTCAATTTCAACGAATACACCAAAGTTTGTGAAGTTACGAACTTTAGCAGTATGGCGAGAAGCAACCGGGAAACGAGCTTCGATGTTTTCCCATGGATCAGCCTTCAATTGCTTGATACCTAAAGACATCTTACGTTCTTCACGATCCAATGTCAAGATAACAGCTTCGATTTCATCACCTACTTTCATGAAATCTTGAGCAGAACGCAAATGCTGAGTCCAAGACATTTCAGATACGTGAATCAAACCTTCTACGCCCGGAGCGATTTCAATGAATGCACCGTAGTCAGCCATCACAACCACTTTACCATTTACTTTGTCACCAACTTTCAATTCAGCATCCAAAGCATCCCATGGGTGCGGAGTCAATTGCTTCAAGCCAAGAGCGATACGTTTCTTTTCATCATCGAAGTCAAGGATAACCACGTTAATCTTTTCATCCAACTTAACGATTTCTTCCGGATGAGAAACACGACCCCAAGACAAGTCTGTGATATGGATCAAGCCATCTACGCCACCCAAGTCAATGAATACACCGTAAGATGTGATATTCTTAACTGTTCCTTCAAGTACCTGACCTTTTTCAAGTTTAGAAATAATATCTTTCTTCTGCTGTTCAAGTTCAGCTTCGATAAGAGCTTTATGAGATACAACAACATTTTTGAATTCCTGATTGATCTTCACGATCTTGAATTCCATTGTCTTACCTACAAATACATCATAGTCACGGATCGGTTTAACATCGATTTGAGAACCTGGCAAGAATGCTTCGATACCGAATACGTCAACGATCATACCGCCCTTCGTACGACATTTGATATAACCTTTGATGATTTCATCTTTTTCAAGTGCTTCGTTAACACGATCCCAAGAACGTGTAGCACGTGCTTTTTTGTGAGAAAGGATCAACTGTCCTTTTTTGTCTTCTTGGTTTTCGATGTAAACTTCTACTTCGTCACCAACTTTTAATTCCGGATTGTAACGGAATTCAGACATAGGCACAACACCGTCTGATTTGAAACCGATGTTTACTACAACTTCACGTTTGTTCATTGCAGTTACGGTTCCCATAACAACTTCTTTGTCTTTTACAGTGTTCAAAGTGTTGTCATACGTTTTTACAAGATCGTCCTTGCTTACTTGACCGTAAGATTCGCCCTGTTCAAGAGCTTCCCAATCGAAATCAGCGATTGGCTGAATGTTCTTTAAATTTTCCATTCTTTAATTGTTAATACTTAAGTTTGTTTTAATTAGTAAGTTAGACATTATATTGTCGTTTCTCAAAAATCGGGGGCAAAGGTAATGCTTTTTTTTATACCTGCCGCTCTTTTTTATGTTTCTTTTTATATATCTCTCTGAATTTGTGGTCAATTCCCAACAAAATGAGCGCAAGAAACCCAATATATATAGAGAAAGGAAACAGGCTCAAATCCGGGAAAGAGATATCAGGTACAGTAAAATCAAATGATTCATTTATATAATAAAACACCCCGAAAGCAAAAACGGCCATCAAGACAAGAGAAAATACACATATTAATCTGTTTAAACGTTCATTCCGTTTATGCATGCGTTCTGCTTCAAGCATGACTTGGTGCATAATTTTCGAACGAAGTTGATCAGAATATTTTTCTCGTGGGAGCTGAAAAAAAAGCTCTTTTAATAAATCTTTATCGTCTTTCATAAATTACCTTTCCTCCATTTCCTTTAATAAGACAAACAATTTCTTCCTAATCCGAAATAACTTTGTTTTTACATTCGATTTTGTCAATCCGCTAATCTGCGTTATCTCTTCAACCGTTTTTTCTTCAGTATAAAAAAGCAATATAAGCGCACGTTCTTCTGCCGGAAGCAGCTCCAATGCCGCCTCCAACAATTGAATCCGTCTCATGTCATCTGTCCGTCCCAACAGTTCTTCTACCTCTTTCTCCGATACATTATGAATCAAAGCGTCATCTATAGATAAATACTCATACTTTCTTTTCCGAGTTGCAGATATAGCCACATTATAGGCAATCCGATAAAGCCATGTGGAGAAACTGCATGTTTCATTGAAAGAGGAAAGATGTTTGAATACTTTTATAAATACATCTTGCGTAAGCTCTTCTGCATCTTCCCGGTTACGCACGACTTTGTAGATAAGTGAATAAACCGGACAGCTATATTTATCCAAAAGACAAGCAAAACAGGCGGCATCTCCCTTTTGAATACGATGTATATAATATGTATCGCTATATAATTCCATTCTATAAGGATAGACGCAGAACTTCTCAATCGGTTACAAAATAGTGAAACAAAAATAAAAAAATATTTTGCTTAAAAATTTGTAACCTATCAAGAGATATTGCGTCAAATATAGCAAAGAGTTAAATATAAAATTAAAATTGAAAAGATTATGATGGATTTTATTACTGTTCCGTTGACAACAGGTATTGTATTTTTTACTTTTTATAAAGTAATCGAGTTGTTTGCCCGCCGTAAAGAACGTATGGCTATTATTGAAAAAATAGGGGAAAAGTTAAGCCATTCTCCTTTAATTGAAGGTTTAGACCTACCTTACGGAGGGATACATATTTCATTCAGTGCGCTCAAAACAGGTTGTTTATTAATAGGTATAGGCTTAGGAATGCTTATTGGATTAACCCTTCATTTACTGATAGCAGAGATACATATTTCAGATTTCTTTATCGGAAAAAGTTCGCTTATTAGTATAACGTATGGCGCACCTGTTCTTCTTTTTGGAGGCCTCGGATTGATTATAGCTTTTATCATAGAAATGAAAATTCAAAAAAAGGAGAAATAAATACACCTATACACAAAAAAGACCTCTCTTCCCAGGGAGGCCTCTTTTGTATTGAAAATAACCAATAAAAACTTTCCAATACATTGTATTATCTTATATGCTTACATAACTTAGCATGGTTTTGGCATAGCGATTATACTAATAGTGTTACTTTCTTAATGACATCACAAAAATACCACTATCCTATCCTTTATACAATACCTATATCTTAGTAAAAAAACGAAGTATAATTACCGAGTCAAGGGGATATAAAAAAAAGAGTATATAAAATGCTTTGTTTTGGATTGAATCAATAAAAATAAATCCTTAATTTTACAATCGATACCATAAAACATACATCTATGGACTTGATAAGAAAAACATATCATACAACAAAGGTACAAATAACCGCTTTTCAATCACAAAAAGGTATTACAGAATACCATGTTTTATTCCAACAAACAGATAGTTTGGAAGATTTTAAAACACAACTACAACATATTCAAGAGGCATATAACCAATGCATTGCCACTCTTTCCGGGAATCCGACAGCTGTCTTCCGGCGTTATTTTTTAAGCGATGTAACCAATCAAACAAATGAGGTGATGGAATTAGAACGGCTATCTTCCTACTGTGCTTTGTCTATCGTTCAACAAGCACCTATGAACGGGACTAAAGTGGCATTATGGGTTTGGTTACAAACCGGCGTACAAACTCAAGTATTACCAAGCGGGTTATTTGAAGCTCGTCATAACGGATATTGTCAATTATTAGGAGCAAACCAATGCAACAGAGCAGCGAACTCAGAATTTCAAACTCGTTTGATTTTTAGAGATTATATCATGCAACTAACAGAAGCAGGTTGTACATTAGCTGCAAATTGTTTACGAACTTGGATATTTGTACAGAATGTTGATGTGAACTATCCCGGAGTAGTAAAAGCAAGAAAAGAAATTTTTGCCACACAAAACTTGACAGAAGATACTCATTATATATCCAGTACTGGGATTGAAGGCCGATACGTTGATCCTATGGTATTTGTAACTATGGACACCTATGCCATATCCGGGATTCAACCCGAACAAATCCAATACCTGTATGCTCCAAAGTTTCTTAACCGTACGTATGAATATGGGGTTACATTTGAACGAGGAACAGCTGTCACTTTTGGTGACCGCCGCCATATATATATATCAGGGACAGCCAGTATAGACCGATTCGGAGAAATTGTCCATGCCGGAGATGTTATAAAACAAACAAAGAGAATGATTGAAAATATTTGTGCATTATTAGATGAAGCTGAAGCTACTTTAGAAGATGTCATGCAAGCTATTATTTATATTCGTGACACAGCTGACTATGCACGAGTGAAACAATACATGGAAACTAATCATCCCAATTTACCTTATTTGATAGTTAGAGCACCAGTTTGCCGAACCGGTTGGTTGGTAGAGATGGAATGTACGGCTGTCACAAACAAAGGAGATAACAAGTTTGTTGCTTTCTAAGATTCTCTTTTACCATAAATCAACAGGAGCCATTATAATATGTATAAAGATAGGATATATCGGGAAACCGACAAAATGAGCGACTTGATCTGTGACAATTACCCTATGGTTTTAGTGTTAAACCGATTTGGTATTGATTTAGGTTTTGGGGAACAAAATATCAAAGAAGTTTGTAACCAGAATGGGGTAAATCTTTGCACCTTTCTGACTGTTGTCAATTTTTTGACTAATAACATTTCAAAACCTGTAACAAATATAAACAAAGGTCTCTCCGTAGAGAATTTAATTTCTTATTTACATAATGCACATACCTATTTTTTAGAGTTTCGCCTACCTCATATCCGCCGAAAACTGGTTGATGCTATAGATAGATGTTCAGAAGATGTCACTTTTGTAATTATAAGATTCTTTGATGAATATGTAACCGAGGTCTACAAACACATGACATATGAAGAAACAACGGTTTTTCCATACGTTAGAGGATTATTAAAAGGAGAAATAGATCCTAAATACAATATCTCCATCTTCAGCAAACGACATGACCAAATTGAGATGAAGATTATCGAACTAAAAAATCTCTTAATCAAGTATTATCCGGGACCAAGCAGTCACTTGCTGAATAGCGTATTGTTCGATATTTTTGCGACGGAGCAGGATTTAACCTCCCATAGCCACATAGAAGATTACCTATTTATCCCTGCAATCAAAGAATTGGAGAAAAGTTGTATTTAGATATGAGTAAACTTTTAACTATAGCAATTGCAGATACTTCCGTTATTATTCGTAATGGGCTCATAATCCTTTTGAAACATCTTCCAGGGATTCGCCTACAGATCATTGAAATTGAGACGGCAGACATTCTACATGAAACATTAACATTAAACAAACCCGACATTTTGTTCATCAACCCTTCACTGGTAGGATATTTTTCTTTACCACAACTGAAAGAAAAATGCAAATGTATAGAGATGAAGTGCATAGCATTACTCTATAACATTATAGATCAACCTGTATTAAACCAATATGATGAATATATTTCGATTTTTATAACTCAAGACGAGTTACTCCTAAAATTAGAGCGATTGCAAAACTTATCCTTGGAAATACCAGCCAAAGAAGAGCAACAGTCTTTAAGTGCACGTGAAAAAGAGATTGTTGTTTGTGTAGTAAAAGGTATGACCAACAGAGAAATAGCAGACAAGTTATTTCTTTCTACCCACACTGTCGTTACGCACCGCAGAAACATTTCTCGTAAATTGCAAGTACGTAGCGCCAGTGGTTTAACAGTATATGCTATAGTCAATAAGTTAGTCAAACTTAATGAAGTTAAACTATAGCATAAATCTTTTAAAAATAAATCTCTCCAAAGAACTCTGGGCAGTGGAAATTAGGAGAAGGTAAATGTATAGGACTCCAACTTACAAAATGCGGAACCTCTGTATCATCTGCACAATTATAAAAATTTCCTCTTATCTTCTCAGGCAAATTCTCCGGATCAAGTCCCATGACATTAAAAGGAATAACCACCAATAATTCCCAAGAATGAACACCTGTCTTTTCAGAAAAAGCCTGATTACCCACTGTTGAATAACGACGGATAGATGCATATTGCTCCGAAGTTAATGATTCCTTGATATCACGAGATTGCCTATAAGCAGCATCACAGGTTCCAATACAATTAAACTCAAAATTATAATAGTTTGAATCCTCTTCCTGTTTCACAAAGAATTCAACACAACTATCCGTATAAACAGGCGATCCATCTTCTTTATAAAGAGCTTTCAACGAATAACCTTTCACGAAATAACGTATATAAAGACTTGTCTCAGAGCGAGCCACATCTACTGAGATGACTGGCTTATAAGGATACGTTTCCCAATTGACACAATCTATTGATTCACGTTGAGCTTTTTGTTCCATAACATCAAGGACATCAGATAGCTCCATAGTGTCCAATGACGCAATAAAAGGTACTTTTAGTTTCTTCATGTGATATTTTATTTAGAGTAACGGTATTTGAAAATAGGATGTTAACAAGACAGATAATGCCCCGATAACAGCTAATGAAATAATGACTACACCAACAATTCTGTTTAAAAGCCAAATGCCTCGAACATTAAACCATCTCCTCAATTTAGCCACAAGATAGGTGATACCTAACCACCATAAGATTGCCCCTACACCAATAAAAACAATGCCAAACAAAGACATCCAAATTGAATGATCCGGCAAAACAAAACCGAAGCGGGCAAAAAGGCCTATATAAAGAAAAACAATCAGCACATTACTGAATGTCAACAAAAATGCAGTTATAAAATCTTGAGTAAAAGACAACTTCTTTTCTTGCTTCTTTTGCAAAGTTCGAGTTGGGTTAGATTGATAAATATAAAAACCAAAAATACCCAATACGATACTACCCACCAACTGAAGAGGAGCTTGATTTGCCTCTATGAAGTTAACTACGACCCCCATCCCTAAACAGGTCAAAGCCGCATATATGACATCCGACAATGCTGCACCTAACCCCGTAACAAACCCATGCCAACGACCTTTGTATAAAGTTCGACGTATGCACAACATACCAATCGGTCCCATAGGAGCAGAGACTAATATGCCTATAATAATCCCTTTTATAATCAACCCAAGCATTAATTTACTCTTTTCTGCCTAAATATTTTGCAAAGATAAGCCCTAATCCTAATAAAAAAAGAAAAACAGCAGTGGGAATGTTTTTTTAGATTATTATCTTTGCAACGTATAAATGCAAAGATAAACACTTTGCTTAAGTTGAAATACTATAAATAAATCAACAATATGATTCTATTCTTTCAATCTCCAACAAAAACGGTGTTAGCAGTAGAAGCTGCACACGCTTTTTCTCCTGAAGATGTAGAAAAATTAGTTTGGGCATTCAGTGAGGCCACACCTCTTCAAGCCGAAACTTTAGAAGGCTGGTATGTCGGTCCTCGACGTGAAATGATTACTCCATGGAGTACTAATGCCGTAGAGATTACTCAAAACATGGGTATTAGTGGTATTACTCGAATTGAAGAGTATTTCCCTGTATCATCCGGCGAAGCAGAACATGACCCGATGTTACAACGTATCTACAACGGACTAAACCAAGAAATCTTCACAATTAGCAAACAACCGGATTCGATTGTTTACATAGAAGATTTAGAAGCATATAATACGCAAGAAGGTTTGGCTTTAAGTCAGGAAGAAATTGCATATTTGAACGAAGTAAGTCAAAAATTAGGTCGAAAGTTGACAGACAGTGAAGTATTTGGTTTCTCACAAGTGAACTCAGAGCATTGTCGTCATAAGATCTTTGGTGGTATTTTTATCATTGATGGCGAAGAAAAGGAAAGTTCTCTTTTTGGCTTGATAAAGAAAACATCTGCTGAAAATCCCAATAAATTAGTTTCTGCTTATAAAGACAATGTAGCCTTCAATGAAGGGCCAACCGTAGAGCAATTTGCGCCAAAAAGCGGGGATCAACCGGACTTTTATGAAGTAAAAGATATCAAGACTGTGATCTCATTAAAAGCTGAAACTCATAACTTCCCTACAACTGTAGAACCATTCAATGGTGCAGCAACAGGAACCGGAGGTGAAATCCGTGACCGTTTAGGTGGAGGTAAAGCATCTTTACCTATTGCTGGTACTGCTGTTTACATGACCTCTTACCCTCGTACAGAAGGAACTCGTGAATGGGAGAAGATTCTTGATCCACGTCCTTGGTTATATCAGACTCCGGAACAGATTTTGATAAAGGCCTCCAATGGTGCTTCGGACTTTGGTAATAAGTTTGGACAACCGTTAATCTGTGGTTCTTTATTAACATTCGAACATGCTGAAAATGACAAGAAATATGCTTATGATAAAGTAATCATGCTTGCCGGTGGTGTGGGTTATGCCAATATGCGTGATGCATTGAAAGGTGAACCTGAACCAGGAGAAAAGGTGGTAATCATAGGTGGTGATAACTATCGTATCGGTATGGGTGGAGGAGCTGTCTCTTCTGTAAATACAGGACAGTATACCAGTGGTATTGAATTGAATGCTGTACAACGTGCCAATCCGGAAATGCAGAAACGAGCAGCGAACGTCATACGTGCAATTGCTGAATCAGACAATAACCCAATTGTTTCCATCCACGACCATGGTGCAGGTGGTCATTTGAATTGTTTGTCTGAATTAGTAGAAGCTACAGGTGGCCATATCGATATGAGTAAGTTACCTATTGGTGACCCAACTCTTTCTGCAAAAGAGATCATTGGCAACGAAAGCCAAGAACGTATGGGCTTATTGATGAAAGAAGAAGATGTAGAAAGAGTAAAACGTATTGCAGATCGTGAACGTGCTCCAATGTACACTGTAGGTGAAACAACCAACGACATGAAGTTTGTCTTTGAACAAGCAGATGGCGTAAAACCAATTGATATTAAACTGGAATACATGTTTGGCAAACCGCCTCGTACAGTGATGACAGACCATACTGTTGAGACATCCTATCAACCGGTAGCCTATAAAGAATCTGAATTACATCACTATTTGGAAAATGTACTACAATTAGAGGCTGTAGCTTGTAAGGATTGGTTGACCAACAAAGTAGACCGTTCGGTTACAGGTAAGATTGCTCGCCAACAATGCCAGGGAGAACTACAATTGCCATTGAGTGACTTAGGAGCTGTTTCATTAGACTATCGTGGTAAAGCCGGAATCGCAACATCTATAGGTCATGCTCCACAGGTAGCCATGATAGACCCTGCAGCCGGTTCGGTAATGGCTATAGCCGAATCTCTGACAAACATTGTATTTGCACCATTGGCTGATAAATTGTCAGGCGTTTCTTTAAGTGCAAACTGGATGTGGCCTTGCCGTAATGAAGGAGAAGATGCTCGCCTATACACAGCTGTTCAAGCAGCATCTGATTTTGCTTGTGCATTGGGTATTAATATTCCGACAGGTAAAGACTCTTTGTCTATGACCCAGAAGTATGGAGATGACAAAGTGATTTCTCCGGGTACCGTGATCATTTCTGCGGGTGCTGAAGTCAGTGATATTCGTAAGATCGTATCCCCGGTATTAGCACATGAAAAGAACTCTTACCTATATTATATAGACTTCTCTTTTGACACATTAAAATTAGGAGGTTCTGCTTTTGCACAAGCCTTAAATAAATTAGGTAACGAAGTGCCGACCGTTCTGGATCCGGAATATTTCCAAGATGCATTTAATGCTATTCAAGATGCAATTGAACAAGGTTTAATCTTAGCCGGCCACGATATTTCAGCCGGAGGTATGATTACAACCTTACTGGAAATGTGTTTTGCAAATGTAGAAGGAGGTTTGGAAGTGAACTTGGATAAGATTTCAGAACAAGATATTGTAAAAATCCTATTTGCTGAAAATCCGGGTATCATCGTCCAAGTTAAAGATAAGAAAGCATTTGAAAAGATATTGGAAGAGGCAGGTGTTGGCTTTGCAATTATCGCAAAACCGACAGACGAACGTCATATCTTGGTTTCTAAAGATGGTATTCAGTACCATTTCGGAATTGACTATATGCGTGACGTTTGGTATTCTTCTTCTTATAAATTGGACATCAAACAAAGTGGCAGTGTTTGCGCTGGCAACCGCTTTGAAAACTACAAGATGCAGCCGTTGGAATTCAAATACAACAAGAACTTCACAGGTAAATTGGCAGATTATGGCCTGACAGCAGACCGCAAGGGAACAAGCGGCATCAAAGCTGCTGTCATCCGTGAAAAAGGTTGCCAATGTGAACGTGAAACGGCTTACGCATTG
Source organism: Parabacteroides distasonis (assembly GCA_015060925.1). Classification (GTDB taxonomy): domain Bacteria; phylum Bacteroidota; class Bacteroidia; order Bacteroidales; family Tannerellaceae; genus Parabacteroides; species Parabacteroides distasonis_B. The sequence goes on from SUXM01000009.1 coordinate 48,717, forward strand.
TATTTGGCAGGATTTGATGTAAAAGATGTCCACATGACAGATTTAGCATCCGGACGTGAGACGTTAGAAGATGTAAACATGATTGTATTCTGTGGCGGTTTCTCCAACTCTGACGTTTTAGGCTCTGCTAAAGGTTGGGCAGGTGGTTTCTTGTTCAATGAAAAAGCAAAGAAAGCATTGGATAATTTCTATGCACGTCCCGACACATTGAGCTTGGGTATTTGTAACGGTTGCCAGTTGATGGCTGAATTAGGCGTTATCTATCCGGAACATGAAAAGAAACATAAAATGTTACATAATGATTCACATAAATTTGAATCAAACTTTGTCACATTAGAAATACCGAAAAACCATTCTGTCATGTTCGGTTCTTTGAGTGGATGTAAGATCGGAGCTTGGGTTGCCCACGGAGAAGGCAAATTCGGATTCCCGTATGAAGAAAAAGCATATCATATCGTAGCTAAATATAACTACGAAGGTTATCCTGCCAATCCGAACGGTTCACCTTGGGCTGTAGCCGGAGTATGTTCTCAAGATGGTCGCCATTTAGCCATGATGCCTCACTTGGAACGTGCAATGTTCCCATGGCAATGTGGTTACTATCCGGAAGACCGTAGAAACAATGACGAAGTAACTCCTTGGATTGAAGCATTCGTCAATGCTCGTAAGTGGGTTGAAGGACAGAAATAACACTCTATAAACCTAATTCTACTTGAAAGCGAAGTTCCCATTGATTATAAGGATGGAGAGCTTCGCTTTTATGGTTATAAGAAGCATCTGCTTGTATTTTCAAGCTATGCCCAATGAGATATTTGGTAACCCCGATAGTTGTTTGATTAAAATTCCTATAACCAATGAGACTTTGTACCTTCTTTTTTGGGAAAAGAGTAGAATTACGAATTGCGATCTCCCAGTTGGAAGGAAACAGATAACTGGATTGCACATTCAAACCGTTTCCCGTATACACACAAATTTCCGAATCACTTGCAAAGAGTGGTTTATCACATTTTCTCCCCATAAAGTCAGCACAAAGGGCAAACCCTTGATATTTCATAACAAAATCAAGAAAATAAGCATTTAAGTTTCTGGATTCTCCATCCGGCATTAAGGCTCCATTTTGTCCTTGTAAACGAACGGCTTTATTATTAAAAGAATAGGCACCTCCCAACATGAGCTTTAAAGTTCGTTCTCGTTGATAATCTCCTTCTGAAATTTCACCCAACGAATTGAAACGCCCTAAAGGGAACAATTCCAAACGACCAGAATAAGCATATCCCCCATTACTACCACCTCCCCAATTTCGACCTTCTCCTAACGTAATTGAAGCATTTGCTCCTACATTAAAATCAGCAACAATTGCCTTATGAAACTCTCCAAAGAGACCAAAGTCCCTATCCAAATTAAATTGTGAATTCACAATACTTCGATCAATAAATTGCAAGGCACTTGATGAATTAATACGGGCACGATTAGCTTTTATCTTAGTCTGTCCAAAACCTATTGACCAAGTATTCGTAGGGAGATAATAAACCATCGCATCTCTTACTATATTCATATTACCATTTGGTACAGTTTTCGTATCGTATGAGGTAAAACCTAATTGAACAGAATAAACCAACTGAGGGACAAATACATATCCATCAAAACGCAAACGTAAACGTTTCACATGAGCATCAGTTTGAAAATCCTCTCCAAACTCAAAACCTAAAAAATTCTGCATCCGAAAGCGTATTGTCAACTTGTATAAATCATTGTTCGGCTGGAAAGTGATCCCCTTTCCCACTTCAATATTAGGCATATTACGAAGTCTTTCCAACAGTTCCGGATCAGATAAAGTCTTTTCTTCAGTCGAATCTGTCATTAATAAAGATATCTTTTGAATAAAACTCTTTTGAGTCATCCCATATAAAGGGATAAACAAGAATAGGATAACATTTAAAAAGAAACTTATTTTCATATCTACACACAATCTTTTTTCATTTATTATCTATAACAACAGAACGTTAAATTTGTTTTTAAAGAAATTACTCCTAATATTTTATGCACATTTCATAAATGGATGTGCAATTAATCGACTTAAATTGCACACTTTCTTACATATTGTGCTACCTTTGCGCCCGTTATAAAAAAATAGTTAGTATTTATTTACATGAAAACGTTAACAATCGGAGATCTGAAAGCCCGCATTCCAATTATCCAAGGAGGAATGGGTGTCGGAATCTCCTTATCCGGCTTAGCCTCAGCCGTAGCAAATGAAGGTGGGATCGGTGTTATCTCCGCTGCCGGTCTCGGTCTTTTATATAAAAAGTTATCTCCTAATTACACAGAAGCCGGCAATCTTGGCTTGAAAGAAGAAATACGCAAAGCGCGAGAGAAAGCCAAAGGAATCATCGGTGTCAATGTAATGGTTGCTCTTTCAGACTTCGCAGAATTGGTTAAAACCAGTATTGCGGAAAAAGTAGATATTATATTCAGTGGTGCAGGATTACCATTAGATCTTCCCTCCTTTCTAAAAAAAGACAGTGTAACTAAATTAGTTCCGATAGTATCAAGCGCCCGCGCTGTACGTATTATTTGCGAGAAATGGAAAAACAATTATGATTATTTACCTGATGCAGTGGTATTAGAAGGTCCGAAAGCTGGCGGCCACTTGGGATATAAGGAGAACCAATTGGATGATGAAAACTATGCTTTGGAAACACTATTACCACAGGTAGTTGAAGAAGTTTCTCATTTTGAAGAAAAATACAATAAGAAGATCCCGGTAATTGCGGCAGGAGGCATTTACACAGGAGAAGATATCAAACGCATGATGGACCTTGGAGCATCAGGCGTTCAGTTAGGAACCCGTTTTGTCACGACAACCGAATGTGACGCATCCGAAGCTTTTAAAGAAAGTTATATTAAAGCAGAGGAGAAGGACATTGAAATCATCAAAAGTCCGGTTGGTATGCCAGGGCGAGCCATCCATTGCAATTTCTTGCAGAAGGTAAAAGAGGGATTGAAGCAACCAAAGGTATGCCCTTTCAACTGTATCAAGACCTGCGACATATCTCGTAGTCCTTATTGTATTGTTACAGCCTTGTATAACGCATTTAAAGGCAATTTTGAAAACGGATATGCTTTTGCCGGCAGCAATGCATGGCGAACGACACGAATCATGTCTGTAAAGGAAACCTTTAATGAGTTAATTTCCGAATGGAAAAATACCAAATAAAAAAAGGGAACAATAGACCAAACAGAAAGCTACCTCCGACTTAACTCCAAATTACCTCCGATGTAATCAAGAATAGGTCGGATATAAATTTAAAACGGATGCCGAAGCAATAAAAATCGTCTCAGCATCCGTTTTCCTTTCCCTGCCTATCCGTTGCATTAACGGATGTTCTCCATTACTAAATGTTTTACTCTTGTAACTTTTTAAATTGTCATAAGAGCTTAGACAAGCACAACTATTGCCTATCTGCCCTTTCTCTTTAAGTTCTGTGATAAGCTGTTTGTAGAAATCATCTACGGTGTTCTTAGGCTGATTTCTGCCAAAGTCCCAATAGGCAGGATTCACAGATATTCCTAAACTTTTCATAGTTCGTTTGCTATCTTTTGCTATTCTTAGCATTAGAGGAGACTCACCATTTGCAAGCACTTTATGCTTGTAGCAAATTACAGATACTGATGCTTTCATAAAATATTGGTTGACTTCTTGGTTGACTTTTCGCGTCAACCACAGAGTCAACCATATAGTATTTGATGAAATGCATGTAACAAAAAAGGCATCGACAATCATCAGATTATCAATGCCTTCTACTCAGTCGGGATGACTGGATTCGAACCAGCGACCACACGCCCCCCAGACGCGTACTCTAACCGGGCTGAGCTACATCCCGTTTTTATTTAACGGGTGCAAAGGTATGTTTTTTTCGTTATACTCCAAAACTTTCTCTGTAAAAATCTAAGGCCTCCAATATTTTTTCTTTACCTACCTCTTGGTTAATTCGAACATCTCCCACTTGTGCCAACAAGGTAAAATTAATGATCCCCCCCTCATTCTTTTTATCATGGGTCATCAATTCATACAAAGCTTCGTAATCCTTACAATCAAAAACAAATGGTGTATAGTATTCTTTCAGATAATAGACAACTTGGCTTAACTTCTCCATAGGGAAGCCACATAATTTATGAGAAAGATACAACTCACTCACAATACCGGCAGCCACAGCATGTCCATGCAACAAAGGTTGTCCCTTCTTAAAAGAGAGACTTTCATAGGCATGTCCGATTGTATGTCCAAAGTTCAAAGCCTTACGAATACCCTGTTCTTTTGGATCTTCTGCAACAATACGCTCTTTTACGGCAACTGATTGTGCTACTAATTGATTCAAGTAACTGTAGTTCATCGTATCAATGTCATATAACATCACAGAGGCATAATCTCCCATAGAACTAATCAATCCATGTTTGATCATCTCTGCATATCCGGAAAGGATATTAGCACGATCCAATGTTCGTAAAAACTCACAATCTATAAACACACATAAAGGAGGATAAAAAGAACCTATCTCATTCTTTAACCCATTAAAATTAATACCCGTCTTTCCTCCTACAGCTGCATCAACTGAAGCCATTAATGTGGTCGGGATATTAATCGTACGAATACCTCTTTTAAAAGTGGCTCCGGCAAAACCTCCCATATCTGTAACCATTCCACCTCCCAAATTCACCAGTAAAGAATTACGGGAAGCTCCATAATTAGACAGATAAGACCAAATATGAGACAAATGTTCCAAACTCTTATGTGTATCTCCTGCCTCTGTTATGATATGCAATGCATTTTTTAAAGCGGGGATATCCTGTACTAAAGGAAAACACTTATCCTTTGTATTTGTATCAGTTAATATAAACAACTTGTCATAATTAAGAAGAGACAGAAACTCTTGCAGTTCCTGTCTCATATCTTTACAAATGACCACTTTCTGTTTTGTCATATTTCTTGAATATTTTACATAACTCCTATCAGTTCTTTCATTGTACCAAAAGCAATCGTCATACCGTCCAGGTTTTTACCTCCGGCAGTTGCAAAATGAGGTTGTCCACCACCACCACCTTGGATATGTTTAGCTGCATCCTTCACAATTTTACCGGCATGCAAACCATCTTTTACCAAATCATCGCTCAACATCACCATCAATGTACATTTTGCATCATCCGTAATAGCTGCAACAAATGCAAAACTATCAGCCGTTTCAGCCTTGATTTGGAATGCAACATTTTTCATTGCTTCCGGATTCCCTTTACCAATGAATTGCATAAGCTTGATTCCATTCACAACTGTTGCTTTTTCAACAATCTCGCCTTTCAAACGCATTGCTTTCTCACGGATATAATCTTCAATCTGCTTCTTCATATCCGCATTTTCTTCGATAGATTTCTTCATCGCTTGCGCCAAATTAGGCATATTATTCATCAAAGCACGTAACTCACGAATCAAATCTTGCTGTGTATAAAATACTTGATCTGCCCCTTCCGCTGTCACTGCTTCAATACGACGAACACCAGCAGCAATAGAACTTTCACCTATCACACGCAAAGCACCGATCATACCGGTTGACGGAATATGTGTACCCCCACACAATTCGATCGAACTTCCATATTTAACGACACGAACTTCATCACCATACTTTTCTCCGAACAAAGCCATTGCTCCTAACGCCTTAGCCTCTTCTATCGGCATATTACGATGTTCCTCCAAAGGAATATTCATTCGTATTTTTTGGTTTACCAAAATTTCCACTTTACGTAATTCCTCTTCCGTCACTTTTTGGAAATGAGAGAAGTCAAAACGCAAAGACTGAGGAGACACATAAGATCCTTTCTGTTCTACATGTGTACCCAATACTTCACGTAATGCTTCATGTAACAAGTGAGTAGCCGAATGATTACATTCACTCTGGATACGTTTCTTTTCATCAATCTTAGCCGTAAAAGCAACTGTGACATCAGATGGCAATTTTGCCACTAAATGCACAGGCAAGTTATTTTCCCGCTTGGTGTCAACAACCTCTACCTTTTCCTCATCAGTCATCAACCAACCTGCATCACCAACTTGTCCCCCCATCTCGGCATAGAAAGGAGTTTGATCCAATACAATCTGATATAATACTTTGTTTTTCTGTTTGATCTGACGATAACGCAAGATTTCTGCATCACATTCAAACTGATCATATCCGACAAATTTACATTCGCCTTCCTTCAATACCACCCAGTCTCCTGTTTCAATGGCAGCAGCATTACGAGCTCGTTCTTTCTGCTTCAACATCTCCTTATTAAACTCGTCAATATCCGCTTCCATACCATTTTCACGAAGAATTAATTCTGTCAAATCCAATGGAAAACCATACGTGTCATACAAAGTAAACGCATCTACACCATTTAAAACATTCTTTCCAGCGGCTTTCGTTTCTTCCATCTTCTTATCCAACAAACGGATACCAGTTTCCAAAGTGCGCAAGAAAGATTCTTCTTCCTCTTTAATCACCTTCTCAATCAAAGTTTTCTGAGCGACCAATTCAGGATAAGCATCACCCATAACCTCTATCAATACAGGCAACAACTTATACATAAAAGATTCTTTACGATCCAAGAAGGTATAACCATAACGAACTGCACGACGTAAGATACGACGAATCACATATCCCGCTTTCGCATTAGAAGGCAACTGTCCGTCTGTAATGGCAAAAGCAATAGTACGAATATGGTCAGCAATCACACGCATTGCCACATCCTTTTGCTTATTAATACCATATTGCGTACCAGCCATTTCTGCAATCACTTTAATGATTGGTTGGAACACATCTGTATCATAGTTGGATGTCTTACCCTGCAAAGCCATACAAAGACGTTCAAATCCCATACCGGTATCGATTACACGAGCCGGTAGTCCTTCCAATGATCCATCAGCCTTACGGTTATATTGCATGAACACCAAGTTCCATATCTCTATAACTTGAGGATGATCCTTATTTACCATATCCTGTCCTGGGACAGCAACACGTTCCTCTTCAGAACGTAGGTCTATATGGATTTCCGAGCAAGGACCACAAGGGCCTGTATCACCCATTTCCCAAAAATTATCATGTTTATTACCATTAATAATATGATCTTTCGGTAAATATTTTTCCCAATAACCAGCGGCCTCATCATCACGAGAAAGACCTTCTGCCGAACTTCCTTCAAAAACTGTCGCATACAGACGTTCCGGGTTCAGTTTCAATACATCAACTAAATATTCCCAAGCCCAACTAATTGCTTCCTGTTTGAAATAGTCGCCAAATGACCAGTTCCCCAACATTTCAAACATAGTATGGTGATAAGTATCATGGCCAACCTCTTCCAAGTCATTGTGCTTTCCACTTACACGGAGACATTTTTGTGAATCCGCGACACGTGGATATTTACGAGGTACATTCCCCAAAATAATGTCCTTAAACTGATTCATACCTGCATTGGTAAACATCAATGTAGGGTCACCCTTCACCACCATCGGAGCTGACGGAACAATTTGATGCTGTTTAGAAGCGAAGAATTCTTTAAAAGATTCACGGATCTCTTTTGCTGTCAACATAATTTATTCTTATATAGTCGCGTTAATATTCTGAAAAACAATTTGCAAAAGTACAGCAAATTATTATTTTTGCACCTATCCAAAGAAGAAAATATTTGATGAAACTGTTTAAAAGCAAAAAAACATATTATTTCTACAATCCTAAGACACTCAATTACGAGCGGGTTTACCCTTCAACCAAAGAGCGTTTTTTGAGTATATTACGCCATTTGAGTATCGGTATAGTTATTGGTATAGGAATCTTTTTCCTCTTAGCCAAGATATTTGATTCACCAATAGAATCTTTATTAAAAAAAGAAAACAAGTTGTTGCAAACCCAATATGAAGTTCTTTCTTTGCGTTTAAATGAGGCATTGGAAGTATTGAGTGATATTCAACAACGTGACGAGAACTTATACCGAACAGTTTTCCAAGCGGAATCTATTCCCGAATCTGTTCGCAAATCTGGATTTGGAGGAGCGAACCGTTATGAGCATCTAATGAGTTTATCTAATCCAGAACTGGTTATTGCAACCACCCAAAAGATGGATATGTTAAATAAACAACTTTATGTGCAATCTAATTCTTTAGAAGAATTGATTACATTAGGTAAGACACAAGATGAGCGTAATAGATGTATTCCTGCGATTCAACCTATTGCTAATAAAGATTTAAAACGAACAGCTTCAGGATATGGTATGCGCATAGATCCTATTTACCGTACCCCTCGCTTTCATTCCGGGATGGACTTCTCTGCTAAAATAGGCACAGATATTTACGCCACAGGTGACGGAGTGGTCACATTTGCAGCATGGAAACAGGGATACGGAAATTGTTTAATGATTGATCATGGATATGGTTACAAAACGTTGTATGGACACTTAAGCAAATATAATGCACGCGTGGGACAAAAGGTCAAGCGTGGTGAAGTTATAGGAAAAGTAGGAAATACCGGAAAATCGACAGGGCCTCATCTTCACTATGAAGTAATTGTTCGTGGCCGATACGACAATCCCTCTAAATATTATTACATGGATCTTACTCCTGAAGAATATGACCGTATGATACAGATTGCTGAAAACCATGGTCAGGTTATGGATTAACAGGATAATTGTATGGCTTTAAATAAAGATAAAAATCTTAAACTCTATTTTTCCATTAAAGAGGTGGCACAAATGTTTGATGTCAACGAATCAACTCTACGTTTTTGGGAAAAAGAGTTTAATCAAATTCGTCCTCGTAAAACCAACAATGGGACACGATCTTACCGGCAAGAAGACATAGATTCTATCCGACTAATCTACCATTTAGTCAAAGAACGAGGTATGACTTTGGCAGGAGCTCGACAAAAATTAAAAGAGAACCCTGAAACCACCATACGTCAAGCCGAGATTGTTAATCGTTTAAAACAAATAAAAGACGAATTATTAGAATTAAAAGAGGCCTTTGATGCTATTGAATCCGTTCAATAAAAACCTCCATTCAAAAAGAGAAATAAAGAATTAGTATGTTACACGGGAAAGTTGTACCTTCGCATGCAACAAAAATTATACAATAACATGGAAATAACAGGAAGAATTATCGCCGTATTACCTGAACAAGGTGGTATAAGTAAAACAGGAAATGAATGGAAAAAACAAGAATATGTATTGGAGACGCATGATCAATATCCTAAAAAAGTTTGTTTCCAACTATTTGGTGCCGACCGTATAGCACAGGCTGCAATCCAACCAGGTGAAGAATTAACAGTCTTCTTTGATATAGAAAGTCGTGAATATCAAGGACGTTGGTTTACAAATATCAATGCATGGAAAGTAGAGCGTCCAATGAATGCAAATTCTATACCCACTTCAAGTTCTATAACTCCGGATGATATGATGCCCCCTTCTATGCCAACAGCAACGCCTGCTCCGGATTTTGGTCCGGCTAATCCAATAGATGATTTACCATTCTGATGATGAATACAATCTTACTTATTGGAGGTTTAACCCTTATATTATTAGGGGCAAATGCTTTAACAGACGGTGCAGCATCAATTGCCAAACGATTTCATATATCAAGTTTAGTCATTGGATTAACAATTGTGGCATTCGGAACGTCTGCTCCCGAATTAACCGTCAGTGTTGTTTCTGCATTAAAAGGGAATACAGATATGGCCATTGGCAATGTTATTGGAAGTAACATATTCAATGTTTTGATGATTGTGGGATGTACAGCTACTATCGTTCCTATAAGTGTAATGAAAGGGACATTGAGCAAAGAGATTCCCCTTTGTATCTTATCCTCTATCGTATTACTCATTTGTGCCAACGATATAACAATAAATGGGGCAGAGAGCAATACGATAAGCCATAGTGATGGGATGCTTCTTTTATGCTTTTTCCTTATCTTTTTAGGATACACATTCGCAATAGCCCATAACGGGAATGGAGATAATGAATCCGAAATCAAAGATATGCCTATATGGAAATCTATATTATTTATCGGAGGAGGATTGGCCGGACTCATTTATGGAGGACAATTTTTTGTGGATGGGGCATCCGGTATTGCACGAGGATTAGGGGTTAGTGAATCTATTATAGGTTTAACATTAGTTGCCGGAGGAACCTCTCTACCTGAATTAGCAACATCTGTGGTAGCTGCACTAAAGAAAAATCCGGAGATGGCTATAGGTAATGTAATCGGTTCTAATCTCTTCAATATTTTCTTTGTTTTAGGATGTAGTGCAACTATCCATCCGTTAAATATACAAGGTATTTCCAATTTGGATTTTTATGTATTAATCGGTTCATGTATCTTGCTTTATATCTTCGGATGGTTCTTTAAGACAAGAACTATTACGCGAATAGAAGGAATTGTTATGGTTCTTTGCTATATAGGATATACAACCTATTTAATAGCTCAGTCCTAATATCTGAACTATAAAAAAGGCGATAACTTTACAATAAAGATTATCGCCTTTTTTTGTTTTAATCCGCTACACGGGTAACAGACTGTATCTTCTTATTCTTAGAAAGAACAACACACAAACGTTGCAAATCCTCTACATCATGAACTTTTAATCTCACCCTACCTTCAAAAACACCATCCTTAGCTTCTATTAGCAAACGTGTAATATATACATTAAAATCATCCGAAATCGTATGAACAATTGTATTTAACACTCCCATTGAGTCAAATCCCTTTATTTCCAATGTTGCTTCAAAAGAAGAATGATGAATACTCCATTCCGTATTCAAAATACGTTCCCCAAAACTACTCTTCAAACGCATTGCTATCGGACAAGCTCGCTTATGTACAACCACATTTCCATCATCATTTATAAATCCTAAAGATTCATCACCTGGAATAGGTTTACAGCAATCTGCTATCACATAATTACGTTCAAAAGCTTCTTCCTTCAAAATATACGGTTTCTTCTTATCATATTTAACCTTCTCTTTTGGACGTTTTTTTTCTGAATCTTTCTTCTTTTCAAAAGAATCCTTAGAAGTTAGTCGAAGAACCTGTTTTACATACTTGAACAACTGATTATCCGTTTTTTCTTTTAACAATTTTCGGATATTTTCAGGCAATACGACATCCTCTTTCTCTACAGCATAATAAAACTCTTCACGTTTAGAAAAGCCATAGTACATTGTCAACTTATCCAAGTTGGAAGCATTGATTTCTAATCCATTTCGTTTAAGTTTTTCTGCGACTTTCGCTTCACCTTCTTTTGAAACCTCTTTACGCACTTTCTTCAAAAAAGCATCAATACGAGCACGAGCTTTTGCTGTAGTAACAAACCCTAACCATTCAGGTTGTGGAGTTTGAGAACGAGAAGTTAACACCTCTACTTGATCCCCACTGGTCAATGGATGGCTCAATGGAACCAACCGATGGTTGACTTTTGCACCAATACATTTACTACCTACATCAGAATGAAGAGCATAAGCAAAATCTAAAGCTGTAGCACCTTGCGGCAAAGTCTTAATATCTCCTTTAGGAGTAAAGACAAATATCTCTGATGAAAACAAATTCAACTTGATCGTATCTAAGAAATCAAGGGCATTAGGATCCGGACTCTCAAGAATTTCAGTAATCGTTTGTAACCACTTATCAAGTTCCGTATCTTCCTCCACACTATGCTCCTTATATTTCCAATGAGCTGCAAAACCTTTCTCTGCAATTTCATTCATTCTACGGCTACGGATTTGAATTTCCACCCATTGTCCATCCGGTCCCATTACAGTCAAATGCAAGGCTTGATACCCATTTGCTTTAGGGCGACTCACCCAATCACGTATTCGATCCGGTCTGATACGATATATATCTGTAATCGCAGAATAAATATCCCAACATTGGTTTTTCTCATCTACTCCGGGAAGAGGATCAAATATGATACGAACAGCATAAATATCATATACATCATCAAAACTTACTCCTTTAGTCTGCATCTTATTCCAAATAGAATAAGCCGATTTCACGCGGGCTTGCATTTCATAATTCAAACCCATCTCTTTTAGTTTCTTATCAACGGGTTGAGCAAAATGTTCAAATAGTTTATTACGTACAGCCTCTGTCGTCTGAAGTTTTAAATTGATAAAGGCATATTCTTGTGGATGTTCATATTTAAAACTTAAATCTTCCAATTCAGTTTTAATCGTAAAAAGCCCTAAACGATGTGCAAGAGGCGCATACAAATAAAGAGTTTCACCAGCAATTTTAAACTGCTTGGCTGGTAACATCGAGCCTAATGTCCGCATATTATGAAGACGGTCTGCAATCTTAATCAAAATCACCCGAATGTCATCACTCATCGTCAATAATAACTTACGGAAATTCTCAGCTTGCGCAGAAGCCTGTTCGCCAAAGATTCCTCCAGATATTTTAGTCAAACCATCTACGATTTGGGCAATCTTTTCATCAAACATGTCTTTGATGTCCTCTACAGTATATTCCGTATCCTCTACAACATCATGTAATAAAGCAGCACAAATAGAGGTCGAGCCTAACCCCATTTCACGACAAACGATATGCGCAACGGCTATCGGATGCATGATATAAGGTTCGCCCGAACGACGCTTCACTCCCGCATGTGCTTGATTTGCGAAATTAAAGGCTTTAGTAATACGTTCTACCTTACGACGATGGTTAGACTTTAAATAGTCCTCCAACAATGCATTAAAGCCGTCCTGTATCATCTGTTCATCAGGGGATAGTGTGGTTGGAACACTCTGAACAGTTTGTATATCCGTTTTTCCTGTTGTATTATTTACGTCGCTCATATCGAATACCCTTCCGTGTTTAAATCATGACTGAAGGCAAATATATACAAATATTCGTTAGATATTCCCAATTATGCGACAAAAAAGTTAACCTATCGGAATCTTCAGCTTTTGGCCTGGCCGAATACTGGAACTTGTCAAGCCATTGGCCTTTTTAAGAGCATCCGGAGAAACTCCTGGGTATTTTTGAGCAATCGAATACAACGAATCACCGGATCGAACAACATAGAAATGTTTATCCTTTGATGAAGATGCCACTGTAGCATCTTTCTTATCAGTCTTTTGAGTATTAGAAGATGCAAATGCTACCCCGCCATTATCTACATGCAGACGTAAACGGCGTCCTTTTGCCACACGATTAGAACGTAATCCATTCCATTTACGTATATCCTTTGGTGTCACTCCATATTTATTGGCTATCGTATAAATATTTTCTCCTGATGCGACCACATGTGTGATCTTCTCTAAAGTCAAACGTCCCTTTTCATCTGCTTCATTCACTGCTACACAATTAGCCAACAGCTCTTCAATACGATGTTTGTAAACCGTATCTTCTTTACCAACAAAAGAATAAGAATAGGAAGCCGGTAATTTTAAAACAGAAGGTTTAGTATTACCCGGTATAATATCTCTCTTATATTGAGGATTTAATGCTCGTAATTGCTCGACCTCTACCCCTACCAGCTCAGACACCTGCTGAAAATGAAGCATCTTATTGACCATCACGGTATCGGTAGCCAATGGCAAACTGGTCTGCAACGGACAAATATTATGATCACAATAATAGTTCATGATATAGTTAGCGGCAATAAACAATGGGACATAAGAACGGGTTTCTTTAGGCAAGTAGGGGAATATCTCCCAAAAATCAGTTTTACCTCCAGATCGACGTATCGCCTTGTTCACATTACCCGGCCCACAATTATAGGAAGCTAGAACCAAATTCCAATCCCCGTAAATTGCATACATATCTTTAAAATACCGGCAGGCTGCTTCTGTCGCCTTTTCTGGATCCCGGCGTTCATCTAACAAACTATTTATCTCCAATCCGTAGATTTTACCGGTAGGCAACATAAATTGCCATAAACCACAAGCACCGACCCGGGAAAGAGCCACAGGATTCAAAGCACTTTCCACGACTGCCAAATACTTCAATTCCAATGGTAATTTATGTTTGTCTAAGATTTTTTCAATGATCGGGAAATAAAAATCCGCCATTCCTAATATGTAACGTACCAAATTCCGTTTCCGGTCTGCATAAAGATCTATACAATCCCGTACTGTTTCGTTATAGGAAAGTTGAATAATATTAGGTAAGCGATTTAACCTCTCGGCATAGACCGAATCAGAGAAAAACACATTCTCTTCATCATCATGGCAATGCGCATCTACTCTGGAAAAATATTGGACATGCCATGAGCGCAACAAACTATCCACATCCGCATCTAAACTTTCCGGCATCATACCGATAGCTTCACTTAATGTATCCACAGCCTGTACACGATATGGTTGTTCGCCAAAAATGGAAGATTGTCCAGCCAATACCTGCACGAACAACAAAAAGATAAAAGATATAAATAGTTTGTGACACATGATATTAAAACTTTAAACTGCAATTTAAGCCATAAGACGCCGAATTATAACGAGTTTTCGGTGCGACTTCCGGAGACCAATGCAAACTTAAATCCGGAGAGATATCAAAATCAAAAAGATGGGCATCCACATAAGCATCAATCATGCTGATCGCATAGACGCCTACAGTTATAATAATACTTAAATCCCTATAGCGGCGGTAATAATCCTTCCGGCGTTTCAAATTATCTTGAAACTGAGAATTCGAAACGTATGAAGCCTCCTGCCCTCTCGGTATAAAGATCGTCCAACTCTCATCCCATGGGCCTTCATACGTTTGTCCCTCTTGATTAGCCATTTGAACTTTCCCATAATCATTCATAATACCAAAATAGGCAGCAGAATAATCTTGATAATTCTTATTATTCCAAGTGATTGCATACATGCACCCCATGAAAGCCCCATAAACCAAAGGCAATTTCCAATATTTCCGGTTATAGATTTGTCCGCCTCCGGGAATCAAAGCATAAAGGAGTGCTTTGTTCGGGTCAGGTTTAAAAGTCTTCAATTTGACCTGAGGCTGTTTCAATGTATCTCCAGCCAAAAGGACAGCCTTGACGGTCGAATCAGAAGCGGCAGTTTGTCCGGGTACAGTTGAAATGATCGTATCCCGCTTTAAAGCAACATCCGTCTGCGCATATCCGTTCGTATCAACCAGACAAAGCAAGAGTAAGACAATATATAATATAACTTTAACCTTTTTCATTTCAACTTATCCAACAGACCTATCAATCGCTCTAATTCATCTTCAGAGGCAAACGGGATCGTTATCTTTCCTTTTCCCTTATCATTACATACTAATTGGACTTTCGTTTGAAAGAAGCTCGACAAATGATCTTTAAGCAAATTATATTCTTCCGGCATCCGTCTTTTTCTTTCTGCCGATTGCTCTTTTTTTCCCTGCGCAAGGGTTTCCGGAGCGATGCCTGCTCGTACAATCTCTTCTACACTACGAACAGATAATCCCTCTTCCAGTATCTGTTCATATAAAGCCAACTGCACTTCGGGATCTTCTATTGGAATCAACGCACGAGCATGCCCCATATCAATCTTCCTGTCTTTCAATCCCATTTGTATCTCGGCCGGTAATTTAAGCAAACGGAGATAATTGGCAATAGTCGCTCTTTTTTTACCTACACGATCACTTAATTTTTCCTGCGTGAGTCCGTAATTATCGATTAATTTCTGGTAAGCTAAAGCAATTTCTATGGAGTTTAAATCTTCACGTTGGATATTCTCAATCAAAGCCATCTCCACCACATTCTCGTCTGCTGCGGTTTTGATATAGGCAGGGATAGCATCCAATCCCGCCATCAAAGAGGCGCGATACCGACGTTCTCCGGAAATAATCATATAACGATCCTCTCCAACCTCTTTTAAAGTAATCGGTTGAATAACCCCCAGCGAACGGATAGAGGTCGCCAACTCCTGAAGAGTTTCCTCCTCGAATATCGTACGAGGTTGTTCCGGATTGGGTTGAATCTTGCTTAACTCAATCTCACTGATAGACGAAGAGCCACCAGTCTTCAAATCGTCCATCGTAATTAAAGCATCCAATCCTCGGCCAAGTGCCGACCTTTTCATTACTGCCATAAAATATTAATTGTTCAATCTCATCTATTCTTTTCTATCAATTCCTGCGCCAACTGCATATGATTACGTGCGCCCTTCGACTCCGCATCATAAAGCAACACAGGTTTTCCATAACTGGAAGCCTCACTTAGTTTCACATTTCGTTGAATAACCGTTGTGAAGACCAAATCCCGGAAAGGTCGTTTCACCTCTTCATATATCTGATTTGCCAAACGGAGGCGTGAATCATACATAGTCAATAAGAAACCTTCAATCTCTAAAGAGGGGTTCAACTTTGACTTGATAATCTTTATCGTATTCAATAATTTGCTAATTCCTTCCAATGCAAAATATTCACATTGCACAGGGATAATTACCGAGTCTGCAGCAGTTAATGCATTCACCGTAATCAATCCCAAAGAGGGAGAACAATCAATCAAGATATAATCATACCCATCTTTTAACGAACATAATACCTTTTTCAAAATCTGTTCGCGGTTAGGCAAATTCAGCATTTCAATTTCTGCCCCAACTAAGTCAATATGTGAGGGAAGGACTTCCAATCCTTCCACTTCCGTTTTAGTTATCGCTCTTTTCGGATCATCGCCATTTACCAAACATTCATATACCGAAAGTTCAACATTCCGTATATCGATACCTAATCCTGACGAAGCGTTTGCCTGCGGATCTGCATCCACCACCAACACTTTCTTTTCCAATGCGGCTAATGATGCAGCCAGATTTATGGTTGTCGTAGTTTTACCGACTCCACCTTTCTGATTTGCCAAAGCAATAATCTTTCCCATAATAAAAATACCTATTTATTCGGGGACAAAACTAAACATTATAAAGCGAACACAAACCGATTTAAGCAAAACATTGCCCTTTTTGTTGAAAAGTCACCTTTCCTGTTGAAAACTTGCAAATGTACACACATTCTTGCCAACTTATTCCTAATGAGCGATATAAAAAGGTTAAAGAGATAAAAAAGATTTCATTTTTACCAAGAAACAGCTGAATTGAAAAATATATTTGTAATATTGCATATAAAATAGAATCATTATGGAGTTTTATACCCGCATTGCAATACCTCGTTCATCCTTCGCATTTACCCATGAAGGATTAATACTACTTTTTGGTTCTTGCTTTGTGGAAAACATAGGGAAGAAATTAGAAGAAAACAAATTTTCAATTGATTTAAATCCTTTTGGGATACTTTACAACCCATTCTCCATCGCAAATGCGATCCGTCATTTGATTAATCCTATTAAATTTACAGGTAAAGAGTTGTTCCAAAAGGAGGGAATTTATCATAGTTTCCTTCATCATAGCCGTTTCTCTTCATCGTCGGAAAGTGAATGTCTGAAAAGGATCAACCAACAAATCGAGTTGTCAGCCCAACACATAAAAACAGCCTCTCGTATGATTATCACATTCGGCACAGCGTGGGTTTATCAACTTAAAGAGACTGGGCAGATCGTATCTAATTGCCATAAACTACCCGACCGACTATTTACCCGCAGACTTCTAACGAGCAAAGAGGTAACTAATGAATGGCATTTATTATTACAACTCCTTTGGGGTATAAACCCGGGCCTAAAAATACTATTTACGGTCAGTCCAATCAGACATTGGAAAGATGGGGCTCATGGAAACCAACTAAGTAAAGCGACCTTGCTTCTTGCCATAGATGAGTTACAGCAAGCCTATCCCGAACAGATTCATTATTTCCCTTCATACGAAATTATGATGGATGAGTTAAGAGATTATCGCTTTTATGCGGATGACCTATTACATCCCTCTATGCAAGCGGTTGAATATATTTGGGAACGTTTTTCCGAAACTATGTTCCCTCCGAAAACCCTCTTGGCTTTAAAGGAGTGGGGAGAGATCCAAAAAGCAATCCAACATAAACCATTTCAACCAGAAAGTGAAGCCTATAAACGTTTTCTCTACCACACATTATCAAAGATAAAAAAATTTAAAGAGAAGTATCCTTTCTTTGATCTGGAAGAAGAGAAAACTATAATCAAAATGAAAACAGAAAACAAACAATAACAAATAAAAAAGAATGGAATATTCAATAAAAGAAATAGTAGAGATTATCGGCGCTGAAGGGGTAATAACCCATGACACTTCAATCAGCCTATTGCTGACAGACAGCCGTCGCCTTTCATTTCCCGAACAGAGTCTATTCTTTGCCCTTCAAACAAAGACCAACGACGGGCATCATTATATAGGAGAACTTTATAAATTACGTGTACGGAATTTTGTCGTAGATAGGATATTACCTGAATATAAAAGTTATACCGAAGCTAATTTCCTACTCGTAAAAGACACTTTAAAGGCTCTCCAAAAATTAGCGTCCTATCACCGTAAACGGTTCGACATTCCAGTCATAGGTATTACGGGAAGTAATGGAAAGACCATCGTCAAGGAGTTCCTTTACCAGCTTCTACATAACGAATTTAACATAACCCGTTCACCTCGTAGCTACAATTCCCAATTGGGAGTTCCTCTATCGGTATGGCAATTACATGAGAAAAACAATTTAGGGATATTCGAAGCTGGTATCTCCCAACCAGATGAGATGGAACGCCTCCAGCCCATCATAGCCCCAACCATCGGGGTTATCACCAACATCGGGGAGGCACATCAAGAGAATTTCCTATCTTCGACACAGAAGTGCATGGAGAAACTCACCCTATTCAACGAGTGTGAGGCTATTATTTGTGATGGGGATAACACGTTTATCACCAACTGTATCGAATCGGCCTGCCTTTCACACAAGGTAATTACCTGGAGTCGTATCGACTCAGAAGCTCCCCTCTATATCGAGTCCATCCAAAAAAGGGAAACAGAGACAGTTATCCGTTGTACGTTATTAGGATTAGAGCAGACCTACGTTATTCCTTTTACTGATGACGCTTCTATCGAAAATGTGATCCATTGCATGGCCGTCATGTTATACTTGAAACCGACAAGCGTAAATGATGTGGAGAAGTTCAAACATTTGGAACCTGTCGCCATGCGCTTAGAAGTCAAACAAGGTATTAACAATTGCCTTTTAATCAATGATACTTATAACTCAGACATCAACTCATTAGATATTGCGCTCGACTTCCAACAAAGCCGTCGAGTAGAGAAACAGCTAAAAAGCACCTTAATCCTCTCTGATATCCTGCAATCAGGCACGCTTCCTAAATCCCTTTATAAGAAGGTTGCTGACTTAGTCAAGCGGAAAAAAGTAAACCGGATTATAGGAGTCGGCCGTGACCTAAAGGAATATGAAAGTGTCTTTGACATAGAGAAAGAATTTTATTTGACAACCGATGAGCTGATCCAATCGCCATCATTCAAAACATTCAAGGATGAGTTGATTCTCATCAAAGGTTCCCGTCAATTCCATTTTGAACGGATATCTGAGTTACTGGAAAGAAAAGTACATGAGACCATCTTAGAGGTAAATTTGGACGCGATTGTCCATAACTTCAACTTCTACCGTTCCCGGTTGAAGCCGGAAACCAAGATGGTCTGCATGGTGAAAGCCTTTGGGTACGGAGCTGGTTCATACGAACTGGCGAAGACCCTCCAAGAACACCGATGTGACTATTTAGCAGTAGCGGTAGCCGATGAAGGAGCCGAACTACGAAAAGAGGGGATTTCCATCCCTATCATCGTGATGAACCCTGAGTTCAGTAGCTTTAATGTACTATTCGAGAACCAGTTAGAACCGGAGGTTTATAGCTTCCGCTTATTGGATGCTATCATCAAAGAGACTGAAAGACGAGGAATCACCTCCTACCCGGTCCACATCAAGATAGATACAGGCATGCACCGTTTAGGTTTCCAACCAGGTGATATACCTGAGATATGTCAGCGAATAAAGAGGCAAAGTGGAGTTATGGTACGTTCGATATTCTCCCATTTGGTAGGCAGCGATTCCTACATCTTTGACGACTTCACCCAAAGGCAGTTAGAAACCTTCCGGCAAGCGGCTGCCGAATTAGAAGAGGGATTAGAATACAAGGTTTTCAAGCATATATTAAACTCAGCCGGGATTGAGCGGTTTACTGACTACCAAATGGACATGGTACGATTAGGAATCGGATTGTATGGAGTAAGTGCCTCAGGAATGAAGGGACTACGTAACATTAGTACACTCAAAACCACCATCCTCCAGATCCAAGAAGTAACAGCAGGCGACTCCATCGGATACAGCAGGATGAGTTATGCCGAACGTGATTCACGCATAGCCATTATTCCTATTGGGTATGCAGACGGGTTAGACCGTCATTTCAGCAATGGGCATGGGGAAGTTTTCATCAATGGGCATCGTTGTCCCATCATCGGAAACATCTGTATGGATGCTTGCATGATTGACGTAACCGGCATCGAGGTACGTGAGGGAGACAGTGTCATCATATTCGGAGAGGAGTTACCTGTCACCGAGTTGTCCGACAAATTGAGAACCATTCCCTATGAGATACTCACCTCTATCTCACCACGAGTGAAACGGGTGTATTACCGGGAATAATTGTATTTCTTGCACATTTTATCTAATTTTGAACCGTAATTTTATATAAAAAATATGAGTCATAATTTATTGAAAGGCAAAAGAGGAATCATATTCGGAGCATTAAATGATATGTCCATCGCCTGGAAAGTAGCAGAAAGAGTCGTAGAAGAGGGTGCAACCATCACACTGAGCAACACCCCCACAGCTGTCCGCATGGGACAAGTCGACACATTAGCAGAAAAGTTACACGCAGAGGTCATACCGGCCGATGCGACAAATGTAAAAGACTTGGAAACTGTCTTCACCAAGTCAGTTGAGATATTAGGAGGTAAAATTGACTTCGTATTACACTCCATCGGAATGAGCCCGAATGTACGCAAAAAACGTACTTATGATGATTTAGATTATAATTATTTAGAGAAGACCTTGGATATTTCCGCCATCTCTTTCCATAAAATGCTGCAGGTAGCCAAGAAACAAGATGCGATAGCTGAATACGGTTCAGTCGTGGCTCTCTCATACGTAGCTGCCCAACGTACCTTCTTCGGATATAACGATATGGCAGATGCCAAGAGCCTGTTGGAGTCAATCGCCCGCAGTTTCGGGTATATCTATGGGCGTGAGAAACATGTACGCATCAACACCATCTCACAGTCACCTACCATCACGACAGCCGGAAGTGGCGTGAAAGGGATGGAGCACTTGATGGACTTCGCTTCGAAAATGAGCCCGTTAGGAAATGCGAGTGCGGAAGAATGTGCCGATTATTGTGTCATGATGTTCTCCGACTTCACCCGTAAGGTGACCATGCAGAACCTTTATCACGATGGAGGCTTCTCCAGCATGGGCATGAGCCTTCGTGCAATGAATCAATACAGTAAAGGGTTAGAAGAATATACGGACGAAAACGGGAATATTATATACGGTTAACCTATATGCTTATCAAGATCTACCCACAAAACCCCAATATAAGGGAGATAGACAAGGTGGTCAACTGCCTACGAGATGGAGGCCTTGTTATCTACCCGACTGACACTGTCTATGCGATTGGGTGCGATGCGCTCAACGTACGAGCAGTCGAGAAAATATGCCAGCTCAAAGGGGTCAATCCTCAAAAGAGCAACTTGTCGATCATCTGTTACGACCTGTCGAACCTGAGCGAATATGCCAAGGTCAGCAATGCTGCGTTCAAATTGATGAAAAGAAACTTGCCAGGAGCCTTTACCTTCATCCTGCCCACTAGTAGCGAACTCCCCAAGATTTACAAGAACCGGAAGGAAGTCGGCATACGTGTACCTGACAACAATATCATACGAACGTTAGTACAGGAATTAGGTAACCCAATCTTAACCATGTCCATCCACGACGAGGATGATATGGTTGAATACAGTACCGACCCGGAGTTGATCGCCGAGAAATATGGGGATCGGGTAGATATCGTGATTGATGGAGGATATGGAGGGGTAGAGGTCTCTACAGTAGTTGACTGTACGACCGATGACTTCGAGGTTATCCGCCAAGGCAAAGGAGAATTAATTTATTAAATACACAATAATGAATTGGGAACAACTGCTATCCGGCAAACGCTTTGGCATGGAAGAGTACCACGAACGTAAACATGAGCGTACGGACTTCCAGCGGGATTATGACCGTTTGATTTTCTCTTCTCCTTTCCGGCGCTTGCAAAATAAGACACAGGTATTCCCGCTACCGGGTAGTATCTTCGTACATAACCGACTTACCCACAGCTTAGAAGTCTCTTGTGTGGGGCGTTCGTTAGGGAACAATATAGCCAAAGGGCTAATACAGAAATATCCTAAAGGAAGTGTCAACTTTCCAGAGATTGGCTCCATCGTATCGGCAGCTTGCTTGGCGCACGACATGGGGAATCCACCTTTCGGCCATTCTGGAGAAAGAGCTATCTCTGCCTACTTCTCGGAAGGAAATGGCCGAAAGCTACACGAGCTGATCATCGAAGAGGGAGGCCGATTCGAGGATTTCCTCCATTTCGAGGGGAACGCTAATGCAATACGGTTGTTGACCCACCAATTCATTGGGCGGCGTAAAGGAGGGTTCGCCCTTACTTACAGTACGCTTGCCTCCATTATCAAATACCCCTACACCTCTCTCCATGCCGGTAAGAAGGGGAAGTTCGGCTTCTTCCAATCGGAGGAAGAGACCTACCTGCACATTGTCGAAGAATTGGGTATCTGCCAAGATCCGGAAGATTCAAATAAGTTTGCCCGTTATCCGCTTGTCTATCTCGTCGAGGCTGCCGATGACATCTGTTATCAGGTCATGGACATTGAAGATGCTTGTAAGCTACATATCCTGACTACTGAAGAGTCCATCCGACTATTGCTCAACTTCTTTGAAGGAGAGCGGTTGACACACATCACCCGCATCATGCAGATGGTAGACGACACCAACGAGCAAATTGCCTACCTTCGTTCCTGTATCATCGGGTTGCTGGTCGACGAGTGTTCACGTGTTTTCTTGGAAAATGAAGAGCAGATTTTACAAGGATGCTTCAAGGGGCCGTTGATAGACCACATCGAGCCACATGCCAAGGAGGCTTATGAAACTTGTGCGAAGACTGCCTTCAAGAAAATCTACAAGGCCAAAGAAGTGTTAGACATCGAGCTGGCCGGTTACCATATCTTCAGCCATCTGATTGGCACATTGACTGAGGCGGTCATGAACCAGGAGCATGCCTACAGCAAACTGCTGTTACAACGCATCCCCGACCAATACGACACACACGCCCCCACCGTCTATGGCAAGGTGCAATGCGTGCTCGATTATATCTCCGGGATGACAGATGTCTATGCGCTGGATCTCTACCGTAAGATTACCGGAATGAGCCTTCCGGCGGTATAAATTTTATAATCAGAATATGATTATAAAAACTAAAGACACCTCATAAAAAGGAGTTGTAAATTGTAACTCCCAAACTTAAGAACTGATTATTTCCCCCTTCTGCTATCCAAGTCTATCTTATTAGGGATATTCAGTAAAAAATTCCTCTACAAAATACAATAGCATATTTAGCCATATCTTAGTTTGAAAATATCCACCGTTTTGGCTGCCCAACCTTATTTTCGGAGGAATACCTAAAGACACAAAAAACAACTAATTTGTGTTACTTCGTATATAAATTAGTTAGCTAATTTTATAGTGTTTACTGAATACCCCTACCTTATTACGAAACTTATTTAACAACACTTTTTAACAAGGATGTTAAATCCAAACTTTTTATATTAAACCACAATAATAACAATAAATCAATATTCTTCCCGATACTTGCCTTCCCACTTATCTTCCATTATATTTAGATAACTCCGGTAACGGGATTCACTGATATAATGTTGTTCAACAGCTTGAAGAACAGCACAACCAGGTTCATGGAGATGCGAACAGTTATTAAACCGACAATCTGCAGAAAACTTAAATATCTCCGGGAAATAATGGGCAATCTCTGCTCCTTCCATCTCTATCGTACCAAACCCTTTGATCCCCGGTGTATCAATCAGATAACCTCCTTCGGGCAGCGCTATCATCTCAGAGAAGGTGGTGGTATGCATTCCCTTATTATGATATTCAGAGATATCACCTGTACGCAACTCTGCCTCAGGTATCAACTGATTGATCAAGGTTGATTTACCTACACCCGAATGTCCAGATAAAAGCGTAATCTTCCCCTGCAAAACAGCTCGCAGTTCGTCAATACCCTCCCCCGTCCGAGCACATAATTTTAAGCAAGGATAACCGATAGTCGTATAAAGATGGATCAAGCCATCCAACAATTCCTTCTCTTCCTCCTGATAACGGTCGATCTTATTGAAAACCAACCTTACAGGAATCTGATAGGCTTCTGCAGTTGCCAAAAAGCGATCAATAAAGATAGTAGTTGTAATGGGATAATTGACCGTTACGATCAGTAGTGCCATATCGACATTTGCCGCAATGATATGCGCCTGTTTGGATAGATTAGAGGCACGGCGAATGATATAATTCCTGCGTTCTTCTATCTCGGTGATGAAAGCGGTCCCTTCAGGGTTGATTTGTATCTCAACCCAATCCCCTACAGCAACTGGATTAGTCGTGCGTATCTCTTTTAAACGGAAATTACCTTTTATCTTACTCTCTACATCTCCCTTCTCTTCCGTCCGAACCGTATACCAACTACCTGTATTTTTGACAACTAAACCTTTCATCTAAAAGATCACCTTATTTAAAACAAAAAAGGACAGACTACCAGCAAAATCATCAAGTTTTCTTAATCTTTGGCTGGTAAGCCGTCCTTAAACATAATCTTTTTATACAATTAAACTGTCATAATTTCTTTTTCCTTTGCCGCATATAATTCATCGACTTTCTTGATATATTTATCATGAACCTTCTGAACATCAGCCTCGGCATCTTTTTCCACATCCTCTGGAGTACCCTCTGTCTTGATGCTCTTCTTTAACAATTCAATCGCTTCACGACGAGCATTACGCACACTAACTTTAGCACTTTCAGCCTCTTGCTTACACTGCTTAGCCAACTGTTTACGACGCTCTTCTGTCAATGGAGGGATACCCAAACGGATCACTTCACCATTATTCTCCGGAGTAATCCCCACTTCTGAGTCCAATATACCCTTTTCGATATCGCGAATAATCTTCTTTTCCCAAGGGGTTATCATAATGGTTCTTGCATCTGGGACAGTAACAGTCGCCACATTTGTCAATGGGACAGGAGCTCCATAATACATTACTCTCACACAATCCAAAATTTTTGGATTGGCTTTACCTGCACGAATATGAGACAATTGCTCATCCAAATATTCAATAGCAAAAGTCATCTTTTCTTCTGCTCCTCTTACATACTGTTTTATATCTGCCATAATTCAATAATCATTCTTTAGTGGCAAAGATAGTAAAGTTTTTCTTTTTACAACCATTTCATGGAAAAACTCTTTCTTTTTTTTAATTATGAACCAAAGTTCCAATATTCTCTCCACTCATCACCTTCTTCAGGTTACCATTCGTATCCATATCGAAAACAATAATCGGCAAGTTGTTTTCCTTGCACATCGTAGTGGCAGTCAAATCCATCACCTTCAAACCACGATGGTAAATCTCATCGTATGTAATATCGGAGAATTTCGTGGCTGTCGGGTCTTTTTCCGGGTCGGCCGTATAGATACCATCCACACGAGTTCCTTTCAACATCACGTCCGCCTCGATCTCAATGCCTCGCAAAGAGGAGCCGGTATCTGTCGTAAAGAACGGGTTGCCCGTACCTCCTGACATGATCACCACATTCCCCTGTTCTAATAATTCTATCGCACGCCATTTATTATAAAACTCTCCTATCGGTTCCATGCGAATGGCGGTCAACACCTTTGCTTTCACCCCATGAGCCACCAACGCCGAACTCAAAGCCAAGCTATTGATGACAGTGGCCAACATTCCCATCTGGTCACCCTTCACCCGGTCAAACCCTTTGGATGCGCCACTCAACCCACGGAAGATATTGCCTCCTCCGATCACGATACCAATCTGGACACCCATCTCTGCAATCTCCTTGATCTGAACCGCATATTCATTCAAGCGGACTTCGTCTATACCATATTGTTTACTTCCCATAAGCGACTCACCGCTTAACTTCAATAGAATACGTTTATACTGAGCCATATCTTCTTTTTTTATGATTAATTGTTTACTCACAAAAGTACAGTATTTTACCTATCCGACAAGAATCCTCCTTGGATATTTTTATTTTCAACAGCATTTATACGGAATGCTATCGCTTTTTTACGACCTTTGTAGGGTTAGTTAATCTTAAAAATAGTAGTCCAAATGAATCGAAGAGAATTTACCGGGGCTTTATTCGCTTTAGGAGCAGTAGCCTTGTCTCCCATCGCCTGTAGCCCCTCACAAGGAGCACGAAAAGAGATAGATCCCAATCTGACTGTATTTCTTTCAGACATCCACATCTGCGGGGAAATGAACGAAGGGAAATCCCTCCATTACCCAAACAACCCTATCTCTTTGAAGGAGCAGGTGAATAAGATATTATCTTTAAATCCTCTACCGGCAAACGTCTTTATCTTTGGGGATGTTGCATGGGATTATGGTTTGGAAGAGGATTATATCTATGCCAAAGAGTTACTTCAACCTCTAAAAGAGGCCGGTATCCAAATCACATTAGGACTGGGCAACCATGATCGTCGGGCAGCCTTCTTTAAGGTCTTTCCGGAATATGAACAAACCACCAAGGTGGCCGGCAGAGTTGTTTCGGTAGTGGAACTGCCTTATGCCGACTTTGTGATGTTGGATACACTCTCTGAGCTTCCTGAACTGCCCCCTCGGAAAAGCACAAACGTATCTGGTGAGTTAAACGAGGTACAACTGGAGTGGCTTAAGAGATTCTTAGCAGAGAGCAAACGACCGGTCTTCTTGGGAGCTCATCACCCGCTGGGCGATTTGCCTGCCTTAACGGAATTGATTACCCATTCACCCATCGTAGCAGGTTTTATCTGTGGGCATCTTCATATCTGGAGTAAAAAGGCCTACCTCCTTCGTCCTCGTAAACCGGAAAGGATGATCCCTGTCGTGGAACTTCCTTCGACCTTCTATGGCGATATCGGCTTTGCTACCTTCCGAATGGATCCTCAAGGAGCAATCCTCTCTTATAGCTCCCAAGGTTTCTGGTGGCCAGAACCTGCGCAGAACCCGCCACCTCAATGGGAAGCTCGCCAAAAAGATTTGGCTAACGAGACATGTCGGTTTATCTTTAATAAGATTTAAGTCGTTTCAAGAATCGACCGGTATAAGAATCGGGACAGGAGGCTATCTCCTCAGGGGTACCTGTACAAACCAGATAGCCGCCTTCCTTTCCCCCTTCGGGACCTAAGTCTATCACATAATCGGCACACTTAATCACATCCATATTATGTTCGATAATCAACACTGTATGTCCCTTCTGTATCAAAGCCTGAAAGGCCTTTAACAGGGTCTTTATATCATGGAAATGCAGACCGGTGGTCGGCTCATCGAAGACAAAGAGGGTCGCTTCTTGCTTTTCCTGACCTAAATAATAGGCCAACTTCACACGTTGGTTTTCTCCACCGGACAAAGTGGAAGAGGTTTGTCCTAATTTGATATATCCTAAACCGACCTCTTGCAAGGGTCTTAATTTCTTCACAATCTTCTTCTCTTGCGCTCCCGGATATTGCTCAAAGAACTCAATAGATTGGTTAACGGTCATTTCCAACACATCATAAATATTAACTCCTCTATATTCCACATCCAACACATCCTGCTTAAAGCGTTTACCATGACATACCTCACATTCAAGCGTGATATCCGCCATAAATTGCATTTCAACCGTAATTTTTCCTTCCCCCTTGCACTCTTCACAGCGTCCTCCCTCCTTATTAAAGGAGAAGTAGGCTGCCGAATAGCCCATCTGTTTCGCCAGCTTCTGTTCGCCATAAAGCTTACGTATCTCATCATATGCCCCGATGTAAGTAACTGGATTAGAACGTGAACTTTTACCTATCGAGTTTTGGTCAACAAACTCGATGCTTTTGATCAGATGCATATCACCCTCCAATCCCGAACAATCCACCATCAACCGGGCTGCGTCATCCAGATAATGTTTGACTCCTTCATAGAAAATATCCCGTACCAAAGAACTTTTACCAGAGCCACTCACACCCGTTACTACTGTCATCACATTCAAAGGGAACTTTACATCAATACCTTTCAAATTATTCTTACGTGCCCCTTTGACCTCTATGTAATTGTTCCATAACCTACGGTAAGGAGGCAACTCGATCCGATCCTCCCCTGTCAAGTAACGAACCGTATAACTTTGAGTATTACTCTTTAGAAGATCAACTTCTCCTTGGTAAATCACTTCACCACCCAAACGTCCGGCTTTCGGACCGATATCGATAATATAATCGGCAGCCCGGATAATATCTTCATCATGTTCCACTATCACAACCGTATTCTCCAAAGCTTGTAACTGCCGCAACACCTTTATCAACAGTTCCGTATCACGAGAATGTAACCCAATACTTGGCTCATCTAAGATATAAAGAGAGCCGACCAGACTACTACCCAAAGAGGTTGCCAAGTTTATTCGTTGGCTCTCCCCTCCCGAAAGAGAAGAAGAGAGGCGGTCCAAGGTCAAATAACCCAATCCTACATCCAACAAAAATTGCAAACGATTATGGATTTCAGTCAGTAACCGTTTGGCAACAGCCGCATCCGTCTCGTCTAATTGCAGTTGGTCAAAAAAGGCTTTAGCCTCCGTTATCGGCAAAGCGACCAACTCTGCAATATGTTTGCCTCCCACCTTGACATACAAAGCTTCCGGACGCAGACGAGAGCCTTTACAGGTCGGGCAAGTTGTTTTTCCCCTATATCGTGCCTGCATAACCCTATATTGGATCTTATATAGGTTTTCTCCGACAAACTTAAAGAAATCATCAATACCATGCAGACCTCTCGCCCCATGCCAAAGAAGTTCCTTTTCTTTTTCTGTCAGTTCATAATAAGGACGGTGGATCGGGAATTTATACCGCTCACTATTAACAATAAAGTCCCTCAACCATTCTCCCATCACCTCTCCTTTCCAACAAACAACCGCTCCTTGATATACGGAAAGACTCTTATCGGGTATCACCAAGTTTTCATCAATTCCCAACACCTTACCAAACCCCTCGCAAGTCGGACAAGCACCCAAAGGGTTATTAAAGCTGAACATTTGATCGGTCGGTTCCTCAAACGTCATGCCGTCAGCCTCAAACTTCTTTGAATATTCCTTGACAATCGTTCCTTCAGAAGTATAAATACGCACGATACAGGTATCATGTCCTTCAAAAAAAGCCGTATCTACCGAATCAGCCAAACGGTTCTTCAAAGTCTTATCTTCGGATACAGCCAAGCGATCTATCAGTAGTTCTATCTGAGAAGAGGCCAACAACGTTTCATCATCCAATACCTCACCCATCCGGTACACCGCCTCTCCAATAGACAAACGAGTGTACCCCTCCTTTTGCAAGATCTCCAACTGTTCTTTCATGCTTCGTCCTTCTGGCAATACTACAGGGGCATAGACCGCGAAACGGGTCCCCATCGGATAAGCCAACACCTCCTTAACAACATCACTCGCCTGATGCTTCTTGACCTCTGTCCCGGAGATAGGAGAAATAGTCTTCCCGATCCGGGCATAAAGCAAACGAAGATATTCATATATTTCCGTCGAAGTGCCGACTGTCGAACGGGGATTACGTGTATTTACTTTCTGTTCAATGGCAATAGCCGGAGGTATTCCTTTGATATAATCACACTCAGGTTTGCTCATACGTCCCAAGAACTGTCGGGCATAAGCAGAAAGGCTCTCTACATAACGCCGTTGTCCTTCGGCATACAATGTATCAAAAGCCAAAGAAGATTTTCCACTGCCGGATAGTCCGGTGATAACAACCAACTTGTCTCTGGGTATCTCAACATCAATATTTTTCAGATTGTTGACTCGAGCCCCCTTTATATATATAGAATTACTTTCGGACATACTATTTTTCCTTCAATTGAAATGCAAATGTAGGAAAGTTATCATTTTCTTATCGTATCTTTGTCTCAAATTATAGCTAAGTAATTCTGAAATAAATAAAAATATCAAACTCATAAACTTCATGGTAACAAAATACCTCCACCTGTTAGCCATACTCCTGTTTTGTATGGCGACCTCTTGCAAAACGGTTCATCAAACATCCCAACAACCATTAAAAGAAAATGCCAAGCGAGAGTTTCGAGGAGCATGGATACAGACTGCTTTCCAAGGGGAATATCAAAGCATGACTCCTGCACAGATGAGAAAAGATTTCATACGCAAACTGAACTATCTACAGGCATGTGGTATCAATGCCATCATTTTCCAAGTACGTCCGGAGGCGGACGCTTTCTATCAATCGAAAATCGAACCTTGGAGCCGCTTTTATACTGGCCAACAAGGGATTGCTCCGGAAGGGAACTTTGATGTGATGGAATTCTTAATTAAAGAGTGCCACAAGCGTAACATGGAGTTTCATGCCTGGCTGAATCCTTATCGGGCGAGTACAGCAGGGAACACACGTTTCGCCAAGAACCACATTTACCATAAACATCCGGAATGGTTCGTCACATACAACAAACAGATCCTCTTTGACCCGGGATTACCGGAATGCCGAGAATTCATCTGCCGGGTAGTCCGTGATATTGTTACCCGTTATGATGTCGATGCCATCCACATGGACGACTATTTCTACCCCTACCCTGTTCCGGGAGTCTCTTTCCCTGATGATAAAAGTTTCCGCCAATATGGTTTAAACAAAGGTTATACGAAGGCTCAACGGGGCGATTGGAGAAGGGATAATGTAAACAAACTTATACAGGAACTTAAACATACTATCTTGTTGGCTAAACCTTGGGTTCGCTTCGGAATCAGTCCGTTTGGAATTTACCGTAACAAGAAGAGCACGCCCGATGGTTCTGGTAGTAACACGAACGGCTTACAGAATTACGATGACTTATTTGCCGATGTGACCCACTGGGTCAAAGAGGGATGGATAGACTACAACATGCCACAAATCTATTGGGAGATAGGACATGCAGCCGCAGACTATATCACCCTTATCAAATGGTGGAACAAAAATGCTTACGACCGTCCACTTTATATCGGTCAAGATGTAGCCCGCACGATGAAAGCCGATCAATTGACTCGTAAGATGCTTTATGAGCGCTCTTTGTCAAAAGTTAGCGGCAACTGTTTTTGGCCGGCCAATGAACTCCTTTGGAACAACAAAGGAGTGGCAGATAGCCTTAAACAACATTACCATAAGTATCCGGCTTTAATCCCGGCCTATACGCACATGCATGACCGTACACCGAAAGAGGTAAAAAAACTGAAAGCGGAATGGACTGCAGACGGCTATATTTTACATTGGGAGGCAAAACAAAGCCCAACCGATCCAGAGTTAGCCCATTACTTTGTTATTTATCGTTTTGAAGGGAAAGAAAAGGTAAATTTAAACGACCCATCCAAGATTGTCGCTATCACACGTGATACTCGCTACCAGCTTCCTTATGAAGATGGGGCACAAAAGTACCGCTATGTAGTTACGGCCGTAGATCGTTTTCATAATGAGAACAAAGGAAAAAGTAAAAAAGTAAAACTATAGAATAATGAAACTAAAACTAATAACTCTGTTCTTTATCCTATGTTTAGGATGTATCGGTTGTACACAAAATGACGAACCGGAGCCTACCCCTATTCGCACGATTTTAGTTTATTTTATTTCAAACAATAGTTTGGATAGTTATGCCTATTCTGACATTGAAGAGATGATTGCAGGAGCAACCAAAGAAAGCCTGAACGGAGGTAACCTGATTGTCCTCCATGCTCCTCGAAAAGGAGAACCGGAATTACTCCAAATCAAAGAGGAGAATGGTAAAACAAATAAGTTCCATATCCGAGACTATGCCGGACTGGATCCAATCAATCCGAGTGAGATGAAAAAAATCATGCAGGATGTTGTAAACCTTTATCCCGCAGAAAGCTACGGTTTGGTTCTTTGGAGTCATGGAACAGCTTGGCTTCCCTCTGACTACCAACAAATGATGAAAGCATTCGGACAGGACGGAAGTAACTGGATGGAAATAGATGAGTTGGCACAAGGCTTACCGGACAATCTCTTTGAGTTCATCCTTTTTGATGCCTGCTATATGGCAAGCATTGAATGCGTATATGAACTGCGTCATAAAGCCAACTATATCTTAGCTTCACCTACTGAAACCATGGGAGATGGCTGGCCCTATTCGGACATGATCCCTCTATTGTTTACCGACAACCTACAATTAGAGCTTATCGGACAAACATTCTATGATTATTACAACCAAAGAGAAGGGAGTTGGCGAACTGCCACTGTCTCACTCACACAGACTGCGGCATTGGACGAGTTGGTAAACATTGTCCGTGAGATTTTAGCAGACAAGAAAGAGAGTGATTTATTTGCCATTGACTACTCACAAATGCAACGCTTAGAGTTTTTGCCCAGAACTACCGGTCTGCTTTATGACTTTAAAGATTTTATTCATCAATTAGCGACAGACGAACAGTACAGTCGTTTTTCCCAAGCACTTGAAAATGCAATCATTTATGAAGCCCATACACCTAAGGCATACTTCTCATATTTGAGCTATAGCTATCCCATCAAACAGTGCTGCGGATTAAATGTCTATGTACCCCAAAGCAATCAATCCCAACTTTTCGATTGGTACAAAAATAGAGTTAATTGGTACAAGGCTGTCTATCCTTAACGGAAAAGACTAAAAGCGGTAAGCATTCTATCAATATCCGATGCCCATAATTTTTTTGTTCAATGGGCATCGTTTTTTTATCTCTTCACCAACCATTTGAAAGACTTATCTTACCAAAAAGGCTTTCTTATACCGCCTCGCTACTCCATCCCCCGCATGGTATATCTCTGCATAGAAAATATAAATACCGGTTGGTAACGACAAACCGGTATGCGACAAGCCATCCCAACTCACCTCTCCACTCGTACCTAATAGTTCGTGGTTCAATACCTCTGCCACCTGGATGCCGGAGGTGTTAAAAATATATGCCCGACAATGGTAACCTGATCGGTCTAATCGGTAAGAGATCCTGTAATTAGCCGTTTCTTCTATCCACACCGGTTTCTCAATCCCCGTAGATTCTTCATCCCTATAGTTTAAATATTGGGAATTCTGGTATCCCGGAGTGCCATATCCCACTAACTCAGAAGCAGAAGTCCAATTACTTTCATCCTGACTCTCTCCGTCCGGGTCGATTCGTTCCAATGCAACTCCTTTCTCATTTTTAATCGAATAGGCATGCCATTTCGATGAATAAGAGACCTCGTCAATCACCACTCCATCCGCCGTCCGAAACAGTACCAAAGTAGAAGCCGTATTCGCCAATACTGGTAGTTTATCCAATTGCCATAAAGCAGAAGGATGAAAAATATCATAAAAAGTAGGTAAGCAGGCTATGTCTTTACTAAAAAGGAGATAATCTCCTGCCCCAAGTGGTTCGGTAACCTCAGACAAAGGGTAACGGGTATTCAATGTCCCATCCGATTTGCGAACAGCCAAAGACAATGTAGCAACCGATAATGATTTATCCGAACGGTTGTATAACTCAATATACTCACTGCCTCCGATATAAGGATTAGGCAACAATTCATTAAATACAATCTCCCCATGCAAAACCGGTTCGACTACTGTTGGATTCTCTGGTTCAGACGGTTTCTCTGGTTCTTGTGGTTCTTCCGGGGTTTCCGGGACATTCGGCTCTTCCGGATTCTCCTCCTCTTGTTCCGGAGAGGAATTTGGTTCCCCCGGTGTCCCACCACGAGGGTCTGAAGAAAGATACCATCCCTCATCTGACCGTTCCCACGATTTACCAGCTGTTGCTTTTGCATACGAGACTTGATCTATAATCTTTCCTGACGGTTCTAACAACTTCAGTTCTTTACCCGTATTAGCCAAAGCATTCGGAAATTTATCCATTGGGACAGCAACTGCCGAAACGGCTAAAGAGATTTCCCTGCCTAAACGAAACAAGACAGCATATCCTTTTGCCGGAAGAATGGCTTCCCCAATATTTTTAGGAGAACCTCCATACACTAATTGCCAACCTCTGAGTGGAATAGCGTCCTCTGTCGTATTATAAAGTTCCACGTATTCTGTTTCCGACAACTCCTCTAATCCTTTTGGATCTGCCATGATTTCATTTATCAGAACTGCACCTTCGGAATAAGTAGCAGGGACATTATCCTCATCCTCGGTTTCCTCAGTTTTAAGCATCCATACTACCGAATAATCTGGTAACAAAGCACCGGAGAAAGACTCTAACCCGGTGTAAGAGATTGTATAATCTTTTCCTAACTCCATTTCTTGCTCAAAAAGAGTATTTACAGATAACTTTGTTTCCTCATCTACATAGCTTTTTTGGTAGGCTTCCCCTATATCAGAGATGGAAAAAGCAGCCCCTTTTATCTCTACAGGTTTATCAAAAGTAAACCGTAAAATAGAGGGGGATAGAGGTTCTATTTCCAATAACCGGGGAAGAGAATCAACCGATTGCCCAGGTTCATCCGGCTTTTCCTCCTCCTCCGATAGCAAAGGAGTCTTAGTAATCTGATGGGAAACACGTATATTGTCTATACGAAACAGAGTACTGCGCGACTTCGTGTAATAAAAGGTAAAAAGCATATTCCCCAATAACTGCGGATTCTTTATAGGGAAATAGACCGTTCCTTCCACTTTATACCCACTCATACCTTCAGTCCGACTATACAAAGTCCACGTTTCGTTCTTTTCTAAAGTCATTTTAAGATGGAGTAGCAAGGGTACATTCTGATAAGGGTTTTCTTGCCGCTCAAACAGGTCAATATTCCCTTGTTGCCTAAAACCCAACTTACATCTCCCATCAAAACCTAAACGGATATAAAAATAGTGTTCCGAATCCTCTTGATAAAGATATACACAAAGCTTATTGTCGTCACTGGGTGCATATTGCATCCAAACATCAAATTCCCATTGCATATCGGACGCATAGGGTATCTGATACCCGATAGATGCTTTTCCGTTAGCTGTTGGCTTTATATTCAATTGAAGTTGCCCTACCTCATTTATACAGAATTGATCTCGGTCTTTCCCAATCCAACCACTACTTAATTCCGATTCACTGAATGTTTCATTTAACTGCGATGACACAGAAAAAGGGAGTAATACGAAGATTAAAAGAATAAAATGTTTCATAGTTATACAGTTTTGTTTCTAATTTTCTATCTTTGCACCCCAAAGCGTTGAAGCA
Organism: Parabacteroides distasonis; assembly: GCA_015060925.1. Lineage (GTDB taxonomy): Bacteria > Bacteroidota > Bacteroidia > Bacteroidales > Tannerellaceae > Parabacteroides > Parabacteroides distasonis_B. The sequence continues at coordinate 84,214 of SUXM01000009.1, forward strand.
TAGGGAAAGAAGTGTTTTCTTATACGCTGTAAAGGTATATTATTTTTTCAATAAACAAATAAATTAGTGCTCAAAATGAAAGTAGCAATTGTTGGAGTAAGTGGCGCAGTAGGTCAAGAATTCCTACGTGTACTTGACGAAAGAAACTTCCCGATCGATGAGTTAGTACTTTTTGGCTCATCTCGCAGTGCCGGACGTACTTATACTTTTCGTGACAAACAATATACTGTAAAAGAACTTAAGCACAACGATGATTTTAAAGGTATTGATGTCGCTTTTGTTTCTGCCGGTGGTGGAACCTCTATTGAATATGCCGAAACAATCACCAAGCATGGTACAGTGATGATCGACAATTCAAGCGCATTCAGAATGGACAATGACGTTCCATTGGTTGTTCCGGAAGTAAACCCGGAAGATGCATTGGTTCGCCCTCGTGGTATTATTGCCAATCCAAACTGTACGACAATCCAGATGGTAGTTGCTTTGAAAGCGATTGAAAACCTTTCTCATATCAAACGTGTTCATGTTTCTACCTATCAAGCAGCAAGTGGTGCAGGCGCAACTGCTATGGCAGAGTTGGTAAAACAATACGAACAGTTACTAAAAGGCGAAGAGCCAACCGTAGAAAAGTTTGCTTACCAATTGGCATACAATGTCATTCCTCATGTGGATGTCTTTACTGACAATGGTTATACCAAAGAAGAGATGAAGATGTATAATGAAACACGTAAGATTATGCATTCAGACATCGAAGTAAGTGCAACTTGTGTACGTGTACCGGTTATGCGTGCTCATAGTGAAGCTACTTGGGTTGAAACCGAACGTCCAATCAGCACAGAAGAGGCACGCCAGGCTTTTGCAGAAGCAGAAGGTGTTGTTTTACAAGATGAGCCTGCTAACAAAGATTACCCAATGCCTTTGTTCATTGCGGGTAAGGATCCGGTTTATGTAGGTCGTATCCGCAAAGACATTTCTAATCCTAATGGTTTAACATTCTGGACAGTGAGCGACCAAATTAAGAAAGGGGCTGCTTTGAATGCAGTACAAATTGCTGAATATCTTTTGAAAGTTAAGAACATAGGATAAGATATCTATCTAAATAAAAAAGCGAACTCCACTTTAATTGGTAGAGTTCGCTTTTTTATTATCCATACTATCTGTATCCTTCCATTACCTACTTTCAAAATGATAAGTACCGGAACCTACTTCTAATAATGTATATCCATCCTTATAATCCAAGACTTTAATTTCCTTCAAGGCTGAAACCGAAATACCATTTTCCGTTATCCTTGAAGAGGGCAAAGAGGGCAAATAAACAACAGCCTTTGAATTAACCGGGATTTGTACCTCTAACTTAAATACTCCATCCTCTTGTTTCCAATTGCTTACAATATCTCCATTAATTGATCGATACCGACAATTTACCCAATTCAAGCTATCTACAGGCTGAGGTTTTATCATTATTTTCTTAAATCCGGGTGCAATCGCATTTATTCCTCCTAAAGATTGATACATCCACTCTCCTACACTTCCAAACATCGGATGGTTATGTGAATATACATGGTCGGAATACTTCCAAGTTTCCCATAAGGTTGTTGCACCTGATTTAAGCATATGTCCCCATCCCGGAAAAGTCTCCTTCGTCACCATTTTATATGCTACATCGTTCAGGTTATTTTCACGCAAAACAGTCAAAATTGCCGGAACACCAAAAATGCCTGAAGCAATATGTCCGTCTTGTTTCTCAATCGCTTTCAGAAGTCCATCTAAAATTAAATTTTTTTCTGCATCTGGCAGTAATCCATAATACAAAGCAAATGCTTGAGCGGCTTGCGTTCCATTTCCAACGACACCATCTCCTGTATGAACAAAGCGAGCAATAAATGCTTTCCGAATTTGCTCTGCCAATTGAGTATACGACTGCACATCCTCTTTTTTACCAAGGATTTGAGCAAATTCTACTAACAACTGAACGTGGTGATAATAATGAGCAGTAGCAAACAAAGCCGGGATTCTCTCTTCCAAACTTTCATGATCATTTATACACTTTTCTATCATGTAATCCTTTGCATTCGCAGATATAAATTGAATCTGTTTCAGAAAAGCAGGATAATAAGCCTTTATAATCTCTTTATCTCCATAATAATCATACAACTGCTTTTGTACAAAAGCAAAGGCTAACTGCCAACCAATTGGTCCTGATTCATCACCCAAACCATCAACATCCAGACCATTATATGGAGCAGTTTCTGTCATACCACCCAAAGGCCGTTGATCATTGGCAAAATCCCGTACTACTTTTCGATAAAAATTCTCCATATCATAATACCAACAGAATGTTCGAGCTACTCCTACAATATCTCCTCCATATCCAAACTTCTCACGAGCAGGACAATCGGACTGTACACTAAACACATTACTCTTAAATGTATAATCCAGAACTGTATCCAACTTATTGAGCATCGGTTCCGAACATAAAAAGAATCCGGTCCTATCCAAATCTGCATTTAAGCGAATTCCCTCTATATCCTCTAAAGAAGGGCGACCCGGCCATCCCGTAATTTCCACATATCGAAAACCATGAAAAGTAAAACGTGGAGACCAAACCTCTTCCCCTTCTCCTTTTAACGTATAACGATCCTCTTGCCAACAGGTCTGAGGTTGTCCCGGGATACTCCAATCAGCATTCCAAAATTTCTTCCGCTGACCAGCAACAGTCGTCATCACATTCAAACTCTTATCCGAATAAACATCCTCTCCATAACGAATCTTTATCGTTGTACCTTTAGGGCCTTTAACCTTTAAACGAATAACCCCTGCGAAATTTTGTCCCATATCAAAGACAAACTCACCCGGTCGCGTTTCTGTCATTTGAACAGGTTTTATTCTTTTAGTAGCCCGGATAGCAGGTTGCATTTGAGCAGTCAATACTCCAGAAGGAATAGAATCCAATAAGGTCACTGATTTCCATTCGCTATCATCCAAAGAAACACAATCCCATCCTTTTATCTCTTTCCGTGCATCATACCATTCACCCAAATACACATTATTTCGCAAAATTGGTCCTTGAATCGTTTTCCAGTCCTTATTAGTTACAATTGTTTCAACAGAACCATCCTCATAAACCAAACGAAGCTGTGCTTTGAGACACGGTCGGCCAATATATAACCTCTCACGCAAAGGTTCAAATATCCGTAAAGGCAATGGATTAAAAAAGCCATTGCCTAACATAACTCCAAGCACATTCTCTCCACTCTGTAACTGAGAAGTTACATCATAAGTACTATATAATATCTGTTTTCCATAGTTTGTCCAACCTGGATCTAACCAATGATCTCCAACTTTTTCTCCATTCAAACTTGCCTCATAATAACCTAATCCTGCAATATATAGACGTGCTTCCTTTAACAATTTAGAGATTCTAAATGCTTTTCTAAACAATGGAGCCGGATCATCTTTATAAAAATCTTCTTCCTTTTCAGGAGAGGTTGATCCATCTCCTATCCACTGAGCCTTCCAATCTGATGAGGATAACATCGCTGTTTCCCAATAGGCTGGTTCACTCCAACCTGAAACTATTCCATCCTGATTATAGACACGAACTTTCCAATAATAACGGGTAAAAGATTTTAAACTCTTTCCCATGTAACGGACATGGGCATTCTTTTCACTTTTGACCTTCCCACTTTTCCAAAAAAGATTCTTTCCTGTTTCCAGACTTACCTTATCAGTGGCTATAACTATCTCATAAGCCGATTGAGATTGTCCTCTTTCTGAAGAAGAAAGCTTCCATCCCAATAAAGGATTTTTTATATCAATACTTATTGGATTCTTTATATACTCACACGTTAAGTCTTCGACTTTTAACTGCTGGGCTGAAAGTACTCCTACCATCCCTAATAGAGAGAGAAGTAAAAAAAAAATTCGTCTTATCATTATGATTAGATTACGGTTAATAAAAAACGGGACAAACAAACCTAAACAAGAGCTCTTCCCTTCAGTTTTATTTGTTCCGTTTTTTTTATTGAATTATTTAAAACATATACATTACTACACCTAAGACACGGTGATTGGTAATAGAATGAGTATTTTCTATCTTACCATTCTTTTTATTCATATCACCATACCAAGCTACAGAGGGAGTATATTCAACACCTAACTTCCAATGAGGCAAATTATATGATAGCTGAATATTAGTTGTAACCAACTGATCTAAATCCAATCCAATACCATAAGTTGAACCGGCAATATCCTTTCCTGTCCCTAAATTCTTCATATAACCAACAAAAATACCCGGTTTCCATTTTTTGCCATAAACAACATTTAACCAAGTCATAGAGTGACGATAAGGAGTATAGTCCTGTTCACCGGTACGGGTATCAATACCTGTAACGGCATATCCGCCAATCATAGAGCATTGCGTCAAGTTTGAAGCCAACAAAGATTTAGCTGCAACTACCCAATCATTACCCACATATTTAGCATGCGCTTCAAAAGAAAGTGAAGTAATACGCTCATCAACCTTATAAGTCTGTTGGTTCACGACTGATTGCGTACGTGGTTTCAAAGAAAGGACTTCCATTCCGGCACCAGCAATCCAGCCGTTTTTCTTATAATCAATTCCTAAAAAGACTTCCGGAACACAACCATTCTTGATATATTCTTCGCTCTTGCCATTAGGGCCGGTTGACAAATATTGCAATTGCCATAATACAGAACCTGTTAACTGCAATCCACCGCCGGAAGTATAACGATAGCGAATTTGCGGACTACGATTAAATGGTTGAAACGGAGCTCCTGTACAAAGGTTTAACATCTGAGGAGATACATCTCCAAACAAAGGATGCCAAGTTTGTCCAACCAATACGGCAGACTTACCCCAATCCAAGTTTATATATGCATGACGAATACGAATCAAAGCCCAACTACTACCTGAGCCACGAAAATCGACCTCCAATTTGGCTGAAGAGGTTGCATTACCTATTTTAGGACCGGTCAAATCCAACCCCAAACGAGAATAAAGCAAATAGAAACTTCCATTAGGAGAAGCATTCAAGTCCTTGCCATCTGCATCATATTTGTGATCTTTCGGATACAAATAAAAGAGCCCATCTACATTCTCCGTATTTGCGCGTGAGTTATAAAATAAATCACCACGCACCTGTCCATAAAATTTGTAAGAAAAATTCTTTTTCTGAGCATAACCGGCTACAGCTAAACACAAAGCTATGCAAACTAATACATATTTCTTCATCTCTTTAATTTTATCAAATTTAAATACAAAGGTAAGAACTTTTAAGTTTTTATACCAAAAAAAGAATCCCTATATTTGTCTGCACATATTAAAATTAAGAAATGGAAAAAAGGCCGCTTATATTAATCACAAACGATGACGGAGTTGACGCAAAAGGGATCAAAGAGATTACCGAATGTTTACGCGATTTAGGCGATATTATTGTTTTTGCACCTGATGGAGCACGTTCGGGAATGGGAAGTGCCATAACATCACTCATCCCTATTAAATATAAATTAATCAAAGAAGAAGAAGGCTTAAAAATTTACAGCTGTACAGGGACTCCTGTTGACTGTGTAAAATTGGCTATCAATGAAATACTGGATCGCCAACCCAACCTACTCGTTTCGGGAATCAATCACGGAGGCAATTATGCGATCTGCGTCCAATACTCAGGAACCATGGGAGCAACAGCAGAAGGCTGTATCTTCGGAATCCCCTCCATTGGTCTCTCGCTATTAGACCACCAAGCAGATGCAGATTTCAGTGAATGTTGCCGCTTAGGCCATGCTTTAGCTGAATGGGTCATCCTAAACGGATTGCCATCCGGCACCTATCTAAATTTGAATGTACCGATCACTGATCATGTAAAAGGCTTAAAACTTTGTCGACAAGCTGCAGGTCGATGGACCAATGAGTTCAAACGCTCCGAGAATGCGACAGGTGAACCGGTATTTTGGCTTTCCGGAGCATTCGAGAATGCGAAACCGATTCACCCGGAGAATGACACACTTGCTTTAGACAATGGGTATGCTTCACTGGTTCCGTGTAAGATTGATGTCACAGACTACGAATTCCTTACCGAACTACAAAACGACAAACAATTATCTATCAAGATATGAAATATTTTCTCATAGCAGGTGAAGCTTCTGGAGATTTGCATGCCTCCAACCTGATGGCAGCCTTAAAAGAAAAAGATCCAAATGCTGATTTCCTTTTTTTGGGTGGAGATTTGATGCAGGCTGTTGGTGGTAGATTAGTCAAACATTACAGAGAGATGGCATTTATGGGCTTTATCCCCGTACTCCTCCATCTTCGAACCATCCTCAACAACATGAAAGCCTGCCAAGAGGATATCAAACGATACCAACCGGACGTGGTGATCTTGATTGATTATCCGGGTTTCAACTTAAAGATAGCCAAGTTTGTCAAAACCCAATTGCGACTTCCGGTCTACTATTATATTTCCCCTAAAATTTGGGCATGGAAACAGTATCGCATCAAAGATTTCCGCCGATACGTAGACCGTATGTTCTGTATTTTGCCTTTTGAAGTAGATTTCTTTAACAAATTAAACTATCCGGTTGATTATGTAGGGAATCCGTCTGTTGACTCAGTCGCTTCCTACAAGATAGAGCAAACAGCCCAACCGGATCGCTTTCATCAAGAGGCTCAATTGGACAAACGACCCATATTAGCTTTATTGGCAGGAAGTCGCAGACAAGAAATCAAAGACAATCTACCAACTATGTTAGATGTAGCAGCAGCCTACCCTACCCACCAAGCCGTCATTGCGGGCGCACCCGGTATAGAACCGGACTACTACCGGCAATATATTGGGGACAAACCGGTCAAGATTCTTTTCGGACAGACATACCCGCTCCTGCAACATAGCGATGCAGCTTTAGTCACTTCCGGCACTGCTACTTTAGAAACCGCACTTTTCCAAGTTCCCCAAGTTGTTTGCTACTATGTAAAAGCCGGAAAGATTGCCAGTTTCATTTTCCGACACTTTTTCCACACTCCCTATATCTCATTAGTCAACCTAATAGCCGGACGTGAAGTAGTGCAGGAACTATTCGGTGCCCGTTTCTCACGCGCACAAATAGAAGAGGAATTGGGTCGTATTTTACATGATGAAGAGTATCGTAACCAAATGCTTGAAGGCTATAATGAAATCATTCGGTTATTAGGAGAACCCGGAGCTTCACAGCGAACCGCATCACTGATTGTTCAATCTCTAAAAGTTTAACATATTTTTTGAATATCCTTTGCAGCGTTTTAGGGTTGTTTTGCATCTTACATCTATGGAAAGAGATTATAAACAATTAACGAAGTAATTTATGAAGAAGTTGAAAAGTTTGATGTTATTACTGGGACTACTGATGAGTTCCACCGTTTTTTACTCCTGTTTGGATGATGATCCAAACGAATATGAACAGATTTGGGCAGATAGCAAAATTGCCATTGTCACCCTAAAACCCTTGGATGACAATTCCTTTTTTATGCAATTAAATGATACAACGACCTTGTACCCATTAAATCATCACGCATTTGAAGTTTCCAATGAAACACGAGCCCTTATTTCATATAAAGATTCAGAAGCTCAAACCGCAGGATACGACTACTCTATTAATATCATGCGCTTAGACACTTTTTTAACAAAGGCTATCGCTCCTGATTTAGGCATAGAAAACGACAGTTACTACGGCACCGACATGCTTGCACTGAATGGGAACAGCATCTGGGATCCCAAAGCGGTATGGATTGAAGATGGTTACATCACATTTGATTTTGTCATCCTAAGAGGATTAGGCAATATCAGACATTTCATCAATTTGGTTCCCGTCAACAATGCTGACCCATACGAATTGGAACTTAAGCACAACGCATACAATGATGAACCGGTGGTAGAGGCCTCCAGCTTAGTATCCTTCAAGTTGGATAATTTACCGAGTACCGAAGGACAAACTGTCAAATTGAAAATCAAATACAAATCCTACGTTTTGAACGATTACCGTACAATCGAGTTGGATTATAAGTCTAAAGAATAGAAACACTTCCCTCATAACTTCTATTTTTTTCATTTTGTTTAGGAAGAGACATCTTCATGATGTCTCTTTTTTTATGCTTTTTAGGAATCTCATGCAACGTTTGGCAGTTTCCTTTCGTCTATATATATGAGTATGAAAAAGACAAATACATATCTGATAGAGGCATGCCGCAAAGGAGACCGGACAGCACAGCTTGCCCTTTATAAAGCATACGCACGATGGCTGTACAACATCTGTTTTCGTATAGTCGGGAATGTGGGGGATGCAGAAGAGGCGATGCAAGATGCTTTCTTGAAAATCCTCACCCGGATTGACCTATATCAAGAAGAGCAAACATTCGAAGCATGGATTCATTCTATAGCAATCCATACAGCAATCGACCATCTCCGCCGGCAAACTCCAGACTGGGAGGAGTTGACCGAGCAACTATGGATTCCGGAAGAGGAGAGAGAGAACGAGGAAGAGATACAATATTCCGTCGAGCAGATCAAAAGAGCCTGTAAAGAATTGCCACCCGGGTATCGGGTCATCCTTTCTCTTTACCTTTTCGAGGGATACGATATGGAAGAGATCGCTTCCATCCTCAAAATCCAACCGGCAAGTGTACGCAGCCAATACTTGAGAGGGAAGCGAAAATTGTTAAACATCATAGCAGCAAAAGAATCATGGACAAATTAAAACATTTTATCGACATAAACAGAGAAGCATTTGAAGAGAAGCAACTTCCGGAAGGCCATTTGGAACGCTTCGAAAAGAGATTGTCTCATCCACACAGAAGCCAAACCATAAGATACAGCCTGTACTCTATAATTGCGGCAGCCTGCATCTCCTTGCTTATCCTTTTCAATCTCCCATGGGAAAAGGGGACATCCGATATTTCTCCCACAGAGGTACAGCCTTGTAGTTGTGAGATAACAGAAGAGTTTGAAGGGCTTCGCCTCCACTACATGATGCAAATCCATGAAACGATTGAAGAGATGAAAATGCTATGCAAACAATATCCCTTTCCGGGAGCAGACGAGCTATTGGAAGAGACCAACCAGATTTTAGCAGACAGCCGAATATTTGAAGAGTCCGTGCTCCCAACACTCCCCTGCTCCGATGATGGTTTATATGCCATAAACATGCACTACAGCAGCAGTCTGGAAAGCCTTCAGATTATGCTTAATCAAATGGGATGTATGAAATCAAATAATCAATAACAACATAAAACAAACAGAGAAATGAAAACAGCAAAAACAAGTTTAATCAAGTATCTACGTATCCTTTCCCACACAGGATTACTGTTACTCTTGACCTTTATGTGCACCTATCCTGTCCGGGCTGCCCAATTTGAAAGCATCAAGAAAAAGGAGATTAATAAAAACTTCAGCGTAAGTAAAAATGATCTCCTGCAAGTTGACAACCGCTATGGGAATATTACCATCAGTTCCTGGAATAAGAAAGAGGTTACTATCCAAGTAGAAATCGAAGCCAAAGCTCATAGTGACCAAAAGGCACAGGCTATTCTTGACCGCATCCATATCCAATTGGAGAAGAGTGGAGGTACTGTTTCTGCCATCACCTCTATAGCCTCCGACAACTCTGATGGTTCCGAACAATCATTCACTATTAATTATTCCATCAATATGCCGGCAGAGTTGGCCTGCCATCTGACACAAAAATATGGGAACATCCGCATGCCGGAAACCAACAAAGGCAAATGCAACCTTCATGCAAAGTACGGGAATATCCATGGCGGTAACTTCAACGCTCCTCTTAACATTGATATCAAATATGGGAACTTGGAGATTGCCAATACGACCGACGAACTGATGATCGTTTGCAAATATGGAAATCTGACCATGGGAAAGGTATCGGAAATGAACACCGACATCAAATACGGGAATATCCAGATAGAAGAACTTGGGCATGGAGTGATAAAACAAAAGTATGGAAACAGCACTATTCAAAAGGTTAAAAAGGGAATCGCCATCAACGAATTAGGCTATAGCAAATTCCATATCAACGAATTAGCATCCGACTTCACGCAAATATCAGCTGAGGCTCGGTATAGCACATTAAACATTACAACGGATAAAAAGAGTTCTTTTAAGGTAAAGGCAGACAACATGAAATATGGGAACTGTAAAATCAAAGGGTTCAATGTTTCACATCAGTCCCAAAAGTTTGACACATCCGACTTTGATAGCAAAAAGATAAAAAAAGACAATGATGATTACGACTTGCTTGTCAATAGCGGGAAAGGTGGCCAGATCTTATTCAATGGCAATAAATACAGTAATCTATATATTACTGCCGAATAAAAACCCGATGCTAATGAAAATAAAAATCCATCGGCATGAGAAGAAAGTTTCATGCCGATGGTTTTTTACTCCTTCACATAGATTTTCTCTTACAACTTCTCTACCTCTTCTAAAGTCAGACCTGTACAGTTCACGATTGTTTGCAAATCAATGCCACTCTTTTTCAAATTGGTAGCGGTTTGGTATAAGCCTTCAAGTTTCCCTTCTTGCTTTCCTTTCATAAGTCCTTCTTCCAAACCAGCCTGTTTGCCTTGTTCTAATCCTTGTTCTATACCTTCTTTCTTTCCTTTCTCTACACCTTCTTCATAGCGATACTCCATGCAGGCATACCAATCTCGTTCGACAGATAAACTTAACTCATATGCCAAACGTTCATCCAAACTCATCCGTTCAACTTCAACCGCACTCTTTAACTTCTTCAAAAAGTTATCATTCTCCCAAATATGTTTTGGTATCTCTCCCATAATTTCTACATGATTTAATATGTACAAAAATCGCTTGTAAGCCGTATCGCAAGCCGAAAAATCTAACTTGAACTTCGGCAGCTCCAAATAGATTTCATTCAGTGTGTCACTGAACGGTTCCTTCAACTCTCGATCCATGCGGACAATGTCCCAACGGTATTTATCCGGGTAACGACCATCCATGATGAAATCCAAGAAACAGACCACATACACTTTGCTAAACCGGTATTCCCAACGTTTCTTCCCTTTACCGAACACTGTTTGGATACGTTTCCGCTCCATCTGTGCTTGCCGTTGGATGACAAAAGAGGCGTAATACAAGACCCTATCCGAAAAATACTGCTGTTTTTTCTTCTGAATCTCCACGATAAAGCACTCTCCATCCTCCGTTTCGCAAAAAAGGTCAAAGATAACTTTCGTGTTTCCGCTGTTTTCTCCCAACATCTCGACATTCTGAAACGTAATGTCCTTGATTTGTTTATCCAAGAGACTGTTTAAGAAACCGATTGTCAACTCTTTATTTGCCACTGTGCCAAACAGCACCTTAAAGCCATAATCCGATTTCGGATCGATAAACTTCACCTCTTTCATAGTGATTGCTTTGGTATTTTAATGAATAATTAAGTTTCTTCTATCCTCTCTTTAAAAGAAGAAGATATGCAACAAATATAACGATTTAATTTATATGCACAATCATTTCAAACTTATAAAAGCGACATTACTCCTTCACTTGAATTTTGTGGGAGGCGACTTTGCCGTTACAGTCGATGGAAAGGATGCAGAGTCCTTTGGTTTTTAGTGGGATTTCATTATCGCCTGCCACTATCGGAGCCGTTTGAAGCAATACTCCCGATAAGTCATACACCCGACAAATACCCTTTTCCGGGAATTTCAAACGAAGTAGAGAACCCACCACTGAAACGGCATGATCATCGACGAAAACAAATAAAAATAGATACCAACCAATTTTATTTCTCTGCCCAGAAAAAATTTTTTCCCTGGGCAGAGAAATAAGATTTTGTGTTCATTATCTTATCTTTTATCAGATTGCATACAACGAACTAGAACAATTGATTTTATGTTAAAGAGTTGAAAGTTTAACATCCGACATATCAAAAGAATATAAATAATAATCATCCTCCCAACCTAAGGCAATCAACTCTTGATTATCTTCTGACACACATATATTCAGCAATGGTTTATCTGCAACCAAACGACAAACACAATTTCCATTCCAGTCATAAACAAAAATTGCATTAGAAAGCATGACATCCATAAAAGCTTGTTCTGAAATACTTTTCATTTGTTTTCCTGAATACAAAGCATAAATATAGTGTTCAGTGGCATACAAATCAATATAACCATGAATATTACCTTTTTTATAAACAGCACTACTATAATCAGAAGTACTATTCACTGTATAATTAGGAAATACATCATGATATTTTTTTATCATATAGGGATTCTCTTCCAATTGATAAACTTCAAAAATTACTCCAAAAAAAGAGATAAAAGCCATTCTATTTAAAATAGGATTATATACCATTTTTCCTTGATAAGCCATCATACGACTTTGAGGATCGGCCATTTCTACACTATACCTATCTTTTTTCGGAAACTCTCCAAACGTATTAACAAATTCCCCTTTCTTATTTAAAGATACAAAACGCCTATTATTAATAACCCGACTACCACTATTCCGTGCAACATACCCTCCATTTGTTTCTAGAACTGATGGATAATGTTCTTCTATATTTTGTTCTTCTGTCGTATTCCCTAATAAATCCTTAGTTATAATTCGTTTCTTACTTATATCAAATACCAAGAAATGACTATCATCTTTCTTCTGCATTAAAGAAGTATAAAAACTTTCATTGGGAGCACTCCCATGCTTTAACAAGGAAGATACACTATCTTGAGTATATGATATTTTATCAACATGAGAATCTCGCATAACATTATGCTTAATAACACATTGCTCTTTTTCAAATAAAAGAAGAGTTCCTTGACTATTTAGTTTATAAGTATCCACATTCAATTTTTTACCTTGAATATTTACCACTTTATCAAAACGACTTATCGGATCTACTTTCTTTTTTTGACAGGAAAAGAAAAAACAAATAAAAATTATTACAAAACAAACATTCTTCATAAATATAGACTTTACAAGGAAGAGAATTATAAAACAATCTCTTCCTTATCCATTTTACTTACTACTTTTGAAATTAAAAACTTTGTTTTATCCCCCACAAAGTTTCTCCATCAGAATAAGTATGACATTCATAATAAGAACCTATACAAATAAATTCAATATAAACCTCCCCTTGGGCTAAAGCTTCTATATTATCAAAAGCTTAATCAGATAAAACATCTTCTTTTTCACTTTGAGTAATATTCCAACCAGCAACCGCTGCTATGGCAGCAAAGGCTATAAAGCCTAACATTTTCTTTTTCATATTTTTATTTATTCTTTTTTATAAACGTTTGTTCTTTTATGTATTCATCCTCAAAAGTTACTATTCTTCACTTTTCAGAATAAGGAGACATCATTCCTTTTTTTGTTTGCTGTTTATTACCTATTTTTGCCGTACCTCCTTTTTTAGATGTGAATCACTGAGGAGATTTTCAGGAGTTTCTGTAGAGAACGGTGGAACAGACTTGCAGAAACTCCTTTCTTTTCTTCCTTATCTTGCTACTTTAAATGATATCCTGAAATTTTATATTGAACAAACGAACCGTTACACTCTACATTCCCAATTCCTAAACAAAAATAATTTTCATTGGACTGTTCTCCTTGCGCCAATGCTTCGATGTTCGCTTTTGTCAAATCGTTTAACGGTTGCATTTGTGATGATTGAGTAAGCAGATACATACCTACCATACAAATCAAAGCAACTGTGATTTTCAACATTTTTTTAATCATACTCTTTTTATTTATATTTGTGTCTGAATTATTTTCTGTCTATCAGAAAGACAAGCGAACTTCACAAAGATATTTTTTAAAATTTTATATCAGTTAAAAAAAGTCCGATACTTTTCGGATAATTTATAATAGATTGATTTTCAAACTTATTAATACGGCTTAGTCAACAAAATGTCTACAGAAAAAGAATGAATATGAAGATTAATAATCGTAAATGTATAGCCGTTTGGGTATGGTTGATGGTTTGGTTGGGTATCGGGTATGTAACCTATCAAGCACAGCAATCCCGAAATCTTAATAAAAGGTATTCAAAATTACATCGGACCTAATCCCGAATTAGTCACCGAGTAATTTCAGAATAAAAAATCCCGATACCTACATCACAGCAGGCATCGGGACTTTCTATTATCACAAAGACTTATCTATTATCAGTCAAGTTCTTTGATTGTGATGTTGCGGAACCAAACATCATCTCCATGATCTTGGAAACCGATATAACCTTCACGGTTTTCACCGCCACAGTTCAACAATAGATCGTATGCTTCCGGCCATTTTTCTTTGCTGAATTTGCTCTTATCCAACATTTCCTTCCATTGCGGAGTCCACAAGTGATATTCAACTACCACTTCATCATTCTGATAGTGAACAACAGTTCCTTTGTAAACCATGATCTTCACTTTGTTCCATTCTCCGAACGGTTTTGAATTCTGCGGATTAGCAGGAATCATATCATACAAAGAAGAAGATTTGCGGTTACCATCTTTACCTAATTTCGCATCCGGATGGTTTTCATTATCCAATACCTGGCATTCAGGAGCTGAGATGTAAATCGGTTTACCCGGAACTTCTTGAGCCAAATAGAAAATACCGGAGTTACCACCTTTAGAAACCTTCCACTCCAATTCCAATTCAAAGTTTTTAAATTTCTTATCAAAGATGATATCACCACCATCATTTGTCTGAGCTTCACCGCCTCCGGCACCATTGAACTTGATACAACCATCTTCGATTGTCCAACGAGCAGGAATATCTTGACGATTATAACCTCTCCAACCGGTGAAATCTTTTCCATTGAACAAAGAAATCTTGCCTTCGTCTTCTGTCACCTCTGTTTTTGTTTCAGCAGTTGCATTTTCTGCTTTTTGGCCACCGCCACAAGACATCATAAAAGACATCATGACTGCAGCACCTAACACTAATACTGTTTTTTTCATCTTTTATCTGTTATTTAAAATTATCTCGGCATATCCGGCAAGTTCCAGCCTGCACGGTAGTTATGTTTAATCAATTCTGCTGCGAATTGTTTAGCATTAACAGGATCTGTCCAATCTTTTGCAAATGAAGGATGACCATCTTTGATTGTGAAACCATCCTTAATACAAGTCTTTATTGTTTCATTATCCTTGATATTCAAGAACTGCATGTTCTGACCATCCCATTCCAATGTTCTATGTAATGCTTGCAAACGAACAGCCAACACACCCATCACAATCATTTCATTGAATGGACCAGCTTCAGAGAAATCTGACTTACATTTCACACGGTTAGAACCGGCCTTACATTGTGCAATCCAATCCTGTTCGTGACCACCACTCATTGCTTTGTCAACACGACGACATACTTTTGGAGCAGCACTTGGAACACGACCTGACAACAAGAACGGTTTCTGTCCATAGCAACCACAAACCAATGTATCCTTTGTTCCATGGAAAATAGTCAAACCACCACCAGGACCCATCAATTGTTTACCTTCCGGGAAACCTGCTGGACGTTCTGGCATCAAACCACCATCATACCAATGGATTTCAACTTCCGGCATCGCCAACTTAGGCATATTCTCACGTGCCGGGAAAATAAACTTCACATGCTGAGCATTAGGAGCACAATCACGCAATAACAATGTAGAAGAAGCTTCAACTTTTGTCGGATAACCTAACTTCAACGCTTTAAATGCCGTATGCATAATATGACAAGCCATATCACCTAAAGCTCCTGTACCATAAGCCCACCAACCGCGCCAGTTCCAAGGATGATAGATATTGCTGAATGGTTTCACCTCTGCCGGTCCGGAGAACAAATCCCAATTCAAAGTAGAAGGAATCTTATCTACTTTTTCAGGAGTATTCAAACCTTGCGGCCAAATAGGACGGTCAGTCGCACACTCAACCTTTGTGACATCACCGATTTCACCATTCCAAATCCATTCGCAAACAAGGTCAGTATCTTCCGATGAAGAACCTTGGTTACCCATCTGCGTAACAACACCGGTAGTTTCTGCTAACTTAGTCAACAAACGTGATTCATAAACTGAATGTGTCAATGGTTTCTGTACATATACATGCTTACCCAAAGTCATCGCATCTGCAGTGATAATAGCATGCGTATGGTCAGCAGTTGCAACCAATACCGCATCAATGGATTTACCCATTTCATCATACATCTTGCGATAGTCCCAATACTTCTTAGCGCCACTTAAACGTTCAAATACAGGTTTGGAATATTTCCAGTCAACATCGCAAAGCGCCACGATATTGTCTGTCTTTTCCATATTCTTCAAGTTGGCACTACCCATACCACCGATACCAACAGCCGCAATATTTAATTTATCTGTTGGAGCTACATAGCCATGAGACTTACCCAAGATAGAACCAGGAACAATTGAAAACGCAGCAGCCGCTGCAGCTCCTCTTTGGAGAAAAGATCTTCTTGAAATGTTAGACATAGTAATAAACTTTTATAGATTAGCAATAATATATCTGTATAAAAATGTTATTCACACTTTCTTACGAATTGACGCAAATATAAGGAGAACCTCAATAGTATATATAGGCTTCCCTGTTCTTTCTTTTTTAAAATAGTTTTTTTTAACATTATTACTACAGATATATTCACAAAAGAAGAGTGGCATTTGATTACATTTGCACCGTTTCTAAAACACCCATGGCAGAATTCAGTATCAACATATTAGGATGTGGCTCCGCATTACCGACAACCAGACATGCGGCGACCTCGCAAGTTGTAGACCTGCGGGACAAACTTTATATGATTGACTGTGGAGAGGGTACGCAAGTACAAATGCGCCATGCCCGAATCCGGTTCGGACGACTCGCCCATATTTTCATTTCCCATCTGCATGGAGACCACTGCTTTGGATTACCAGGCTTAATCTCTACCTTGGGAATGTTGGGCCGTACCGGAGAGTTAGTCATTCATGGCCCTAAAGAGATTGAAAATTTCCTTCACACGATAATGGATTTGTTTTGTCGTGGACTGGATTTTTCTGTCCGTTTTAATCCGGTTGACCCCCAAAGTCATTCACTGGTAATGGAAGACCGCTCACTCTCTGTTTACTCCATTCCATTAAATCACCGGATCCCCACTTGTGGTTATCTCTTTGCAGAAAAGCCGAAAGAGGCGCATATCATTCGGGAAATGACCGACTTCTACCAAGTCCCCGTCCGCTGGATGAAAGAGATCAAACAGGGGAAAGATTATGTTACCCCGGAAGAAGAAATCATACCCAACTCTCGACTGACACGTCCGGCTGCACCTCCCAAACGGTATGCTTACTGTTCAGATACGGCCTACAACCGCTCCATCATCCCGTTAATCGAGGGGGTAGACCTGCTTTATCATGAGGCGACATTTACCGAAGCTGATTCATCCCGTGCCAGAGAAACATTCCACTCTACAGCTCGCCAAGCTGCAAAGATAGCCCGAGACGCACATGTCAAACGTCTGGTAATAGGCCATTATTCTGCCCGTTATGAAGAACTCACGACTCTCCACAATGAGGCCAAAGAGATATTCCCCCATACGATTTTAGGGAATGAAGGGATGGTCATTCCTGTATAAAAGAACCTCAACAACGTTCCTCTATCTATTTTATTATAAATTACAACGTTTTTTTATCCCATCATAAAAAATATTGCTACCTTTGTATAACCTTAGGAATAGGAATATGAAAGCAGTTAGATATATAATAATATGTATAGTTTTATGTGGTGGTATTTCACAAAATGCCGTTGCACAGAAAACGCAACCGACTGCTCCTATCTCCCAGTCAACAAACAAAGGCGTTTTACCCATTGAAATAAGTGCTTACGATAATACGATTGTCGTACATAATGCGCCAGTTGGTTGCAAACTTGAAATCTACAGCGTAGTAGGAATCCGCATCCAAGAGATCCCCATGAAACAATCCTCCGGGGAATACACTGTCAACATCGCTAAAGGATACTACATTGTCCGCATCGCAGACACCGTCCGTAAAGTTTCTATCCGTTAGTAAACTCTTTTATTTAGTCAAAAACATAGAAAGACAAAAAATAAGCGGTGGGGACGAATCCTCACCGCTTGTTTTGTGCCTGCAATCGCCCTTCACAGGGGGATCGGCAGGATAGAACTTTAATTTTATACTTTTATCAATGGATTACCTGTTCGCCTTTCCCAGGGTA
>SUXM01000041.1 GCA_015060925.1 Parabacteroides distasonis
ATTAGGGATTGTGAAGCAAGGGTCTGGATTTTTGTTGGAGAGAAAGAAAATAATCCAATGAAAAAATCTGCTAAAATCATTCATAAAAAATTACAGGATAGTTTTATACAAGTTCTGCCCAATATGTATCATGGAGAGTTTTCAATAAATCATGCAGATAATTATGTAAGAAAACTATTAGAAATAGTGAAGCAAAGATAACTTTCAGTTTGGTGCAGAACATCACAAAAAAGAGTACCTCTCACTTTTGGGTAAAGTGAGAGGTATTTTTCTTAAAACCTTAACTTAATGATTTTAAAATTAACTAAATGACATTGGCCAACCGGCCTTCTTTTTTGATAAGTTATGTTATAGTATTTTCTTTTAAGGTTTTTACCATTTGATTACTTTTTTGTGTTAAAATATATCGAATGAAATTTTGAAAGGAAGAAATAGAAATGGCAAACATCTTGGTCGTTGAGGATGATCGACATATTAGTGAACTTGTAAAATTGAATTTATCTTTGGTAGGACATACATGTAGTTGTTGTTATGATGGTTTGAGCGGACTTGAAGCGTTAAAGGAGAAGGCATTTGACTTGATTTTGTTAGATGTGATGTTGCCCGGGGTGTCCGGATTTGATTTTATTACACAGGTATCGGGGACACCGATTATATTTGTGACTGCAAAAGGTGAATTGGAAGACCGGTTGAAAGGATTGACATTGGGGGCAGAAGATTATATTGTAAAGCCCTTTGAGATGCTTGAATTGATCGCGCGAATTAATGTTGTATTACGTCGTAGCGGGCGGGATGAAATAGTACAAATAGGAGCAGTGCAAGTGGATTTGAATAAAAGAATTGTTTTGTCAAATGGGGAAGAACTTATTCTGACACCGCAGGAGTTTGCGCTTCTGGAAGTTTTGATTTTAAATAAAAACATAGCACTTTCAAGAGAGAAACTTCTGGAATTAGCGTGGGGATATGATTATGCCGGAGATACCAAGACCGTAGATGTACATATTCAGAAATTGCGTAAAAAACTGGGATTGGAAAAAGAAATCCGTACCATTACAAAATTAGGATACCGATTGGAAGTATAGGGGAAATAGGAATGAAATTATGGCAAAAAATATATTTGGTTACAATGATATTGTTTGTTGTGCTGCTAAATGTTGGCATGTATGTGGTATTTGAACTGACCTATCAAAAGGATATTGCAGTGGAACAAAAACAAGCGGAAGCTGAGTATAATATGTTGACAGGCTCATTGGTTCGAAGTTTGACCAGTCTCTACAACCAGGGCGATGTTACGGATGCGAAATTGCGTAAGGTAGTG
This sequence comes from Parabacteroides distasonis, assembly GCA_015060925.1. GTDB lineage: Bacteria > Bacteroidota > Bacteroidia > Bacteroidales > Tannerellaceae > Parabacteroides > Parabacteroides distasonis_B. The sequence continues at coordinate 1,319 of SUXM01000041.1, forward strand.
GAAAAACATGAGAATTATTATGATGATACATTAGACTTAACGCTTTGGAAGCAACAAACATGTATTTATCCGGAGGGTAGAGAAACCTTACGGGATTGGAACGATGTGTCCAATGTAAATCAAATAATCATAACAGGCAAAGACCAAAAGAAAATTATAGTTCAGGGTAAATTGTATGAAGGCAAAGAAACCTTATATTTACGATATGAAAAGGAATTAACAAAGCTCAATGAAGTGTGGGATAAGCTACAGATAAATTATCTGGTGATTAGTTCTTCCTTTTCACTTATTCTGGCTATTTTTCTTTTTGCTATCTTAAGAAAAACAATGAAACCTATCACCCAATTAACCAAAGCGGTTGATGATATGGCAGAAGGGAAATGGGGAAGTAAAGCGTCGGAGGCGGGAAAAGATGAAGTCGCCACTCTGGGAAGACATTTTAATCAAATGGCAGATAAAATACAGGAGAACATCCGGCAGATTCAGCAGGAAGCAGATGCAAAGCAAGAATTTGTTGATAATTTTTCCCATGAATTAAAAAGCCCGCTAACCAGTATTTACGGATTTGCGGAGTATGTTCAAAAGGTAAATGTATCGGAAGATGAAAAGATACAATACATGAGTTATATTATGGACGAAAGTAAGCGCATGTTGCAGATGTCTTATACATTGCTTGATATGGCGAAGATCAGGAATGAAGCAATACAAATGGAAGATGTCCAATTGTGTGATGTGGAAGAACAGATTAAGAAGCGTATGGAATCATTGTGCAAAGAGAAGGGAGTTACACTTACTTGTAGCAGAAACGTAGATACCATATATGCAAATGAAGTATTGCTGTTTAGTTTGTTGTGTAATTTGATTCAAAATGCTGTCTATGCTTGTGAAAGCGGCGATATTGTTGCATGGGGTGTAGAAGAAGAGGGGGGAAACCTTCGTATCTATGTAGAAGATAATGGTTGTGGTATGACCAAGGAGCAGGTAAAGCGTGTGAGGGAACCGTTTTATCGGGTGGATAAGGCAAGAAGCCGTGAAGCAGGGCGAACCGGTCTTGGGCTGGCATTGTGCAGTCAGATTGTGGAATATCACAATGCCCGGATGGAGATTCAATCAGAAATAGATACGGGAACAATTATTACAATTCTTTTTCCGAAAAAGTTTACCGTTTGATTACTTTTTTATTATTGCGTGGTTAAAACGAACAGGTATCCTATACCTACCATGGTAAATCAAAATAAAAAACGGAAGGAAGAAATAATATGAGAACGAGAAAAGGAGTATTATTAACATTAGCAGTAGCATTGGGAATTTCATTATG
>SUXM01000033.1 GCA_015060925.1 Parabacteroides distasonis
CAAAGGTAATAACTATTTTTTATTCTGCAAATATTTCTGAAATATTTTTTTCAAAATCATTAACCAACACCTCAACACCACACATCTCGCTCGATTGCGGGTGCAAAAGTAATGCTATAAAACATATCTACCAAATGTTTTCGATCCTTTTTTTATTAACCAAAAGACTCTCTCCCCCATATACTCTCAGTATCTGAACGTTAACCAACCAAAAAAATTTCACACAACTGGTGACATTTTTGATTTAATGAGACAGTCTCAACACACAACCATTCAAAACTCACACTACATCCTACCTATTTTCATTTACATCCCGGATAATCTCAACTAAGTCCGGGGTAATTTGAAATAAAAAATCTAACAAAAAAATCTCCAAGCGTGAAGATTTCCGCTTGGAGATTTTTTCAGTATAAGAGAACTATTCCAATGACATTTATATCAAAAAGCAATTACAACAAAGATTTATACTGAACTTCTTTGAGTTCGCCTGGCATCAAAACAACCTTTATTTTTTGCCTCTTAGACAAGTTCAAATCTGTATCAAAACCCACAATTGAAACCCCCGGATTAGGAGAATCAAATGTAAAATCAGATTTAGCCGGAGATATACGCCAACGAATATTCTCCACTCCTTCCACTTTCAAATAAAGTTTCTTCCCATCCTTTTCCAATAGAATAACATCATCCGCAAGCACTTTAGCAGAAGCAGGAGTTGCCATAGTCCAAGTTAACATCGTAAAAAATTCATTTGTCTCTACACAATCTTCTATTACTACATATTTCTTATCGACTAAAGAAACCGCACGCTCTACTCGTTTTACTTGATCTTTATAAACAGGAGTCAAATCTGAAACAACAAACATATGATCCTCTCGATCTGAACTTCTATCAATCCGAGCTCTTCCTTCCACATATTGATATTTACGGTTAAAGGTTAATGTATTATGTACATAATTATTATATCTATAAACATCCCAACGCTGCGAGCCTATCTTTCGATTCCACAAATCAACCCCCTTTGTTTCCAAACTATTATAATTTTCTGCACCTAAATCCATTCCCCAAAGCACACCATCTGCTTCTAAAACAAAACTACCAACATCCATGTGTCCATGATTCACAGAAGGTGAGCCAAGTTTTACACCGACAAATACCCCCGTAGTATCTTCCCAACTGGATCTCATTATACAAACAGGATTATCTCCTTGAGCTTTCCATTGTAATTGTTTAGGAGTTTGTGGATTTACCAAAGAAGCAGAAGCACCCCAAATCAACATAGCTGGAGCTAACCGATCTTTCAACAAATGCTCTTTCCCCACTTGACGATACAACCGGGCTTGATTGTATAATATCGAGGCATCTTTTGTCTTATCATAAAACCAAAACATTCCAGAAGAAATAGCAGCTTTCGTTCCATTATCGGAATACGCAAAGTTTTTTAAATTGGGAGAGACCATGTGCAAAACAAATTCACCCGTCTTCATAAATCCTGGCGACTGGCTTAATCCAAAATCTGAGCCAAAAGCTTTTTCTAAAGCACTTATAAACAATGCATTAAAAGTTGTTCCATAATCCCAATAACCAACTCCCTCAGGATAAGCACCATCCGGAGCATAATGCTCCATTGGCAATTTTATAGTCTCTATTGCCCGATTTATAACTAATTGAGACAAATCTGGCTCCTCTTCCCAAATAGCCAAAGCCCCAAAAGTCAAACCTGCATTACATACTTGATTCCAATTATGAACAGCTCTTAAAAACCAATTATACGTACTATCCAAAGAAGGCTTAAACCCTTTTTCAACAATAGCATCTTTGATAATCGCTTTACTCTCCTTTGATAATTGAGGATAGAGCCAATCATATCCTATAGCCAAAGCCATAGTCATCTCTCCTACATCTAAAAAATGAGAAGGATTCCAATCTGAGAAAGAAGCAGCTTTCAGCATTTCAGTTTCTGCCCGCTTAAAGAATAGCGAATTACCTGTCATCCGATACGCATAACTCAAAGTAAATATTCGTCTCAGATTCTCCCTTGAAACACTCAAAAGACGCATTCCAGTCATTACCCTTTCATTCACAGGCAAATCTACGATATTCTTTGCTTCATCCAATAAAGCTTGATGAAACTCTTTCCATATCGCATCCTTCATTATCGTCTTCTTCAGTTTTTTTTCTTCACCTTTCTGTAATAATACTCTCGGGTGATCTGATAAAAGATTAGACGAACTAACATATTCCGTTTGAGCTACCACATTGATATAACAACAAAGAAGCAAGCCCAAGAATACCACAATACGTGTTTTCATACTTATTATTATTTTAAAGTTTTATATCTATCAATATTTTACAAATATATTTAAATTAATGTAACCCTCTTTAGATTTAGATAAAAATCCTACACACTACAATTGTTAAGAAAATCAAACTCTACTTATTTTCATTAAACTTTATCTGTTCATTTTCGTCTGATTTCAATAAAAAACAAAAAAGTCATGAAAACAAAATATTTTCTTTTTAGTATATTTTTTATCATGTTGGCTACATCTACGTTTGCGCAACAAGGAGTAGAGATAACTGGAGCAGTTATAGAAAAAAGGACAAACGAACCTATCGAACAAGCGACAGTTCGGCTTCTTGGAGAAAAAGACAGTTCTATGATTGGTGGAGTTGCAACCTCTCGCAATGGACGTTTCACGCTAAAAAACATAAAAAAAGGGAATTACCTACTACATATATCATTTGTTGGTTACGAACCTTTATTCCAACCACTTCGTATTACTGGCAAAACAAATACGATTAAATTAGGGAAACTCTACTTGAATGATAGCTCAATCCAATTAGAAGGAGCTGTTATTGTTGGCAAAGCTCCAGAAATAACGGTCAACAATGACACGATTATCTATAATGCCGATTCTTATAAGGTAACAGAAGGTTCAATGTTGGAGGACCTTTTAAAAAAAATGCCAGGAGTTGAAATCGACAGCGAAGGGAAAATCAAAGTAAACGGCAAAGAAATTAAGAAAATTTTAATAGATGGTAAAGAATTTTTCTCTGACGACCCTAAAGTTGCTTCTAAAAATCTACCTTCCAAAATGATAGATAAGGTTCAAGTTTTAGACAGATTAAGCGAAATGGCTCAAATGACCGGATTTGATGATGGAGAAGAAGAAACAGTTATCAACTTAACGGTTAAACCCGGCATGAAACAAGGATGGTTTGGGAATGCTTTTGCCGGATATGGAAGCGAGGATCGATACGAAGGGAATTTTATGGTAAACCGTTTTATCAACAATAATCAATTCACATTAATGGGTGGCATCAATAACACCAATAATATGGGATTCTCAGACCTTGCATCCAGTATGTTCCAAGGAATGGGCGGACCTCGTGGACGAAGAGGAGGAGGTGCAGGAAATGGTATCACTACATCTGGAAATATTGGTTCAAACTTCAGCAAAGAGTTCAATTCCAAACTAACAATCGGAGGGAATCTCCGATATTCTCATTCAGACAATGAAGCAATAAGTAAAAGTAAAAGACAAAACATTTTAACAGGAGACAGTAGCTCTTATTATAATGAACACAATACAAGTAATACCAAAAGCGATAATATTGGTGCAGATATTCGCATGGAATGGAAACCTGATTCTTTGACCCAAATTATATTTCGTCCAAGTTTCAGCTACAGTAACAGCCATAATCGAGAAGGTAGCAGATTCAACACTTTAAACGCCTTTCAAGATACAGTCAATGTTGGTCAATCCAGTTATGAATCAGACGGAGAAGGATATAATTTAAATGCCCGACTAGAATTCAGCAGGAAATTAAACAGTGAAGGACGTATTTTAAGCGGTTCTCTATCCGGTGGTTTAAGTGATTCTTACAATAAAGGAATAAACTACTCTAAGACAGAATACAGAATGGCTACAACTCCAGGTCAAAGCAATGAATTAATAGATCAACGTTTCCGTTATGATAACAAAGGTTTCAATTACCGTGTTTACCTATCATGGGTTGAACCTATCGGGCACAATAATTTCATTCAAGCGACCTATAGTATCCGACAAAATAAACAGGAATCTCTAAAAAATTCATACACCAAAGAGATTGGAAGTGATGAATATTCTATATTAGACACTGCCTATAGTAAAAGTTATCGAAATAATTTTATAAATCAACAAGTTAGTTTAGCTTTTAAATCCATACGAACCAAATATGATTATACAATAGGTTTAACAGTAGATCCCTCTCATAGCACAAGTGAAAACTTCGTGGGAGACACTACCCTATCCAAACTATCTCGTAATGTTGTTAATCTTTCTCCGATGATTCGTTTTAACTACAAATTTGATAAACGGACTAATCTTCGTATTAATTACCGTGGACGTACTAGCCAACCCAGTATGACACAATTACAACCAGTAGCAGACATTTCGGATCCATTAAATACAACCATAGGTAACCCTGACTTAAAACCATCATATTCCAATGATATGTTTTTACACTTTCAAAAGTTTATACCTGAAAAACAAACCGCATTTATGGTTATGGCTAATTTTAATTATATAATTAATGCCATTGTCAACAAGTCTGCGTATGAAGGGAATACCGGAAAAAAAATAACAACCTATGATAACGTAAACGGGAATCATAATACCAATGTAAGGTTTATGTTTAACACTCCTCTCAAAAATAAGAAGTTCACTGTTAACTCAATGAGTATGGTATCTTTTGCTAATAGCAATGGATTTATCAATGGAGAAAAAAACACAAATAAAAACTTAGTACTGATGGAAAGAGCAGGTATTGATTTCCGTTCAGACTATCTTGATATAGGCATAAATGGGAACATAAGATACAACGGTACTCGAAACTCATTACAGGGTCAAAGTGAACTAAATACATTTAATTATAGTGTAGGAGGTACTACAACCATCTATCTACCTCTTGATTTCAAAATCGAAAGTGATATTAATTGGTCTACAAATTCCGGATATTCAGATGGATTTAAACAAAATGAAGTACTTTGGAATGCATCAGCTTCAAAATCATTTTTAAAAGGAAAACAAGCTACACTTCGGTTTAAAATATATGATATTTTAAAACAACGAAGCAATATTTCCCGTAGCGTAACAGCAAGCTATACTCAAGATTCCGAATACAACACATTAGGTAGTTATTTTATGTTCCATTTTATCTATCGTTTCAGTATATTCAAAGGAGGAGCTAATGCCAATGATATTAAAGGTCCTGGAAGCAGAAGAAGGTCAATGGGTCCACCTCCTGGAGGTCATTTCTAATAAACTTTCATTATTATTAATATTGCTAATTCCGTTTAAGCTTCCTATCTTTACAAACTATAGGAAGTTTAAACGGTATGTTAGCTTTTATACAAATACATATTCAATGGATTGTAGGTATAATATTTATTATATTATATACTATTACAATATTAGGGCTTATATTAGTTATCCTTACAGAGAACCGAAATCCACTTAAAACAATCCCTTGGATAATCGTTTTGCTTTTTGCTCCAGGTATTGGACTTATTTTCTATTTCTTTTTTGGGCAAGACAATCGAAAACAACGAATCATTTCTCGTAGAACCTATAAGCGCATAATGAAAAGTGCTCAAAGAAAAGACCTTCCGCAAGACGTTTGTCCTGTTCCTGCGTCATATCAACCATTAACCACATTACTTACAAACAGTAATCAAGCATCTCTATTATATGGAAGCCAAATTAACTATTACACCAACGGGTATGACAAATTCCAGGATTTAATAAAAGAGCTAAAACAAGCTACTCACCATATTCACATCCAATATTATATTTTTAACGATGATGAAATAGGAAATCAAATTAAAACACTTTTAATACAAAAGTCAAAAGAAGGAATCCAAATACGTGTTCTTTATGACGATGTGGGTTGTTGGAATGTAAAAGAGCTTTTTTTTAGAGAGATGATTGAAGCCGGAATAGAAGTAAAAGCTTTTCTAAAAGTGGCATTCCCCGAATTTACAAGTAAAGTAAATTATCGTAACCATCGAAAAATAGTCGTTATAGACGGGAAAATCGGCTTCATGGGGGGAATGAATATTGCAGATCGCTATATAAAAGGAACAAACTGGGGTACATGGCGAGATACACATTTCAAAATCATTGGAAAAGGTGTTCATGGATTACAGGCAGCCTTTCTTATTGATTGGTACGTTGTAAGTAAAAAACTCCTAAACAGCAAAGAATATTATCCTCTTACGCCTACCTATTCAGAAGATAACATTATACAAATATGTTCTAGTGGGCCGATTGGCCCTTGGAGAACCCTCCTACAAGCGACTATTTTCACAATAGCCAATGCTAAAAAATATATCTTTATCCAAACACCCTATTTCTTACCTACAGAAGGGATTAACCAAGCCTTGCAAATAGCGGCTTTAGGAGGAATAGATGTTCGTCTAATGTTGCCTAAACGGTCTGATACACGTACAGCAAATATGGCAACTCATTCATTCATAGATGAAATGGTAAAGGCCGGAGTAAAAGTCTATTTTTATAAACCTGGTTTTTTACATTCAAAGCTAATAATTACAGATGACGCTCTGACCTGCATCGGTTCAGCCAATATGGATTTCCGTAGCTTTGAACACAATTTTGAGATTAATGCATTTATTTATCAACCCTCATTTGCTATACAAATGAAAAAAGAGTTCTTACATGATATGCACAGTTGTGAACAGCTAATTCCTTCTTTATGGTTAAAGAGGCCATTAAAACAACGATTAGCCGAGTCATTTATGCGTCTATTTTCTCCTCTTCTTTAATAAAGATTGAAAAATTCACAGAACCATATACACGATGCTGGCAAAAATATGGAAGATTAGAAAAATCATTCGTTTTAGGATGTTCCATTACAAAAATGCCCCCATCACGCAACAAATCTCGTTCAAAAATAAGAGAAGGCACCTCTGGTAATTCTTTTAAAGCATAAGGAGGATCAGCAAAGATAAAATCAAAGCTCTTGGAAGGAGCAGTATTCAAATAACGAAAGACATCTCCTCTTATCAGATGTAAAGAATTTGTTTTTAACTCCTTAGCAACTTTTGAAATAAAAGAAGCATGAGCATTATTCTTTTCAACAGCTGTTACACTCCGACATTCACGAGAAAGCAATTCAAAAGAAATACTACCAGTTCCAGCAAATAGGTCAAGTGCATCCAATCCCTCAAAATCAATATAGTTGGATATAACATTGAAGATATTTTCTTTTGCAAAATCCGTTGTCGGACGAGCACTGAATGAAGACGGAACATCAAAACGTCTTCGTCCATATATACCACTTATAATTCGCATAATGACAAAGCTATTATATCTAAAGGAGTTTGAACAATACCTATACCTCTCAAAAAAGCTTCAGTAGGTACATCCAAAGTTTCTATACATTGTATATAGTTCCTTAATATTTTATTAAGATTATGACAAAGAGAAGTATCACCAAAAAGATTCAACTGATCACGTTGTTGATTCATTTCCATTTGCTTCCATACATATAGAATATAATAAATGATATCCTCTATCTGTTTATATTCAAAAGTATTTATAAAAGAAAGAGTCCCTTGAGTATAGCTTACAACATCAATACTCCGATGATGTAAATTTACAAACAACTGTTTAGGCAAGCGATTACTACTTAACTTCCCCAACAGAGGCAATACAGGTGTTAAATGATGAACAAAAATGGGATTCACCAAAGAACGACAACAAAACTCATAAACATCATCTTTGACCCCAAACAACAATTCTGACCGCTCTTTTTTTAATGTATTACTCAAACAATGAATTTCAGAGACTGTGGTTGTAAAAGTCAATAACTCTTTTTTATTCTTTTCTTGGAAAAATTCTTGGGGAACAATCGTGTAAGGAGCAGAAACGCAAATCACATATATCTTCTTATAATGCCAACTAAGAAAATCATATTCAAAAAAACAATCTTTTAATGAAGATATATAACTTTCACTTTGCTCAAACACTATTTTTTTATACCAAAAACTGTCCTTTACTGAAGGATTATATACGGAAAAAGAAAGTCCATCCGAACTAAGTCGGATGGACATTATATAATTTTCAGATTGATCAACTGTTATTTTTTCTGATAAATCAAAAGCCATAGGCTCATCATTAATCTTCCCAGTTACCAGCGTTGTTGTTGATTTCTTCAATAGAGCCTACGCGTAAACCTAAATATTTACCCATCTTTTCAGCTTTATCTTTCAAGTTATAAACCAACTGAGCATCCAAATCACCCAAATAATCATCATACAAAACACCACACTGGAATACCTTTACTGTATAACCAGAACCTGATGTCAAAGTCGCAGTATCCATAGAGAACTGAACACCTGCACCTGGCACATTACGCATGTCATCCACATTGTAACCTGCACCAAACAATGTATCAACAGCAGTCACCCAAATAGTATCACGTTTAATCAAGCCTTTCTTAACAGCTTCTTTTTCAGTCATACCCTTTTCAAGTTGTTCGTCTGTTAACACACCTTCCTTAATAAGGAACGGCAATTTTCCTTCTTTTAAGAACTTGCTTAGTTCATCAAAATTTGCTGCATGCACCTTGTGAATATTCTTATACTCAATCTGAGCCTTACGAATATCAATCAAACGTTGTTTGATTAAAGTTTCACGAGCTTCTTTCTCGTTGTTAAACTCAATAGGAGTCATAACACTTCTGTAACACATGTAGGTTAGCAGTACTACTGCTGCAGCCAACAAAATTTTCAATGTAACTTTCATGGTTTGTATTGTTTTTTGAATTTATTTCGTTCGGCAAATTTAAAAAAGAATCTTTAATACACTACCTTTATCGCCAAAATAATTGCATCCAAAATGATAAATAGTTATTTAAAACAGCAAATTTCACATAATTTTCCATACAGACCGACCGAAGATCAAGTTTTTGCGATAGATTTTCTCTCTGAATTTCTTCTTTCCCAAGAAGAAAATTCTCTTTTTCTTTTAAAGGGATATGCCGGAACAGGTAAGACGTCTTTAGTAAGTGCGCTTGTAAAAACAATGGTAGAACTCAAACAAAAAAGTATCCTATTAGCCCCTACAGGAAGAGCCGCTAAAGTCTTTTCTAACTATGCCCAACAAAAAGCATTTACCATACATAAAAAGATTTATCGTCAAAAAGCATTCTCCAACGAGCCATCCGGATTTCTTCCTGCAGACAACTTACACAAAGACACCCTCTTCATAGTAGATGAAGCCTCTATGATAGCGAATGATGGAATAGATTCTTTTATATTTGGGACTGGCAGATTATTGGAAGACCTAATCCATTATGTCTATTCAGGACAAAACTGTCGTTTAATTTTAATGGGAGATACAGCCCAATTACCCCCGGTCATGCAATCAGAAAGTCCCGCTCTTAATGCAAACATATTAAAAGGATACAATTTGCAAGTACAAGAAACCACACTCACTCAAGTGGTTCGCCAAAGTGACCAATCTGGCATTTTACATAATGCGACCTTACTACGTAATGCGTTACGTAACAACCTTGTAGAGAAATTCCCCAAACTTCAATTAAAAGGATTCTCTGATTGCAGAAAAATAGGTGGAGACGAACTGATAGAAGAGATTTCTTCTGCATATAGCAGAGACGGAATAGACGAAACAATGATTATCTGCCGTTCAAACAAACGAGCAAAAATATATAATAATGGTATCCGTAATCGTATTTTATATCAAGAAGAAGAACTCTCGACTGGAGATCGACTTTTAGTTGTAAAAAACAATTATTATTGGACAACGGAGAACAAAGAGATGGATTTTATCGCCAATGGAGAGATTATCGAAGTACTCCGTGTACGAAAAACATATGAACTTTATGGATTCCGTTTCGCCAACGTACTTGTTCGTTTCCAGGACTATGATATGGAGATGGAGGTTAAAATCTTACTTGACACCCTACAAACCGACACCCCTGCTCTTCCTAAAGAACTTAACGACACACTCTTCTATACGATCCTTGAAGATTATGAAGATATTCCAACCAAAGCAGGGAAAATAAAAAAGATGAAAACAGATCCTCATTACAATGTCTTACAAGTTAAATTTGCATACGCTATAACTTGTCACAAAGCGCAGGGAGGACAATGGATGAATATATTTTTAGACATTGGATATATAACCGAAGAACTGTTAGGTGAAGATTTCTACAGATGGCTTTATACAGCTTTTACCCGTGCAACTCATCGCCTCTATTTAGTTAATTTACCTGAAGAGTTTGAAGAATAAAGAGGTTGTAACATAATTTTGTTGAAGAAATAAAATTCGTACATAATAATATACTATTTTTGTTGTACTATATGAGAGAGATGACTTTCTTATACTTATATAATAAAGAATGTAGCATGGCAAATAAAGAGAAAATAGATTATTTACTCCTCGATATACAAAAACTCGAAACAATGATTGCTAAGACAAGAGATGCAGAAATATATCCGGCCTCTTTTTTTAACCAATCATTTGAACTCACTCATAAAATACTGAAAGAGTTACACGCTTTAGAAGCATTACAAGTCGAACAACTGTGCAAACAGATGGAAGCTCATCAAGCTCTTATTGATTCTATTCCTGATATCACAGTGACAGAACCTATCCTGACAAATGTTGTTTCTGAAGAAAAGATCAGTGAACCAATAGTAGAACAAAAGATTGTATCCTCTATAGAGACAATTCCAACAGAACAAATTGAAAAAACGGACAAACCATTTTCAAATGAGCGTTCCGGATTATTTTTAAATGATTTATTGGAGAAAAACAATCTTTCAGATTTCCGCAAAGCTTTCAGTTTAAACGACCGTTTTCGTTTCCGCCGGGAATTGTTTGGAGGAGATGAAGAGCGGATGAATAAAGCCATCCATGAACTAAACAATCTTCATTCATACGAAGACTCTATGGCCTACTTAAATAACGAGCTTAAATGGAATATCGAAGATGAGGCTGTTGCAGACTTTATCAAATTGTTAGAAAAACGTTTCCTCTAAATACACTTATTTCAAAGAGAAGATTATGGCGAAATTAACAGTTGTCCCCACTCCCGTTGGAAACTTGGAAGATATGACTTTTAGAGCCATCCGTGTTCTAAAAGAGGCAGACCTCATTCTCGCTGAAGATACACGTACTACAGGTATCCTATTGAAACATTTTGAAATCCAAAATCGCATGCAATCCCACCATAAGTTCAATGAACATAAAACGGTTGAACAGATTGCTAACCGCATCAAAGCCGGAGAGAATATTGCTTTGGTTTCAGATGCTGGCACCCCGGCCATATCAGATCCAGGATTCATGTTAGTCCGTGAATGTGTTCGCCAAGGTGTAGAGGTAGAATGCTTACCGGGTGCGACAGCTTTCGTTCCGGCATTAGTTGTATCGGGACTACCCAATGAAAAGTTCTGCTTCGAAGGATTTTTACCTCAAAAGAAAGGAAGACAGACTCGTTTAAAAGAGTTATCAACCGAATACCGTACCATCATCTTTTACGAATCACCTTTCCGTTTAGTAAAAACATTAACTCAGTTGGCTGAATTTTTCGGTAACGAACGGCAGGTTTCAGTCTCACGTGAGATTTCAAAATTACACGAAGAGACAGTTCGTGGTTCTTTGGAAGAGGTCATCGCCCATTTTACCCAACATGAACCCAAAGGTGAAATCGTAATCGTATTAGCTGGATTAAAAAATAAAAAAGAGAAAGATATAGAAACAGAAGTTTAACGTAATAATTAAAGAGATGAAAAAAGTATTTGTTGCAACAATGATTTGTGTAGTGATGTTGGCTTCTTGCGGACAAAATTCCGCAGAATACAAAAAGCTTAAAGCAGAAAATGATTCTTTAAAAATAGAAAACACACGTGCCAATGCTGAAATGGACGAGATTCTCAGTACCTTGAACGAGGTAGAAGCAGACATCCAATCCATTCGTGACGCAGAAAATTATTTGAATATTCAACAACAGAAAGGAGATTTAAATAAAAGTACACGTGAAAGAATCAAAGAGAACATGCAGCTAATCAGTGAGACCCTCAAAAAGAACAAACAACAGATTAGTGAATTGGAAGAGAAATTGAAAAAAAGCGGTATCCAATCTTCTGCTTTGCGTAAAACAATCAACAGATTGACTTCTGAATTAGACCAAAAAGCCAATATGATTGTAGCACTACAGGAAGACTTGGCAAAAAAGAATATCCGTATCCAAGAGTTAGACGAACAGGTAGCCGCATTAAATGAAGATGTAGAAAACCTATCAACAACAGCTGCGTCCCAATCTGAAAAACTAAAAAAACAAGATAAAGCCCTCCACACTGCCTATTATTGTTTTGGCACAGCAAAAGAATTGAAAGACCAAAAGATTCTTTCAGGAGGTGGATTATTCTCTAAATCTAAAGTTTTACAATCGGGATTTAACAAAGACTATTTCATCACAATTGATATTCGTGAAGTAAAAGAAATCCCATTATTTGCAGGAAAAGCCAAACTTAAATCCAACCATCCGGAAGGTTCTTATCAATTTGTTAAAGATAATGACGGTAACATCACGTTTGTCATCACAGATGAAAAGAGCTTTTGGAGCTTAGGTAAATACTTAGTGATAGAGGTAGGATGATCAAGTATAAAAATCTATTCATTGATTTAGACGATACCCTTTGGGATACGTATCATAACAATCAAGAATGCCTCGAAGAGATGTATAACACCCATCATTGGGATCAACATTATGCCTCCTTCGAGGCTTTCTTCTCTGTCTATTGGCCTTATAATAACCTCCTTTGGAGTAAATATAGAAATCGAGAGATCAATAGACAGACGCTTATTTTCGAACGTTTTCATCATGTCCTTAGTCCAATGGGTATAGAAGATCCCCAAGTCATATTAGCGATGAATGATGAATTCTTAGAACGAACAACCGTTAAAACCAAACTGGTTCCTCATGCAATTGAGATTTTAGAATACTTACGTCCCTCTTACCGCCTATATATTTTATCAAATGGTTTTCGGGAAGTTCAATCAAGAAAACTCACGAATTCAGGACTTGCCCCCTATTTCTCTAAGATGATTCTATCAGAGGACGCCTGTATCCAAAAACCTCATAAGGCGATTTTTGATTATGCACTCAAAAATACAAATTCTCGAAGAGACGAATCATTAATGATTGGTGATAGCTGGGATGCTGACATTGTAGGAGCATATAATGCAAAAATAGACCAACTATGGTTTAATCCTTATGATTTTCCCACCAACGGATTTGAACCAACCTACTCCATTAAATCACTTTTAGAAATAAAGAACATACTATAAAAAAAGGGAGAAACTCACTTTGAGTTTCTCCCTCTATATCTGGATTCATTAAAATTCCGAAGTAAAGTGGAATTTAATATCCGGAAAATCCTGTTGTGCCATAGACAATACATAACCGGAATCAGCCAAATAGACATCTCTACCCTCTTTATCCAATGCCATATATTGCGCCTTACGACGTTTGAAGTTATCCAATGCTGCTTGATTGTCGCTCTCTATCCAACAAGCTTTATACAAACTGATCGGTTCCCATTTACACTGGGCTGCATATTCATGCAACAAACGATATTGGATCACCTCAAACTGCAATTGTCCAACTGTACCAATAATCTTACGTCCGTTAAATTGGTTGACAAACAACTGGGCTACCCCTTCGTCCATCAGTTGCTCAATACCTTTATTCAACTGCTTAGCCTTCATCGGATCAGCATTTTCAATGTATTTGAACATCTCCGGAGAGAAGCTTGGCAAACCTTTAAAATGCAACTCTTCACCTGCAGTCAAGGTATCTCCGATCTTAAAGTTTCCGGTATCAGGCAGACCGATAATATCTCCAGCATAGGCTTCATCCACCACCTCTTTCTTTTGTGCCATGAAGGCAGTCGGACTGCTGAACCGCATCATCTTGCCAAAACGTACATGCTTGTAGTTTGCATTTCTTTCAAAACGTCCCGAGCAGATCTTAACAAACGCAATACAGCTACGGTGATTCGGATCCATATTAGCATGAATCTTAAAGACAAAACCGGTAAAGCCATTCTCTTCCGGATCTACCACACGTTCCACAGCTGTCACCGGACGAGGAGATGGGGCGATATTGATAAAACAGTCCAAAAGTTCTTTTACCCCAAAATTATTCAAAGCCGAACCAAAGAAAACAGGAGCAATATCCCCTTTCAAATAGGTATCCACATCAAATTCCGGATATACCCCTTCTATCAATTCAATATCCGCACGAAGCTTTTCAGCCTGTTCCGGTTCTATATAATTTTCCAATTCCGGGCTATTGATATCCTTGAACTCGACATTTTCAGTCACATACTGTTTACTTGGCGTATAAAGGTTCAATTTTTGTTCATAGATATTATAGACACCCCGGAAACGCTGCCCCATATCAATCGGCCAACTCAATGGTCGGACATTGATATGCAGTTCTTCTTCTATCTCATCCAACAAATCAAACGGGTCTTTCCCTTCACGGTCCATCTTATTGACAAAGACAATCACCGGGGTCTTACGCATACGGCAAACCTCCATCAACTTACGGGTCTGTGCTTCGACACCCTTAGCCGTATCGATTACAATGATTACACTATCCACCGCAGTCAATGTACGGAATGTATCCTCCGCAAAGTCCTGGTGACCCGGTGTATCCAAGATATTAATCTTATGACCGGAATAATCAAAAGCCATCACAGAAGTAGCCACAGAAATACCACGCTGCTTTTCAATCTCCATCCAGTCAGAAGTTGCCGTCTTTTTGATCTTATTAGACTTCACAGCTCCCGCCACATGAATAGCTCCCCCGAACAACAATAATTTCTCAGTCAGTGTAGTCTTACCGGCATCCGGGTGACTGATGATAGCAAACGTTCTTCTTCTTCCAATCTCTTCAGAAAATTGACCCATGATTTAATCTCTTATTTCGTTTTATAGTTTTTCTATACATTTACGCAAACTTTCTTCCCAATGTGGGACAGACACTTGATATGTCTTTTTAATCTTTGCTTTATTCAACACACTGAAATGCGGTCGATTAGCCTTTGCCGGATAATCTTTGGATTCGATTGGGAATACCTGGCAGTTTCTCCCTCCCAACTCCATAATTTTCACTGCAAAGTCATACCAGCTACATACCCCTTCATTGGAATAATGGTAAATACCAGCAACAAAAATATCCTTTTCTGCCTGTTCCAATAGTGTCAACATGGCACAAGCCAAATCACCGGCATAAGTAGGAGAACCGACTTGATCAAATACCACATTCAGCTGTTCACGCTCGCTTCCCAAACGCAACATAGTCTTCACAAAGTTATTTCCAAACTCTGAATACAGCCATGCGGTACGGATTACCACTGCATCCGGACAAACGGCAAACAGCGCCTGTTCTCCGGCTAATTTAGTACGTCCATATACAGAAGCCGGACAGGTTTCATCCGTCTCCATATAAGGAGTGTGATGGGTTCCATCAAATACATAATCAGTAGAGACATGAATCACTTTAGCCCCTACAGCAGTTGCTGCAACCCCCAAATTCCGAACTGCATCACAGTTGATACGCTGACAAAGTAACTCATCGTCCTCTGCCCTATCCACTGCCGTATAAGCAGCACAATTCAAGATATAATTGATTGATTGCTCTTTCACGAAAGTATTCACTGCCGTAGCGTCACAAATATCCAACGTATCTACATCTGTAAATAAAAAGGTATATTGCGGATAAGCGGAGGCCAACTGACGAATAGAATGTCCCAATTGTCCATTGGCTCCTGTTACTAAAACATTTTTCATTCCCAATTAATCCTCCAATTTCAATTCACCATTCATATCATCTCGATATTTCTCAGCCAAAATCGCCAAAAAGGAGCTGATTTGTTTCATACCCTCCATTGTTTCAGGACTGATGGTCTTTCCTTGCATCTTTAACAACAAGAATCCATATATTGCATTGAAACAGGTCTCCAATTCAGGCAAATCCTCTCCCCCCGATTTCGCTCGTAATTGTACGATATATGGAAGAGTTTTATAATAAGCGGCACTGTAAACCATCTCTTTCGGCATCCTAAGAAGACGCAGATGTAAATCTGTCAATGAAATAATCACATTCTTATTTAACTGGATATGTCCCTTTTCCTGTACCCCTTCCGAACGCATCATCTCGATCAGTTCTTCATACCAACGGGCAATTTCCTCTTTCACCTCCTCCGGTTGTCCATAACGTTCCACCACCGTACGGCGAATCGATTCCATATCCAATTGATTGGCACGAATCAAATCCTCTACCTGCCACATATAGAGCAGATATTCGGCGATATTCTCTTTTCTCTTCTGTTTTGCGATAATCATGCCTGCAAAGATACACTATATTCAGATAAAGCCTGGTAAAAATCAGCATCTTTTATACCCAACTGACGGCAGGCCAAACGGGCAGCATTCAAATTCAGCAAAAAGAAATCATTCGGGATATACACCAAGAAATCTCCATAACGTGTATGTAAATAGGTTTTTCCCTCCTTTTCTATCACCTCATGCCAATCATAAGGCATTGCCGTAATATCTTCACGTAGCTCTCCGGCCAACTGGTTTACTTGCGGATCTCCATTAAAATAAATCAACTTGCCATCCCGTTCAATAGAAGAGGCAAACGTTTGAAAAGTGGTATGGTAAGCCTCCGGAGTGGCATGATCTGTAGCAGACGACCACATCAAATTAGTCAAAATAGCAATATGCGGGCGATAGAATTCCAACTGAAAACGTTCCTCCAAAGCAGATGTCACATGCTCATCACCTTCAATGATGGCAATACGAGCCTCATAACTCAAATAGATACGATCCGGGAGTAAATTAGGCATCTCACTGGTCAATGCATAATCAAACGCCAACTTCTGACGTTTCAAAGCATATATAATCATCGAAAGGATAGCCTTTTTTCCACGACTACCGGCTACAACCACCCGCGTCTTACTCTTCGTTCGCTGAAAAATAAATTCAGGTATCGAAAGCACCAACAAGCCCATCTCTTTCGCCCGTATCAATTCCGGATTATCTTGACGGACAGTTGCTCCTAACACCACAAATTCGATATCTTTCTTCAATGTTTCGGGATACCAACCATCGCCATGGCACAAACATCCCTCATTTTCCAAATCTATAAGGGTTTGTTGTGTCAAGCCAACACCGGAGACACTCACTTCATAGCCTTTCCGATGAATCGCCAAAGCCAAATCATACAACAATGGTTCAGTAACCGAAATTAAATGTACTTTCCGCATCACACTGATTTTGCCTGCAAATGTAAACAATTTCATCCACCTTTACCACGGAGACAAAAGAAAAAACTTACCTTTGTTTGTAACAAAACAAAGAACTCATGGAGATTCAATTGATAGATACCGGATATTTTTATGCCGATGGAGGCGCCATGTTCGGTGCCATTCCTAAAACAGCCTGGTGCCGTCGTTATCCAAGCAACGAACAAAACGGTTGCATCCTCGCCATGCGATGTGCATTGGTACGTTGTGACAACGGACGCACTATTTTGATTGACAATGGAGCAGGAAACAAACAGCTCAAACAACTAAGTTATTACAAATTCTTTGACTTGGTCGATTTAAAGGAAGAGCTTCAAAAGCGACAAGTATCTTGCGAAGCGATTACCGATGTGGTTCTAACCCATCTGCACTTCGACCATTGCGGCTATACCACGCAGCTCCATACAGAACCGAACGGATCATCCGACTACTCCTTGGCTTTCCCTCATGCCACCCACTGGGTCAGCCGGGTACAATGGGAGAACTTCTTACACCCCAATGCTCTTGAGAAGGACTCTTTCTTTATTGAGAACATGCAGGAGGTGGCAGATAAAGGGAAGTTGCGCCTCATAGAGGAAGACACCCTTCTCTGTCCTGAAGTAGAGCTTCGTCTTTACGGCGGACATACCCCCGGACAGGTTGTTCCTTATATCCGGACAGCCACAGAGACTTACGTATTCGCAGGCGATGTCATCCCGTTAGCTGCCAGCGTCTCTCCTACCTGGATATCCGCCTACGACACCCATCCGGTTACCTCCTACCAAGAAAAGATACGAATGTTAGAGGAGGCAGCCCGAGAACAACAGACCATCATTTTCTGCCATGATGCCTATAAAGCCAGCAGCAAAATCAAAAAGGTCAAAGATTTTTATATAAACCGAGATATATCAAAAGAATAAGCGGTGGGGACGAATCCTCACCGCTTGTTTTGTGCCTGCAATCGCCCTTCACAGGGGGATCGGCAGGATAGAACTTTAATTTTATACTTTATATTATTAATTAATGATTACCTGTTCGCCTTTCCCAGGGTACTTA
>SUXM01000034.1 GCA_015060925.1 Parabacteroides distasonis
TAAGTACCCTGGGAAAGGCGAACAGGTAATCATTAATTAATAATATAAAGTATAAAATTAAAGTTCTATCCTGCCGATCCCCCTGTGAAGGGCGATTGCAGGCACAAAACAAGCGGTGAGGATTCGTTCCCACCGCTTATTTTGTATAAAGCATACATGCATATGCTTGAAGAAGGTTATTCCATCAATTACATTCGCACTAAGTATGGATTTGATGATTCACAACTTTCAAAACTATGGTTTTTGTACCAGAAAGAAGGAATAAAAACGTAGCATCGCCAACTTAATGTTCGCGCGAATGGTGAGTTTAGGTGTATTGTTGTTCTATATATTGAAAACAATGATATATCTTAGGTGCAGGCCTCGATAAAATATGGAGTGAGTGCCAGTTGTTTGAAAGTATGGTTAAGGAGATACAGGAATGGTGGTATTGAAGCTCTTCAATAACTAAGAAACGAGGCTGACCACCAGGTAGGTATGGGAAGACCAAAGAAAGTACAGAAGCCAGAAACAGAACTTGAACAACAGGAACTAAAGAAGTTTATCCACTACTACAACAATGACAGAATTAAGCTGAGGTTAAAAGGAAAGAGTCCGGTGCAATACCGAACTCTTCACCAATAAACTTTTTATTATTCCGTCCAACTTTTTGGGGGCAGTTCAAAATTGAAGCCCGGACTTTTTTTATAGTAAATGATTTTTATCGGATAAACTTAACTGTTTTACGTTTTGCTCCGTCATAAATTGAAATCATATAGATGCCTTTAGGTATATTTGGAGTGTTGATGAATTGCTCTTCACTTGTAATCTTACCCGCAGCTACTACTTGACCAAGCATATTTACAATGATGTAATTTCCTTTACCATTCTTTACTAAGATATCACCGTTAGAACGTATAATTTTTACATCTTGTACATTGTCTTTGATTGTTTCATTACTTGTCACGATGCCCATCAGATTAGATTTCAAATAAAGTGTAGCTATAGGTGATGTCGCTCCTTCTTCGATAAATGCGATAGAAATAGTTTCATCTTTCAATGGAAGTGTAATCTCTATTTCTGAATTTTCTTCTGCATCGCCATCTATTGTCTGCATATTCACTACTAATTTGATTGTTTGCATATCAACAATTTCAGGAGTGACGTCTAAGCCCATAACAAAATTACCTTCTGCATCATCTTTATCCGCAAGTGAATAACATTCTACAGAAAGAGATGATTCGCTATCTGCTTTTACGTTTTTTAAATCAGCAACAATACTGCTTAATACAGATGAAATTAAATTATTGGGATCAATTTCCTGATTGCCTTTAATTATATATTTCTCTGCACCAGACCATTCCCATTCAGCATTTTCAGTTGCTTTGTCATAGGCTATATTTAACATTTCAACAGTATTTTCATCTGCTCCACTTTTTGATTCTAACACCATTTTTGAATAGTCTTTTGTGGTTACATTATTTGCAAAATCATATTCAACAGAGATGATAGAGTCTGTTACCATTTTACTTGAAGCTAAAGCCTTTGCATTAAAATAGATGGAGACTTCATCTGTCGTAAGTGATGCCTTATCTGTTATTGCTTGTAAAGCTATTTGTGTAACAGGAACATCTGCTCCCATACTTGCCAAATCAACTGTTACCTTATAATTGGGAGCATTTTCATCCATATCCATTAAAGAACGAAGAGTTTTGCCAATGGTAATGTCATAGGTGTATATTCCATTGGAGCCGGATTCATTTAGAACCAACAATTCTCCACCTTTAAAACCTAAAACACCCACAATGCTTTCTAATGATCCTAAATCTAAATTGGCAGAAAGAGAACCAAAAGGCAAAAGCCCGGTTTTTTCTTCACCTAATGCAATATTTAAATGGATGTTTATAGGCATAAAGCCTAATACAGTCATAGAAGCTGTTGTTTTCAATGGAAGGTTTACTTCTACAGTTCTTCCAGTATTTGTAGTAATAGAGAATGACTCATATTCTGCAAATGTTAATTTTACAGAAGATAATGCGCTCTGAAGAATAGAAGATAGACTACCCTCTATTTCTATACTACTTAGGTTTAATAATGCACTATCAGGTTGAATACTAATAGGCGTAGCTCCTGCACGCAATGTGGATTGTTTGCCAAATAATGGGGAATTAATAATGAAATTTATATCAGGATTTTGTAATCTTTCAAAATCAAGACCACTGATTTGACTAACTTGTTCAATCATAGCGGGGACAACTACTTTGGCAATAGTGGCTTTGTCTTTGTCTGAGAGTTGCTGTTGTGCGAAAACAGGAGTAGTTAAAAATAAGGATACTACCGTAAATAAAATACATGTAAAGATTTTTTTCATACGCATTTGTTTTTTATAATTAATACTTTTCATGACAAAGATATTAAAATAATAATATCACTCATCTTTTTACTTCTTCTTTTAATTTATTTTATCTTTGCATTATGGGAAAAAATAAATTAGCAAAATTTGATGACATGGCGGGATACCCCCATGTATTTCAATATCCTTTTTCTATCCTTCAAGAAAAGGGTTTTGAACTGAAAGGACATTGGCACGAACGTTTCTTTAAGAATTCCAACCCTATCGTACTTGAACTGGGTTGCGGCAAAGGGGAATACACTGTTGGTTTGGGAAAATTATTCCCTAATAAAAATTTTATAGGGGTTGACATTAAAGGTGCCCGAATGTGGACAGGCGCCAAAGAATCACATGAGACAGGTATGTCCAATGTTGCCTTTTTAAGAACCAGCATAGAGTTAATTGCCCATTTCTTTTCTGCAGGGGAGGTCTCCGAGATCTGGTTAACATTCCCTGATCCGCAAATGAAGAAGGTTAATAAGCGGTTAACTTCCACTCGTTTTATGAAAATGTATCGTGAAATATTAGCCGGAGACGGTATTATCCATCTTAAGACCGATAGTAATTTCATGTATACCTACACTTGTGAAATGGTGAAAGCAAACCAATACCCCGTATTGTTCAGCACAAACGATCTTTATCATTCAGATTTGGTTGATGATATTCTTTCTATTAAGACCTATTATGAACAACAATGGCTTGATCGAGGACTAAACATCAAATATATAAAGTTTGTTTGTGAAGAACGAGAACTACTGGTTGAACCTGATGTTGAAATTGAATATGATGCATACCGTAGTTTTAACCGTAGCAAACGGAGTGCATTGGCTTCTGGAAAGTAATAACATTCTAAACAAAATCATTTAATAAAACTTATGGCTATATATCCAAAATTAATCATGGATGCACTGGCTAAAGTGCGATACCCAGGGACAGGCAAGGATCTTGTTTCAATGGGTATGGTAGAAGATAATATTCGAATAGAGGGTAATAGAGTGAGCTTTTCGCTCCTTTTCGAAAAGCCAAATGACCCGTTTATAAAGTCTGTAGTTAAAGCCGCAGAGACTGCTATCCTTACGTATGTAGGAGAAGAGGTTGATATTAAAGGAAATATTAAAGTTGAAGCCCGACAAGCAGCTCGTCCCGAACCGGACAAACTATTGCCTGAAGTAAAAAATATTATCGCTGTTTCATCTGGCAAAGGCGGAGTTGGGAAAAGTACGGTTGCAGCAAACCTGGCTGTAGCATTGGCCTTACAGGGTTATAAAGTAGGTCTATTAGATGCAGATATCTTTGGTCCTTCACAACCCAAAATGTTTAATGTAGAAGAGGCTCGTCCTTATATGGTGGAAGTCGGCAATCGTGAACTGATAGAACCTGCAGCCAATTATGGGGTAAAGCTATTGTCCATCGGTTTCTTTGTAAATAAGGAAGATGCTATTTTGTGGCGTGGAGCAATGGCGAGCAATGCGCTTAAACAATTAATAGGTGATGCCAATTGGGGAGATTTGGATTATTTCCTTATTGACTTACCTCCTGGCACAAGCGATATTCATTTGACAATGGTACAAACTCTTGCGATTACTGGAGCTATTGTTGTCAGTACACCTCAAGAGGTTGCATTAGCCGATGCCCGTAAAGGCATTAGTATGTTTATTGGAGAAAAGATCAATGTCCCGGTTTTAGGATTGGTTGAAAATATGTCTTGGTTTACTCCTGCAGAACTGCCCGAAAATAAATATTATTTATTTGGTAAAGAAGGCGGAAAGCGATTAGCAGAAGAGATGAATATCCCATTATTAGGACAAATCCCTATTGTTCAAAGTATTTGCGAAGGTGGTGATAGTGGTCAACCTGTAGCATTAAATCCTAACAGTATAACAGGGCAAGCTTTCCAGGAATTAGCAGAAAATGTGGTCAAACAGATTACTTATCGAAACGAGCATTTAGATCCAACCAAACGAGTTGTCGTAACTAAGAAATAATCATCAAAAAGTAGGTTTTAAGTTTCATAAAACCTACTTTTTAAATTTTTTGTTGGTTGTTACAAACAAAAGAAAGCCATTATTCATAATCGAATAATGGCTTTCTTTTGTTATCTAAAACTTAATTACTTACCTTCAGCTAAAGCTTTCTTATTAATTTTTCTCTTTTGTAATTCATAAGCAATAGGAGTAGCTACGAACAAAGTAGAATATGTACCAATAATAATACCTAATAAGATTGCAAACGTAAAGCTGCGGATTGTTGCACCACCTAAGATAAAGATACACAATACAACGATCAATGTAGTCAATGAAGTATTCAATGTACGACATAAAGTTGAATTTAATGCATCATTAATTACCTGATAACGATCACGTTTAGGATACAAGCTGATTGTTTCGCGGATACGGTCAAACACTACCACTGTATCATTGATTGCATAACCAATAATAGTCAAAATAGCAGCAATGAATGTTTGATCTACCTCCATAGAGAATGGTAAAATCTTCCATAACAATGTATAGAAAGAGATAATACACAATGTTGTTACAGTTACAGAAGCAAACGCACCAATAGAGAATGAAACATCACGGAAACGAAGCAAGATATAAGCTGCCATACAGATTAAAGCAAACACAACTGCTAAGAATGCCGCATTCTTAATATCATCAGCCATACTTGGGCCGACCTTCTGTGAACTTTGAATATACTTGTCAATGAATTGTTCAAAAGTAGTTCCTTCCGGAAGTAACGGCTTAACACCTTCAAACAACTTACCTTCAATTTCTTCATCGACAGTAGGATCGTTACTGTCAATCTTATAGTTGGTAGAAACACGAACTTGATCAGCAGAACCAATCTGGATAACACTAACAGAACCATCCAATTGTCCATTTAACATGTTACGGATTTCTTCTGTATTTACATCCTGGTCAAAACGAACAACATAGTTACGACCTCCAGTAAAGTCAATGCCATTATTCAATCCAACTGTAGCCATAGAAATTGCACCCAACACAATGATTGTTACAGGGATTAAATAACCTACCTTACGAGCAGCTAAGAAGTTTACTCTCGGATTTGTCAACAAATCTTTTGTGATTGAAGTTGTAAATGTAACATTCTTCAATTTATCCTTAGCTAACAATGCTTCATAAACAATACGAGTCAAGAACACTGCCGTCAAGAATGAAGCGACCAAACCAATAATCAATGTAGTAGCGAAACCACGGATAGGACCTGTACCAAAGTAGAACAATACAATACCAGTGATTACAGATGTCAAGTTAGAGTCAAAGATTGCAGAGAATGCATTGCTATAACCATCAGCGATTGCCTTACCCAAAGACTTACCGGCACGAAGTTCTTCTTTTGTTCGTTCATAAATCAATACGTTAGCATCGACTGCCATACCCAAAGTCAATACCATACCGGCAATACCCGGCAAAGTAAGAACTGCTTGGAATGAAGCTAAAGTACCCATGATAAAGAAAATATTCAAAATCAAAGCACTATCGGCAATCAAACCAGGGATTAAGCCATAGAATGCACACATATAAATCATCAAGATGACCAAAGCTATGATGAAAGAGATTACCCCTGCATTAATAGCTTCTTGACCCAAAGATGGACCTACAACATCTTCTTGAACAATGTTAACAGAAGCAGCCATCTTACCAGATTTCAATACGTTAGCCAAGTCCTTTGCTTCTTCCGGTGTAAATTGACCAGTAATCTGTGAACGTCCACCTGTAATTTCTACTTGAACATTAGGCGCAGAATAAACCATGTCATCCAATACGATAGCAATAGCTCTACCAATATTTTCTTTTGTCAAACGAGCCCATGCTTTTGCACCTTCAGCATTCATAGCCATATCAACAACCTGTTCTGAACGACCAGCTTGTTGAGCAAAGTCAGCGTTAGCATCAGTAACAACATCGCCTCCTAAAGCAGGACTACCATCACGGTTTGTTTTCTTGATAGCATATAAATAGAAGAACTGTTCTTTTTCATCAATTGCTTTAACACCCCACTTTAAATCTAAGTTACGAGGTAAAACATCTTTTACCTGCTTCATGCCAAGGTATTCATTAATCTTGGCAATGTCATTCTTGTTTGCAATACCTACAACTGGGCCTGGAGCCAACTGGCCATTGTATGAATTAATCTGCAATACAGCAAACAATGGGTGTTGTTTTGCAAATTCTTCCATGCTTTGAGTAGCTTGTGCTTCAGGTTTTTCTTCACCTATTTTTGCTAACAAAGAATCTGCTTCACTCTTTGTCTCTTCTACTGCAACCTCTGTTGTTTCAGCTACAACTTCCTCTGTTGTGTTCTCAGATTTTAAAAGTGTTGCCAATACATTATCTGCTGCCACTAACTGCTGATAAATTTCCGGCAAGTTATAAGTTTCCCAAAATTCCAAATTGGCACTACCTTGTAACAATTTACGAACACGTTCCGGTTCTTTAACACCTGGAAGCTCAACCAAGATACGACCAGCTGTTTCCAATCGTTGGATATTTGGAGACACAACACCGAAACGGTCAATACGAGTACGTAATACATTAAAAGAATTGTCAATAGCACTTTGCAATTCTTCTTTTAAAACAGAAAGAACCTGTTCATCCGTACTTTGCGGTGTAATTTTATCTTTTAATTCAAAAGTACTGAAAATAGTTGCCAAACGCGCATTACTGTCTAATTTCTTGAACTCATCTGCAAATAAATCAATGAAATCCTTTTGGCTTTCCCCTTGATTTGCATAAGCCAATTCTAATGCTTTGTTGAAATTTTCATCTTGATTATTATTTGAAAGCGAACGAATTACATCGGGCACATTCAATTCAAGAATGACGTTCATACCGCCTTTCAAGTCAAGACCTAAACTAATTTCCATTTCACGGCATTCCTTGAGCGTATAACCCAACCATACCTTTTGAGTAGATAATGAGTCTAAATAGAAACTCTCTTTTACCGGATCTCCGGCTGCATACTCTACAGCTTTACTGTTGTAATGTCTTGTCACAAAAGAGAATGACAGATAAAACAAACAGACAAGCATTAGTAACACCGAAAAGATCTTTACAAATCCTTTGTTTTGCATCTGTTTTTTATGTTTATGTTATTATTCGTTTTTTCCAGGGTGCAAATATAGCCTTTTTTTCTTTGTACAACAGTAAATAGATTAATTTATTTGCCAATCACTTAGTTTATTTCAGTGACATTTATATATCTTTGTCCACATTAATCATAAGAATAAAGATAACCATGAAGAAACTTTTATTATTTGTGTTGTTCATTCCGTCATTTTTATGTGCGCAAACTGCACAGAAATATTTAGCTGACGCAGTTCCTGTTGAAGACGGTAAAGTTGTTTTTACAAGAGAAATTATCGCTCCATCCTTTTCAAAGGATATTGTCTATGACAAAATATTAGATTGGGCAAACTCTTTCTTCAGCGGTGAAGTGAATCGAGTTGTTTTTTCTGATAAAGTATCTGGCGAAATAACAGCTTTGGGAGATACATCTCTTATTTTTAAGCATACTGCTTTGAGTTTAGACAAGACTCAAATGAATTATCGTGCTAAGATAAAATGTGAAGATGAAAAATGTACGATAAAAATTACCGGTATCCGTTATGAATACAATGAATCGGATGAGATTGAGAAATATACAGCCGAAGAGTGGATTACGGATAAGTATTGTTTAAATAAAACAAAAACAAAGTTATATCCTATAACAGGGAAATTTCGCACTAAAACCATTGACTTTGTAGATGAGTTAGCTTTGTCTGCTTCGACTTCTTTCGGTGTACAAAAGACTGTACCTACTACAATCCAAGCAAATACGCAACATCAAATTGTAATCCCTGTACAAACGGTTACATCGGCAACTGTCACGACACCAACACCATCAATGGTGAGTCCTACAACAACCATCAAGCGAGAGGGATATATTGCTTTTTCGGCTGACAAAGTTCCTTCTACTATTTTGCAACTATTGTCTGAAAGTAATATGTTTATAGCATTAACAGCAAAAGAAGATACGAAAGACAATTCTGCTACATGGAAAGGTTCTGGTAATATTTTTGGAAAACCTATCGTTTCAATTTCCATTCCTTCTAGTAATACTATATATAAAGGTATTACAGATAACAAAGGAGCTTACACTCTGTTCTTCTTTAAAAAAGGAGAGGACAACGAAGCGTGGTTAATAATTGATTGTTTCAAACAAGGAGAGACTGCAGAAGGTGAACAGACTGTGGTTATGGGGGAAATTATTAATGTTTGGATGAAATAAAAAGAATTATGAAACGAATTTTAATTTATATATTGGCTTTATTCCCTGTGCTTGCTTTGGCACAGGGACAAAAAAATATCGTAAAAGAATGTGCTCCGATGAAAGATAATAAAATATTTTATCGAGATACCGTCCATGTAAGAGACATGGATCAAGAACAGATTTTTGCGGTGCTTCATAAATGGGCGATAAAGAATTATGGGAAAGATTATTTTATCTCGAACTTAAATGCAAACAAGTCGAAAGGAATCATCAATGTCTCATCTAAAATAGAGTTGCTTTTAAACGAGACAGATAAAACAACAATGAAATACAAGATGAATATATTCTGCCATGATAATAGTTATGCTGTAGAGATAAGTGATATTGTTTATCTGTATGATCCTTTGGATGAAAAACAATTCAAAACTTACCCTGCAGAAGATGTTATAGCTAATAATGGAAAAAGCAATACAGTTGCATTAATAAAGGATCCAAAATTGTTTTGTGACGCAACACGTTATTATGTAGATAATTTGTTTGCAGAGATTATAAATACAATAAATCAGGATGTTCAGTAAAGGATTTCCTGAATTTATAGAAACAAAAAAGACACATCAAATGATGTGTCTTTTGCTCTTCCTCTTGGACTTGAACCAAGGACCCTCTGATTAACAGTCAGATGCTCTAACCGACTGAGCTAAGGAAGAATATGTCTTTCAGTCTTTCCCGATGTCTTTTGCTCTTCCTCTTGGACTTGAACCAAGGACCCTCTGATTAACAGTCAGATGCTCTAACCGACTGAGCTAAGGAAGAATATGTCTTTCAGTCTTTCCCGATGTCTTTTTTGCTCTTCCTCTTGGACTTGAACCAAGGACCCTCTGATTAACAGTCAGATGCTCTAACCGACTGAGCTAAGGAAGAAAATCAACTTTTTCGTTTGGGGTTTATCCATCCCCTTTTCGAAATTGCTCTGCAAAAGTAGAGGAAGTTTTTGAAATATGCAATATCTTTGTCAAAAAAAATAGAAAAAATGAATACAATAGGCTTAGGAAATGCATTAGTAGATGTATTATTGCGCTTGAAGAGCGATGATGTATTGTCTGAAGTAGGCATGCAAAAGGGAGCTATGGATATGATAGACCAAGATAAAATGGTAAAGATCCGCCATTCCCAAGAGGGGTTGGAACGTAGTCAAGCTCCGGGTGGTTCAGTTTGCAATACGATGCGTGCGATGGCTTTTTTGGGTGCAAAGACCGGATTTATAGGCAAAATCGGTTCAGATGCTGTCGGTTCGTATTATGAAGAGGCATTACAAAAGGCCGGGGTTACCCCGCACTTTATCAAGACCGAAGGAATATCCGGGAGTTGTACGGTGTTGATTTCTCCGGATGGAGAGCGTACGATGGCCACTTTCCTTGGTCCGGCTCCCACAATTACTCCGGATGAGATAACGGAAGAGATGTTGTCCAATTATCAGTGTATTTATATCGAAGGGTATCTGTTGGTAAACGAAGATCTGGTGCGTTCAACTATGCAGAAGGCAAAAAGATTAGGCTTAAAGGTGGCATTGGACTTGTCCAACTTCAATATTGTCAATGCTTTCCGAGGATTGTTGGAAGAGATTATTCCGAACTATGTCGATATTCTTTTCTCGAATGAGAGTGAAGCCGAAGCCTTTACCGGCAAACCAGCCAAAGAGGCTGTCTCTATGTTATCAGAATTAGTGGAAGTCTCTTTAGTAACTATCGGTAAAGAGGGTGCTTTGGTGGGTAGTAAGGGAGAGGTATGGCAGATTCCGGCAGAGGGTGGCAAACCGGTTGATACAACGGGGGCTGGTGACCATTTTGCTGCCGGGTTCCTTTATGGACAGTCGGTTGGCGCGACTTTGGAACAGTCTGCTCGTATCGGTTCTATTGTGGCCGGACATATCATTGAGGTGGTTGGTGCACAGATACCGGATGACAAATGGGAACAAATAAAGTTAAAAGTAAATCGTATATTGGCTTGATAAAGGTTTATTTCTATACTTTTACACCGTTAATAAAAAGAGAACTTATGTATAGACTGCAAAAAAGAGTAATAACCCTTTTCGGTTTGCTACTCCTGCTGGGAAATATTTTTTCCGCACGGGGACAAAAAGATAACCGCTTTGAAGTAAGTAAGAATTTAGAGATATTCAACGCCTTGGTCAAAGAGGTGGAGATGTTTTATGTGGATACAGTGAATGTAGAAAAGACTGTTCGCCGAGGGATTGATGCGATGTTGGGCGGGTTGGATCCCTATACTGAGTACTATCCGGAACAGGACATGGATCAACTGAAGTTCATGACGACCGGTGAATATGGGGGGATTGGCTCTTATATCCGTGAACGGAAAGAGGGAGGTGTCTATATTGTCGAACCTTTTGAAGGAATGCCGGCAGCTTTGGCTGGATTGAAGGCGGGTGACCATATCTTGGCGGTCGATACAGTGGATGTGACAAAGGCCTCTTCCGATAAGGTCAGCTCTTTGTTGAAGGGAGTTCCTAATACGAAATTGGTATTGAAAGTTCAAAGTCCGTATGACAAGAAACCTCGCAAGGTGGAATTGGTACGTAAGCAGATTTTGGAGAACCAGGTGACTTATTATGGGGTACGTGGTGACGGAGTCGGTTATATCTACCTGAAAGGCTTTACCGATAAAAGTACACAGGAGGTAAAGAATGCCTTTGAAGATTTGAAAAAGAATCATCAGATTAAGTCGTTGGTGTTAGACCTGCGTAACAATGGTGGAGGTTTATTGGAGAGTGCGACACAGATAGTCGGGATGTTTGTCCCGAAAGGGAAAGAGGTGGTTTCGACTAAGGGCAAAATCAGTCAATGGGATCGTACCTACCGGACAGCCCATGAGCCGTTGGATACGGTGATGCCGATGGCAATCTTGATTAATGGAGGTTCGGCTTCGGCGGCAGAGATTGTCTCAGGAGCTTTGCAAGATATGGATCGGGCGGTCTTGATCGGACAACGTTCGTTCGGAAAAGGGTTGGTGCAATCGACACGTGAGTTACCTCATAATGGTAGCTTGAAGGTGACAATGAGCAAATATTACATCCCCAGTGGCCGTTGTATTCAGCAGATGGATTATTCGCACCGAAATCCGGATGGCAGTGTAGGAGCTATCCCGGATAGCTTAACGTCGGTGTTTTATACAGCAAAAGGTCGTCCCGTTCGTGATGGGGGTGGTATCACACCGGATATAAAGATTGAGGAACCGGAACCTCCGACCATGATGTTTTATCTGATGACCGATTTTGTGGTGACTGATTTTGTGGCTGAATGGTCGCAGAAGCATAAAAAGATCGCTTCGCCGGAGGAGTTTGTGGTGACCGATGAAGATTTTGAGGCCTTTAAGCAATATGCAAAGGCGAAGAACTTCACTTATGACCGTCAGAGTGAAAAGATATTGAAGAATTTGAAAGAGGTTGCGAAGTTTGAAGGCTTTTTAGATCAGGACTCTACGCTGTTTGAAGCCTTGGAAGCAAAGTTGATCCCGGATTTGGAGCGGGATTTCGACCGTAATAAAGAGCGTATTAAAGAGGTACTGGCCTCTGAGATCATGAAACGTTATTACTATCAAAAAGGAGACTTGATTCAAAGTCTGAGAGATGATAAAGTTTTGGAAAAGGCTTTGGAGGTTTTAAATGATCCGGCACTTTATGAAAAGACTTTGAGTGCACCGGTTGGGATATAAGAGATTAAGAGATAAGAAAAGGGCAAGAATGGGGAATAAACTCCTATTTCTTGCCCTTTTCTTTTGGATTTCTCGGGTTACTGTTCTTCCTTGAAAGTCAATTGATAACCATTGTTGGGAAAGGAGAGGATTTGGATAGCAGTAATCGGCTTTATCTGTCTGCGCAAGCGGATGGCCATACTGCTAATGGTGTTTTTCTCGTTACGGGACAGTTCTATGTCCGTACGGTTAGAAGGGGAGAAAAGATGATACATCTGTTCGTAAGTCAAGAAATGATGTTCGGCATCAAGGAAGGCATTGAAAAGCTCCCGATTCATATCTGTTAAGTTTACAGAGGTTTCTTGTTGTTTGACGATACCACGCGTTGGATCGAAATGGATGTCATTCGGCAGTTTGATCCATCCTTCGCTCTCCGTTTTTCTTTTTTCAAACTCAGCCATCTTCTTCTTTTCTGTATGTATCCAATATCGGTATCCTCCGATGGATAAAAGTATGGATAATATCCAAGCAAACAGGATGTAAGGGATTGCTTTGGTCTTGGCAAGTAACCATCCCGTAGAGAATTTAACATAACCTTCAATAATACAAAGATTATCCGGATTGTGATCCAATCGGTAGGTTAATCGATCCACTAAAACAGCCTTCTCTTTAAAAAGTGTATCTGATGCCGTGCAAACCGTTTTGCCACTTTGTGA
Organism: Parabacteroides distasonis; assembly: GCA_015060925.1. GTDB lineage: Bacteria > Bacteroidota > Bacteroidia > Bacteroidales > Tannerellaceae > Parabacteroides > Parabacteroides distasonis_B. Next base: position 13,069 of record SUXM01000034.1, read on the forward strand.
AAAGTAAATAGCACCTTTCCCTTGTATGTTTTGACGTTGCAGCTCGGCATTGAAGATACTGTCCAAATGTACTCGGTTGGGATCCTTGTTACTTAAACTACGTTGGTATACCCATGCCTCTTTCTCTATCCAAGATATATCCGGAGATTTTGATTCGGAGGGGTTATAATGGGAATATACGGTATTGCCAATATATTTATCTCTCTCAAGTTGTATGGATTGTTTTAAGATTGTAGCTGCTTTTTCTTGTGCTTGCTCTTGTTGGGAGATATAGGCTCTTTCTCCCGCCCATAAACAAAAAGCGGTGATTATTATTAATAAGAATATGAATATGAATTGAATTTGGCGTTTCATCTTTTTTTATTTAGTTGATGTTTTCAAACCCAAATATAATGAATATTTAACAGAGAAGTGATTTTTTGTTGATTTTTATCCGATTTTTGGAGGTAAAGTACATTATCAATAAATTATCAACACAAAAAGAGCTCTTTTATGATGGATAAAAATACTTTTGCGATATAATTTTTTAAATAATAAATGTATGAAAAAGAAAGGATTGAAAATCGCAATTGTTTTTATCTGTATGGGAATGGCCGGGATATTTTGGCAAAACAGACAAACAGTTTCATTAAATGAATTGGCACTCGAAAATGTAGAGGCATTGGCACAAGGTGAAAGTGGACTTGGTAATTATCTTTGTTTGGGTGATGGAGAACTTGATTGTGATGGAAATAAAGTTGCAGAAGTTTATTCTGGGCTTAGTTTAAGACATTAGAGATAGATGAAATATCTTTTATCCATATTTTTTATCGGAATCTGTTGCTCTTTTTTATGGGGTATTTTTAGAAAAGATCGTTATGAGCGTTACGATACATTTCCGGAAGAGAAGAAAATTGTCTCCCAAGAGATCCCTTTGTCAACAGATTTTCGTTTCCCTTACCGGATAACAATCAAAGAGGGGTTTGCTATCTTGATGGATCTGCATCCGGAGAGCTATTATTATCATCTGTTCACCTATCCCGGATGGCAACCGGTTGCCGCTTTCGGAAAGCGTGGAGAAGGACCTAAAGAATTGTTGTCAGCCGATGGGGTTCAGTTCATCTCTATGGATTCAATCTATACATTGGATGCCAACCGTATGTTGATCAGCCGTTGGGCTTTCTCGGCGACAACTCAAAGTGTGGAGCGAGTCGAAGACATTTCGTTAGACAAAGAGTTGATTCGTTCTTTGGATTTTTATCGGACTGAACAACAGTTTTTGATTCCGAACTACACCGGACAGTGTCGTTATCATGAGGTAAGTCATACCGGAAAAAAACTTCATGACGTCGGGATAATCCCGACAGAAACCTATACCAATCAGAAGAATGTGGCATTGGCACAGGCTTGGCGAACCTTCGCTGATTATCATCCGAAGAATCGGATCTATGCGTTGGTTACCCAATTAGGGGAGGTTCTTGAGATTTACCATCTGGAAAGCGGGAAACGGATTGTTAAATATGGTCCCGGGGGAGAACCTCGGTTTATCGAAACATCCGGTCGAGGAATTCCGATGGGGATTAAAGGTTTTATGGATGTACGAGTGACCGAACGGTATATTTATGCCATATTTGACGGGTTGTCTTGGGATGAACGGCGAAAATACCAAGAACGTGGAGAGATTCCTCCGGAAGGGGGCCATTTTCTATATCAATTTGATTTGAAAGGAAATCCGGTTCGTAAATATGTCTTGGATCGGAATATCTATGGATTGGAGATTGACGAAAAGAATAATCGGGTGATAGCCGTCAGTGTGGAAGGAGAACATCCGATTATCACATTCCAATTATAATCAGGAGAAAAAGGAGTTCCGCCCCGAATTTGAAGAGACAGGTAGGAACTCTTGAAGCTCCCTCATTTATTAACCATTAATAAGAAAGGAGGATATCGCAAAAATACAAAATTATTGAAAACCGAAAAAGGGTTGGTATGTCCCTTATTCTGAAAAGTGAAGAATAGTAACTTATTCAGATGAAAACATAAAGAACAAACATTTATAAAAAAAGAAGAAATAAAAAATGAAAAAGAAAGTGTTAGGCATTATAGCCTTTGCTGCCATAGCTGCAGTTGCCGGTTGGAACTACAATCAGAATATGAATAACGTAAATCTTTCAGATTTAGCTCTTGAAAATGTGGAAGCATTGGCTGATTCTGAACTTGGTACGCTTTGCGGAGGTTGTAGTACTACAACAGGTTCATATTGTTGTACAATAGAGATCTCAGGTTTAGGTATTTACGATTTATATCGAAATTAATAAAAATCATAGAAACTGAAGCTAAAGCAATTTTACTTCAGTTTCTGTTGTAGAATTATTCTATATTTTAATTCCTGTTTTTGATATGAGATTAATATTATGTCTTTTTATTATCCTTTTAGGAAATAGCTGTGTAATTGCGGATAATGAGATAATGTTTCCGACCCAAGACTTTAAAAGTTTAAAAGGGAATCAACTATTACCAGATCTTTTTATCGGTCAACCTTATAAAATGCTTTTCGTGAAAAATAAGTTATATTTTATAGATAAGCATGAAGATCGGTTACTAACAGTTATTGATTTTGAAAAAAACAATGAGATAAAACGAATTGTTAATCATGGGGATGGTCCTAATGAATTTCTTCAAATTCGTGATATTGTGTATAACCCAATAGATAATACGATGACTTTAGTTGATAAAATGGATCGTTCGATCAGTCTTTATCGATTGGAGAATCGAGATTTGAAATTGAATAACAGCCATTTTCTTGCCAAACATCGATTTAATGAAAGTAAATATACCTTTTTTGATATTGTACCTTTTGGGAAAAACTTCATAGCCAATGGATGTTTTGATGGAAAACAGTTTGCATTGTTTGATTCAAATACAAATATAAAGTCTTTATTTGGTGTGTATCCGGGCGATAACAATGGAGTTCAAAATCCACTTGGTTTCTTTTTGAAGAATCAAACAATTATTCAAACAAATCCCTCCCAAACTCATTTTGTCGCTGCTGGAGTTTACCATGACCAACTGGTTTTTTATAAGACTAATGGAAATGAATTGATAAAAGTAAAAGAATATTTTAGTATTGATTCCAATTTGTTGACAAAAACGAGTAAGTCTGGAAAAGAGAACTTTAACCATTCAGAGTTAAAGCCGGAAACCATACGTGCGTATATGACACTTTATGCTACAGATAAACATTTATATGCGTTATATTGGGGTATTAAAAATAAGGATATAGAAAAGAAAAATCAGATTTGTTATCTACTGAAATTTGATTGGGATGGGAATTTAAAAAAGGGATTCAAAATGGATCGGAAAATCAGATATTTTGCAGTAGATGAAAAAAACGAAACAATTTATGCGATTACTCCATCCTACGAAGAGGAACCAATCTTACTTCAATATAAAATGTAAAAACAAAACATACATCTTGATATGAAAAAACTTTCTTACTTATTATGGATTATGCTCTTCTTCTGCTCCTGTCAAGACGATAAGAGAGAGTAATTTATGCGTCTTGTACAGGAGTGGCAGGGGAAAGAGATTCGTTTTCCGAAAGAGATTACCTTTACCCGTTTCGTTACTGATACGGTGGATTATCAAATCCCGACCTCTGATTATAAGGTCTTGATTTATGTTGATTCCATCGGTTGTACGAGTTGTAAGTTGCAACTACCGAAATGGAGAAAGTTGATTGCCCGTGTGGATTCGCTAACGGGTGGAACTGTCCCTTTTCTCTTTTTCTTTCAGTCGAAAGATGATAAGGAGCTGCGTTACATCTTAAGAAGAGACCAATTTGACCGCCCGGTCTGCATCGACCATAAGAATGAGTTGGATCGTTTGAATAAGTTTCCGGCCAATATCACTTTCCAAACTTTTCTATTGGATAGAGACAACAAAGTGGTGGTCATTGGTAATCCGATTCATAATTTGGCAGTAGAAGAGTTGTATCTCAAACAACTTACCGGAGAGAACCAAGCAATGAAACTTCCTTTCACTACCCTTCAAGCAGAACAGGTGGAATATGATTTGGGAACGGTCAAAGAGGGAACCACTAAAGAGCAGGTGGTGGTGGTTCGGAATGTGGGGAATTTTCCTTTCCATCTGAAAGGATTCACGACTTCGTGTGATTGTACGGAGGCTGCTTGTGAGTGGAAGAAGTTGGCTCCGGGAGAGAGTGGAACGATTACGGTTCGCTACAAGGCGGAGAAACCGGGCGATTTTTTCCGGACTGTAGAGATCTACGGGAATATCCCCGGACAATCCATCCAACTTCGTTTTGTAGGGGAAGTGAGTTGATTGGATTTATATTCGCATTTGTTTTTATTATTTTGTTGACAAATAAGCGTTATTCAACTGGGAGACAACAATATATCATTTTTTCGAAATTATTCCGAATAATTTTTAGTTAAATAAAAAACTTCCAAATACCTTTGTGATATATAATTAGGAGAAAAAGAAGAATCGTAACTCATTCAGATGAAAACATAAAGAACAAATATGAATATAAAAATAATAGATATAAAATATGAAAAAGAAAATGTTAGGCATTATAGCCTTTGCTGCCATAGCAGCAGTTGCCGGTTGGAACTACAATCAGAATATGAATAACGTAAATCTTTCAGATTTGGCTCTTGAAAATGTGGAAGCATTGGCAAGTGGAGAATTGTCAGATTTGATATGGACTCGTTATGATTATATTCTTGAGAATGGCTCTGCAGGTGTTAATTGTTTTACAGGAGGAAGTTCTAATTGTCTATTGAGATAAAGTATTTATATCTAGCAAGTAAAAATATTTTAATTTATTATATATATGCTTGTTAGATATATTATTTTAATAATTATAACTTATGAAAATAATTTTTTATAGCCTTGTTGTGATAATCTTAGTTTCTTGCCAAAAAGAGATTGGAGTTTACGAATGTAATTTGTCTTTAAGGAAAGAAGCGAAAATATCGGAATTAGTGGGTGAATACACTTTAATACCATTAGAAACTACAGATGAAAACTTAATTGT
>SUXM01000001.1 GCA_015060925.1 Parabacteroides distasonis
TACTGGTGTCAAAAACTGGTGTCAAATTACATTCGTTAACAAAAATACTAAAAAACCTTCCTGAGAGCACTGGAGGCTATATATCAACGAAATAGCCCCGACTTTTTAGAGTCGAGGCTATTAAAATTATGCTTTAAAAAGGGCTTATTTTATTCCCACTCGATTGTCGCACTTGGTTTCGGAGACATATCGTAACAAACACGGTTGATGTTTGGTACTTCTTTCAAGATACGGTCTGTAATCTTCATCAAGATAGCCCAATCAATCTGTTCGATTGTTGCTGTCATAGCATCGATGGTGTTCACCGCACGGATGATTACAGGCCAATCATAAGAACGAGCATTGTTACGTACACCTACACTTTTGAAGTCAGGAACTATAGTAAAATACTGCCATACTTTTTTGTCCAAACCTGCTAATGCAAATTCTTCACGTAGGATAGCGTCTGATTCACGAAGAGCCTCCAAGCGATCACGAGTGATAGCTCCTAAACAACGTACACCCAAACCTGGTCCTGGGAACGGCTGACGATAAACCATTTCGTAAGGTAAGCCAAGTTCTACGCCACACGCACGAACTTCGTCTTTGAAGAGTTGTTTCAACGGTTCAACCAATTCAAATTGTAAATCTTCAGGCAGACCTCCTACGTTGTGGTGAGATTTCACCATCTTAGCTGTTTTAGTACCGCTTTCTACGATGTCCGGATAAATTGTTCCTTGTCCTAAGAAGTCAATACCGTCTAATTTACGAGCTTCTTCTTCGAATACGCGGATAAATTCAGTACCGATAATCTTACGTTTCTGTTCCGGATCAGCTACATCTTTTAAAAGATCAAGGAAACGATCAGTAGCATCTACATAAACCAAGTTTGCACAAAGTTGGTTACGGAATACTTCCACCACGTTTTCAGATTCACCTTTACGCATTAAACCATGGTTTACGTGAACGCAAACAAGGTTTTCACCGATTGCTTTTAAAAGAAGTGCAGCTACAACTGAACTGTCAACTCCACCTGAAAGGGCGAGTAACACTTTTTTGTCACCTACCTGACGGCGAATCAATTCCACCTGGTCAGCAACAAAGTTTTTCATATTCCAATTGGCTTCTGCCTTACAAGTATCGAAAACAAATGACTTTACAGCTTCTTTAATAGCTTCCTCGTCATTAGTAAACTGAGCGAGTTTTACTTCACAAAGAGCCTTGTCGTGGCCAGCAGCCATTACAGGGAATCCTGCTTCGTAAATTTCCGGAAGAACGTCAATTTCAACCCCGTCAATTACGTTGTTTTCACCACCGTTGATGATAATCCCTTTTACATTGGGTAACGCTTTTAATTCTTCAACTGTGATATCATGAGGATAGATTTCACTATAAACACCTAATGCGCGGATAGCACGTGCTACCACAGTGTTCTCATGACTGCCTAAGTCTAAAATAACAATCATATCTTGCTTCATAAGACCTTTGATGTATTAATAGTTTATATTGGGGGGCAAATATAGAAAAAAGCTTTTTATTTTATTTTAGTCTTGGCTATTTTTTTATACTTAACGAGGTCAAAAAATTCCTCGGACTTAATCTGGTATTACGTCCGATGTAATTGGAAATAAGTCCGAGGGAATTTCTTTTTTATTCATATAAACCTTCTCTGGAAAGTTGGTGGTCCAAATTGGCAACACCTAAAGAGACAATTGCCATGATTGTAGCAGCTTGTTCTTGGTATTCAGGGATGCTTTTGGTATAAGTATCTCGTTCGGTATGCCAGATCTCATAGTAACTGAAATTATACCCTTTGAAATCTTCTTCTCTGAAACTGATTGCCGGTACACCTTCCATTGCGAAGACAGAAGCATCACTACCTCCTAAACGAGTCGGTTTTTTGGACGGTTTGCTCTCTTTAACTTCGAATGTATAATCCGGACGGATCTTTTTAATAGGTTCACATATCTTCACGAAATCTTGATACATAGCCTTGGGTACATTGATTCCTACCGGAGGAAGAGGACCGCCATCACGGTTGAACACGTTTGATATTTTGCCTAATTTGTCCTTGTTTGCTTTTGCCCATGCAAGCGCTCCTAATAGACCAAACTCTTCTCCTGCAAAGGCGCAGAATAACATGGTTCTTTTGGGCTTTGCTCCTGATTTTTTAATCATGCGAGCCGCCTCCATCACTGATGTTAATCCTGAACCACAGTCTACACCTCCTGTGGCTACATCGAAAGCATCTAAGTGTCCGCTTGCAATTACATATTCATCCGGATATTTGGAACCTTTAATCTTGCCGATGACATTGTGATATTTAACCGGTCCCATTCGAAAGTGGTTGCGGATTTCAAATTCCAAGAAGAATGTCCGACGTTCTTTTACCATCTTTTTAATAATGTCAAACTGGTTTTCGTCCAATTTGATGTCACAGACAGTAGGAAGATTGTCGAAAGTAAAGTTTGGGTCACTCATGATGGTACGGTCATAAAGACCACATAAAGGAACAGGAGCTGACTGGATAAAACCTAACACTCCTGCTTCACACATCTCTTTATAGAAAAGAGCCGGAACGTTGTCTTTTAGTTCCAAAAGAGGATTCTTGGTTCTGTTTTTTCTGTTTTCCCGCATGATTTCACGATTCTTTTTGACAATCTCTTCATTTTCAGCAATGATTGATGCACGCATGGAATCACCTCTGGAAGAACGGTCGATAGCCCAACCAACACTCTCTCCGTTTACAAGAACCCAAGCTCCTTTTAGTTGGCCTTTGATTCGGTTGAATTCCTCCTTTGTCAGAGGCTCTTGTAGGACATGCCCACGTTGAACACCTTGAGTTCCTGCTGTATAAGAAGGAGTTACAAAGTGTAAGTCCATGCTGTTCTCTCCAAGGAGTTTGCCAAACCATGGCCCCCGATTGAAACCTACGGGAAGTGTACCGGCCTCTTGTATCTCAACCTCTAATCCCCATTCCTTGAATGTATGTGCAACCCATTCTACAGCATTGTCGTATGCATTAGAACCGATTACACGGCCACCGATACGATTGGTCAAGATGTCTAAGTGGTTCATCACCTGGTTGTCTGTTTGTCCGATTTCAATGATTTTATTTGTCGCTGCATCCTGTGCAGAGATAAAATTTGTAGCAATGCAAAGGAATGCTACCCAAATAAGTAAAGTCCGTTTCATATTTTTTTGTTGTTAGAGCGGCAAATGTATAATATATAATTGAATTATAACTACTTTTGTAGTTGAAACGATTTGTAAATATGGTATTTTATTTCACAGGGACAGGTAATTCACTTTGGGTAGCCAAAGTATTGGGAGAAACTTTTCAAGAAAAACTCGTTCCGATAGCGGAAGAATTGAATAAGAAACAAGAAGAATGTTTCGTTTATTCGTTACGTGCAGATGAGAAGGTTTTCTTTGTTTATCCGATTCATTCATGGGGACCGGCTGTTCCGGTCATGCGGTTTATCGCTCGTTTGAAATTGGAGAATTATCAGCATCAACCTATTTATTCGGTTTCAACGTGTGGGGATGAGTGTGGGCATGCCAATCGTTTGTTTGAAAAAGCTTTGTCTAAGCGACATTTGGTGTTGAAGGCAGCCTATTCTGTAACGATGCCGAACAATTATATTTTACTGCCGGGATTTAATGTGGATAGTAAGACCGTGGAGAAGATAAAATTGGGGCAAGTACCTCAACGATTAGCTGAGGTTATAAAGGCTATCCAGGAGGGGAGTCTTTCGGATTTGTATCATAAAGGAGGAATGCCTTGGATTAAAACTTATTTAGTTTATCCTCTATTTGCGAATCTGGCGATAGGGAAAAACTCTTTTAGGGTAACGGATGCCTGTATCTCTTGTGGTTTGTGTGAACGTATTTGTCCGACCCGGACAATTAGCATGAGAGAGGGGAAACCGGTTTGGGCAGATACATGTGTGCAATGTGTAGCTTGTATCCACCGTTGTCCGGTTCGTGCCATTGAATATGGAAAGGAGACAATAAAGAAAGGTAGATACCATCATCCGGAAATTAAATAATAAACAAATAGATTATGAAGCGATTATTAGTTGCAGCGTTGGCTGTTTTTATGTTGGCAAGTTGTCAAGAGAGTCCGAAAGGATATGTGATTAATGGGGAAGTAGAAGGACTGACTGAAGGAAAGGTTTACTTGAAGTCTTTCCGTAATAAGATGTTTTTTGATGTTGACTCGGCAGAAGTCAAAGATGGAAAGTTTACTTTTAAAGGTCAGGTCGACCAGCCGTTGTTGTTTGCAATTGTCATGGAACAGCGTTATCCGGCACAGTTGTTTATTGAGAATACAACTATGGCTGTCAAGATGAACAAAGATGGAAAAATCTTATCGGTGGATAATTCTCCGGTAGATGCAGTTTTTCGTGAAAATGCAAAGAAGTACTCCGCTAAAGGGTTCAGTATTGATAGTTTGGTGACTAAATACCCGAGCAATCCGGCAGCGGCGTTTTATTTGTATCGTTACTTTACTTATGAGTTACCGTTGGAAGAGTTGAAAGCGACACGTGCTAAGATTTCTTCTGAATTGGCCGAATGTCCGTACGTGAAAGATTTGGACGGTATCATCAAACAGTTGGAAAATGTTCAGATTGGAAAGGCGGCTCCTGAGTTTTCTTTACCAGACACAGCTGGAATTTCTGTTTCTTTGTCAAGTTTCAGAGGCAAATATGTTTTGTTGGATTTCTGGGCTTCTTGGTGTCCTCCTTGCCGTCGTGAGAATCCGAATGTGGTAAAGGTATTCAATGAATTTAAAGACAAGAACTTCACGATTATTGGAATCTCTTTGGATCAAGACAAACAGAAGTGGTTAAAGGGTATAGCTGATGACAAGTTGACTTGGACACATCTTTCTGATTTGAAGTATTGGGACTCAGAAATACCAGCTTTGTATGGTGTGCGTGGCATTCCTTCCAACGTTTTGTTAGATCCGAACGGAGTGATTATTGCTCGAAACATCATGGGTGATGATTTACGTAACACATTATTGGAGGTTATTAAGTAAATGTATCGCAAATATCAATGGATAACCTTTTTATCCCTTCTTTTCTGCCTCTCTTTGCCTGCGGCGGAAAAGGGGGATTTCAATAAGGCTGTACGGGAGGCTGTTTCCCGTCAAATGCGTCTTTATCCTAAATCTACATTAAAAGATTTATATAAGAACTTCTTTCAGGATAAGTTTGGACCGGGACATATTATCAGTGATACGACTCAAGCAGGCAGATACCTTCGATGGGAATTGGCCTCTTATGAAGATTGTACAGGGGAAATAAGTGAACCTACCGGTTGGGAAGGAAACTTTGTTCGGGTCAATCTTTCTGTTATCAAAAAAGGACAAATCCCTTATCAGGTATTTTTTGATGCGTTTATTCGTAGTGTAAATGGGGTTAAACCCATCACGGTAGAGGAGTGGAAAAAAGAATGGTCAGAGATTGAACGGGTGATTTGTTCTATGCATTTGGATTTGCCCAACTATGAAATAGAACTTAAAGAGATAGAGGAACGGTTGGAGAGAGGAGAATATGTCGGACATCATAGTCAAATATTCGAAGAGAATTATTCTCCCCATTACCGTATCATTAGTCAGGATATTTTTGAACAGGAATTGTTGCCGCTATTGGAGAAATAGAAGGTATGTACATTCTCATTCATCTGACTCTTCATCATCGAAATCAAAATCAAAGTCAAATCCATCTCCCATTGCACTGTATGAAGTGAACTGTTCCAAGTCACGACGTTCCTTTTTGGTCGGTCGTCCCAATCCTCTTGCTCGATCAACAAATCCTGATATTCGATTCATCTCAAGGATTTCATATTGATCCGGAGTGGTGACATTCTCCAGATAATTAGGGACAAGTTTGGCTCCCATACGGTGCTCAGACAGGTCAAGCACCTTGAATGAAAAGGTTATAGGAGGTTTACGAACCTGAATGACCTCACCAATCTTAATCATACGTGAGGGCTTGACTGTGACCCCGTTTATCATGATTCGTCCTTTCTTACAGGCATCTGCTGCTATAGTACGGGTCTTAAATATACGGGTTGCCCACATCCATTTATCTATGCGTACTTCATTCATGGTTATTTGTTGTTGTATTGGTTCATAGTGATTTGTATACCGGCCAAACAGAAACTTTTAATAATTTCAACTGCACGTTTTAGTTTTTCCGGCATCTCTTGTAACTCTTCGGGTGGAAATTGTCCGAGAACAAAATCGACTTGTCTGCCACGAGGAAACTCATTTCCGATACCAAAACGGAGGCGGCTATAGACTTGGGTGCCTAATAATTGTTGGATGTTTTTTAATCCGTTATGTCCGGCATCACTACCTTTCGGTTTCAAACGGAGTGTCCCAAAGGGAAGAGCCAAATCATCGACTACGACAAGTAGATTTTCTACTGGGATATTTTCTTTTTGTAACCAGTAACGAACAGCGTTCCCGCTTAGATTCATGAATGTATTGGGTTTGAGTACAACTAACTCACAATTCTTTATTCGCATACGGGCAATAGCACCATAACGCTCTTCTGTGAAAGAGGCTCCTAAATCTTCTGCTAACGCATTTACTACACGAAAGCCGATGTTATGACGAGTCCCTAAATATTCAGAACCAATATTTCCCAGTCCGGTGATTAGATACTTCATAGTTTCTATATGTGTGATATGACAAAGGGAAGAATACTCTTTGAATATTCTTCCCTTTCATTATTTGATTTGTTATGAATTATTGTGCTTTTGCTTGAGCACCACGAGCGGCACGAGTCAATTGAACAGCGCAAACAACAGCGTTCTTTGCGTTCATCAATTCAAGACCTTCGAAGTGTAATGCACCAACCTGCATACTCTTACCTAATCCCAAGTTGTCAACGTTGATAAACAATTTTTCTGGGATTGCAGTGTAAATAGCTTTCACTTTAAGTTTTCTCATCTGTAAGCTCAACTTACCACCGGCTTTAACACCTTCTGCGTGACCTTCCAAAACAACAGGAACTTCCATTACAACAGGTTTGTTATCGAAGATTTCCAAGAAGTCCATGTGTAAGATAGCATCACTTACCGGCTGGAATTGGATGTCTTTTACGATAGCCATTGTTTTGTTTCCGTCAATAGTCAATTCTACAGCGAAGATTTCCGGAGTATAAACTAACTTACGAACGCTTTCTTTTGTTACAGTGAAGTGGGTAACTTTTTCACCGCCGTACAATACAGCAGGGATTTCGTCGTTTTTACGCATTGCTTTCAATGCTCTTTTTTGGTCAGCTGAAGAAGCAGCTACTTCTCTTGATTTTCCTTCTAATTGAAAAGTTTTCATTTCTTTAATTTTTTGTGTTACTCAAAATTAGATATTTCGCTTTCTAATTTCCCATCACACGTACGGGGTTAAAAGCGGCGCAAAGGTAAGAAATATATTTAGATTTGCAAAACCTATCTATGTGATTTTATGATTCAATGCTTATGAAATAAAAAATCCTTGGGCATGAAAATAAAATTCAATGCCCAAGGATTTTTTTACCGATGCTGATGTTTATAAATGAAATCCTTTGTCTCGGATAAGTCTCTCTGTATCTTCCCATAATTGTTTCTGGAGAGGATGGTTCTGCATCCGTTTGGATTGTTTTTTTTCTTTGCAATTAACGTAACAACATCCGTTCTTTCTTTCAGCCTCTTCTGATAATGCCAAATGGACAGCGGTGGCAGCACCTTGTGCAGGTGTTTTTATAAATGGGCGGAAAAGAACGTCCGTAATCGGGTCAAACCATGCTTGCATGGTAATCATGTTGGTATCCACAATTCCTGGGTCGGAAGCATTGGCCGTAATTCCTCTTTCTTGGATCTGTTTTGCCAGCTCTTGGGTAAACAAATGCAAGGCTAACTTGGAGTTCCCATATACCGGGATTCGGAAGAATGAACCGCTCTTCCCTTTCTCGAAGAATACTTTGGGTTCGATTTTTCCTATGATGCTGGAACAAGAGACCGTATTGACAATCCGGCTACCCGGACGCATAAGAGGTAAAAGCTGGCGGGTGAGCATATAAGGCCCAACATAATTGACACTTATGATGGTTTCAAGCCCATCTTCTGTTTTTCGTATCGGAGTAGTCAATATCCCGGCATTGTTCATTAATCGGCTGATAGGACGTCCTTCTTTTAATAGTTGGCTTGTGAAAGCGTTCACAGAAGCCAAAGAAGCCAAGTTGATTTCTCTGATTTCAATTTGTACATTCTCGGTCTCTTTTTTAATTCGTTCACAGAGAGATACCGCCTTTTGCGGATTTTTGCAGGCCATGATGACCGGATAACCTGCTCGTGCCAGCTCTTTGGTTATCTCTTGTCCCATGCCTCCATCGGCTCCGGTTATAATGGCTAATTCCTTTTCCATTATTTATTCTCTAATTGTTTAATTTCCTTGATAATCTTATTGGGTAAATTCTGCATGTGCTTGTGGCAAGCCATTTCTAACGTATACATGCGAGCGATACAGTAATTGCTATGTCCACAATCGCAACGAGCATTTTTATCCTCTTTCATCTTATTGACAAATGCAGGGTCATTTACCAAGGCACGTGCCATGCTGACAAATTCAAAACCTTCTCCTAAAACCTCATCTATTTTGGCTCTGGAGGTTAATCCTCCTACATAGACAAGCGGCATTTTTAATGCTGCTCTGAATTTTAAAGCGTCTTCTAAGAAATAAGCCTCTTTGAATGGTTCAGTTGGAATCATGAATCGTCCGGCTAATTTTACACAAGGAGGTAACCAGCCAGCGGGCATGTAATGAGTCATGGTCGTGATTGGCATGGCTCCACGCATTACATACATAGGGGCTTTGCTGACAAATCCTCCACTGAGGATTAGGGCTTGTGCGCCACATTCGTCTTGTAAAGTACGGGCAACTTCAAGGCTTTCTTCTAATTCCATTCCTCCCTTAAAACCATCTCGCATGTTCATTTTAACTAAAACGGCCATATCTGTCCCGGCTGCTTTCATTACTTCGTCCATGCACATCTTCATGAAACGCATGCGGTTCTGCAGACTGCCTCCGTATTCATCTTTACGATGGTTGGTATAGGGTGATAAGAATTGGCTGATCAAGTAACCATGCCCGGCATGTATTTCTACTGCATCCATTCCAGCTTCTCTTGCCAAATTGACTGCCTGTCCGAAGGCTTTTGACATGGCTATGATTTCGGAACCTTTCATCCCTCGAACAAAAGTGGGAGAGTAAAGGTTGAAACCGGTAGAAGCAGAAATAGGAGTACATCCACAAATATTCTTATGAGACATGTTTCCGCAATGGCCAAGCTGGACAGAGGCGGCAGCCCCCTCTTTATGGATTGCATCTGTGATTCGTCTCAATCCGGGTATAATCTCTGGACGCATCCATAATTGTCGTTCAAAAGATAGCCCGCTTTGGGCAACAGCAGCATAGGCCAATGTTGTCATACCTATACCGCCTGCTGCAACAGACTTATGATAATTATACAACATGTCTGATGGTGCATTCCCCGGACACATACTTTCAAATGCTGCTGCTCGTATCGTACGGTTTCTAAGTGTTAAAGGCCCAATCTTACCTGGCGTAAAAAGTATTGATTCTTTTTCCATGATCTCTGAAATGAATAAATCAGTATATAAAAGGAATAACCCGTTTCCGGTTACCTAATTCTTTTCCGAACATTGTTTTGTATTTATGGTAAATGGTATTGGCACGAGGTACTAAGTTGGCAAATGTCCACCATGCAAAAACCGCACCACTAGCACTCCATGTCAAAATGGCAAAACCACACCATTCTACTATCTCTCCAAAATAGTTTGCCGATGTGACATAGTTGAAAACACCCCCTTTGGGTAAGTAGTGGTTTGTGTCTCCCGGTTTACGCAGATGGCGTACGATATGGTCTGAATGGATGTTGATTCCCATTCCTGTAAAAAATAAAAGAGTACCAATAATAAACTGAGGAGTATACAACCACGCTTTTGTGTACATATCAGCAGGGGCTAAATGGAATAACCATTGTCCTTGCATATAGCCGTTCAGCACATTAAATGTGATCCCCATCAACATGATTCCTATCGGCATCTTACTCTTACCCTTCATGAGTAAGGGGAAAATAAAGGAACGTTGGAAATAGTGTAGTTCAAAAAATAGGAATATTAGGAATGGAACGGTGTCGAATTGACGATCTGAGCTACACCAAAGAAGGAACATTACGATAAAAACCGGCGCTTCCATGCAGACCCATGCAACTTTATTTGAAATAGGGAATCCCCATTTTTTATCGAATAACATGCCGTATCCGGCTTCAACAAAATAAAGGGCTATGAAAACAATGACAGCAATTGCTGCCATTGTAATTAGAAAAATATTGAAGTGTTCGATACTCATTCTTCCGGTTGTGTTTGTAGTTTGTATCCTTTACCGTGGACATTTATAATTTGTATGCTCGGGTCATCTTTCAGTAATTTACGAAGTTTGGTGATGTAAACATCCATGCTTCGTGCGCTGAAATAGGTATCGTTTCTCCAAATCAAATGGAGCGCATGAGCTCTATCTATCAATTGATTGGCATTTCTACAAAATAAAGTCAATAAGTCTGCCTCTTTGGTCGTCAGTTTGATTGATTTATCCTCAATAGATAAAAGCTGCTTTTGCAAATCAAATCGGAATTTCCCAAAAAGAAAAACTTTAACATCTTCCTTTTTTATAGGTTGATAACGGTTTAAAATTGAGTTTATGCGCACAGAGAGAATATCAAAATCTAAAGGCTTACGGATTATGTCGTCTGCGTGAAGAGAAAATAAAAAACTGATATCATCTCTTGTTGGATGGTCGCAGAGGAAAATAACGGGAATAGCTTTCTCTGAACTCTTAATCATGATAGCAAGGTGTTGGGCCTTGTTATCTTCTGGAATATAATCAATCAGACAAATATTAAAATTACCCGTTTGGAATCTTTGAGAAGCCATTGTCTCCTCTTCGAATATTTCAATGTGGGACGTGCCCGTTTTAAAATATTCTTGTATGATAACTCCTGTGTTTTTATCTTTACTATAATAAAGAATGTTAAAGTTGTTACTCATTTGATATTAGATTGTTTGTTCGATGTTCCAGACAAAAGCCCGAAGTCCTTGAGCCTCCGTTTTCTTGTCCAGTTCATGTAAAAGATCAAGGAAGTGATTGACTTTCTCGTCTTCTATCATGGTTAAGATAGCAGAATTTAAAGTCGGCCATGCATGATTCCCGTAATGAGGATCACCTGTTTTACTACCACGTCCTTGCACTACATCCCAATAAGTAAATCCACGTAGGTTGTTACGGTCTAAAAGATTGACAATTGTATCGTAATATGCTTGGTTGAATGATATAAATACAGCTTTCATATAGATGTTTTTAATCATGCGAGGCATGTCTTTACAGACTGCCCCGCAAATATATTAATTATTTTTGAATAATTTTTTGAATTTACGATGTTTGCGTTTAATGCCGTTGCCTGCAAATACAGCATATACTGTAGGAACAATGATTAATGTTATCAAGGTTGATACAGAAAGCCCCCATGCTACGGTCATACCCATTGAACGCCACATCTCAGCTCCTTCACCTGTACCGATAGCCATCGGAACCATACCTAATACGGTTGTCAATGTAGTCATCAATACCGGGCGGAGACGTGATTTACCTGCTGTTACTACGGATGATATGATACCCATTCCTCGTTCACGGCATAGTATAGTGTAGTCAATCAATACAATACCATTCTTTACCACAATACCCATCAACATGATAACACCGATTAAAGCCATTACACCTAATGGGGTTTGTGTGATTGCTAATCCAAGGATTACACCTGTAAAAGCAAATGGTACGGAGAACATGATGACAAATGGGTAAACCAATGATTCGAACTGAGCTGCCATCACGATAAATACCATGATGATAATCAAGGCCATCAAAATACCTAAATCTTTAAATGTATCTTGTTGGTCTTCAAATGTACCGGCTAACTGCCAGCTGATTTCTGAAGGAATATCCATTTGGTTCAATTCTTCGCGTGCAGCTGCAACCAAATCACTTAAAACGGCACCTTTACCTGCTACTGCAGATACGGTGATGATACGTTCACGGTCTTTACGCTCGATTGTTGGAGGTGTTAGACGTTCTACGACCTCTCCTAAATCCCGGATACGAATACCTTTTCCTTCATTATTAATGATTAAAATGTTTTCAAGGTCTTCTACTGATTCACGGAACTCAGGTGCATATCGAACAGTAATATCATATTCATCTCCATCTTCGCGATATTTGGAGGCTGTAGAACCATTGATGCGGTTACGCAAGTACATAGAAGCTGTTGTTACGTTCAATCCATTGATCGCTAACTTCTCACGGTCAAAGTCTACTTGATATTCAGGAATATAATCCTCACGACTGATGTTTACTTGAGCACAACCATCCACATTACGCATACGGCGAGCGATTTCGTTGGCAACAGCATCGGTTTGTTCAAAATCAAAACCGAAGATTTCTATATCGACAGCCGTTTCACCCCCCATTGAACCTTGTTGACCTCCGGCGAGAACTTCATATTTCTTAATTTCACTATATTTAGCTAAATCTTCACGCATCATCTGGCAAATCTCAATCAAACCACGTTCACGGTCGCCGACACTACTCAAATTTATATTAAACGAGATAATGTGTGTACCATTGTTGCTTAATTGGGCAAAGGTATTGTCAGTATCAGCCACACCTTCTGTAAAGTTAGAAACTAAGATTTCCGGATATTTTTCACGGAATTTCTTATCTATATCAATAGCCAATTGGCGTGTGATTTCTTGACGTGTTCCGATTGGTAATTCGATTTTGATACCGATACGGGCATTATCTTGTGTGGGGAAGAATTCTGTTTTAATGAACGGCAATAACATCATACTACCAAAGAAGATCAAAGCAGCGAAAGTAATCGTTGTTTTACGATGGCGGACTGCCCAATTTAGGAAGCGAGCATAAGCTACATCTAATGCATCCAATCCCTTTTCGATAGGTGTGAAGAATAAGATATAAAACTTACCTTTCTGAGGCTTTAATCTTAACATTTGCGAACAAAGCATCGGGGTTAAAGTTAAAGCTCCTACCGTTGATACGATCATAATAATGCTGACAATCCATCCTAATTGTTTAAACAAGATACCAGCCATACCGGTTACCATGGTCAATGGTAGGAATACTGCCAACATGGTCAAGGTAGAAGCTACTACAGAGATTGCCACTTCGTTGGTAGCATGGATAGCAGCCTGCTTCGGATGGCTACCACGTTCGATATGGGTCGTAATGTTTTCCAAAACTACGATCGCATCGTCTACAACCATACCGATTGCGATGGATAGAGAACTTAAGGATATGATGTTCAGCGTGTTTCCTGACGCTAAAAGATATGCGAATGAGGCAATCAATGAGATAGGAATAGTCAAGATAATGATGAAAGTCGCTCTCCATCGTCCTAAGAAGATGAATACAACCAACATCACGATCAAGAATGTAATCGCTATCGTATCTTTCAAACTATCAATGGTGTTTAAGATGTTGGTGGATGTGTCAACGATCACCCCTAATTTAACATCTGACGGTAGGCTGGCTTGGATTTCAGGAAGCTTTTCGTGTACCTTCTTTGCGATGTTAACAGAGTTTGCTCCTGATTGTTTTTGGATAACAATCATCCCCCCCTTAGTCCCATTGTTGAATGTTTCTTGGGCACGTTCTTCGATACTATCTTCGACACGAGCCACATCACGCAGATAGATATTTTTGCCATCTTTGCTACCAATAACCAGATTCAACATTTGTTTGGCATCGGTAAATTCACCTTGGACACGCAAGGAGTAGGTATTCGAACCAATATCTATGCTACCACCCGGAGTGTTTCGGTTTTCTTGGGCAATAATTGCGGAGATTCCTTCAATTGTTTGTTCATAGGCTTCTAACTTGTAAGGATCACAATAAACCTGTAACTCTCGTATGGGAGTACCTGAAATAGATACAGCTCCTACACCGCTGATACGAGCCAAAGGGTTGGCTACTTTTTCATCCAATATTTTATAAAGGGCATTGGTGCTCTCTTTAGCAGTAACAGAAAGAAGCAAGATTGGAATATCATCCGTGCCGAATTTAAAGATAATCGGGTTTTCAACATCATCGGGAAGAGCCGATTCTACCATATCTAATTTGTCTCGGACGTCATTTGTGGCGACATCAATGTCGATACCATAATTAAACTCCAATGTAACAATAGAAATGTTCTCACGAGACTGCGAAGTGATATGTTTTAAGTCACTCACACTGTTTAATACGTTTTCCAAAGGTTTGGAAACGTTCATTTCAATATCAGAAGCACTTGCACCCGGATAAGCTGTCATCACCATGATGGTGTTGGTCTCAATCTCTGGAAGTAGGTCTACTGATAATCTGCTTAAAGAAAAAAGTCCGAATATAACGATGGCTACAAATATGAGCGCAGTTGAGACGGGCTTTTTAACCGCTGTTCCGTATAAACTCATAATCTTTTCTTACTTATCTATTTCTACTTCCATTCCATTCGTTAGACGGCTTTGTCCTGTAGTCACGACTTGTGAACCATTTTCTATACCAGAAATGATTTCATATCGATCACCCATACGGCGGCCTAAAATAACCTTTTTATAATCCACTTTGCCATCTTTGTATATATATATGTATCGGTCTCCGGATCCAGATTGCTTGATGATAGAACGATCTGGTGCTACTACATGGTTTTGAGTACCGAAGTTCATGATTACACGGGCAAACATACCTGGACGGATACGTTCGTTACTATTAGCTATTTTGATTTCGACGGGGAAGGTACGGGTTGCCGGGTCGATGGTCGGGTACACTAAACTAACTTTCCCTTTGAAAATTTCATCACCATATACATCTAATTTAATATCGACATCGTTTCCTTTCTTTACCTTAGTAAAAAGGCTTTCGGATACGTTTACTTTCAATTTGACAGGTCGGATTTCTTCGATGGTATAGATAGGATTTCCACCATTATACATATCTCCGCTATCATAATTACGGGCAGTCACTACACCTGTAATAGGACTTAACAATTGAGTGTTCTCTTGTAAGTTTTTGTAGATGGCACGACTGATTTCCAATTGTGTTTTTTGGGCATCCCAAGCTGATTTGGAGGCACCCCCAACTTTGTACAATTCATCTATGCGTTTGAATTCCAATTCTTGATTTTCTAATTGGATACGAGTTTGTTTGAGGTTGGTTTCGTCCATTTTGACCAATACTTGACCTGCCTTCACGTGATCTCCCACCTCTACCATTAGTTTAGAGATACGGACAGGTGTTTGAGGCGCTATATTGTTGGAAATATTAGCTTCGACAGTTGCTGTGAATTCTCCGATTTGGTCAACCTCTTGAACGGTTACTTGTTCGACTTTGACCAATACTTTATTATTTGTTTTTTCAACTTGTACATCTTCTTTCTTTTCTCCAGAGCAAGAGAGGAGTATAGGTAAAGCAAGAAGAGATATAATGTGCTGTTTCTGAATCTTTTTCATAAATGGATGTAATATTTATATGTTCTTCTTAAAATTCTTCTTGTCCTAAGACCTTTTCTAAATCGGATTTAGCCACCATATAGTCATAAATGGCTTGGTTGAAATTCAATTTAGCTTGAGTCAATGCCAACTGGGCATCGTTTAGTTCGAGTAAAGTACCGGTACCTACATCATACCGTTTCTGGGCGATCAAGTATCCACGATCAGCCTGTTCAACTCCCTTTTGAGAAGCGTTAAAACGTTTGACACACGTGCTCATGTTGTCCATCTGTTGTTTGATAGCCAATTTAAGCGAACGTTGTGTATCTTCTCTTTGGAGCCTGAGCTGTTCGATAGAACTTCTGGTCTCTTTGATTTTATGGTATTTATTTCCTCCGGAGAAGATTGGAATAGCCAATGAAACACCAATAACAGAATAGGGATTCCAACGGTAATTTTTGAACTTGAAGTCATTATTCATAGCATTCCACATATAGGAACCGGAGAGAGACAAAGTTGGCAGGTAATCGAATTTCTGCATTTTCAATGTATAGTCCAACTGTTTGGTCTGTAAGTCAATTTGCTTGAGGTCACTGTTGTTAACCAATGTTGTATCGGTAGCCAAATAGTCACCAAACAATTCCTTTTCAAAGTCAATTAATTGACCTTTACATTCGATGTCTGTTTCAAGGTCCATTCCCAATAATGCTTTCAACTGCCATTCAGCAAGAATCAATGCATTTTCAGCTTGAAGTACGTTTGGTTCTCTGTTTTGGACAGTAACATCTGCACGAATTAAATCATATTCAGCAACAGTCCCCTGCTCATATTTACGTTTAATATCGTTATAATTCTCAATGGCATTATCGTAGCTATCTTTGAATACTCGGTAAGAATCGTTGGCGAGTAATACGCTGTAGAATCCTTTCTTTACCAAGTTGACCATGGCAATTTTGGAAGAACGAGCCTGTTCGACCGCCAATTCTACACCTATAGCTGAGATATCCAAACTTTTCCACAAGGAGGCATTAATCAAAGGCATTCCGGCGCTGAATCCCATACTCCAGTTATTATCACGACCGACCTCAATACCTTTACTCATATCGGGCATTTCTGTTCCTTCAGGCAGAGCTGATTCTGACCCGCCCATGTCGAAACCGTCCATATACATGACCTGCTTTTTCAAGGTACGGCTGTAGTCCGCACTGAAGTTGATTTGGGGAAATAAGGCTGCATAGGCGCCTTTCTTAGCATACTTCTTCTTTTGGATTTCTTTGTCCGCAACTTTTACGGTGGGGTTTTCGCTCAATGCAATTTCCAATGCTTGTCCGATATCAAGCACCAAGGTCTCTTGCGCTTGGATCGGTTTTAAAGCAAAAGAAGGTAGCACGGCCATCAAGACCCACATCATCTTCTTTCTCGATAGAATTTGTTTCATTGAATGATAAATTTGACTTTTCGATAATACACATTTAAAACGGTGCAAAATTATTTTAAATGGTTCAATTGGAAAGGTTTATACTATTACTGTATTCGTCTAAATCTATAATAGATGAGAATCACTTTTAGAAAAAAAGGGTTAATCATTGGTAAAAAATGAAACAAATTTATAGTTTTGGGAAAATTATGTATTTTTGCTTCAAGGATTGAATTGAAATTTGAGTGAGATGAAAGAACTTCCGATTATTGAGTTAGAAAGATTAAACCAGAGTATAACTGTGCGTGACAGTTTCCAAGAGTTATTCTCTATTGTGGATGTGGATGGAGGATTGGATGCTCAGCATGCCCATTCCCCTGAACGGTATCAGCCGATGCGTTTGGATGCTCTGTTGATGGTCTTGACATTGGAAGGTACTTTTGAAATCAATTTAGATTATGTTCCTTATGTGGTCAAGCCTAACAGTTTCGTGATGATTATGCCGATGCATGCGAGCCAGTTTTGTTCGATCAGCAAGGATTTTAGAGGGAGGTTGTTGATTGCCTCCAAGGAGTTTTTGGACGATTGCAAGGTGAATAACATCAACCGTCCCGGTACAATTACTAATTACATGGAAGCCCGTAAGCATCCTTATACCGAATTGACTTCACAGGAGACGGTTAAGTTAGATAACTGTATGCAAATAATTCGGGAAAAGATTCGGGAAAAATCACATGTTTTCCATAAAGAATTGGTGCAGAATGCTTTCTTTGGTTTTTTGTTGGAGTTGGGAAATATCATGCATACCAAAAGAGAAGGATTGGTCCGCTCTACACTATCCCGTAAAGAGGAATTGTTTGAACAATTCTTGGAACTATTGTTTAAACATTGTAAAGAACAGCATGTAGTGACTTTTTATGCGGAGAAACTATTTATCACTCCTCAATATCTCTCCTTGATCTTAAAAGACTTGACCGGGAAGTCTGCCAACAAATGGATTGATGACGCCTTGATAGTGGAGGCTAAAATTATGTTGAAAGCCCCCCAGGCGACTGTTCAGCAGGTAGCTGATAAACTGCATTTCTCCGATCAATCCACTTTTGGCAAGTTCTTCAAGAAACATATGGGAATCTCTCCAATGGAATATCGGAAGTCCAATGGAGGAATCAAGTAGGTTACCGTTGTCTAAATTTATACCAGTTAAGCAGTTCAGTGCAACCATAAACGAGGATAGCTGCTCCAAAAATCACAATTGTGTTGGCTGCTGCCCCAAACGGGTGAGCCAATATCATGATACCTGTAACAAGGATTAATACAGGGAGAATGTAAAATCCTAATGGGACGATACTCCATTTGCGTGCAACTATCAAAGAGGATACCTGTTGGATGCCGGCTATCAGTAATATAAATCCCAAGATATACATCAAAAAGTTGACAAAGAATTGAGGAATCATTACTAAGCAGGTACCAAACAGGATGCTTCCAGCTCCGTCAATCGGAAACATCGGATCTGGTTCACCTTCATTTTTCTTCCGGGTGAGATAGCTGAGAAGTGAAAATACGCCCGGTAGAATAAAACACACACCGATGGATATTACTAAATAGGTGACAGCCATTTCCGGCCAAAGAACTAAAACTAATCCCATCAAAATGGCGAAGAGGCTGCGGACAAATGAACTATTTAAATTTTTCATATCTGTACTTTTTTGAAGTTAAGCGTTGTCAAAGATGAATCTTTTTACAAGCAAAGATAACTCCTCTTTCTCCTATCACCAAATCAGTGGAGAGATAAACGTTTGAAAAATCTGTTAATATTTTCTTGTTTATCGGTTTTGAAGGTCTTTGAATTCTTCTATTTGAGTTAATATTTCACTTGCGACACGTTGGACTTTCCTGTATCGCTTAATACCGAATGCTCCTCCTATAATTCCTCCTGTAACACAACCTATTAAAGCTGCTTTCAGCTCATGAAAGGGTAGATGAGTTTGGTAAAGTTCATAGAAAAACCAAGCGAACCAACCAATGACAATGGGAATGCCGTAATAGATCCAAATGGAATAACGTTGTTTGATCTTGGCAACCCTTTCGCTTACCACCATAAGGTCGTCTTTCATGAGGTCTGTGCGATTGATGTTATGATGAGTGATATAGGTGAAAATAAACGCTATCGATAAATAAATAGCAGATGTAATGGTGAATAGTAGTGACATGCCCAAGAATTGTGTACACCAGATGATGATTGGAATACTAAGGAAGCTGGCTAAAGTTTTATATCTACCCGTCATTTTCAAGTGTCTTCCCTTTTCGTTCATGATGTGTCGTAAAGCCCTGTCGGTGATGATCGTCTCTTTTTCAAGTTTGTTTTTTAATAGGGCTATTTGTTCTTTCATTTCTGATAATTCGGATGAATATATATGCTGATTTTCCATGACTAATTTGTTTTAATCGTTAGACATTTTTTTTAATTCTTCTTTAATTCGGAATAAGCGGACGGAAACGTTCTTTACACTGATTCCGATGATAGAGGCTATCTCTTCGTAGCTTAAATTTTCAAGCCAAAGCAATACGATAGCTCGGTCGAATGGTTTTAGGCGACTTATCCGATGATGTAACATTTGGATTTGTTTGTTGTCTTCCCCGCTGTCTTCAAAGAGATTAATGTCCATGGATAGAGAGTGAGATTCTCTTGATCTCCTCTTCCTTTCTGCGGATATGCAGGTGTTTAGAGAGATCCGCCATATCCAAGTTGAGATATGGCTCTGTTTGCGAAAAGAACTGAATCCTTTCCACATGTTGATTAATGTCTCTTGAAAAAGGTCGTTAACCTCTTCCGGGTCATTCGAAAACATATAACAAACGGTGTAGATTGTACTTTTGTTTTCTTTAATGATTTGTGTAAATTCTGTATCCAGTGTGTTCATTTTTTGAATTGTTTACCCGTTAGACGATGAAAGATAATGGAAAACTACAAAATCGTCAAGATATTTTTCAAAAAATGAAAAAAGTCGGAGTTGATGACACTGAACGTTTATCTTAATGTGTACTCAAAAGGGTGAGAAGACTTTCTCATGCCTGTGAGAATCTTTTCTCATGCTTATGGGAATTTTTTCTCATAGGCATGAGAATTTATTTTGTATGGGGTTTCATTATACTCCCTCTTCGATTTGGAGAAAGATATTTTGGGTAGTATCTTTGCTTTCATTATCGAGAATTAAGAATAAGTATGGAAAAATTAACACTGATAAAGGTTGGCGGTAAGATTGTAGAGGAGGAAGAAACATTACGCCGCCTCTTGGATGATTTCTCACAGGTGGAGGGGTACAAGGTATTGGTACATGGTGGAGGACGCTCTGCTACGAAAATAGCTGCCCGATTGGGTGTTGAAAGTAAAATGGTCAATGGCCGCCGTATTACGGATGCGGAAACATTGCAGGTGGTTACGATGGTTTATGGAGGTTTAGTGAATAAAAACATCGTGGCAGGGCTGCAAGCATTGGGTGTGAATGCTTTGGGGTTGACCGGAGCAGATATGAATCTGATGCGCTCGGATAAACGCCCGGTGGGTGAAGTTGATTATGGTTTTGTGGGGGATGTGAAGGAGGTGAATGCCGACCTGTTGGCCTCTTTGATTCATCAAGGGGTAGTTCCTGTCTTAGCTCCATTGACACACGATAAGCAGGGGCATATGCTCAATACGAATGCCGACACGATTGCCGGGGAGGCAGCCAAAGCTTTGTCCAAACATTTTGAGGTGACATTGATGTTTTGTTTTGAAAAGAAAGGGGTATTGAAGGATGAGAATGATGATGAGAGCGTGATTCCTGAGATAGACCGTGCGCTCTTCAAGCAGTTGGTGGAAGAGGGCGTCATTCAAGGAGGCATGATCCCCAAATTGGAAAATGCGTTCCAAGCTATTGATGCCGGCGTGAAACAGGTGATTATCACGCAAGCTTCAGAAATACATCAAGGTAAAGGAACACGTGTCTTTTGATGGAAAGGAAGTTTGCCATACAACTAAGGAATGTTGTTACCCGCCTGCCGGAATTACGCTTTGAAGAACCTGTTAATTGGAATATTGAGGAGGGGCAGCAATGGGCGGTGGTAGGTCCTAATGGAGCCGGTAAGAGTTTGCTTGCAGATCTTATACAGCGTAGGTATGCCTTAAAGGAGGGAGAGATCTGTTATGGTTGTGAGGGAAGTTCGCTTGGATGGGTACAAAGTATTGCTTTTAAGGACATTTATTCGTTGGCCGATTGTCGTAATAGTTATTACCAACAACGATGGCATGCGACAGAAGCAGATGAGATGCCTGTAGTCGCTGATCTGTTGGAAGGGGTGGCGTCAGAGGAGGAGGCTTGCAAGATGCTTGCCCACTTCGGTATCGAAGAACTCCTATCTAAGAAAATTATTTATCTGTCCAGTGGAGAACTACGCAAATTTCTTATTGCCCGCATGCTCTTGAAAAGACCTCGTGTGTTGATATTGGATAACCCTTTTATCGGATTAGATATCGCTTCCCGCCGATTGCTGGTGGAGATGTTAGAGCGAATTACCCGTTTGGATGGGGTACAGGTGGTACTTTTGCTGGCCAATCCTGATGAGATACCGGAGATGGTCACCCATATCTTGCCAGTCAAGCAACGTCGCTGTTTGCCGGTCTTTAGCCGTGAGGAATTCATGGAACAGTCAGAACTGATAGAAGGTTTGTTCCCTTCGGGTGAGGCTTTTACCTTACCGCTCTTCTCTTCTGAAAAGGTTGCCACGCATATCGTTACGTTTAGAATGGAAAAGGTTTCCATAAAATATGGGAATCGTATCATCTTAAAAGAGTTGGACTGGGAGGTGAAGAATGGCGAAAAATGGGCTTTGTTTGGCCCCAATGGAGCCGGAAAATCTACCTTGCTAAGTCTTATCTATGCTGATAACCCTCAGTCGTATGCTAATACATTTTATCTCTTCGACCGCAAAAGAGGTTCGGGAGAGAGTATTTGGGATATCAAGAAGCGAATTGGCTACGTGTCGCCGGAAATGCACCTGTATTATATGGAAAATGTGCCGGCTTTACGGATTGTAGGTTCCGGTTTTTTTGATTCTATCGGTCTATATCAAAAATGTACGGAGCAGCAGCAGGAGGTTGCTTTGGCTTGGATGCGCCTGCTGGGTATCGAGAATTTGAAGGAGCGTTCCTTCTTGACCCTCTCATCCGGGGAACAACGGCTGGTTTTATTGGCACGTGTCTTCGTTAAGGATCCAGACTTGGTTATCTTGGACGAACCTTTGCATGGTTTGGATGTCGGTCGTAAGAAGAGGGTAGTGGCCATCATCGAACAGTTTTGTGCCCGTCCAGGTAAAACCCTTATTTATGTGACACACTATCCCCATGAACTTCCACCATGTGTGGATAAAACTTTTGAGTTGGTAAAACAACATTAAATCTAATAAACACATGAACTATCGGCTTGTCATATACGGATTGTTGGTTTGGGGCGTTTTGTTTGCCCTTTTACAAATCGGATTCCAATATCATTTTTATTACATCGAACAGAGCCAATTGTTTCTGTTTTCCCAAGCATACGTGGAAGGGAAGTTATTTCAAGTAGGTGGTGTGGCTGATCTGCTTTCTGAATACTTGGTGCAATTCTTTATTCATCCTTATGCCGGTGCGGCTATCGTGTCTGGTTTGTTGGTTGCCATAGGGATGACTCTTTGGGGAGTTCTCAAGCGGGTTGGGGTAGCCCATTTTCAGTATGCCTGGCCACTCATTCCGTTGTTGGCTTTATTGTTTATGCATTTGGATACCTGTTACCGTCTACAAGGTACTGTCAGTTACCTGTTTATGCTCCTTCTTTTGCTTGGTTATTTGAAGGTTGCCCATCCTCTTTGTCGTTTATTGTTGGGTTTAGTGATGATTCCTCTTTTGTTTTGGATAGGAGGCTCTATCTCATTTCTGTTTGCACTGTTGCTTGTAGGATTTGAGGTAGTGCGAAAAAATCCAAAGTGGTATCTCTCTTTTATTGGGGTGGCAGAAGCGTTTATGCTGGCTGTTTTTTCGGTTTATGCAGCTTGGGTTGGTGAGTTTCGGTTGGCTTTATTGCCAGACCTGTACTATCATCATAAACTTGTCCCTTCATCTATTATTTATCTTTCATGGGGTGTCTTACCTTGTATCTTTTTGATCGCTTTCTTGTTGGAAAGGTGGGGCGCGGTATGGAAAGGTTGGAAATACGGGGGAGGGTATCTTCTTCTGTTTCTGCTGATAGGAACTTTGGGCACTTGGGGTATTCCTCGTTATGGCGATCTGAAGATGTTAAAGTTGAAGGAGTTGGATTATTATGCCCGTACCGGACAATGGGAGCAAACGATTGCCGCTTGCCAAGGGAAACTGACGAACTATTTATATGTATGCCACTTAAATATGGCATTAGCTAACCAAGGGAAACTACTTGATGAAATGTTCCATTATAACCAAATGGGAATAGAAGGCCTGATTGTCCCTTGGAACAAGCAGGAAAATGTCTCTTGTCTCTTAAGTGATGTCTATTTCACGATGGGAGCAATTGCCTCTTCGCAAGAGATGGCGTTTGAAGCTTATGTGAGTGCGATGGGAGAGGGCAGTCCTCGTATGTTGAAGCGATTGGTGCAAACCAATCTGATTTATGGCGCTTATCCTGTGGCGGAGAAATATATAGCGCTCTTGGAAAAGAGTCATGGTTACCGGGAATGGGCCTCTTCGCAACGCAGGTTCTTATATCAGGAAGAAGAATTGCTTGCAGATCCTCTTTTGGGCGGACGTAAACAGATGTTGCCCCGTTTAAACACTTTGACTGTTTTAATGGATTTGGCAGATGAATTGGAGCATTTGTTGGAGAATGGGACTGGCAACCGGGCATCCTTACAGTATTTGGGGGCTATTTATCTGCTATCCAAAAATCTGGAGAAATTTAAAATCTTGGTGGAGAAGTATTATGGGACGGAGGTGTTGCCGGCGTTACCTGTTCATTTTCAAGAGGCGGTGATTGTCCTGTCGGAAAAAGATCCAGACTATTGGAAGCGCTTTGGGTTGTCTGAAGCGATAGTATCCCGTTTTGCGGAATATAAGAAACAGGTTTTGGCAAATCGTAACAACAGTGCTGTCGCCGGCCTATTGAATCGGGCGTATGGCAATACCTATTGGTTTTATTATATGTTTAAATAGAGGAGGAAGATATGGCTAAGTGGCTTTTTACTTGTATGATATGTATTGTGATGTGGGCTTGTACTGAAGAGATTAAGGTTGCTCGGAAGTTCAATCAAACTCCAGAGATATTCCCTGACTATATAGGGGTTGTAATCCCTCCCAATATCGCACCTCTGAACTTTAAATTAAAAGGAGAGATTGGGAAGTGTCGGGTTTCATTTGTTTTTGAATCCTATCAGTTTGAGGTCAAAGGGAAGGAGGGATGTTGTGTAATCCCTGAATCGAAATGGAAAAAGTTATTAGAAAAAGCTGCCGGTCAATCTTTTCAGGTAAAGGTTGTAGCTGAAATGAACCATGAATGGATAGAATATGAACCATTCTCCATCCGAGTGGTATCAGAGAAGGTTGATTCCTATTTGGCCTATCGTTTGATTGCTCCGGGATATGAACTTTGGGATGAGATGGGTATCTACCAACGGGATTTGGAATGCTTTGCTCAAAGTGCTATCATAGAAAATAAAATGGTTGGAAGTAATTGCATGAATTGCCACTCCTTTTGCATGCAAAATCCGGAGCAGATGCTCTTCCACATGCGTGAGGGGTTTGCTTGTACAATCTTGGTGGATGGGGATAAAATCCAAAAACTTAACACCAAGACAAAAGAGACCATATCTCCTTTGGTCTATCCCTCCTGGCATCCTTCCGGGGATTATGTTGCTTTTTCTGTAAATACGACCAAGCAGGCTTTCCATCTGCATGATAAGAACCGTATAGAGGTCTATGATGAGGCTTCCGATGTGGTTGTTTATGATATAAGGAAAGGAGAGGTTATAACCTCTTCCTTGCTTTTCTCGAAAGAGGCCTTTGAAACATTTCCGACTTTCTCCCCTGATGGAAAGACCCTGTATTTCTGTTCAGCAGATGCTCGTAGGATGCCGCAAGCATATTCCGATGTAAGATATAATCTCTGTTCTATCTCTTTTGACCCGGAGTCTCGGGTCTTTGGTAACCGGGTGGATACTCTCTATAATGCAGGCGAACAGGGGATGAGTGTCTCTTTCCCTCGTGTCTCTCCTGATGGGCGTTATCTGTTATATACCCTTTCCGGGTATGGAAACTTTTCTATATGGCATAAAGATGCCGATTTGTATATGATAGACTTGCATACAGGGGATAACCGCCCGTTGGTAGAGGTGAATAGTGATGATGTGGAGAGTTATCATTCATGGAGTAGTAATAGTCGTTGGTTTGTATTTAGCAGCCGCCGGATGGATGGATTATATACAAGTCCCTATATCGCCTATATCAGTGAGGAGGGTGAGGTCGGAAAGCCTTTCTTGTTGCCTCAAGAGGATCCCTGTTTTTATCATTCCTTTATGAAGTCTTTCAATATTCCGGAGTTTGTTACCGGCAAGGTGGATATTCAAGCGAGGAAGTTAGCAATGAAAGCTAAAAAGGAACAAGGGACGGATGTACGGTTTGTCTTTCCTTAGTTTCTATTTATTTTTTTAAAAAAATAATCATTTTATTTTTATATAATAATATATTTTTTAACTTTGGGGGAAGTAAAAAGAGGGGAAATGTAAGTGAAAACCTCGTTATTCTTGATAAATACTTTTAAAACTAAATAGTTACTTAAATTAAAAAAACAAATTTCTATGAAAAACATCTCAAGAATTCTGATGACACTCTTGTTGATGCTCCCGTTTACTTTTTTACGGGCGGAATCGGACGCGATGGTTCCTCAGCAAGCTGGAAAGAGAATTACTGTTCTCGTCTCCGATGCAATGGGTGCAATGCCTGGTGCTAACGTGGTAGTTAAAGGTACTACCTTAGGTAATATCACTGATATGAATGGGGTGGCGGTCTTGGAAGGTGTTCCAAGAGGTGCAACCGTTGTTATTTCCAGTGTCGGTTATGTGACACAGGAAGTTGTTGTGGGAAATAACAACGATTACAAAGTCCTATTACAAGAAGATGTAGAGGCTTTGGATGAAGTTGTTGTTGTAGGTTATAGCACACAGAAGAAGGTGAATTTGACCGGTTCTGTTGCTACTGTTAGCTTTGATGAAATGGAATCAAGACCACTTACAGATGCTTCACAGGCTCTTGCAAGTGCATCTCCAGGTCTTCAAGTAATGCAAAGCTCGGGTGAACCAAATGCGGAAAGTTTCTCTTTCAATATCCGTGGTGTCGGTACATTGAACTCTTCTGGTCCGCTAATCCTTGTGGATGGTATGGAACAGAGCTTAAGTTATGTGAACCCTTCTGATATTGCCAGCGTATCCGTTTTGAAGGATGCGGCTTCTTGTGCTATCTATGGTAACAGAGGTGCAAACGGTGTTATCTTGGTAACTACTAAGAATGGTCAAGCTGGAAAGGTGAGCGTGACTTATGATGGTATCTTCTCTTATAACGAACCTTCTAAAATCATCCATACGGTTTCTGACTATCCTACTTATATGAAATTGATGAATGAATCTGCTAACAACTTGGGTAATGCTGATTTGTTCTCTCAGAGTACAATCGATATGTGGGAAGCTGCTAAGGCTGATCCGAATGGTATCGCTGCTTCCGGTTATCCGAACTATGTGGCTTATCCGAACACTGACTGGTGGAATGAAATCTATACTAAGCAATGGATGCAGAAACATACTGTTTCTATCAATGGTAAGGAAAAGAGAACTGGCTATTCTATGAGTTTCTCTTATGTGGATAATCCTGGTGTAATCAAGAATTCCGGTTACTCAAGATATATGGGTCGTATCAATTTGTATTCAGATATCAAGGATTGGTTAAGAGTGGGTACCCGTACTTCTGCTAATATCACAGATCGTCCGGTCTCTTATGTAAGTTATGATGGTTTCTTCAATACATTGAATACCCAGAAGATGCTTCCTTGTACCTATCCGTATTATGATGGTAAATATGGTGGACCGGAAGGACCGGAAGATGACCCACAGTCTCACAACCCGCTTTGGGATATGTTAGGTAAAGGTGTTGACAAATATCAACAAATTTATACCAACTGGTATGCACAGGTGAAGTTCTTGAAACATTTCTCTTATAACTTCGACTTCTTCTATAAAGACCTTCGTCAGGAAAAGAAATATTCAGGTGACCCGACCGGTAAGTATAGCTTCTCTAAAGGTGCTTGGATTGCTGGTGCTGCTGACCCTGCTACTCTTTATTCTTATATGGATTATACAAGAGAAACTTCTTCTAAGATTAACCACCTTTTGAACTATAGCCAGACAATTGCTAAAGATCATGACGTAGCTGCAATGTTCGGTTATGAAGAACAAAAATGGAACTATAGAGAAACTAAGGTGAGCAAGTTAGGTCTTACTGATGCGAATGTAAATGACTTGGATGCAGCGACTACTCCTTATAAGACTGCCGGTTATGAAAAAGCGTATACCAGCCGTTCTTATTTCGGTCGTGTAAATTATGCATATAAGGGTAAATATTTGTTTGAATTCAATATCCGTCATGATGGTTCTTCAAGATTTGCTCCT
Source organism: Parabacteroides distasonis (assembly GCA_015060925.1). GTDB lineage: Bacteria > Bacteroidota > Bacteroidia > Bacteroidales > Tannerellaceae > Parabacteroides > Parabacteroides distasonis_B. Next base: position 27,704 of record SUXM01000001.1, read on the forward strand.
GATTATCGTTGGGGTACTTTCCCATCATTGTCTGCTGGTTGGCGTATGAGTGAAGAATCTTGGTTGAAACCTATTGATTGGGTAAACAACTTGAAGATACGTGCTTCTTGGGGTAAGTTGGGTAACAACTCTATTGACAACTATGAATGGCAATCTTTGTATGCTGCTTCTAACTATTCTATTGGCCAGGCTTTGTCAAGTGGTATTGCTATTAAGGAAATTGCTAATGCCGCTTTGAGCTGGGAAGAAACAGCTGTTACTAACGTGGGTGTTGATTATGGTTTCTTGAATAACCGCTTGATCGGTACAATTGACGTGTATAACAAGTTGACAAGTGGTATCTTGTATCGTCCGGATATGTTCATGGTAATGGGTTCTGCTGATGCTCCAAGACAGAACATTGCTGAAGTAACTAACCGTGGTGTTGAATTTGAAATCGGTTGGAGAGATCGAATTGGTAAAGACTTCTCTTATAATGTAAAGGCTAACTTCGCTTACAATAAGAACTATGTCAGCAAATATAAAGGTGAATTAGAAAGAGGTTGGAACGAAGACCATACAGAATATACTTCTAACATCGGTGATGTATCAACAGGTTCTTCTACCAGAGTATTGGAAGGTCATATCATCAATGAATACTATATGATTGATCCGTATAAAGGTAATGGTTCTTATTTCAATGCGGATGGTTCTGTAAACATCAATGGTGGTCCGAAGGATGGTATGATCCGTACAGAACAGGATATGCAATGGTTGCAGGCTATGCAGGCTGCCGGTTATTCTTTCCAACCGTATAATAACATTGCACAGAACGGACTTTGGTATGGTGAGTATATCTATGCGGATGCAAATGGTGACGGTGTTTATGGTAACACGCATGATGCTCAGTTCCAAGGCATGTCAAATGTTCCTAAATATAACTTCGGTTTGTATGCAAATGCTGAATATAAAGGATTTGACTTGGCTATGAACTGGGGTGGTTCTGCGGGATTCGGTATTTACTACTATCGTGCATCTACTAACTCAAGTAATACAATTTACGGGTATGCTATTCCTGATGATGTAGCGAATGACCACTATTTCTTTGATCCGGCTAATCCGTCTGACCCAAGAACTAACTTGACTTCAGAACGTCCTCGTTTGGTGAATGTGTCAAGCTCTCAGAGTTCTGCAACATCTTCTCTTCATTTGGAAAAAGGAAACTTCTTGAAGCTTAGAAACTTGACAATCGGTTATACGCTTCCGAGTGAGATTACAAAGAAATTCTTTGTGGAAAGATTACGTGTATATGCATCTGGTGAAAACTTATTTACAATAACTAATTTCTCTGGACAAGACCCAGAAATGCGTAGATCAATTGGTTATTCAACTTTACGCCAATACGCATTAGGTGTTAGTGTGACATTCTAACTTTTACAGAACAATCTAAATTTTGAATCATGAAAAATATATTTAAAAAGATAACAGCTGTATTGACAATGTCTTCTATGGCATTGGGGTTTGCCGGATGTGATAGCGACCTATTAGATACAGTGCCCAATAATAGCTTTTCAAGTGCGAATGTTTGGGAAAGTACAGACTTGGCCCGTGCTGCTGTAATGGGTGTTTACAGTGGTCTATATGATAAATTCTCAAAGAACTATACCGGTGGTACGATGGGTATGCCTTTTGATACTTGGGCTTCTGTCATGGATGTGGATATGAACTGGAAGAACAACTGTTTCGTTATTGCAGGTAACTGTACCCCATCTACTGGAGCGGTGGCTACACATTATAAATTCTATTACAATATTATCTATAGAGCGAATGATGTCATTAACAACATCAGCAATGTACCTGATATGGCTGATACTGAAAAGGCACAATATATTGCTGAATGTAAGTTCTTGCGTGCTTGGGCTTACTTTGGATTGAATGTGCTTTGGAGAGGTGTTCCTATTTATACTGAAAATGTAGAAGCTACAGAAGCTAATAAACCTCGTAACACTGAGGCTGAAGTATGGGATCAGATTGTTAGAGATTTGACTGACTGTATCAATGAAACCAACCTTCCGGCTAAGTATCCGCAAGGTAATAGCAGTTACGGACGTATTACGAAGGGTGCTGCTTATGCGTTCAGAGGTCAGGCTTATCAATTCATGGGTGACTATGCAAAGGCTTTAGCTGATTTTGAAGCAATAGAAGGTTTGGGTTATGCTTTGTTCAGCCCGAGCGGTGGTGCTAAAGGCAACGATGACGTATTCCAGTTGTTTAAACCTGCGAATGAACAGTGTGATGAAATGATCTTCTCTGTTCAATGTGTGGAACAAACCAACCAAGGTAACCCAAGAGGTATCAACTATGGTAACCGTTGTACAGGTGGTTCTGCTTGGAACAACTATTTGCCGAACCCTGCGTATGTAGAAATGTTTGAAAATGCGGACGGATCTACATTTGATTGGGAACAGTATTGTCCGGGATGGCATGGTATGGAACCACGTGCAAGATTGGCATTCTTCATCCGTGATGGTTTGCAGTCTGGTAATGGAACATGGGGTACAACAGAAGCTACTTCTGATTATAAAACATTGTATAAGAACATGGAAGCATACGGCGCTGATATGAGCAAATATTTGGATCAAGGCAATGAAGCTCGTATTAGAAAGGCGTATGAAAATCGTGACCCTCGTTTGATGTTGCAGATCATTACTCCGTATTCAGAATATGAAGGTAACCAGAGCGGTATTGGTAACCATGTTTGGACACTTCGTTGGCCGTACATCTTGGATGCGGGTGAACCGTTTGATATCCGTACCGATACCAATGCGAAGTACTACTACTTATGGAGAAAATATGTGACAGAAAATGATGAATGTACAACTCGTTGGGTTTACTCACAAGACATTATCCTTTGCCGTTATGCAGAAATCTTGTTAAGACGAGCTGAATGTTTGAACGAATTGGGTAGAACAGCTGAAGCAGTTGCTTTGGTCAATAAGGTAAGACAACGTGCCGGCCACGTATTGTTGAATGACCCAGCTTATCCGGCTACTGCTGTTGCTGGTCAAGACGATATGCGTGAACGTATTCGCAGAGAGTTCTACTATGAATTAGGTGGTGAAGATTCAATGTATTTCAATGAGCTTCGTTGGGGTACTTGGTATGACAGAAAGTTCAGAGACCGCTCTTCTGGTAAGTTTGGTGAAGTGGGAACTAACGGTTTGATGCAGATGTGGGGTGAAACTACTTACAAACACATCAGTGTAGGCGAACACGTGAAGGTATGGCCGATCCCTGCTAAGGAAAGAGAAATGAACCCGAGCTTAACTCAGAATCCGGGTTGGGTTGATTAATCGATAGATAAAAGAAAATAGCATGTCGGGATTTTCCTGGCATGCTATTTTTTTATCTGTAAATCAGAGAAACATACTTTTAACAAGACAAAAACTTAATTGAATATCATGAGAAAATATGTAATGTTAGGGCTAAGTGCATGGTTTGCCTTGATGCCTCTTACTGCCCAACATCGGGCAGACCAACAGAAATTATATGATGAAAACTCCTTCTCTATGATCCTGTTAGGAGACCCGCAAGGATATACAAAATACGATATTAATCAGCCGTTGTTTGACCTTTGTACGGCATGGATTGCGGATAATATCGACCAATTGAATATTAAAGCGGTACTATGTACGGGTGATATCGTAGAGCAGAATGAGAATATCGTGCGTAACCGTAAGATGTTAAACCAGACAAGTGAAGAGATGTGGGAAGCGGCTTCTCATGCCTTTAAGCGTTTGGACAACAAAGTACCTTATATCATCTCTGCCGGTAACCACGACTATGGCTACCGAAGTGCCGAATGTGGGATTACCCATTTTCCTGACTATTTCCCATTTAAACGAAATTCTACTTGGCGTGACATTTGTGTAAGTGTATGTCCGAATAGAAATGGGGTAGAATCTTTGGAGAATGCAGCATTTGAGTTTACAGATCCTAACTGGGGAAAACTGTTAATCATAACCTCCGAGTTTGCCCCTCGTGATGAGGTGCTGAATTGGGCTAAAGAGTTAGTTGCTAAGGAACGATATAAGAACCATAGAGTATTCTTTATGACCCACTCTTTCTTGACCCATAAAGGAGAAAGAATAAAAGAGGAAGGATATAAGATTACTCCCCGTAATTGGGCACAGGCGATTTGGGAAAAGCTGATTGAACCGTCTGATAATATTTCGATGGTGATTTGTGGCCATACAGGCATACCGGAATCATTTGAAACCTCTGTTGCTTATCGGGTAGATAAGAACCATAAAGGAAAGAATGTCCATCAGATGATGTTTAATGTGCAGATTCTTGGCGGTGGCTGGGAAGGTAACGGTGGTGATGGTTGGTTGCGTATATTGGAGTTCATGCCGGACGGAAAGACTATCAAAGTCAGAACCTATTCTCCATTGTTCGGAATCTCACCGGCAACTAAACACTTGGCACATCGTACCGATCCCTATGATCAGTTTGATATCGTACTGGAATGATGAAGATTTAAAGCATAAAAAAAACTCACTCTCGTGAAAGAGTGAGTTTTTTTATTTGTAGTGGTTTCACTATTATTGCATTTCAAATGCTTCAACATATGCACCGAATGAACCAACGCCCGGAACGTGGAAGTTCAAAGCAAACAGGTAGTTATTACCCTCAATCTTATATTGTTCTAATGCAATCCAAATCATGCCGTATGTAGAATGTACATAACCACATTCTTGGTCACTCATAACAACATTTCCTGCTTCATCGATAGAGAATACAAGAGGATAACCTGAGAAATAAACATCCGGTAAACGATAAACGTTAGCTTCTTCTGCTTTTTCAAGAGTCTGTTCCCAGCTTTCTCCAAAGAATTCAGAAGTAAATACGCCTGTACCAATTGTTTTGAAAGTCAACTTACGTTGAGCAGAAACTGTGATTGAATTAACCTTTGAAGGAGAAGCATTTTCTTCAGCAAAGCTTAAAGTCAATTTGTAAGTAGTACCGGCTGCCAAGGCATTGATGTCATCGTAGTTGATCACAATGTCAGTAGAAGCTTTACCATCTTCAAAAGTAGCAGTTGTATTAGCCAAAGTAAACAAGCCTTCTACATTTGCTGACATTTCGATGTTTACACTGCTTGTACCGGCTGTTGTATTACGATAGATAGGCACGATAATCTTGTTTCCATCTGTCGGTAACATTTCTACTGATTGCAAAGTACTTGCAAAGGCATACTCTGTCTTAGTCACGTCATACATGGTTTTGTCAGCATCTGTATCACATGAACTGAAGAAGCTTAAACTGATAACAGCTAAAGCGAATAGTTTGAATATATGCTTTTTCATTTCTCTAATCTTTTATGAAATTATTGATAAATTGGGTTCTGATCTGCATCAGAGATGTTTTCATTACCATCAATTTCAGACTGTGGCAAAGGGAAGATGAACAAGATAGAACCTGCTGTAGTCGGCTTTGTTTGGACAGTCTGAGTGTGGTTAGAACCTTCGTATGCACGGTTGAAACCTAATCCTAAACGTTGCAAGTCAAAGATACGGCCTGCTTCACCCCAAAGTTCCACACGACGTTGGAACAAGATTTCGTCCATCAATGTAATCAACGGAGCGTTGGTGTTTTCGTTGTAGGTGTTTGCATCTGTACGTTGAGCCAAACGAGCTTCAAAATTGCTGTCACGAACAGCTCCCAACTGTTTGATGGTTTCACGTGCCTGGCTGTATTGTCCCTGATGACATTCAGCTTCCGCTTTGATCAAGACCATTTCTTCTGCACGCATGAAAAGGTAGTCACCTGTACGAGTGGTATAGTCAGCCATTTTGAACTTTAACTGGCAATAGCTTACGTTAGAACCTGCACCATCTTCAGCCAATGCACCACGGAACCATGCCAAACGGCTGTCAGTTGCCGGAATCAAGTTGTAAAGACCGGTACTGATACACTGAGGAGCCTTGCTACCATACATACCTGGAGCATCAGAGTCCATGTGAGAGAAGAAGCTGTTGAAATGTGTACTTTGGTCTGCGATGATTTCCACACCCCACATTACGTCATCAACACCTACATTGTTGTTACCTCCTAACTGTTCTACAGTCGCTAATTTCAAACCGCTCTTGGTCAATGCTTCAGTAGCAGCAGCAGCAGCTGTTGCATAGTCATGCATAACCAATGCCACACGTGCTTGGATACCTTTTACGATGTAGTAGTCGATATGAGAGATATGTTTCTGAGTCAAACCTTGCAACAAGTTAGCTGCTTTGTCCAAGTCTGCATTGATTTGGTCATATACACCCTGTACAGTACCACGAGGTTTACCTTCAGAACCTGCTACAGTCGGTTCAGAATACAAAGGAACACCCGGAGCATTCTGGTTGTTGAAGTAGGTCTGTTGATACAACTGGATCAAATAGAAGTAACAGTATGCACGTACAGCGTATGCCTGGCCGACTACGCTTTTAATCGCATCCGGATCACCACCCATAGTTTCTTCAGCTGCAATGATATAGTTGGCATTGCTGATCATGGTGTAGTAGAAGTTCCAAACTGAATATGAACGACCTGATTTACCCGCGAAGTCACCATGTACATTGAAACGGTAGTCTTCATAGAACCAACCCTGTCCCTGTGAGTACATCAAATGGTCTTCACCCATCAATTCAGCCAAAAGGTTGATAGAGGTGATACCGAAGTTTTCAGCAGCCCAGTTAGCACTCCAACCGGATACATACATCATACGGTAGATACCGTTGATTGCAGATTCTGCGCTTGTCGCATCTGCGAACACTTGTGAACCTGACACCTGGTCTGTAGGTTCTGTGTTCAACTCATCGGAACATGAACCAAACATCATAAGTCCGGCCAATGAGCATATATATAAAAGATTCTTTTTCATGTTTTGTTCGAATTTATGATAATTAGAATGTTACATCAACACCGAAAGAAACGGTTCTTACAGGCACATAACCGAAGTTTGTACCACCTGTGAAGTTGTATTGTGGGTCCATACCTTTCAAGCAGTTGAACAATACCAAGTTGTCACCGGTTGCAGTGAAGCGAACATTTTGCATTTTAAGAGACTGCGCAATCTTTTTAGGCAATGAGTAACCCAAAGTGATATTCTTGATTGCCAAATAAGAGGCATTGATCAAATCTGCATCTGTTACGATGTAGCTCTTACCTACTTCGATGCGAGGGATGTCAGTGATGTCACCCGGTTGTGTCCAAGCACGTCCTAAGTGAGCGTGTTTAGCCTGACCGATGTAGTTACCATATAACAAAGTACGATAAACACTATCATATACCTTACCACCGATAGAGTAGGTACAAAGGATGTTCAAGTCGAAATCTTTCCATCTGAATTCGTTAGAGAATGAACCATACAAGTTCGGGATACGGCTACCCTGGATTTCTTTGCATTTGGTTGCTTCAGACTGGTTGTTAGTGATGTATCTTTCACCTACTTGGTTACCGTTTTCATCTTTTTCCCAAGCCCAATACAACTGCTGTCCGGTAGCAGGGTCCACACCTGCAGAATTAGCTGTGTAGAATGAGTTCAAGGTTTCACCCTCTTTGATGATGTAGCTACCAGAGATGATTTCCGGTTTGTCAGCCAATTTCAAGACCTTGTTCTTCACTGTAGATCCCATCAAAGTCAATCGCCAGTTGAAATCTTGTAACTTGATGATGTCACCGGCAAGTGTGATATCCCAACCTGTATTGCGCATACTACCGATGTTCTTGTTGTAACCGTCGAAACCTAAAGAGGATGCCATCGGGAAAGACATCAACATGTCACTTGTTTTACGGCTGTACCATTCTACAGACACAGAAAGACGATCAAATACACGACCTTCGATACCTACGTTCAAGTTACCGTTCTTTTCCCATTTCAAGTCTTTATTTTCCAAAGAAGAAAGACCAACTCCACTCATGCTGGCATTCGGCCAACCTAAATCATAGAATGACTGCCATGCGTAGTATGTTCCTAAGTTGTCATTACCCTGTACACCGTAACTTGCTTTTACAGACAAGTTGTTCAACCATTCTTTGTCTTTCAAGAATTCTTCTTGAGAGATACGCCAGTTACCACCGACAGACCAGAAGTGACCCCAACGGTTGTCTTCGTGGAAACGAGAAGAACCGTCTGTACGATAAGAAGCTGACAAGTAGTATTTGTCATCATAGTCATATTCCACGCGAGACAAGATAGATTCCACTGCGTAGTTGTCTTGGTATGAAGATGCATCAGAAATAGTAGTTGCTGCATCCAATTCAAACAAACCTCCAAATGGGAAACCGGTCTTGGTTGCACCTAAATACTGATAGTTGTATTTGTAGAACTCGTGACCTACCATTGCAGATACATGATGTTTACCAAATTCACGGTCGTAGCTTAAAATCTGGTTGAAAGTATAACTTGATTTACGAGTTGTATATTTGTCGATAGTACCCTTAACAGCTACAGAGTTACCGTTGTACGGGTTGTAGTAGGTCATACCTGCATTGTTAACCAAGTCGATACCATAGTTTACAGAAAGTTTCAAACCTTCTAACGGACCCTCTTTCAAGTCACCGATGGTTGCATACATACGAGCACTCAAGTTGTCACTTGCAGAAGAGTATTTGTCATCATACAATGTAGCGATGGTGTTCCAGTCTGCGTTAGCACCAGCCGGACGGTTTGTACCGTAGTCAAATACCGGTTCGCCAAGTGCATCCATTACAGTAGCACCGGTAGCATCCTTTTCAAATACCGGGAAGATCGGAGCCATTAATTGAGCAGTGTACCATACGTTAGAGTTACCAGAAGAGTTTTCAACAGCAGTGTTGCTTTCGTTGCGTGAGAAGCTGGCGTTCATACCTGCCTTCATCCATTTAGCAATTTCAGAGTCGATGTTCATACGTCCGTTGAAACGTTCGAAGTTTGTTGTTTTCAACATACCTTCTTCGTTCAAATAACCTACAGAGAACATATACTTGGTCTTTTCAGAACCACCGTTCAAAGATACATTGTATTCTTGGCGTAATGGGCTGTCAGCCATCGCTTCATCCATCCAGTCTTCAGAATATTTCAAAGTAGCATCGCTACGTACTTTACCGGTAGTCGGGTCGATCAATTCAGTGATAGAGTAGTTGAACGGGTTGTACTGTTCGTTCTTACCAAAGATAGCAGTAGCACCGCTCTTCATGTTGTTCAATGCACCTACAGCAGCATCAGCATAGCTCAAACCGCTGTTAAGCATCAAGTCGTTTTTGTAAGATTGGAATACAGTTTCAACGTAACCCTTTTCATCCATTGTTTCGTAACGAGGGATAGAACGAGAAGCGAAACCCCAGTTTGCTTTCAAGTTTACTTTGATCTTACCCTGGTTACCCTTCTTGGTTGTGATCATAACCACACCGTTTGCACCACGAGAACCATACAATGCACCGGCAGAGGCATCTTTCAAGATAGTCATTGATTCGATGTCGTTCGGGTTGATAGATACGATGTTACCATCGTAAGGGATACCATCCACTACATACAACGGAGTTTGACTTGCGTTGATAGAACCGAAACCACGGATAACTACAGATACACCTGAACCCGGCTGACCTGAACCTGAAGTAGTCTGTACACCTGATGCCAAACCTTCCAATGCTTTGGTTACGTTGGCAACCGGTCTTTGAGCAATCTTTTCAGATTTGATGATTTCAGCAGAACCGGTGAATGATTCTTTTTTCGCTGTACCGTAAGCAACAACCATGACTTCGTCCAATAGTTTGCTATCTGGATACATGACAATTTGTAGGTTTCTCTTTACCTGTACTTCTTGGGTCTTTAAACCTAAGTAAGAAACCATAAGAGTTCTTGCAGAACTCGGCACTTCTAAAGAGAAGAAACCATCTAAGTCGGTCACTGAACCAATTGTTGTACCTTTCACAACAATTGATGCGCCGATTACCGGCTCATTGTTCTCAGCAGAGATAACCGTACCGGTTACCTTTGTTTGAGCGTGAGCCATTCCAATACCTATTAATAGGCAGAACAAAAGGGATGTTAACCTTTTCATAGACACACTTTTTTTGTTTAACGTATATAAATAAAAATATTTATTCTATTTCTTATGTGAAAATCAAACGTTTAAGTCTGATAAACTAATACCTGATAACCTAAAAACTTTCCAAAGAAGCCGCAAATATAAGCATAAATTTGTTATTATATCTAAAATATGTGTGTTTTTTTAAAGAAAATAGGTACTTCTCAAGCTGTTAAAGAGTTTTTTCTAACACCGAACTATTTTTTATTTCATCTATTACGGAACAATTAGTTCATATATTATGAAACAAAAGTTTCACATATTATGGAACAGATGTTTCGTATATTATGAAACTTTTTATACCTACATGGAAATATTTATTAGTCGCCTATTTTATTTCCCTCATATGTATTAATGTATGAAGGATATGCGTAGTTCTGCAAGAACTCTGATGGTTTCTTACATCGGTATGAAAACGCAGGAAGTTGAAGTGAAACGCAACTTGCACATTGTCATGCATCCGGATAACCAGATGTTGGACGAAGTCATGGTTGTTGCTTACGGTACAACGAAAAAGTCTTCTTTTACCGGTGCTGCTTCAACCGTTCGTGGTGAAAAGATTCAGAAAATGCAGGTTTCTGATATCTCTAAATCTTTAGAAGGTACGATTGCTGGGGTACAAATTGCCGCAGAATCAGGTACTCCGGGTTCAAGTGCAAGTATCCGTATTCGTGGTATTGGTTCTATCTCAAGTAGCCAAGAACCGTTGATCGTAGTGGATGGTGTTCCTTATGAAGGTTCTTTGAACTCTATCTCTACTCAAGATATTGAAACATTGACTGTATTGAAGGATGCAGCTGCTAACTCTATGTATGGTGCACGTGGATCTAATGGTGTAATCATTGTGACAACTAAAGGTAGCAAATCTGGTAAAGCGAAAATCAATTTTGAAGCTCGTTATGGTTTCAATGCTCGTGGTGTAAAACCGTATGACGTTATTACAGATGCTGGTGAATATTACGAAATGATGTATGAATCTTATCGTAACAGTTTGATCCCTTCTAAAGGTTATGCTGGTGCAAGCCAATATGCTGCTCAAAACTTGATTTCAGGTCTTTTGAAATACAATAAATTTGTAGGTGTTGCTGACAATGAATTGATTAATCCTTTGACAGGTAAATTGAATCCGGCAGCGACCACTTATAAATGGACTGATGACTGGACTAAAGATCCGTTTGAAAATGGTTCTCGCCAAGAGTACAATATCAACATTTCAGGAGGTAACGATATGACGCAGGCTTATGCCTCTTTGGGTTATTTGAAAGATGAAGGTTACATGGTTGGTTCAAACTTTGAACGTATATCAGCTCGTGTTAAAGTGGATCAGAAGATTGGTAAGTTTGTGAAAGTCGGTGGTAACATTGCTTATGCGAATACAAACAGAAGATCATTCGGTGATGAAGGTAGCAACTATTCAAATATTTTTATGTTCTCTCAGAACATAGGTCCGATTTATCCAATTTACTTGTATGATACAAATGGTCAATTGATGTATGACGAAAAGGGTAATGTTCGTTATGACTTTGGTTCTGAATACAACCGTCCTTATTCTTCTGAACAGAACCCGTTGGCTGTAGCCAAAGAAAACATCAATAGTGTTTTGCGTGACAACTTAAGCTCACGTGGATATTTGGAAGCTAACTTCTTGAAAGACTTTAGATTTACATTCAATATTGCGTATGATGTATTTAATACGAACCAGACTGAATTTGCAACACCGATTGGTGGTGATGCATTCAATGTTGGTGGTCGTGGTTATAAATACAACACTCGTCGTGGTGCTTTGAACATCAACCAGTTGTTGAATTGGACACGTCAGTTTGATGCGCACAATGTGACAGTATTGTTGGGTCATGAAACAAAGAATGACAAGTACAGTTATATGTATGGTCACATGACTAATTTTGCTGATCCGACTAACCCTGAATTTAGTAATGCTTCACAATATCAAGGTTTGAGCAGTTATACTGCTGAATATGCATTGGAAGGTTATTTCGCAAAGGCTGAATATAACTACGATAACAGATATTATGTAACCGGAAGTTTCCGTCGTGATGGTTCTTCTAAGTTCCATGAAGATAACCGTTGGGGATCATTTTGGGCAGTAGGTGCTTCTTGGAGAATCAAGGAAGAGGCGTTTATGAAGAATGTTGATGTGATCGACAATTTGAAATTAAAAGCCAGCTTTGGTACACAGGGTAATGATAATATATTGAATGACGGTTATACTATTTGGAAGGCTTATTCTGATTTGTACACTGTGGAACGTGTAGATGGTGATGCTGCATTTACCAAAGTGTTGCGTGGGAATAAGGATTTGACTTGGGAAAAGAGTAACAACTTCAACGTGGGTGTTGAAGCAGGTTTGTGGAACCGAGTGGATGTGAATTTTGATTTCTTCATCAAAGAAACAAAAGATATGTTGTATAAAAGTCCTTTGGCAACATCAGAAGGTAGTCCGACTTTCATTTATCGCAATGAAATGGATATGAAGAATACCGGTATCGAATTTGATATCAATGCCGATTTGGTTGATACAAAAGATTTGAAATGGAATATCTCATTGAACGGTACTCATTACAAAAACAAATTGACAAAGTTACCGGTATCTAAACCGGCAGAAGAATATCCTGATGGATACAACTATGGTTTGTATTGGAGAAAGTTAGGTGGCTCTTTGTATGATTTCTATACGTATGAATATGTAGGAGTTGAAGCTGAAACAGGTAAACCTATGTATAATAAGTATGAAGAAGATGAAAATGGGAATGAAGTAGTTTCTACAACTACAGACATCAACGAAGCTACAAGACGCCAAAGTGGTAAAAGTTCTATTCCTAAATTCGTAGGTGGTTTGGCTACTACATTGGAATCTCATGGATTCGATTTGACTATCCAAACTGCATTCCAATTGGGAGGTTATGTATATGATAGCTCATACGCAAGTTTGATGAATTCAGGTGATGCCGGTCAGAACTACCATAAAGATATGTTTAACCGTTGGACTCCGTCAAATACAAACACCGATATTCCGATGTTGAGTTACCAAACTCAGAACCAGACTATCAACAATGGTAACTATGTGGATTATTTCTTGACAAGCGCATCTTATTTCAGTTTGCGTAATATAACATTAGGTTACACATTACCTTCTGTTTGGATGAAGAAAGCCAATATTGATAAGTTACGTATTTATTTGACAGGTGACAACATCTGGTTGCAGTCAAAACGTAAAGGTTTGGATCCACGTTTGTATTTTAATGGTGATACAAACTTCTCATACTCAGCTTTGAGTACTTATTCTATCGGTGTAAACCTAACATTCTAATAAAACAACCTATTTAAAATAGAAGAATATGAAATTTTCAAAATATATTGCAGCAAGTATGATTGCTATGGGTTTGACAGCTTGTGGTGATTCGTATCTTGATACCGAATATACAGAATATTTGGATGAAACGGCTGCAGCTGAAGCAGCCGGTAAAAATCCGGATGTATTCTTGAATGGTGCATGGTCTTGGATGGTGACATTTGGTCAAACAAGTACTTCTCATGATGACTTTGGATATATGGGTTCTTTGCATGCCACTGACATGATGGGACAAGATATCTGTATGGCAGCCTCTCACTGGTTTAACTATGATTATCAGTTGGATAATCGTTTGGAATCTTATCGTCGTACAAAATGCCACTGGACCAATTATTATACCATGGTTGCAAAGGCAAATGAAATTATCAATTTGTATCCGGAAGGTGGTGAAACTGTATCGCAGAAAGGTTTGTTGGGACAGGCTTATGCAATGCGTGGTTTGGCTTATATGCACTTGATACAGTTGTACCAGTTTACTGTAAAGGCTGATGGTTCGGTGAATAGTGAAGCTCCCGGTATCCCATTGATGTATGTGGCAGCTGATGGTAAGACTGAAGAGGAAATTGCAGCAGCAAAGGCTCGTAATACTGTTGCTATTGTTTTTGACCAGATTGAAAGTGACCTTTTGAAGGCTGTTGAAAATTTGGAAGCAGGTTATGTTCGTCCAAATAAGAATTACATTGATGCAAGTGTAGCCAATGGTTTTTTGGCTCGTTATTATTTGTTGAGCCAGCAGTGGGAAAAGGCTGCTACAACTGCCAACAAAGCACGTAACGGTTACAGTATGATGGATAATAGCACAAGCGGTTTGTTTGATGGTTTCATGACTGTCAACAATAAGGAATGGATGTGGGGGTTTGCTCATACAACTGAAACACAGACTACTTTCGCTTCATTCTTCTCTATGATTTCAAACTTTGCTCCGGGTTATGCCGGTATCGGTTATGCTCCTCGTTTGATTGATGCGAAGTTGTATTCTCAGATTCCTGATACAGATTATCGTAAAGGTTTGTTTAATGGACCGGATGGAGATGCAAACCAGTCAACAACTGCGGCTAAGTTACCTTATGCAAGTTTGAAATTTGGTGACACCGGTGACTGGACTATGCATTATGTTTATATGCGTGCAGCTGAAATGGTTTTGATCGAAGCTGAAGCATACGCACACATGAACCAGGGTGCTAAAGCTGCAGAAGTATTGAAAGTGTTGATGTCTGCTCGTCAACCGAACTGGAATAGAGCTTCTGTTACAGTTGATGATGTTTATTTGCAGCGTCGTATCGAATTGTGGGGTGAAGGTTTTGCATTCTATGATTTGAAACGTTTGAATAAGGGTATTGACCGTACATACGAAGGCAATAACCACTTGCCAAGTTATGACCTTAAGGTGGATGCACAGGATGTAAGATGGACATATCAGATTCCATTGTCTGAAATCCAGGAAAACAAATTGATCAACGAAGAAGATCAGAATCCATAATTTTATAAAGAATAAGTAAAGATGAAGAATATATTTAAAACTTTAATCCCTTGTCTTGTTTTGGCTTTCGGTGTAACCAGCTGTTATGACGAAATGGAAGATAAGTCAAGTATTGACTCACAGTACGAAAAGGCAAGTAATGTGACTGTCTCTTTAGGTGAAGTTTCTGTTGTTAGTTTCTCTGAAATTGCGGCAAATGTAAGTGTCAGTGATACCATTGGCGTATTAGAAGTTGGTGTAATGGTTTCTAATACCCAGGATTTTTCGAGTTATACGGCTTATGCAGAAGAGAATTTGGCATTGTCTTTCAAAAAAGCTATTACAGGTTTGTCTGAAGAAACAACCTATTATGTACGTGCTTATGCTTATACTGTAGCAGGTGGTACGGTTGTGAGTGAACCTGTATCTGTGAATACTCCAGCTGCTCCTATCTTTGATTTGAATGGTACTTATACTTGTGTTGAATATGATGAATCAGGAACATTGAATGGTTCTTATAAAGTAGCAATCGCATTTGTAGCAGGAAGTACAACAGAGGTGGAAATTACCAATATTTGGGAAGGAGGTATGACTGTTTCCGGTACATTTGATCCTGCTACTGGTAAATTGACTATTCCTGCTAACCAAGTTATTCTTGTCCATCCTTCTTATGGGGATGTATGGATTGAAGCAGAAGATGGTGTCGCACTTGTTGGTCAGTTTACTGCAAAAGGAGGGTTCTTGAATACAGGTGTGTTCGGAGCTGTATGTAGTGCTGGTTATTTTGGCTATCAATATTTGAAGATGACTCATGATTAAGAATATTCTTATTGTGATAAGAAGGCTAAAGGGAGGACTAAACGTCCTCCTTTTTTGTGTATTTGGGTGGTTATGCCTATTTGTTATCCTTGAAGTATAACTTATATACGAAACCTTGTTTACTGGATTTAAACTGTTAAAAATGGAATCTGTCATAATATTATATTAATCTTAAATTAAATGTACTATGGAAAAGATTCTTTATAATGTCGTGTTTAATCGTACTAAGAAATTGAACGCAGAAGGGAAAGCAGTAGTCCAAGTAGAGGCTTATCTAAACAAACAAAAGAGATATTTTTCTACGAAAATATATGTGAAACCTAATCAGTGGGACAATGAGCGGAGGAGAATAGTCCGGCATCCGAATAAAGATGAGTTGAACCAATATATTGCTGATTTTATCTCAGATTTGGAACGGAAGGAATTGACTTTTATTCGAAAGGGGTATCCTTTGTCGTTAAGTCTTTTAAAAATGAAAAATGGTTGTTTGCCTGATTCTTTTATATCTTTTATGCGGAGGGAGATCCCTAAGAGCCATTTGAAAGCTTCAACTTTGAAGAACCACTATTCTACTCTACAATTGATAGAGCAATATAAACCGAATCTTCTATTCGAAGAGGTCTCATTTGATTTCCTTTGCGATTTTGAAGATTACTTATTAGGCATTGGATATCATCGGAATACCATTGCTAAACACATGAAACATCTTAAACGTTATATCAATTTGGCAATCAATAAGGAGCTGTTTTCTCTTGACAAATATCCATTTCGTAAATACCGGTTGAAATATGTGGAGACTCAGAAGGAGTCTCTGACTCCGGAGGAGTTGGAGCGGTTGGAACTTTTAGCTCCAACTTTACATGGTGTTATCCGGAAAATCCTTGATATGTTTTTGTTTTGTTGCTATACCGGTCTCCGTTTTTCTGATGCAACCATGATAAAAGTGGATGATTTCCATTTTATTGATGATCGGCTATGGTTGATTTATACGGCAATAAAAACTGATGTAAACATACGTCTTCCTCTTTTCTTGCTGTTTGAAGGTAAAGCAATCTCAATTTATCGACAATATTGTGAGAGAGGGTATGATACATTGTTTGGTATACCTATGACAGCTAACTCCTATGTCAACCGTATGTTGAAACGGGTAGGGATGTTATCTTGTATTGAAAAGAGGATAACTTTCCACACCGCTCGCCATACCAATGCTACCTTATTGTTGTATAATGGGGCTAATATTACAACAGTCCAAAAATTATTGGGGCACAAGAGTGTAAAAACAACAGAAATTTATAGTAATATTATGGATATGACGTTGGTGCGTGATTTGAAAAATATCCAGATTAAATTTAAACCTTAAAAACTTTTGATAAATAAATAAAATATGCGACTTTTGTCTATATGATGAGTCAACCGTTAGCAGAAAGATTACGTCCGAAGACATTGGATGATTATATCGGGCAGAAACATCTGGTAGGGCGTCAGGCAGTTCTACGGAAGATGATTGAGGCAGGACGTGTCCCCTCTTTTATCTTATGGGGGCCTCCGGGGGTCGGTAAGACGACCTTGGCGCAAATTGTATCCAATAAGTTAGAAGCTCCGTTCTATACGTTGAGTGCCATTAGTTCCGGTGTGAAGGATGTCCGGGAGGTGATTGATAAGGCGAAAAGCAATCGTTTTTTCAATACCGTTTCTCCAATCTTGTTCATTGATGAGATTCATCGCTTTAGTAAATCCCAGCAGGATTCTTTGTTAAATGCGGTGGAGACCGGTGTAGTGACTTTGATTGGTGCAACGACTGAGAATCCCTCTTTTGAAGTGATTCGCCCTTTGTTATCTCGATGTCAGGTCTATGTTTTGAAACCTTTGGAAAAGAGTGATCTGTTGTCTCTATTGAATAAAGCCCTTACGGAAGATGTGGTATTGAAGGAGAAGCAGATTGTTTTGACGGAGACGGATGCCATATTGCGTTATTCGGGTGGTGATGCACGGAAATTACTGAACATCTTGGAATTGGTAGTGGCTGCGGAAGAGGAATGCGATACGATTGAGATTACTGATGAAAAGGTTGTCGAACGTTTACAAGAAAATCCTGCAGCGTACGATAAGGGGGGGGAGATGCATTATGACATTATCTCTGCCTTTATTAAATCTATTCGGGGGAGTGACCCGGATGGGGCTATCTACTGGTTGGCACGTATGGTTGCAGGTGGGGAAGACCCGGAATTTATTGCCCGCCGGTTAGTTATTTCGGCTTCGGAGGATATCGGATTAGCGAATCCGAATGCATTGTTGTTGGCTAATGCCTGTTTTGAAGCTTTGAAAAAGATAGGTTGGCCGGAAGGACGTATTATTTTGGCTGAGACAACAGTCTATTTGGCTTGCAGTCCTAAGAGTAATTCGGCTTACAAGGCTATCAATTCGGCTTTGGATTTTGTGAATCGTACAGGTAATTTGTCGGTACCTCTTCATTTGCGTAATGCTCCTACCCAATTGATGGCAGAGTTGAATTATGGGAAAGATTATAAATATGCCCATGATTATGAGAACCATTTTGTCAAACAGGAATTTTTACCAAAAGAGGCTTTGGCAGAACGGTTTTGGATAGGACAGGAGAATCCGGCCGAACAGAAATTAGTTGACTATATGAGGCGCTTATGGGGTGGACGGTTTTGATTTAAATGGTTGTTGAAAGGCTTTTATAGATGACATTTTGTTAATAAATTTATATTTAGCTTTTCATTTGTCAATTTAATTGTTACATTTGCCGCCTGTTTTTGAAAAAAAAGAAACTTGATTATATAAACATTAAACAGAGAAAGGTATGAAGAAGCACAATTTTTATGCAGGTCCCTCTATTCTGAGTGAATACACAATTAAGAATACAGCAGCTGCTGTGGAAAACTTTGCAGATATGGGCTTATCCCTTCTTGAAATATCTCACAGAAGTAAAGAATTTGTTGCTGTAAACGATGAAGCACGTGCGTTGATCAAGGAATTGCTTGATGTCCCAGCCGGATATGAAGTTGTCTTTGTAGGTGGTGGTGCAAGCATGCAGTTCTGTATGGTTCCCTATAACCTTTTAAATAAGAAAGCATCCTATTTAGATACCGGTACATGGTCTGCTAAGGCTGTCAAAGAGGCTAAATTATTTGGAGAAGTGGAGGTGGTTGCCTCTTCTAAGGATAAAAACTATACTTATATACCTAAGGAATATACCATTGCGGATGATGCTGAATATTTCCATGTTACAACTAATAATACTATCTATGGTACTCAACTTCATGGTGATTTGGATGTAAAACAGCGTTTGGTTGCCGATATGTCGTCTGATATTTTCTCTCGCCCAATCGATGTATCTAAGTATGATATCATCTATGCGGGTGCACAGAAGAATTTGGCTCCGGCTGGTGTTACTTTAGCGATTGTAAGGGTGGATGCTCTTGGACATGTGGATCGTCCTATTCCTACTATGTTGAATTACAAGACCCATATTGATAAGGATTCTATGTTCAATACGCCTCCTGTGTTGCCTATTTATTCTGCTTTGCAGACTTTGAAATGGTATAAAGAACAGGGTGGTATCGCTGCTATGGAAAAGAAAGATAAGGAAAATGCTGCTATCTTGTATGATGAAGTAGACCGTAATAAGTTGTTTAGAGGTACAGCTGCTGTAGAAGACCGTTCTATCATGAATGTTTGTTTTGTGATGAGCGATGAGTACAAAGAATTGGAAGATGAATTTAACAAATTTGCAGCAGCGGCAGGTATGGCCGGTATCAAAGGTCACCGTTCTGTAGGAGGTTTCCGTGCTTCTCTTTACAATGCAATGCCAAAGAGCAGCGTGGAAGCATTGGTAGCATGTATGAAAGAATTTGAAAGAAAACATTGATTATGGCAAAGATATTAGTAGCAACAGATAAACCATTCGCAGCGATAGCTGTGAATGGTATCCGTGAGGTGGTTGAAAGTGCAGGTGATGAATTGATCCTATTGGAAAAATATGGAGAAAAGGCTAAATTGATCGAGGCAGTGAAAGAGGTTGATGCCATTATTATCCGTAGTGATGTTATTGATGCGGAGGTTTTGGATGCTGCCAAACAGTTGAAGATCGTTGTTCGTGCTGGAGCAGGTTATGACAACGTGGATTTGGCTGCGGCTACTGCACATAAGGTGTGTGTGATGAATACTCCGGGACAAAACTCTAATGCGGTTGCAGAATTGGCTTTCGGAATGATGGTCATGGCTGTGCGTAATTTCTATAATGGAACATCCGGTAAGGAATTGAAAGGTAAGAAATTGGGTATCCATGCGTATGGAAATGTCGGTCGTAATGTGGCTCGTATTGCGAAAGGCTTTGGTATGGAAATCTATGCGTTTGATGCTTTTTGCCCGGCTGACGTAATTGAGTCTGACGGAGTTAAGCCGGTTGCTTCACCTGAAGAGTTGTATGCAACTTGTGATGTGATTTCTTTACATATACCTGCGACAGCAGAGACAAAGAACTCGATTAATTATGACTTGGTAAATAGGATGCCGAAAGGTGGTCTCTTGGTAAATACTGCCCGTAAGGAGGTTATCAATGAAGCTGAGTTGATTAAGTTAATGGAAGAACGTGCTGATTTGAAGTATGTGACGGATATTATGCCGGCCGCAAATGAAGAATTTGCGACTAAGTTTGCCGGTCGTTATTTCTCTACTCCTAAAAAGATGGGAGCTCAGACTGCTGAAGCAAATATAAATGCGGGTATTGCTGCAGCTAAGCAGATTGAAGGATTCTTGAAAGAGGGTTGTGAGAGATTCCGGGTAAACAAGTAATAAAATCTTAAATCGAATACCATGGCACAGATAAAACCATTTAAAGGACTTCGTCCTCCTAAAGAACTTATAGAACAGGTGGCTTCGCGTCCGTACGATGTGCTTAATTCGGAGGAGGCGCGTGAGGAGGCTAAAGGTAATGAGAAATCACTTTATCATATTATCAAACCAGAAATAGATTTTCCGGTAGGTACAGACGAACATGATCCGGAGGTCTATGTGAAAGCTGCGGCTAACTTCCAAATGTTTCAAGATAAAGGTTGGTTGGTTCAGGATGAAAAGGAATGTTATTATGTCTATGCACAAACCATGAATGGTAAAACCCAGTATGGTTTGGTTGTCGGCGCATACGTCCCGGATTATATGAATGGAGTGATAAAGAAACATGAGTTGACCCGTCGGGATAAGGAGGAAGATCGTATGAAGCATGTGCGTGTCAACAATGCCAATATCGAACCTGTCTTCTTCGCTTATCCGGATCAAGAAGAGCTGGATCAGATTGTAGCTAAATATACTGCTCGTGTTCCTGAATATGACTTTATAGCCCCAGGAGATGGTTTCGGCCATACGTTTTGGATTGTAGATGAGGATTCGGATATCAAACGTATTACAGCATTATTTGCTGAAATGCCGGCTTTGTATATTGCAGATGGACATCATCGTTCGGCTGCAGCTGCTTTGGTTGGTGCTGAAAAGGCTCAACAGAACCTGGATCATAAAGGTGATGAAGAGTATAATTATTTCATGGCTGTCTGTTTCCCAGCCAACCAATTGACTATTATTGATTACAATCGGGTAGTAAAGGATTTGAACGGTTTGTCTGATGAAGAGTTTCTTACTCAATTATCTAAGAATTTTATCGTAGAAGAAAAGGGTACAGAAATATACAAGCCGGCAGCATTGCATAATTTTTCTCTTTATCTGGATGGAAAGTGGT
Source organism: Parabacteroides distasonis (assembly GCA_015060925.1). Classification (GTDB taxonomy): domain Bacteria; phylum Bacteroidota; class Bacteroidia; order Bacteroidales; family Tannerellaceae; genus Parabacteroides; species Parabacteroides distasonis_B. The sequence continues at coordinate 49,201 of SUXM01000001.1, forward strand.
ATGCCTTGACTGCTAAAGAGGGTACATACGATGATCATGATCCAATAGGAGTGTTGGATGTAACCATCTCATCTAATCTTATCTTGGATGAAATTTTAGGTATCAAGGATTTGCGCTCAGACAAACGGATTGATTTTGTTGGTGGAATTCGTGGTTTGGGTGAGTTGAAACGTAGGGTTGACAGTGGCGAGATGAAAGTGGCATTGGCTCTTTATCCGGTTACTATGAAGCAACTGATGGATATTGCAGATACCGGAAATATCATGCCTCCAAAGACGACTTGGTTTGAACCGAAGTTACGTTCCGGATTGGTGATACATAAGTTAGATTAAAACTTATTTCACATATAAGAATGAGCATGAAAGCTCCACTTGATAGGGTTGAACCTTTTGAGTGGAGCTTTTTATTTGTCTGTTTATTTGCTTTTGTGTACGTTTGCAGAAAGAATAAAGAAGTATGATAAAGAATATTGTTTTTGATTTGGGTGGCGTATTGATGGAATTGGATCGTGATCGTGCTGTACGTCGCTTTGAAGAGATTGGGGTAAAGGATGCTGAAGAATTGATTGGTATGTATGGACAGAAAGGTATCTTTTTGGAAATAGAAAATGGGCAGATTGATTTGGATACCTATTGTCAGAAATTAAGTGAACATACCGGCCAACCATTGACGTATGAACAGATTCAGTATGCTTGGATGGGATTTATTGTGAATGTCCCACAATGTCTTTTGGACTATCTTTTGGAACTGCGAAAGACCTATCAAGTGTATCTTTTAAGTAATACGAATCCGATAATTCAGGCGTGGGCAAGAAGTGAGCAATTTACGCCGGCAGGCCGACCTATTTCAGCCTATTTTGATAAGATGTACACCTCTTATGAGGTTGGAGCAATAAAACCGGATAGGAAGATTTTTGATTATATGATTCAAGATACCTGTTTGATTCCTGAAGAAACGCTATTTGTAGATGATGGAAGCAGCAATATACAAATAGGAAAGGAGTTGGGTTTTCTTACTTATCAACCTCAAAATGGGGAAGATTGGAGAGAAGCTGTCCAAGCTATTTTGGATAAATAAAAATAACAAGGTTATAAAAAAAGAGTTATCTCAACGAGATAACTCTTTTTTTATATGTGTATAATCGGTTGTTATACAATGCCTGAAAATCCCATAAATGCCATAGCCAACAGACCGGCTGTAATCAAAGCGATAGGTGTTCCTTTCATGCCTTCTGGTACATTGGTCATTGCTAATTGTTCTCTGACACCGGCAAAGATGATCAATGCCAAAGCAAAACCGATAGCGGTAGATATAGCATATACAACAGATTCCATTAAGTTATATTCTTTTTGGATAACCAAAATCGCAACCCCTAAGATACAGCAGTTGGTTGTAATCAAAGGAAGGAAAACTCCTAATGCTTGGTAAAGAGCCGGAGATACTTTCTTCAAGATGATTTCTACCATCTGTACTAATGCGGCAATGATCAAGATGAAACTGATTGTTTGCATGAAGCCTAAACCAAATGCATCCAAAACGTATTTTTGGACAAGGAAAGTCACAATCGTTGCAATTGTCAAAACGAATGTAACGGCTGCACTCATTCCCACTGCAGTTTCTACTTTCTTAGATACGCCTAAAAACGGACAAATACCTAAGAACTGTGCCAATACAACGTTATTTACGAATACGGCAGCTATAAATATCAAAATATATTCCATATAACTCGTTTTTAAGCGTTACGCATTTTGTTAACAATTGCAACCAGATAACCCAAAGCAATAAATGCACCTGGAGCTAATACGAATACCAAAGATCCATATTCTTCGGGCATCAAAGTGATATTGAATAATTTTCCGGTTCCTAATAGTTCACGAATTGCTCCCAATAAAGTAAGAGCCAAAGTAAAACCTAAACCGATACCGATACCATCGAACGCAGAAGGAATGATACTGTTTTTAGCAGCAAATGCCTCTGCACGTCCTAATACGATACAGTTTACAACAATCAAAGGAATAAATAGACCTAAGCTTGCATATAAAGCAGGAACAAAGGCCTCCATACACATTTGCACTACGGTTACGAATGTCGCAATGACAACAATGTATGCCGGAATACGAACCATATCCGGAATTAGACTCTTCAATGCCGAAATCACAATATTGGAACAAATCAATACGAACATAGTGGCAAGTCCCATACTCATACCATTAATGGCAGAAGAGGTCGTACCCAATGTCGGACACATACCTAACAACAATACGAATGTCGGATTCTCTTTGATGATACCATTCATCAATATTTTCAAATTACTCATTGTTCTCTCCTCCCTCTTTAGTTGTGTTATCTGTTGATGCAGTAGCTCCTGTTACACCGTCAGTGCCGGCATACGCACTATAAGCACGGTTGACAGCATTTAAGAATGCGCGGCTTGAGATAGTTGCAGCTGTAATGGCATCTACATCTCCACCATCTTTTGTCACCTTCAATTCACCGTTAGCCAAACTACGTCCCAAAACGCTTTGTTTGTTTTTATCAGTACGGAACCATTCTTGCATTTTAGAACCTAATCCTGGAGTTTCTGCATGTTGTAGGATGGAATAGTTTGCGAGTTTACCTTCAGCATCAAAACCTACAATTACTTTGATTTCGCCACTGAACCCTTTCTTCGTGTTGCTTTCCACAGCAGCACCAACAAATTCTCCCGCTTTCTTTGCCGGATAGATTTTTAATGAATCACCATCACCGGTAACAGCCATATAGGCCTCTTCGGTTGGTTTATTGTCAAATTCAGGAACAACCTCTTTGATCGCTTTTTCCAATGCTGCAGCTTTAGATGCTGCAATCGGACCAAGTGTGAACATATTTACACCTGCTAATATGGCTCCTGCTGCGATACAAATAATCGTCAATGAAAGGAGCATATTGGGTAATGTTGATTTAAGTTTTGCCATGCTTATTTCCCTCCGAAATGTTTAGGTTTCATATAACTGTTGATTAGCGGAGTCACACCATTCATAATGAAGATGGCAAATGACATACCTTCTGGATAAGAACCGAACAAACGGATCACTGTTGTCAAAATACCGATACCGATACCATAAACAATCATTCCGTTTTTACTCATAGGAGAGGTTACATAATCTGTCGCCATGAAAATAGCTCCTAACATCATACCTCCTGAAAGCAAATGGACAAACGGACTTGCATAAACAGTCGGGTCAATCAAATGCATGATACCTGCGAATACAAATACGGTTGCGAAGATTGAAACCGGAATGTGCCAAGTGATGATCTTTTTCCATAACATGTAAACCATACCCAACAACAGAGCCAATGCACTTACTTCACCTAAGCTACCGCCCATCTTTCCTAAGAACATATCACAAAGTGTAGGCATCTGATCCAATGCTCCCTCTTTCATTAATGTAAGAACTGTTGCGCCGGTTGTTGCGTCAGCGTATGCAGTCAGTTGGCCTACTTCCGGCCAAGTTGTCATCTGCGCGGGGAAAGAGATCAATAGGAAAATACGACCTGTCAATGCCGGGTTAAAGATATTGTTGCCTAAACCGCCGAATGACATTTTTCCGATACCTATAGCTGCTAAAGAACCAATTGCTATAATCCAGATAGGAAGGTTAGATGGAACGTTAAATGCCAATAAAACACCTGTCAAGATTGCAGAACCATCACAGATGGTCGGCTCTTTTTTCATTAAGAACTTTTGAATCAAATATTCAAATAACACACAGAAGAAAACAGCGGCAGCTGTTACAATCAGTGCGCCCAATCCAAAAAAGTAAAGTGATACCAAAAACGCCGGAACAAGGGCAATCAGTACACCATACATATTTTTACTGATGCTATCGCCTCCATGAATGTGGGGCGAGGGAGATACATATAATTTGTTTTCCATATAATTGCTCTTGTTTATGACTTTCTTGAACGAATAATTCCCATCACTTTACCTTTACCTGAGCGGATATAATCCAATAATGGACGATTAGCCGGGCAGGTATAACTACAAGAACCACATTCGATACAATCTTGAATGTAATTAGCTTCTGCTAAATCCCAATCTTTATAGATGGTATATTTCATAAGGAATGCAGGATTCAATCCCATTGGACAAACATTTACACATTTGGCACAACGGATACAGTCTTGCATCGGTTTACGGACTGATTCCTCTTTGGTAAGAAGCAATACACCGGAACTACCTTTGGTTACGGGAACTTCCGGACTGACTAATGCTTTACCCATCATCGGACCGCCACCTATAATCTTTCCGGTGTTTTCAGGAATACCACCCGCTGCTTCGATTAAGTGGGTGATAGGAGTTCCCATGCGAACCAAGAAGTTAGAAGGGTTGGATACGGCCTTTCCTGTAACAGTAACGACACGTTCAAACAACGGTTTGTTCTTTTGTACTGCTTCATAAACAGCATAAGCAGTTCCTACGTTCTGTACGACTGCGCCGGCAGAAATAGGCAATGCTCCACTCTTTACTTGACGGCGGATAACAGCATCAATTAACTGCTTTTCACCTCCTTGAGGGTATTGTACCTTCAATGGCATGATTTCAATACCGGCATAACTTGTTGCTAATTTTGTCAAGTGTGCAATTGCATCCGGTTTGTTGTTTTCGATACCAATCACTGCTTTGTTTACATTTACAGCTTTCATCAACAGGCTGACACCTACTAAAATTTCTTCTCCCTTTTCCATCATTAAAGAATGGTCGGAAGTCAAGTAAGGTTCACATTCAACAGCATTGATGATGATGATTTCCGCTTTGCTTCCTGGAGGAGGCATCAATTTGACTTGGGTAGGGAAAGTGGCACCTCCTAAACCTACGATACCAGCTGCTGCAATTTTATCGACAATCTCTTTGGATGATAATGTACATTCTTTAACCAATGTCTCACTGCGGTCGATAGTATCTTCCCATTCGTCACCATCTACATCAATGTAGATAGCCGGACGCTTGTAGCCACTGGCATCAAGTGCATGATCTATTTTATTTACTTTACCGGATACCGAAGAATGGATATTGGCAGAAACGAAACCACCGGCTTTAGCGATGAGTGTTCCTACTTTGACAAGGTCACCCTTTTTAACCACTGCCTGGGCAGGAGCTCCGATGTGTTGACTGAGCGGTATGATTACCTGCTTAGGTGTAGCCAACGCCGTAATTTTCTTACCGGCAGACAATTTATTTTCGGGCGGATGGATACCTCCGATTCGAAATGTCCTTAGCATACGATTAGATTTTTATTTTTGATTTGTTTCTTCTTTTGTTTCTACTTTTTGCGCTTCAGCCTTAGGTGCTGCTGCTTCAGTTTTTGCTGCTGCAGGAGCTGCTTCCTTACGAGGAGGGAAGTTTAATTCATGGATAGCACCTGTCGGACATACAGCTACACATTTACGACATAGGCGGCATTTGGTGTAGTCGATGTAAGCCACATTGTTCTCAACTGTGATTGCTTCGAATGCACATTCTTTTGCGCATTTACCACAACCAATACAAGCGTTTGCGCAAGCTTTGCGAGCCACTGCTCCTTTGTCTTTGTTAATACAGCTGACGAATACGCGGCGGGATTTCGGCCCTTTTTTGCGTAATTCTATCACGCTCTTTGGACAAGCTTTCACGCAAGCACCACATGAAGTACATTTTTCCTCGTCCACTTCAACCAATCCTGTTTCCGGATTGATATGGATGGCGTCAAAATTACATGCTGCCACACAGTCGCCATAACCCAGGCAACCGAATGAACAACCTGTTTCCCCACCATACAGGGTAGAGGCGATCGCACAACTCTTCACTCCGTCATATTGGTTGTTGCGAGGACGTGCAGCGCAAGTCCCGTTACAACGAACGACAGCAACCATCGGTTCTGCACTGGCAGCTTCCATTCCTAAGATAGATGCGATTTGCCCCATAACCGGTGCACCACCTACCGGACATAACATTCCGTCCAGTGAACTGGCTTTCACACAGGCAGAGGCAAAACCTCCACAACCGGGGTATCCACATCCTCCACAGTTAGCACCGGGCAAAACCTCTTGTACTTGTGCGATACGAGGATCTTCGATTACTTCAAACTTCTTGGAGGCGGCGTATAGTAACACTGCGCCGATAGCTCCAATCGCTCCTAATGAAATAACGGCAATTAAAATCATGATATGTTTGTCAATTAAGTTTTTTCAACGTGAATACAAAACGCTTTTTAAGTTTATCTCGTAAGATATATAAGATGCAATAAAAAGGAATTAATAGCAGTAAACCGGTTAACCCGCTTGTGGTTTCTTCCCATTGCATGTAAGTCCCGAAGGCTATTGTCGTGAATACAATGATAAGCGGGATTACAAATGCCAGAAAAACAGCCTGTAAACCTAAAGAACTTTTCCCACATAAAAGTACTTCTTCATTCACTTGGAATGCTCCGGAACAATCCGATACCTCTATGATCTTTTCCTTGCTTTCGGATGCCGAACAGATACTCTGGGCATGGCATCCAGAACAGGCTGATTTTTGGATAATCCGAACATGGATCGTATCCTCTTCGATCTTCGTTATTATCCCGTTATGATTGATACTCTCGCTCATGTTTTGTAAACTCGACTTTGCAAATCGAGACAAAAATACGTATTATTTAGTAATTATATGGGATTATATAGGTTAAATTTTTAAATAATCTTTTCTTCTTTTACCATTTATAATTAAAACCGAAACTTAACAACTCGTTGATCTGTATGTAACTGTCAAAGTCGTCTCTCTTTGTTACACCATCGTCATAACGTAAGTTCAAAGAAAGTGTCGTAGAGAAGAAGCGGCTGATAGCCATATTTAGGCGGTTTTCAAATTCTCCTTGCACGCGATCGTAACTGGTGAAGAAGTAAAAACGAGAGTACCAACTGACATTTCGGTTGAACTGGAAGTTTAGGGTGGCATTGATGGTTGAACCGAATTTGCTCAACTTGTGTTCAAATGCTCCTGTAGCTTCATTTTTCAAAAAACCATGACGGCCTAAGTCTATGTCTTTGTCTATGCTATACATATAGGTAAAGGAAAGAGGGGCCAAGTTGGCTGAAAGGGTCAACTTCTTATGCTTGTTGCTTGTGAAGCTTTTGTTCAGATCGTATTTCATCCCCAATCCGATGTTGATGGTGAATGGAGCCATGAATGCAGCCAACTTGTTTTCCGAGTTTTCTGCGAAGTTGGTGAACATCTGTGTCTGGAATGTCGCATCAAACGTGTAGAACCAGTTACTGAAAGCTTTGTAACCGATGTTACTGTGCAGACGCAGAACGTCATCCCCAATCTTATAATCGTGAACCGTATCTTTAGGTGCAGTATAGACAGCGGTTTTCCATTCCAATTCGTTGGTGAACTGTATCTTGTCTTTGTTATAGTTATAAACGAAGTATTGGCGGTTGGTCAAGTTTAAGGCGCTTACCCCACCTTTATGCCAGTTCGGGGAGATATAGTTTTGTGCAAACTGGATGGAGCTTTGGAAACTGGATGTCCAGTAACGGCGTTCCGGGATGAATTTGACCGGTGCGTCTACATCTTCAATCGATTTTTGCTCTTTTTCTATTTTGATTAGTTCAGGCTTGTCCGTACTTTTCTCAATTACTTGTGCTTCGATGATGTCGGTCGGTAGATCATCTTGGGAATAACGGAAATATTCCGGATGGTTGGTACGGACGTAGCTGTATGCCATATCCTGTATCTTGTTCCTTAAAACCACATCTTGGAATAAGGTTGTGTCAAGAGCAAAACCTATTGTGTTCGGGTACTGCGGTGTGATAAGACTTTTATCGAAAATAACAGACTCTTCCGGGAGTAATTCTCCTTTTAATAATAGTGGAGTAAACAACGGATTTACAATTGCAGTATCACGCAAAGTCATCCAAGGCTTAACAACCGTTTCCGGGTCACGCTTCCAATCCACCCAATATTGTGCTTCAGGGGAAAGTCCTATTTCGTCTTTTGTCAGGATACGAAGCAACTCCTCGCTTGGTGCATCTTGGGAAGTATAAGTGCTGTTCATTTTTTCGAACTGTGCGCGTAGGCTTGGAATCTTTTCCAAGTCAGTCTCTTTTAATTGAGGGCGAGACAATGTGTCAGGAACTACAACTTGGGTAGCTCGGTTGATTGGATTGCCGTTGATGATGTTCATCTCTTGAGCCTGTATTCGGGTGCAGAAGAGTGCTGATACGATACATAATGCTAAAAATATTCCTCTTGTCATTGTTCTATCTCCTCGTTGTACATTATAATAATGTGCGAATTTAGTGAAAAGTTGTGATATGGACTAATTAACTCGGAGATAAATAAAAATAGTCAGTAGTTGATTCAGATAAATACTGGCTATTTTCTACTTTCTCGGCATCTCTTTATCTGTTGATGTCAACAGATATTGCCCCTTCTTCTTCGTTAAAGATTAGCTGGTATCCTTTTTTTCGGAACGATTTGATTTGGATGGAGGGTATTGTTTTTAGTTCTTTACGCAAACGGGTGATGGCATTTGAAATGTTTTCAATCATCTGTTCTTCTGTGAGATCCGGATTGAGTTTGTGCTTCATCCCTTGTGTATAAAGAGTTGTGTGGTTGACTATGGTTTTGCGGGATTCAAGTAGTAGGATAAACAAATTCAACTTTTGTCCGGTCAATTTGATACTTTCTGAACCTTGTGTGAGTATGCCTGTTTTTTTGTCGAAATGTATTCCATAGGGTAAAGCCCCCTTTCTACCAAAAGAACGGACTAAAGTGACTCTTTCTTTTTCTATTACTTTCTCTATCGTAATAACTTTATTCTTTTTGACATAGAGATAGATAAATAGATGAACCAATGCGATAGCCAATCCGGTGGCCAAACAAATGAGTAATATTTTGAACCACACCCTGCTTAAAATTTGATCCCATGAGGTTTGAAAATAGGCATAGAGGGTGATGGTGTCATTCGTGTTTTCTTTTCGCTTATAGACAACAGGTTCTAAGACGATAGCTTGTTTGAGAAAAACAGTGTCCTTGCAACAACAATGCTCCCTTTCTCCTTTGAAACAACGAACAGCTGTTCGAGACGTAAGTCCTATAAGGGAAAGTTCTGCCCGGAAAATACTATCTAAAAAAAAACGGCAAGAGTCTTTATCCATGAGAAAACTTTGGTCTGCCCATTCCTCTTTCTCTTTCCGAGAGATCGGTTGCGGATTTGTTCCTGTATGAAAGAATGTGTGCATTTTTATATTGGACAGTCTAATCTCTTTTTCCTTTTCGATGGCTTTTTGAAAAGCCGTTGTCGCTTTAACATAGGTTATCCGGTATTGCTTTTTACAAAGAAATAGAATGGCAATGATTCCACATAAAGAAAGAATCAATGTGAAGAATAGTTTTAGCTGTCGAGTTCTCATTTGTGTTTTTATTTTGTTCAAATATATGTTTTTTTGAGGTAAAAGTGAAAGATATGACCTCTTTTTTATCCGGAAATCTATCCAAACGCTATCAAAAAAGGAAAAATATCAGGAGATAAAAACTTAATATATTGTCTGTTATAGATTATTTTTTGTGTGAGTATTCCGAATGAAACTTTTATTTCAGTCCTTTGTAAAGTTCATCAATAAAAGAGAAAAAAGATGAAAAAACAAATGATTAAAATAGTAGCTGTAATAGCTTTGATTGCTATAGCCGGTTGGAATATTACTCAAAGTGAAAAAGAAGGCGCTTTATCAGATTTAGCTTTGGAAAATATAGATGCTTTAGCTGTGTGTGAAGTATCAAAGGAGAAGATATAAATTTTAATGTGAAGGAGAGGGTACTTGTTCTAAAACAGTTATGGGATATACATTAACATGTGATGGAACAGAAGTAACAAATTAGGAAAGAATGTAGGAAGACGCTGTGTGATAGTCTCCTTCTTTATAAATTTGAAAAGATGAAAAACATTAGCTTTTTTATTTTAATTGTTTTTTTTATGGCTTGTTCTTCTAATGAAAATCGTGATATAGTTGTCCATACTTTAGAAGAAAATATCTTAAAGAATACAAATTATTTACAAATAGATACTATCGGTATATTTGAGGATCTGATATACGCTAAGGAATATTTAGTATATAGAGATAGTGTGTTGATTGTGATCAACAATAGACATGAGGATGTTTGTTTTGTGGAATTTTATAATTTGAATAGTAAAAAATTAATCTCAAGGTTGTATGAATTGGGAGATGGTCCTAAAGAAATGTTAAGTGCAAAGGTCTGTTTAAATAAAAATATTTTATATGTCAATGATTATGTAAAGTCACAAGTCGCTTTTGTAAATGTAGATTCTCTTCTTTGCGATTCTATTTATTTTGTATATCCTATTCGACATCAAGTTATGGGCTCTCCTACCGCTGTACCTTATAGGAATGTTTTTTTGTTGGAAAATCCTTATTGTTTTAAAAATAGGAAACTGGGAATAGAACAGAAGGCCTCAAGGTTTATAGTGACGGATGGGAAAGTTCCTTATGAAGAAAAAAATAAATATGAATATTATACAAGGAATGTTGCGGTAAATGGAAGTATAATTACTAATTCTATAAAGAATAGAATTTTTTATACAAATGCGTATAATTCATCAATAGAGGTTTATGATGAGAATCTAAATTTGTTGAAAATAATTACTGGACCGGTATTTTTGGATGCTGATTATAGCATCATGAAAGGTGAAACCTCAAGAGAAGTTGCGTTTAAAAGAAAAATTCCTTATGCTTATTTTGATTATTGTGTGGATGAGGATTATGTTTATTTGACTTATATGGGAGATTTTTTGACAAAAGGTAAAAAGTTAAAGGATTATTCTAATTGGATTTTTAAGTTTGATTGGAATGGGAATTTTATTAGAAGTTATTTTGTTGGTAGTTATATTTTATCCATTTCAAAAGGAAATGCAAATAATACTCTTTATGTGACAGTTTTGAATGAAGACGAAATACCTCTTTTGCTAAAATTATCGGAATATGAAAATTAAATTGAATAAAATCAAAAAAAAGATGAAAAAACAAATGATTAAAATAGTAGCTGTAATAGCTTTAATTGCTACAGCCGGTTGGAATATTACTCAAAGTGAAAAAGAAGGCGTTTTATCAGATTTAGCTTTGGAAAATATAGAAGCTTTAGCTAATGAAGAAATAACTCAAGATTGTGAGGAACGTACAAATAATTGGTGTTATAGAGCTATATCTACTCCTGATGGAAATTTAGTAGAAAGCCATTGGGATAGAATAAACAGAATTTAAGGAAATAAAAGAGACCATCTTCTTATTTACAACTAAACAGTACTATATTAAGGATTTAATTCTTAATCCATGATAAATGGTAGTCTTTCTTTTTAGGATGGTCTCTTTTGCTAAAAGAATAAATATATGAAAAAAAGTCTTTTGATATTATTAACCGGAATATTATCTTGTACATCTCCACAAGAACAGGAGATTTTAAAATTAGTAGAACCTGTTCCTATAGAGTCTATGGAATATGAACAGGAGGCTATTTTTGCAAATCCATTGTCTATAGAAAAGGTGGGTGATAGATTGTATCTTTTTCAAGGGAGAGGGGATGCAGTCGCTTTAATGATGGATGTGAAAACTGGTCAGATTATAGGATCGTGGGGAGAACGGGGAAATGGTCCCGGGGAATTTATGTATGCTTTATCTTGGGGTGAAACAACAGATGGACTATTTCATTTATCAGATGTAAATCAGTTTAAAGTCCGGAAGTATATTTCGGAAAAAGATTCTCTAATCATCAAAAAAGAGTTGGCGATAAAACCTGTTATATCTTATGTTATGGGAACAGTTTTAGATAATGGCTGCATGGTTGTATCAGCTATTTATGGTACAGAATCTCCATTATTGTTGATGAACGAACAAAGTGAAATATTATGTAGTTTTGGAGAACTACCGGATAAGGCTCATGGGTTGACAGATTTGAGAACGTATGGAGGATGTTTGGATGCTTTTGGAGAACATTTTGTTTTTGCAATGAATGATATAGGGTATATCGCATGTTATGAACAAAAGAAAGATACGATAGAAAAGAGTTGGGAACACTACTTGGAGATACCTGTTTATAAGGGAAAACATTTAGATCGAAATGTCTTAAAGAAAGGATTTATAGATGTGAAAATGACATCGAAATATATTTATTGTGTGTATTCAGGAAGAAAGTTCGTGGAAGATACGATGGCTAAGAATTTATTAGTGTTTGATCATAAAGGGAGGTTGCTAAAAAATTTTCTACTTAATAAAGAAATTGGTAAAATAGCAATATCAGAAGAAGAAGGTTTAATTTATGCGGTAGGATATGAACCTGATATTTGTATTTTACGGTATGAAATAGGGAAATATTTGAATGATATGTGTAAAATATAATAAATTCAACCATAAAAGAAAACGGAAAAGGTTTAAAGTCTCTTTATCTGGAAACGGATAAAAATTGAAAAGAAATAAATATAATAATTAAATATGTTTATCATGAAAAAATTAATATTAGGTATTGTTTTAATGAGTATATGTTTTGTAAGTTACAATATGTCTCCAATGGAGGATAATGTGTTAATAGAAGGATTTAGCCTCTCATCTATTGAGGCATTAGCTGCGTGTGAAACTAGTTCCGACCCCTCTGAAAATGGAGGTTATTGTGTTCGAAATTATAATAGTTCAGATGATTCATGTGTAACTCAAAGTAGTTATGATGCTGTAAGATGTTCGGGTAATATTTAAATTATAGAGAATGAAGACTAAATTAGTTATTATTGTAGTAAGTTTTTTCTTTCTTGCTGCTTGTAATCAATTTACATCTTCATCCAAAGATCGTTTGGGCAAGCAAATGTATAGTATGCAAGAACTTGCCCATAAACGATTTCAATTGGATGATAGTACAACTCAAGTGTTGTCATATGTACAAACTTTTGCAGAAAATGATACATTAAAATTGGCATTATATAATAAGCCATTACATAATATTTGCTTTTTTGATGTAAATAGTGGACGAGGTATTGGAAAAGTTCAATTAAAGAAAGAGGGACCTCATGCTATAGGAAATGATATCAGAGGATTTCTGTATATAAATAGGGATTCTATTTTTGTTTATCAGTATTGGAAAAAACGATTGTTATTATTGAATAACAAAGGTGAAATTTTGCGAAAGTATGAACTGTTATCAAAAATTCTTTCGGAACCTTTACCTAATACAAATTTACCAATTAAAAAAGTTGGAGATGAAATTATATTACAAGGTCAGGGATTAATAAATAATCCAATAGGTGTAACATCTTTATTTAATTTAAAAGAAAATAATATTCGTTGTGTAAATCCATATCCTTATTTATATTATGGGGATAATAAAGATAATATTTGGCAAACTTTTGCTTATAATGTTATTCCCTATACTTTAAATAATCATCAAGAAATGGTTTTAAGTTTTCCTGCTGATGATAGTATTAGGGTATATAATATAAAAACAGGAAAAACAGATGCCTATTTTGCGGGTTATTCAAAGGATTATCCAATTCGCCCAGCAAAATCTCCATCAGAAAAAAATGTGGAGGAGCATGTTTATAAGCAGATACAATATGCTGGAATTTATTATGATCAATGGAATGATTTGTATTATCGTATTTTGACATTACCTCTTTTTGATTATGATGTAAATGCCAAAGAATTTTTAGATAGAAATATAGCAGTAATAATTTTGGATTCTACTTTTGAAAAAGTTGGAGAATATAATCTTATGGAAAAAACTCGATTATGTTCTCATTGTTTTGTTTCAAAAGAAGGATTACATATTAATACAATTTCAGAAGATGATGATTTTTTGACGTTTATAACTCTTAGTGTTTTTAAATTATGAGATGGTTATTTTTTCTTTTTATAATTGTATTTATTTCATCTTGTGATACAAAGAGTAAATATGAAAAGTATCTTAAAGAACAATTAACAAGTATATATTCATTGGAAGAGTTGAATAAATATGATTTTATAGTAGCTATACCTCGAAAAGGATGTCTTTCTTGTATAAAATCAGCGGAGAATTTTTTTTATAAAAATAAAGATAAAAAGAGATTTGTTTTTATCTTTACAAGGATAGATTCTCTTAAAAAATTAAAATTAGAAATAGGAGGAGAAAATTTAGAAAAAGAAAATGTAAAAGTTGATTTGAATAGTATTTTTTATGATAGAAGGTTTAAAGATAGTGCTTATCCTTTGTTGATAATAAATAATAAAAAGGGACAATTCAAATATAAAAAATTAGTCCATTATTAATAACTGTATGGCTGTACTATATGTTCAATATGCCAACTAAATGTATAATATTGTTGTTTCTTTTGTTTGTTGCATGTACGCAGAAGAGGAATAGTCTGTTGGAGACCGCTTTAGAACAGTCTTATGGCAATCGTGGGGAATGGGAAAGTGTGATCAATCATTATGCTTCCAATCCGGAGAAACAGGAAGCAGCCCGTTTCTTGATTGCCAATATGTTGGGGAAACTGGTTGGGTGGTGATGTGAGAAATCTATCCAAACGCTATCAAAAAAGGAAAAATATTAGGAGATAAAAACTTAATATATTGTTTGTTATAGATTATTTTTTGTGTGAGTATTCCGAATGAAGCTTTTATTTCAGTCCTTTGTAAAGTTCATCAATAAAAGAAAAAAATATGAAAAAGAAATGGATTACATTCGGAGTATTTATTATTAGTGTAGGAGCTTTTTATTGTGTAGAACAACAGCAAAGTTCCGAGTTAAGTTCTTTGGTATTGGAAAACATCGAAGCGTTGGCGCAAGATGAATAGGGAGGTGAAGATAGAGGTTGTTTGGTATTGTATTGTGGAACTTGTACATGGATTTCAGGAACTAAAACAACTTTTTCAGGAATTAGTTATTGTTAAATAGTTTACATTGAGGGTTGCTGTTTCAAAATTTGTAAAAGTACAGAGAGAGTATTTTAGTTTTGACACACCCTCTTCAATATTTGTAGTTATTATGATGAAGTATTTATATATAATATTCGCTTTGATTTGTTTTGCGAGTTGTTCTTTAAAAGAACGGTCATATTTAGCATTTGATGAAGTTCAGTATGTGGAAAGATTCCCACAATCATTTGAAATATCTTCTTCTGCCGGACAGGAAGTTAATTGGAATTTAATAGGAATAAAGAATTTTATCATATATGATACTCTCTTTATTGTTTCAACAGTAGAAAAAGAAGGGTTATGGACTATCCTATCGACAAAAAATTTAAAAATATTAGGGTCATTCATAAAACGTGGGAAAGGTCCTAATGAGTTTGTTCAATCACCGAATCCGTCCCGTACCCAAATGTGTAAACAAGGAAAATCTGTTAAAGGAAAGATATATGATACTTATACTGGTAAATTATACGAGATGAATGTTTCAGAATCGCTAAAGAAAGGAACATTGCAAATGTGTTGTTTAAATGATTCTTTACCAAAATCTATTTTTGATTTTGCAATTTTGAATACAACAGACTCTTATTATTGTAAAAAGATGGTAAATAATCAGACACAACGAGAACGTTATATTCTTCAAAATGGACAAGAATATATACCGAAATCATTTGAACAGTTAAATCGAGCATCTGTTTACAAGTCCGAAAATCTAAATATTTTATCCACAATAACTAAAAAACATCCACAGAAAGATTTACTGGTAGAAGCCCCAATCTCTTTTAATACAATCAATCTATTCTCTGCAGATGGAAGTTTTTATAAAACCATTTGTATGGAAAAAAAGCTTTATTCTATAGAAGAAATAGAGGAAATAGATTTATGGGAAAGAATATATACGTATGGTGATGTACGAATATATGAGCATTTTTTTGGTGTTTTGTACATTGGTGAAACTAATAAAGATTTTCAGTTGGGAAGAAAAAAGGATCCTATTATTAGATTATTTGATTGGGAAGGAAATCCTTTAGCAGAAATCAAGCTGAATAGATTTATAACTTCTTTCGATATGGATTTACGGAATGGATATTTATATACGATGGATCATCAAACAGATGAATTTTATCAGTATGACATTCAAAATATATTAGTAAATATACCAACAGTTAATAAATGAATAGGATACTTTCTCTAATTTTATTAATTTGCATTTATACCTCCTGTCAAGACGATAAGAGAGAGCAATTTATGCGTCTTGTACAGGAGTGGCAGGGAAATGAACATCGCCCTTTTACTTATGAACATGGGAAGCAGGTTTGGTGGTGATATTTTTAGGATAAATCCATTCTTCCGAGAAAATGCTGTCTGTGGTTATCTAAAAGTTTCAGCCCATGAAACTTTTTGTTTCTCACTTGAAACTCCGAGTTTCATGGGCTGAAACTTTTTTCTCATCAGTATGAGAATTTTTTCTCATCCGATGAAACAGAAGGGTTGGTAAAGGACAAAAAGAGAGCAAAGCCAAACATATCTTTTATGTTTATTAATTCTTATAGTTTATTCAATGACTTAACATATAACCCCTCAGATGGTTGAGGCGCATCGCATTGTATATTGATATATGATAAGCCAATACAGAAGTCTCGTCGCATCGTACATGATTCCACAAAGGTATTGTTGATGTACATACTGGCTGTTCTTTTGTCCAAATCAAAAGTAAACTTTACTTTATGATAATGCTTTAAAGGCATTTTGCTTTGGTCGATATGAAAAGAGAATAACGAAAATTCGGGAGCATACTCGTCACAGGGATTGGTCCAGCAATCGTTTAATGAAATATAGGCTGCATCTTGAGCTAAATAGATTTCTGTTTCAATGGTTCCTTGTGTAGCAGCAGGAAAATTCCAAACCAAACCTTGTATTTGACTTACCAATCTCGGATCATCGATTCGTGAAATTTGAACTGCTTCACCACGAGTAGAGGTTACCGGATCTATAGCTTTGATTGCTCCATGTGTACGGTTATAAGCACAATGTCCATTGTAGGCAACATGGCCTGCCACACTTTTTATATAGACTTGTGTAGAGACATTTACTAAACCAAGGTCAAAATCTTCATTTCGGGTAGTCTCATATAACCAATTGATGTCAAAAATCAGTAATCTACGAGAGGCTTCATTCTGACCAACTATGGCTAATACCTTATTAAAAGGTAGTTCAAAAGCTTGGAACTGATGCACACTTTTATCGTTTGAAGAGAGAGGTGTACCGATGAATCGGAAGTCGGGATTGTTTCTGATGCTATTCAAATAGAGTTCGCGTGCTCCTATCCATGTTTTGCCGCCATCATTGGTTATGGCTACATGAGATGCATCTCGATTAGTGAAATGATCTTCGGTGGCTCCATTGCATACGTTTAATTGCCATTGTTGTGTTATGTTTTTATTGTCATACACTTGAACTTGCGTTGTATGATCCAATTCAGCCAAAGGACGTGTATTATTCCAAAAGACCATAACTCGTCCATCTGACAGTTTTAACTGGAAAGGAGTTGTATTGCAACCTTGGAATGGTGAGGGTTGCGGGGTAGACCATGTAGTTCCGTTGTCCGAAGAAAAAGCCTGATAAAAATGGTTGGTTGAATTGCGTAACAACATCATTAGGAGGCCGGGTGAGAGTTGCGAAACGGTTGGTTCTGTACCATTGCCAATACGCCATCGAGGCCCCAGATGTGGGTAAGTTACCTGATGTTCTTTAGGTTGGTGTACTTTTATATACTTGAAAGTTTTACATCCGTCGTCGGAATAGAAGAAAGCTGCCGGCTTTTCGTCTTTAGCATTGATCTGAGCCGTAAAAAAGATACGATTAGTCCCTTCTATCCGTTGTGGAAGGAAAGCGCATTGGAATATTTCGTTACTTACTTTGATTTTTGTCGGATTAGGATCATCAGGACCGATACGGGAGGTTAATACAAACGTTCCCTCTTTGGTTGTATTGGGATCACACTTTACCCATAAATCTAATTCGGGGAAATAGGTCGCAGCTCCCATCACCTCTTTCGTAAAATGTTGTTTCCATGTCAAGCCACAATCTGTTGAAGAAAGATAGATTCGTTCTCCGGCTGGATTTTTTCGAGTTTGATAACGGAATCCATAGGCTCGTATTTCTCCATCGGGCATTATGCAAACATCTGCACGGGCATCAGTTGGCGGTATTCCTACTACTACAGGTTCATAAATCATTTGTAGCATTTTCTTTTCCTCTTCGGTCATCCGTTTTTCCATTGCTGTCAAATATTTTGAAACAGTGTTTTGTGCATTCATGACAGTGAACGCAAGACAGAAACCGAGCAGTATTAGATATTTATTGTTCATAAGAAATATTTTATGAAACAAAAATAGATAATTTATGTGATACAACAAATTATTACTTAGAAGAAAGAAGTTGTTTATTCGTTTCTTAATTCGATGAATTATATGTAACTTTGCACATTAAAATATAAAAGTGTCAGTAAAAGGATAATTAAAATATTATTATTGTGGCAGATACAAAGTACATTTTCGTTACGGGCGGTGTAGTCTCTTCTTTAGGAAAGGGAATTATTGCTGCATCATTAGGTAAACTACTTCAGGCAAGAGGTTATAAGGTTACCATTCAGAAATTTGACCCCTATATCAATATTGATCCGGGTACCTTGAACCCGTATGAGCATGGGGAATGTTATGTAACCGTAGATGGTCATGAAGCGGATTTGGATCTTGGACATTATGAAAGATTCTTGAATGTCCCGACAACACGTGCGAATAATATTACAACTGGACGTATTTATCAGAGTGTTATCAGCAAAGAACGTAAAGGTGATTATTTGGGTAAGACGGTTCAGGTGGTCCCTCATATTACAGATGAAATCAAACGTAATGTGAAATTATTGGGTAATAAGTATAAGTTTGATTTTGTTATTACGGAAATTGGAGGAACTGTAGGTGATATTGAGTCACTTCCGTTTATCGAAAGTGTACGTCAGTTAAAGTGGGAATTAGGTAAGAATTGTGTTTGTGTACATTTGACTTATGTCCCTTATATTGCTGCAGCTAAGGAATATAAGACAAAACCGACTCAGCATTCTGTAAAACAGTTGCAGGAATTGGGTATTCAACCGGATGTATTGGTGTTACGTACAGAACGTGAGTTGAATGAAAATATATTAGGAAAAGTTGCTTTGTTCTGTAATGTAGATCATGATGCTGTTATCCAGTCTGTGGATGTTCCTACAATTTATGAAGTACCATTGGTCTTGCAACGTCAGAAAATGGATGAGGTGATCTTACGGAAGGTCGGTTTGGAAGTAGGAGAAACTCCGGCGATGAAACCATGGCGTCAGTTCTTGCAACGTAAAACGGATGCAACAGAAACAGTAAAGATCGGTTTGGTAGGAAAGTATGTTGAATTACAAGATGCTTATAAGTCTATAGATGAATCATTATTGCAGGCTGCTATTTATAATGATCGTAAATTAGACTTGCATTTGTTCCATTCTGAAAAGTTGAATGATAGCAATGCAGCTGAACAATTGAAAGATATGGATGGCATTTTGATTGCCCCGGGGTTTGGCCAGCGTGGTATTGAAGGCAAGTTTGCTGCTATAAAATATGCTCGTGAAAATGATGTGCCATGTTTGGGTATCTGCTTGGGTATGCAATGTATGGTGATAGAGTTTGCACGTAATGTGATGGGATTGGCAGATGCTAATTCAACAGAAATGGAACCGAATGTTAAAAATAAGGTCATTGATTTGATGGAAGAGCAAAAGGATGTGACAAATATGGGTGGTTCTATGCGTTTAGGTGCGTACGATTGTGTATTGAAGAAAGATTCCAAGGTGTATGAGGCATATGGAGAAGAACATATCCAAGAACGTCATCGCCATCGTTTTGAATTTAATAGCGCATATCGGGAACAATTTGAAGCTGCCGGTATGATGTGTGTAGGTGAAAATCCGGAATCAAAGTTGGTGGAAGTGGTTGAAATACCTGCGTTAAAATGGTTTGTGGGTGTACAATTCCACCCGGAATATCATAGCACAGTTGTTAATCCGAATCCTCTTTTTGTTAGTTTCGTAAAAGCGGCTATTCAGAAATAAAAGAAATAAGGATAGATTATGATTTATGATTTACAATGTATGGTTGATATTTTATCGCCATGGGTTTAAATCATAAATCATAACTTTTTTTGTAAGTATAAATCATAATCATAAATTCATAGATGGATAAAAACACCATAATAGGTTTTCTTCTTATTGGAGTAGTTTTAATTGTTTTCACATGGTTAAACAAACCGACGCCTGAACAATTAGAGGCACAACGTCGGATGCAAGATTCAATTGCTCGGGTAGAGCAAGCGAAGTTATTAGAACAACAACAGGCTTTTGAAAAAGCAGCAAAAGCAGAGCAGGAGTTTGCAAGTTTGCCTGATTCTGTGCGAGTGGCTCAACTGCAAAATAGTTTTGGCGTGTTTGCTGATGCGATGGTAGGAGAAGATGGAACTACTGTTTTAGAAAATGAATTGATAGAAATTCGTTTAAAAAACAAAGGAGGACGTGTTGGATATGTTCGTTTGAAAAAGTATGATAATTATAAAGGTGAACCTTTAGTGCTTTTTAATGAAGAGGATTCAAAATTTGATTTTAAGTTAGTCACAGCAGCTAATCGTGTCGTTAATACCGAGGATTTGTATTTTATTCCTATTAAAACTGGCTCGAATAGTGTAACGATGCGCCTAAATACAGGAGAGGGTAGTCATTTAGATTTTGTTTATACATTGAATCCGAATGATTATATGTTACAGTTTTCTGTGAAAGGAACAGGTCTGAATGGAATTTTGGCTCCGAGTACAACTACATTGGATTTAGATTGGGAACAAAAAATCGTTCAGCAAGAAAAGGGACGTAAATTTGAGGATCGCTATGCTACGGTTTACTATAAGCTAATGGCAGATGATGTGGAATATTTGAGTGAGACCCAAAATGATAGCAAACAGTTGTCTGCTCGTTTAAAGTGGATCGCTTATAAAGATATGTTTTTTTCTTCAATTCTGATTGCAGATGGAGATGGTTTTGAATCTACCACGATTGATTCTGAAATGTTGCCTAAAGATAGTCCTTTCTTGAAGGAATACAAGACAACAACATCGATCCCTTTTGATTTGAAAGGAAATGAAGCTACTAACATGCGTTTCTATTTTGGACCGAATCAATTCTCTTTGTTAAAATCTTTTGATGATGATGTGGAGAAAGCTGAGCAGTTGGATTTGGAAAAGATTGTTCCGCTTGGTTGGGGGATATTCCGTTGGGTAAACCAATATTTTGTCATTCCTTTGTTTAATTTCTTAGGGAAATATATCAGTAGTTATGGATTGTTGATTTTCTTGTTGACAGTCATTGTGAAGCTTCTTTTGTTCCCGTTGACTCGTAAATCTTATCTTTCTTCGGCTAAAATGCGTGTGTTACGTCCTCAAGTAGAAGAGATCAATGCAAAATATCCGGGGCAAGATCAAGCAATGGAACGTCAACGTGCAACAATGGAATTATACAGCCGTGCAGGTGCAAGTCCGATGTCGGGTTGTGTGCCGATGTTGTTACAGATGCCTATTTTGATTGCTTTGTTCATGTTCTTCCCCTCTGCTATAGAATTACGTCATCAAAGTTTCTTATGGGCACATGATTTGTCAACGTATGATGCTATTGTAAGTTGGAATACTTATATTCCTGTCATTACACCCTATTTTGGTAACCATATCAGTTTGTTCTGTTTGTTGATGACTGTTACCAATATCGTTTATACTAAGTTTAATATGGAGCAGACCAACACAGGACAGCAGCAGATGCCGGGAATGAAGGCTATGATGTATTTCATGCCATTGATGATGTTGGTATTCTTTAATGAATATGCTTCAGGTTTGACGTATTACTACTTTATTTCTACATTGATTACTATTTTGCAGACAATCATTTTCCGTTATACAATTGATGAAGAAAAATTGTTGGCTAAGTTGGAAGCAAATAAAAAGAAACCGATGAAGAAATCAAGTTTCTTAAAACGATTGGAAGAGGTTCAGAAAGCACAGCAGGCTCAGTTAGATAAGCAAAAACAGCAGAGAATGAACAATCGCCGTAATTAAAAATATTTTTATAAAAGAAAACTCCTCAATTGACAATTCAAATTGAGGAGTTTTTTTTATTTGTAAGTTCTACTTTTTAAGAATTCCAATGCCTTTTCCATATCTTCAGGTGTATCAATACCAATAGTTTCTTGTTGGGTAATGCCCACTTTTATTTTATATCCATTTTCCAACCAACGTAATTGTTCCAAACTTTCAACCAATTCTAATGGAGATTGGGCAAGTTGGGTAATCTCTTTTAATGTTGTAGCTCGGTAAGCATATAAGCCAATATGTTTATAATAGGTATGATTGGGTAACCATTCGGAGAACTCTCTACCTCTCATATGAGGAATGATGGAACGGCTGAAGTACATGGCTTCATTGTTTTTGTTTAGTACAACTTTAGGCGAATTTGCATTTAATAAGGCCGTTTCGAAATCAGCATCTGGGTTGAAAGGTTTGACTAATGTAGCGATTTGTATACTTTCATCAGTGAAACAATCTTTTAGAGCTATGATTTGTTCCGGTTGGATAAAAGGTTCGTCTCCTTGTATATTGACAATGACGTCATATCCTTCCCCTATTTTGCAGAAAGCCTCATAACATCGGTCGGTTCCGCTACGATGTTGATCTGATGTCATGACGACATTACCTCCGAACGACTGAACTGCAGTCTCGATACGTTGATCATCTGTTGCTACATATACTAAATCAAGTACATCTTGAACCTGTTCATAGACTCGTTGAATCATAGTTTTCCCTCCTAAATCAGCTAAAGGCTTTCCTGGGAAACGTGTTGAAGCATAGCGTGCTGGTATAATTCCTATAAATTTCATGTATGTTTTGTTTTTATTTTTAACAATTTACGGATTCATTTAATTTAACAACATGTTGATGTTCTCCAACAATCCAAATAATATCTCCCTCTTCTATGAACGTAGAGGGAAGAGGATTCTTGATGGAGGTCTCTTCTCGTTCGATGCCGATAACCAAACAGTCAAACTTGTCCCGGATATTAGATTCCTGTATAGTTTTCCCGATAAGTTTAGAGTTCTTCATGACTGTGAACTGCTCAATATTTACGGGATGCATTTCGGGTAATTCTGTTTGAGCTTTTTTGTATCTTTCTTCTATGTAATGTTTGAAATGATTTAAATCTTCGTCTGTACCTACAACGATTAGTTTGTCAAAAGGATAAAGTCGCTCATCTCCTCCCGGTATATTGATTCTTTTTGAACCACGAATAATCGTGACTACATTTACATTACATTTCTTACGGAAGTTAAGCTCTTTGAGAGTTTTACCCATACTTGGTGAATTTTGTTTAACCTCAAAATCGGCTAAATGGAGATCTCGCTCTAATAGGTGGTTCGCGAATCGTTGGTTTATCGGTGATTTACGTTCATTCTCAAGCTCTCTTGCTCTTAGATTACTGAAAAAACGACGCTCCATTAGTATGGACTGTTTTTTTAATTGTTTAGAGAAGATAACTAATGCGATGACAGTTGAAGCGATAGCAAGAACGATACCCAATGCCATATGTAATAATTGGGCAACAGGTAGCATTACCAATCCTATACATAATATAATACGTAAGATGATTAAAGATACCAATGGACCTCGATTGTATTTGTTGTCATTCCATAATTCTTGAAATTCAATAGAATGGTTTTTTTTCATCATGATTGCACGGAGCATCGGTGAAATCAAAAGGAGAATCAGAACCAAAGATAAGATAGAACCTCCTATTCCGCTTATGTTTTTTATGATAACAGGAGAGATGAATTGTAACCAAACAAATATTAAAACAAGCGTGACAGCTGTATAAGTGCCTACAATCCGCAGTAATGATTTTAATAGTTTATGCCATGTACTTCTTTGGTGCAGGGTGTTAGATCCGGAAGAGTAACGATCTAAGAACTTAATCCAAGATTGAGGGATAACTCGCTCTATAATTTGATAGGTTGGCTCGGCCAAACGAATCATATAAGGGGTAAAAAAAGTTGTGATAACGGATACCGCAACGACTATTGGGTAAAGGAATTGGTCTGTTACTTTCAATGAAAGTCCCAAGCCTGCAATGATAAACGCAAACTCTCCGATTTGAGCCAAAGAAAATCCCGATTGTATGGCTATTTTGAGTGGTTTTCCAGATAGCAGAATGCCGAAACCCGCGAAGAAGATCTGGCCAACCATTACTACGATTGTTAGAATGATAATGGGTAATTTGTATTGCCAAAGTAACATCGGATCGATAAGCATACCTACAGAAACAAAGAATATAGCTCCGAAAAGATCTTTTACAGGTTTGATTAGATGCTCGATATGTTCGGCTTCAATTGTTTCTGCTAAAATAGAACCCATAACGAATGCCCCTAATGCCGAAGAAAATCCAGCATGGGTAGCAATCATTACCATGCCTAAACAAAGACCTAAACTGACAATCAAGAGTGTTTCCTCATTGAGGAACCGTTTGGCTTTTTTTAAGAAAGAGGGTATTAAGAATATTCCGACAACAAAGCAGAAGAGGAGGAAAGCCCCTAATTTTATGACACTGTTTAGCATTTCGATTCCTTCCACATGCTTGCTTACCGCTAAAGTAGAAAGTAAGACCATCAGTAAAACGGCAAATAGGTCTTCCACGATAAGGACTCCAAAAACAATTCCCGTAAATTGCTGGTTCCGTAATCCCATGTCTTCAAAAGCTTTGAATATGATTGTAGTGGAGGACATGGATAACATCCCTCCCAAAAAAAGGCTGTTCATGTCTCCCCACCCTAAACTTAATCCGGTTGTGTAACCTAAGGTCATCATTCCAATAACAATCGTGACAGCTCCGATGATAGCTGTTCCGCCAACTTTCATTAGCTTTTTGAAACTAAACTCAAGTCCTAAGGCGAATAAAAGGAATATGACACCAATATCAGCCCAAATACGGATGCTTTCAATATCTGTGACAGTCGGTATTTCTGAAATAGAGGGGCCGGCAAGGATTCCGGCTACGATATAACCCAGTACGACAGGTTGTTTTAACCGTTTAAATAGTAGTGTGACTAATCCTGCGGAAACAAGTATCACTGCAAGGTCGGATATGAGAGAAGGTATATGTGACATGCTTTCTTCGTTTTTGTTGGTAAAGTTATGTATTTATTTTATTTTTGTCGGCCTAAAAATTCCAAAATGAAGAAGAAGCATCCGATTGTGTCGTTGATTGAACAGGGAGAACACCAACAACTTGACTTTAAGTTTGAGGTGAGTGATAGTAAAAAGATCGCGCGGACATTAAGTGCTTTTGCAAATACAGACGGTGGACGCCTGTTGATTGGTGTGAAAGATAATGGAAATATTTCCGGAATTCGGAGTGAAGAGGAATATTATATGATCGAAGCTGCTTCAAAGATGTACACTCGTCCTGAAGTTCCATTTGAAGCTACCCGTTGGGATATAAACGGGAAGGTCGTTTTGGAAGTTTATATTGCTCCCAGTTTCGATAAACCACATGTGGCACCAGATAAAGATGATAAATACAAGGCATATATCCGGGTCGCAGATGAGAATATCCTAGCTAATGAAGTGCTGGTTCTTGCATGGCAAAAGAAACGTAAAGCCGAAGGAACACTTTTAAAAATAAGTAAACCGGTAGAGGCTTTATTTGATTACTTGGAAAAGCATCCTTATATCCAGATCCGTCAATTTTGTCATATAGGCCGTATCAATTATTATACGGCCCGTAACATCTTGAGTGATCTGTTGGCTATGGGAGCGTTGCGATATGTGGTTGTGGATAAGCACATTTTCTATCAGCGTGTTTCCCTATGATATTTTGATGACATAGATCTGAGCATTTTCTGTACGGATAACTTTTACGGGATCTCCCTTTTCGATAAACCCGGATTCTGATATGGCATCATAAATCTCTTTGCCAATAAGGATTTTGCCGGACGGACGTAGGATGGTTGTTGCAATCCCTTCTGTTCCAATCATTGATGAAAAATCAAGAACCGATTTGGCATTTTCTAAATCAGTATGTAATGCCATTTTTTGGAATATACCCCGATCTCCGATTTTGTTAGATAACCAAATAGTTAAGATGAAACCGGCTACTAATCCGATTAAAACAGTTAATGTCGCTTCTCCAAACTCTTTGTTGCCAACTCCTTCAAAATGAAAATCGGTATTGTTGAGCAGTCCGGTTATGAGACCTCCAACAACTAAAAGAATACCTCCTATTCCTGCTACGCCGAAACCAGGTATGACAAAAATCTCTATGGCGATCAATAACACACCAATGATAAATATCAATATTTCCCAGTTGGCAGCCAGTCCGTCTAAATATAAAGGAGCAAAATAGAGAGTGGCGGCTATGAGAGCGACCAAAGAGGGGAACCCCATACCTGGAGTCTGCATCTCAAAATAGATACCTCCCACGATAAGTATGATGAGGAAAGATTGAAGAACAGGACTCATCAAGAATCCCTTTAGATTGTCAAACCAACTGGGTGTGTAACTTTTTAATTCATATTCCTTGTATCCCAAATGATGTGTGATAACCTCTTCCGGTGTTTCGGCGATTCCGTCGCAGTATCCCCATTTAAGAGCCTCCTCGGCTGTAAAGGTCAATACTTTCCCGGTATCAATCAGATTGGGTATAGCTACTCGCTCATCTACCATAGCTTCTGCTATAAGTGGATCCCGTTTCCATTTGAAAAGCGTATCTTTTTGTTGGATAATCGTGTCTTTACCATGTGCTTCCGCTGTTGAACGTATCATCGAACGCATATAGGATTGATATTTGTCGGGCATGGCATCCCCTGTTTGGTTGACAACGGTTGCAGCACCGATATTGGCTCCTTTCCTCATGAATATCTTTTTGCAAGCGATGGAGATGAGAGCACCGGCAGATGCGGCATTGTTATCTATAAATACATAAACAGGAATGGGGCTATATAGGATGGCTGTACGCATGGAGTCGGCTGCATCCACCAAACCTCCGTAAGTATTCATGTGAATTAAAACAGCATCAGCCCCTAATGAATTGGCCTCCTTTAGCCCGTTGCTCAAATAGAGATGGGTCGTGTTGCTAATCTCTTTTTTTATATCCACCTTGTAAATTAACGGATAGGCATTATGGGATTCAATAAAAGGGCTATATGTAAATATTAAAAATAAAACCCAAAAAATGGTTAAATTTCTCTTCATTTTAAAATGTGTTTATTTAGTTAAAATCTTTGTTTTTTTCTCTCTGTTTTTTTCTGCAAACAATGTTTATTAAACTCTTTATAAGAATTATAAAGTAATTAATAATCAGATAGTTTTTGATGGATTGTATTAAGTAAATGTTTTTATTATTAATAAACCTCAAACGATTATTCCTTTAATTTATTAATGCCTACATTTGTCATGTCTTTCAAGATGAAAGATAATACTTTTTAGTATTAATTCTAATTAAATTAAAAATCGTATGAATGCCTTGCAATTTCGAAAAAAATTGTTGAGTATGCAAGAAAATATGATGAATTTTGCGTTGATGCTGACTGCGAATCGTGATGATGCACAGGATTTATTGCAAGATACAACATTGAAAGTCTTGGATAATCAAGAAAAGTTTGTAGATAACATAAACTTTAAAGGGTGGGTACTGACCGTCATGCGTAATATTTTTATAAATAATTATCATAAGGTCGTTCGTGCTCAATCGGTATTGGATCAAGGTGTTGATTTGTATAATATAGATGTGATTAATGATTCCGGTTTTGACTCTCCGGATGGGGCTTTTCAACTGAAGGAAATAACAAAAGCGGTTAATAGTTTAAATGATGATTTGAAGATACCTTTCACAATGTTTCTAAGTGGTTATAAATATAATGAAATAGCAGAAAAGTTGGGTGTTCCTTTAGGTACGGTAAAGAGCCGGATATTCTTTGCCCGACAAGAATTACAGAAGATTTTGAAGGATTTTCATTAAAGATAAAGTAGGGACACAATGAACTTTGTGAAAATAAATGGGAGCATCAGTGAGAGGCTCCCATTTATTTTATTACTTTTGGCGCAAAATTTTCAGTATATAACAATGAGAAGTTTTGCAAGTGATAATAATTCAGGAGTACATCCTTTGGTAATGGATGCCATCATAAAGGCGAATGATAACCATGCAGTAGGATATGGTGACGATCCTTGGACTGCTGCTGCAACCGCTAAGATTAAGGAAATATTTGGAGAAACAGCATCTCCTTTTTTTGTATTTAACGGTACGGGAGCGAATTCTGTAGCTTTACAGGCGGTAACTCGTTCATTCCATAGTATCTTGTGTGCGGAAACAGCCCATATCAATGTGGATGAGTGTGGTGCTCCGGCACGTATGACCGGATGTGCGTTGGTGGCTATCCCAACTCCGGATGGAAAGTTGACTCCGGAATTGATCAAACCACGATTACACAACTTCGGTGTTTGCCACCATTCCCAACCCAAAGCGGTCTATATTTCACAGGTTTCAGAATTGGGTACAATTTATACTATTGAAGAGGTAAAAGCAATCGCAGACCTCTTGCATGCGCATGACATGTATTTGCACATGGACGGAGCCCGCTTGGCCAATGCTTGTGCCTATTTGAATTGTTCGATGAAAGAATTGACGGTGGATGCCGGTGTTGATATTTTGAGTTTTGGAGGAACAAAGAATGGAATGATGATGGGAGAGGCTGTCATCTCTTTCCGGGAAGAAATTACAGGAAACCTGCAGTATTTCAGAAAACAGTCAGCCCAATTGGCTTCTAAACTTCGTTATCTGTCTTGCCAGTTTATTCCTTATTTGGAAAACAATCTGTGGTTGGAAAATGCGCAGAGGGCGAATCGTATGGCATTCCGTTTGGCAGAAGCGATGAGGAAATATCCGCAGATTCAATTTACGCAGAAAGTGGAATCTAATCAGCTGTTTTTTACTATTCCTACGGAACCTTTGAAGAAATTGCAGGAGAAGTATTTCTTCTATATGTGGAATGAAGATACGAATGAGGCACGTTTTGTTACCTCTTGGGATACGACAGATGCTGATATTGACGATTTGATTCAAACGTTGGACGCTGTCTTTGCATAAAAAAGTATAACCTCGCCTGGATGTCTCATGGCGATGAGAAAAAAGTTCCATGCTGATGAGAAAAAAGTTTCATCGTCATGGAACTTTTTGTTTCTCAGCATGGAATTTTTTATTTTTGTGGAAAAATATCTTAAATCAAAAGCAGAATGAGAAAAGTATTTGGTGTCGTAATGGCAATCATGTTGCTGTTGTCTTATGGAAAAGCCTATTCAAAAGAAAAAAGTGTGCGTGAAAGTAATACGCTTCGTCTGATGAGTTATAATATCCGAAACGGAAAAGGAATGGATTTAGTGACGAATCTTCAGCGGGTAGCCGATGTAATCGACAAGGCGTGTCCGGATGTAGTTGCAGTTCAGGAGATTGATAGCGTGACAAAACGGAGTGGAGGCAAAGATGTTTTGCGTGATTTGGCAGCTTTGACCTTGATGCATCACGTGTATGCCCCTGCCATTGATTTTGGAGGCGGTAAATATGGTATTGGTGTCTTGAGCAAGGAAAAACCGTTGAGCTATCGTTATTACCCGCTCCCGGGGAAAGAGGAAGCTCGTACTTTGCTTGTTATTGAATTTGAAAAGTATATCTATGCTTGTACACACCTTTCACTGACAGAAGATAGTCGCATGCAGTCTTTGGCCAAGATCAAAGAGGTTGCGGCTGCATCAAATAAACCATTCTTCTTGGCTGGAGACTTAAATGCTTTTCCGGATTCTCCTTTTATTAAAGAGTTGGAAAAGGATTTTGTGGTTTTGACCAAGCCTTATGGGTTGACATTTCCGGCTGATAAGCCAGATCAGACATTAGATTATATAGCAGGCTATAGTCGTGATGCCGCTTCTTTTGCCCGCTATCACTCTTTTGTATGGGACGAACCACTTGCTTCAGACCATCGTCCTGTAGTGGCAGATGTAATATTGGCACATCCTGTTTCAGAATTGTTCCGTATAAAACCCTATTTGCAGAACCCGATGGACAATGGCATAACGGTGATGTGGCAGACCACTGTCCCTGCTTATGGTTGGGTGGAATATGGTACGGATAAGGAG
Organism: Parabacteroides distasonis; assembly: GCA_015060925.1. Classification (GTDB taxonomy): domain Bacteria; phylum Bacteroidota; class Bacteroidia; order Bacteroidales; family Tannerellaceae; genus Parabacteroides; species Parabacteroides distasonis_B. The sequence continues at coordinate 79,438 of SUXM01000001.1, forward strand.
CATTTGCAGAAAGTACGTGTGCTGGTTGATGGGCAAGCTCTTTGTAACGATATTCAACATAAGATCCGTTTGGAAAATTTGGAACCGGGACAAACCTATTATTATCGTGTCTGTTCCCAAGAAATCATCCTATATAAGGCTTATGTAAAACAGTTCGGAGAAATTGTCAAGTCTGATTTTTATTCTTTCACTATGCCTGATAAGAATGATACGGACTTTACGGCTATTATATTCAATGACTTGCATAAACAAACAGCCACATTAAAGTCCCTTTATGAACAGGTGAAAGATATTCCGATTGATTTTGCTGTCTTTAACGGGGATTGTATTGACGATCCGGCCGACCATAATCAGGCTACTAATTTCTTGCGTGATATGAATGAGGTTGTTGGTGCAAGCCGGATTCCGGTGTTTTATATGAGAGGAAACCATGAGATTCGTCATGCCTATTCGATTGGCTTGCGTAATTTGTTGGATTATGTGGGGGATAAGACTTATGGCGCCTTTAGTTGGGGAGATACCCGTATCGTGATGTTGGATTGTGGAGAGGACAAGCCGGATTCGCATCCTGCTTATTATGGCTTGAATGATTTTTCTGATTTGCGCCAAGCACAAGTCGATTTCTTAAAAGAAGAATTATCTTCTAAAGCATTCAAAAAGGCAACTAAACGTGTATTGATTCACCATATTCCGATATATGGGGTGGGGGATCTTTATAATCCTTGCTTGGAACTTTGGGGTTCGTTGTTGGGAAAAGCTCCGTTTGATGTCTGTTTGAATGCTCACATGCACGTTTTCGCTCACCATCCTAAAGGAACTGCCGGCAATAATTATCCGGTAGTGATTGGTGGCGGCCCATCAATGGATAATGCTACTGTTATGGTATTGAGAAAAAAAGGTAAAGAGATGACTTTGCAGGTATTAAATCCTCAAGGCAAAGAATTGCTGAATTTGGAATTATGAATCAAGAGGTTAAGGATAAACGGATAGGTCATGTGAATCATTTAGGAATTTTCTTTATAGAGAAGAGAGATATGGAATGAAATAATAATTTTTGAGGACATTTAATTTTTAACGATATGGTAAGTATTAAAAGATTAAAAGCAAATATGATTGATGATAGAAATAATTTGCGTGTAAATGCAGGAGGATTATTGGGAAAATTACTTTTAATTATTGCAGTTGCTCTTTGCGTAGCTCCAATAGCAATGTCACAGTCGGTTCAGACACCGATTAAGACAAAAACGTCTATTCTACTTTATCATCTGCCTTTACAGCGCACCGAGATTATCTTGCCAAAGGTAAACGGTTATACCCTTTACAAAGGCGACTTCCACGTTCACACAATCTATTCGGATGGAGATGTAACACCTCGTGAACGTATTCGTGAGGCTTGGTACGATGGTTTGGATGTTATCGCGATCACCGACCACCTTGAGATACGTACTTACGAGAAGTTTATGTTGAAGGCGCTTCAGCCATACAGCAAGGATGGCAAACCTTTCGTATATGCTCATGCTGGTATAGCTAACAAGAAGAACCAGGATGCTCCAATGTTATCAAACCTTAATGCAGGTTACGAGGAGGCTCTCAATATGATTGATCGTGAGGGTTTCCCTATTACGGTTGTTCGTGGTACCGAGATTTGGCGTGAACCTTCCGTAACAGGCGAGTACAACGCTCTTTTCTTGAAGGATATCACTGCTATTTGCCATAAAGATCTCTTCGAATGTTTTCGTCGAGTGAAGGAACAGGGTGGTATCATTATACACAACCACCCGGGATGGCTTCGTGAGACTATGGAAAAGAGCGAGGATCAGGTTCGCGCTTATGCTGAGGGTTGGGTTGACGGTGTTGAGGTTATTAATGATGTGAATCTTTATCCGGAAATGATTGACCGTTGTGTTGATGAGAAACTTACAATCTTTGCGAATACCGATATCCATCGTACTTCGGCACTATACTTTCCACGTGGCGCCCACTTCTTCCGTACTATGACTTTCATTATGGCAAAGGATCGTAGTGAGGAGGCTATTAAGGAGGCTCTCTTGGATCGTCGTACTATCGGTTACTCATACAATAACCTTGTTGGTGAGGAGAAGTATCTTTTGGAGTTTCTCAACGAGGCTGTTGAGTGTCGTGTTGTTGATGTGAACGAAAAGGCTGATACTCGTATGTTCCAGCTTACGAATCACTGTTCGGTACCATTTATCCTCCGCCTTGATAACAATCTTTATCCACTTAATCCTTTCCAGTCTATTAACATTAGCTTCGGTCGCAATAAAGAGACAGGTAAGTATGACGAGCCTACATTTGTTATTAACAATATGTGGACTGTTGGAGATAAGAATCCGAAGATGACTATCAAGATTGACAAATAGTCAAGAATATTAAAAGCATGATGATAGTGATTGAAGATAAAACATAAAAAAAGAGAATGACTTTTTAGTCATTCTCTTTTTTTAGTTGCGGAGGCAAGACTCGAACTTACGACCTTTGGGTTATGAGCCCAACGAGCTACCACTGCTCCACTCCGCGATGTAGTGTCAATCATTTGTGATTGCGATGCAAAGGTACATAATTATTTTTATAATCCAAATGAATTGATGGGAATAATATCTCTTTTATGTTTTTTGTCCATCTGGCTCATATAATTTAAGTCTGATTTCCAGCTCTTTTATTTCATGTTGCATGATGCTTATACGTTGTAAAAGATGAAAGATAGCATCTATACCTTCTATATTGATAGATAAATCGTAATATAGTCGGGTGTAACGTTCTATATCATGTAGTTGGGAACTGGAAAAATATTTTTCTCCATCTATTGTTCGGGTCTCTATCAATCCGTCCTGCTCTAATTGGTCGATAAAGGATGGTTCGATATGACATATCCGGCAATAATCGTTGATGATAATTAAATCTGTTTGCATAATTCTTCCGTTTTTTAATTAAGACTTTGTATTTCACGGAATAGTTCTTTTTGTTTATCCGTTAGATGGGTAGGTATTTCAATGGTGTATGTTATGATAAGATCTCCTCGTTTTCCCTCCTCTTTGTAAATAGGAAATCCTTTCCCTTTTAACCGGACTTTAGTGTTGTTTTGAGTCCCTTGCTTGATGTTTAGTTTTACTTTTCCGTCAATTGTCTCAATGATTCGTTCGCCGCCTAAGATTGCTGAATATAAATCTAACGAGACATTTAAATATAAGTCATTTCCGATACGTTTGAAACGGTTATCTTCTGGAATGTGGAAAGTTATGTATAAATCTCCAGATGGCCCTCCATTGATCCCGGGGCCTCCTTGCTCTTTTATTTTAATTGTTTGCCCGTTAGCAATACCGGCTGGAATAGTAATACGTAAGTTTTTACCATTTACAGAGATGATTTGTTTATGAGTTTGGGTTGCTTCTATAAAAGAAACCTCTAATTCTGTTGTGTAATCTTGTCCGCGGAAAGGGGAAGTGGAAGGGTTGTTTTTGTGCCCTATATTTCCAAATAATTGTTCGAAGAAATCTGAGAAACCACTACTGTTAGCAGAGTAATGGAAATTGCCATGATCTTGTTCGTTTTGGTATTGGTAATGATATTTTTGCTGGGCTTCAAATTCGTCTGCGTGTTTCCAGTTCTCTCCGTATTGGTCATATTTGTTACGTTTTTCGGGATCGCCTAAAACTTCATTTGCTTCATTGATCTCTTGGAATTTTTGGTGAGCTTCCGGATCATTGGGATTTAAGTCCGGGTGATACTTCCTTGCTAATTTTTTAAATGCTTTTTTTATCTCTTCTTGTGTAGCATTCTTGTCTATCCCTAATATATTATAATAATTAATGTAAGCCATTTGTATAGATATTGTTACGATAATAACAGGGAAAAAGCAGGAATGTTTATAGATAAGGAAGGAGATAAAAATAAAAAAGCATCCAATTTTATTATTGAATGCTTTTTTTTAGTTGCGGAGGCAAGACTCGAACTTACGACCTTTGGGTTATGAGCCCAACGAGCTACCACTGCTCCACTCCGCGATGTAATGCCAATCATTTGTGATTGCGGTGCAAAGGTACAACTATTTTTGAATAAAACAAATATAACAGGCGATTCTTTTTGTGGATTCATTTTTGTCTTTTTAGAATAGGGTGATCATAATATTTTTTATAACGTTTTATTTAGGATAAAAAACGATTAGATATTTGGAAGTTTCCTTTTTATTGGTATTTTTGTGCACATATTTAATTAAAGTGCGCAATATTTATGCCGATAACAACTTCAAAAACACGTGATATGCTGGTGGATGTTGCCAGACAATTGTTTGCCCGTAAGGGGGTAGATAATACAACTATGAATGATATTGCGCTGTCGTCTCAGAAAGGAAGGCGTACTCTTTATACTTATTTTAAAAGTAAGAATGAAATTTATCTTGCTGTAGTTGAGTCTGAATTGAATCAATTATACAAGATGCTACAAGATGTGGCAGTGAAAGATTTGCCGGCAGACGAGAAGTTAGTTACTTTTATTTATGCTCGATTGGATGCCATAAAGGCGCTGGTATTTCGTAATGGGACTTTGAAAGCCAATTTTTTTCGTGATATTTGGAGAGTAGAAAAGATCAGAAAAGACTATGATCTTCGTGAAATAGAACTTATTGAAGGTATTTTGGAGACGGGAGTAAAGGAGGGTATTTTTGAAATGCCGGATATTGATATTACAGCTGTTGTCCTTCATAATGCTTTGAAAGGTTTGGAGGTTCCTTATATCAGAGGAAGCATGGGCGATAATACCAGTCAGCGAATCAAGCGGAGAGAAAATGTTATGAATTTAATATTTAATGGTATTAAGATAAAAAACAAACGCTAATGTTTATTAACGCAACAGGGTTTTATATACCTGAAGAACGGGTAGATAACCAACACTTTTTTGAATTAAATGGATTGACCAGTGAGTGGATTGAACAACGTACAGGGATTCGTTCACGATCCAAAGCTAAAGCTGAAGAAAACATTAATACAATGAGCCTTGAGGCTGTTCATAATGCTTTACCTAAGTTGTCTTATGAGATTACAGATGTAGATTTAATTGTCGCTGCGTCTTATTCTCCTTATGATACAGTTGTTACTCCTGCTCATTTAAGTCAATATGTATTTCATATTGAAAATGCTAAAGCGGTATATTTATCTTCTGCTTGTTCCTCATTCTTAAATGCATTGGAGGTGGTGGAGGGGTATTTTGCCACAGGAAAAGCAACGAAGGCTTTGGTGCTTTCTGCTGATAAAAATTCAGCTTATTATAATGAAACAGATCCGAAAGCTGGTCATTTGTGGGGAGATGCCGCAGCTGCTTTTTTTATATCAAAAGAACGTTTGACAGAAAAGGATGCGGAGATTGTGGAGGTTTATACGCAAGGACTTGGACATTTACCGAAAGCACAAGTGGCTGTGCATTTGCGACCTCGTGACGGAGGTATTATGATGCCGGAGGGGCGTGATGTGTTTATTCAGGCTTGTTCTTATATGCCGAAGAATGTTCTTTATTTATTAGAAAAGAATCATTACACGTTGGATGATTTGAGTTATTTCATCGGTCATCAAGCTAATATGCGTATTATGTCTAATATCGCCAATCAATTAAGTTTGCCGGAAGATAAATTCTTACATAATATAGAGGAATTAGGTAATACCGGTTCGGTTAGTTCGGCTTTGGTTTTTGCTCAGAATCAGTATATATTTAAGAAAGGAGATTTGGTCGCTATTACGGTTTTCGGAGGTGGCTACTCAACAGGAGCATGTTTAATTAAGTGTTGAATTTTAAAATAAAGAGAATATGAAATTATTAGAAGGAAAAGTTGCTATTGTGACAGGTGCCGCTCGTGGTATTGGAAAGGCTATTGCTTTAAAATTTGCATCAGAAGGTGCTGATATTGCATTCACTGATTTGGTGATTGACGAAAATGGTTTAGCTACTCAAAAGGAAATAGAAGCTTTGGGTGTCAAGGTGAAGGGGTATGCATCCAATGCTGCTAATTTTGAAGAAACGCATAATGTTGTGGCTGAAATTGTAAAGGATTTTGGTCGTGTGGACGTTCTGGTAAATAATGCCGGTATAACAAAAGATGGTTTAATGATGCGAATGAGCGAAGGACAATGGGATGCAGTGATTGGTGTAAACCTAAAGTCTGCTTTCAATTTTATCCATGCTTGTACACCTATTATGATGAAGCAGCGTTCAGGAAGTATTATAAACATGGCTTCTGTTGTAGGAGTACATGGAAATGCAGGGCAGAGCAATTATTCGGCATCAAAAGCCGGAATGATTGGTTTGGCTAAATCGATTGCCCAAGAATTGGGATCACGTGGTATTCGTGCCAATGCGATTGCTCCGGGCTTTATCTTAACAGAGATGACAGCAGTGTTGCCGGATGAGGTAAAAGCTGAATGGGCAAAGAAAATTCCATTGCGTCGTGGGGGAACACCGGAAGATGTGGCTAATATTGCGACCTTCTTGGCTTCTGATATGTCTTCTTATGTGTCAGGACAAGTCATACAGGTTGATGGTGGTATGAATATGTAATAAGAATACAGGAGTATGATTCGTGATTGATTTCCTTTAGGAATACTCACGAATCATACTTTATGAATCATCTAACATGAAAGTCATTTACGAAGACAACCATATCATCGCGGTTCATAAGACATGCCGTGAGATTGTACAAGGGGATAAAACTGGTGACATTCCGCTTTCAGAGATGTTAAAGACTTGGTTGAAAGAAAAATATAATAAACCGGGAAATGTCTTTGTAGGAGTTACACATCGTTTGGATCGTCCGGTCAGTGGTGTGGTTGTATTTGCCAAAACAAGCAAAGCATTGTCTCGATTGAATGAAATGTTTCGTGTCGGCAATGTGAAAAAGACCTATTGGGCCATAGTGAAAAATTGCCCTCCTAAAGAAGAGGGGGAGTTGGTGAATTGGTTGGTACGTAATGAAAAGCAAAATAAGAGTTATGCTTATGATACGGAACGACCTAATGCAAAAAAAGCTATTTTGCACTATAAAGTAATTGCTCGTTCGGAGAATTATTACTTATTGGAAATTGATTTGAAGACTGGTCGCCATCACCAGATTCGATGCCAGTTAGCGAAGATGGGATGTCCGATCAAGGGAGATTTGAAGTATGGTTTTCCTCGCTCAAATCCTGATGGAGGCATAAGTTTGCATTCCCGTAGCGCGGAGTTCATTCATCCGGTATCTAAAGATCCGATATGTATAACTGCTCCAGTGCCGGATGATTCACTTTGGAAAGCTTTGACGGTAGAGATTCTATAGCAGGAACTTTTTAGTTCTTGCTTTTTTTATATATTTGTCCAGCAGTAAACATCTTGTATAACGTACAATCATATAAATGGAATGTTTATGAGACCGAAACGTATTATAGAGATATGTGCAAATTCGGCACAAAGTTGTGTAGAGGCTGAGGCCGGTGGTGCTACTCGTGTTGAACTATGTGCAGGAATCCCGGAGGGAGGAACTACTCCAAGTTATGGAGAAATACGGATGGCTCAATCACTTACTTCAAGAATCGATATAAATGTTATTATCCGTCCGAGAGGAGGAGACTTCCTTTATACGTCTGCTGAAATAGAAGCAATGCTTTTAGATATAGAGCTTTGTAAACAGTTGAAGGTACATGGGGTAGTTTTTGGATGCTTGACTAAAAAAGGCGATATAGATGTCCCTCTGATGCGCCGCTTGATTGAGGCTGCAAAACCTTTATCAGTAACATGTCATCGAGCTTTTGATGTGTGTCGAGATCCTTTTGTCGCATTGGAGCAGTTAATAGCATTAGGTTGTGACCGTATTTTAACTTCCGGTCAACAGGAGAATGCCGTAAAAGGAATTCCTTTGATTGCAGAATTGGTAAAACGGGCAGCAGGGCGAATTATTATCATGCCCGGTTGTGGTGTACGTGAGGAGAACATTGCTCGGATTGAGCAAGAAACGGGAGCAACGGAGTTTCATACTTCTGCACGTCGGGTTATTTATAGCCGGATGGAATATCGTAATGAACATGTCCCTATGGGAAGTAATATTGTTTCGTCCGAATTTGAGACTGTAGAAACAGATCGGAACAAGGTGGCTGCTTTACTATAACGTATGTGTGTAATGAACATTGAAAGATAACATCTTAGAAGAACATGGATTTTGAATTGTCATCTCCTTTCAGTCCGACAGGTGATCAACCGGAAGCAATTGCCGCTTTGTCTGACGGTATAAAGAATGGTATGCCTTTCCAAACCTTGCTGGGAGTCACAGGATCAGGGAAGACTTTTACCATTGCAAATGTAATAAAAGAGGTGAAACGCCCAACGTTGATTTTGAGTCATAATAAAACGTTAGCAGCCCAATTGTATAGTGAGTTCAAGGCATTCTTTCCTAATAATGCAGTGGAGTATTTCGTCTCTTATTACGATTACTATCAGCCGGAAGCATATCTTCCAAGTACGGATACATATATCGAAAAGGATTTGGCAATTAATGATGAGATAGATAAATTGCGTTTGCGTGCAACGGCCTCTTTGCTTTCTGGGCGCAAGGATGTGATTGTTGTATCTTCAGTCTCTTGCCTTTATGGTATGGCAGATCCGACAGCTTTTGCAGAAAAGGTGACCCATTTGGAAAGAGGAATGCATATTGACCGGGATAAATTGTTGCGGCGGTTTGTTGATGCGCTTTACGTCAATAATAAATTAGAATTTAACAGCGGCTGTTTTCGTGTAAATGGAGATACCGTTGATATTTTCCCGGCGATTGAAACATTCGATGGCGTTGCTTATCGCATAGAGTTTTGGGACGATGAGATCGACCGGATTTCCTCTTTTGATCCACAGACGGGGCGTGAAATAGATGAACAGGATGAACTAAATATTTATCCCACCAATCTTTTTGTTACAACACAGGAACGAATCAATGCGGCTATCAGTCAAATAGATGTGGATTTAGGTACGCAAGTCGACTTTTTACGGGAGATTGGAAAACCATACGAAGCAAAGCGGTTATACGAACGGGTTACTTTTGACTTGGAAATGATTCGGGAATTAGGACATTGCTCTGGTATTGAGAATTATTCCCGTTACTTTGATGGCCGTCAAGCAGGAGAACGTCCGTTCTGCTTGTTGGATTATTTCCCGAAAGATTTCTTGTTAGTCGTAGATGAAAGTCATGTGACCATTCCGCAAATACGAGCGATGTATGGAGGAGATTACTCCCGAAAGAAAAACTTGGTGGAATATGGATTCCGTTTACCGGCAGCGATGGATAACCGACCGCTCACGTTTGATGAGTTTGAGTCGTTGACTCCATTAGCTATTTATGTCAGTGCTACGCCGGCAGATTATGAACTGATAAAAAGCGAAGGCGTAGTGGTGGATCAGGTAATTCGGCCTACCGGATTGTTGGATCCTGTTATTGAGGTACGTCCGACCTTGAATCAGATTGATGATTTGATGGAAGAGATTACGCAGCGGGCCGCTTTGGATGAGCGAATTTTGGTGACGACTTTGACAAAACGTATGGCTGAGGAACTGACCGGTTATTTGACACGTATGGGTGTACGGTGTAATTATATTCACAGCGATGTCGATACGTTGGAACGCATTCAAATTATGGATGATTTGCGAAAAGGTCTGTTTGATGTTTTGATTGGCGTCAATTTGCTCCGTGAAGGGTTAGATTTGCCGGAAGTTTCATTAGTTGCGATTTTGGATGCAGATAAAGAGGGGTTCTTACGTTCGCATCGTTCGTTAACACAGACAGCTGGACGTGCAGCACGTAATGTTAATGGAAAGGTAATATTCTATGCTGATAAAATTACGGATAGCATGCGTTTGACAATGGATGAGACTACACGTCGCAGGGAAAAGCAACTGGCTTACAATGAAAAGCATGGAATTACGCCTAAACAGGTAGTCAAGAACAGTGTATCTTTGGTGGCAGAGAAACAACAGGTAATGACTGTTGAACCATATGCTTATGTTGAACCCGAACCCAGTATTGCGGCAGATCCGGTTGTTCAGTATATGAATCGGACACAATTAGAGAAGGCAATTGAACGGACACGGAAACAGATGATGGAGGCTGCCAAGAAATTGGAATTTATCGAGGCTGCCCAATTCCGTGATGAGTTGGTTAAGTTGGAAAATTTATTAGCATCGAAGAAAGAATAAATGCCTATGAAACAGAGAACGCATGCCTGTGTTTTTTTTAACGGATGGTTATTCCTTTTTCTGCTTATGCCTTTTATAGGGGTAGCACAACAGGATTTGAGTGGAGAAAAGATATATGTTTTACAAAAAGATTCTCTCTCTTTTGAACGTTATTGTAGTCAAATGGAGACTTCTAAAAGATTGGCTACAGGGGATTTGATGGTGGAGACTGCTCGTTTTTTCTTGGGTAAACCCTATGTAGGAGGTACATTGGAGATAGTACCGGAGAAATTAGTTGTGAATCTGTCCGAATTAGATTGCTTGACGTTAGTGGAGAATGTGATGGCTTTGACGTGGACGGTCAAACAAGGTGGAACGTTTCTTGATTTCCAGAATCGGTTAAAAAATATTCGTTATCGCCAGATGAAAGGAGAGAAACTTACTTATGTAGATCGTCTCCATTACACTTCGGATTGGATTTATGAGAATGAAAAGAGAGGATTGATGAGAGATGTAACTCAAGAAATAGGAGGTAAACCATATACTTTTGATCTCTCTTTCATGTCTACCCATCCGGATAGCTATAAACAACTCAAAGGGAATCCGGACGCGATTGCTGCTATCGTTAAAATAGAAAAGGAGATAAATACACGAACTTATTTTTATATTCCGCAGGAGGAGATTTGTTTGCGTGCAAAACAGATTAGGCAAGGAGATATTATCTGCTTCGTAACGACTATCAAGGGATTGGATATATCTCATTTGGGGATCGCTTGTTGGTTAGGAGATACATTGACATTTATTCATGCCTCTTCCGATAAAAAACAGGTTATAGTTAATGATGTTCCTTTGGACGTTTATGTACAAAATGTAAAACGTCATTGCGGGGTAATCGTTCTGCGTCCAATGTTTTAATTTATTGGAAAAGTTCGAATGCAAATTTAGCTCCGATGCTGTCAAAATTCCATTTGTCAAACCCGACAAAAACGGCTACGTTGAAAATATGGTTCCCTATGCCATATCCCAATTCTGTATAGCTGGGCTTTACCGGTAACCATAATTGGCTTAGGTAAAATCGTTCGGAAAGAATGTGTTTGCTCGCTTTAGGTTTGAATAATTGAAAGAGGATAAAGGGACTTTCGTACATGACATGTGCTTGCACATATTTATTCGCAGCGTTAAACCATTCTCTTTTTAATTGATAAAAGACTCCACCAAATTCCTCATTCCATGATTCGGGGAAATTCCGCCGGGTGAAATAATGGAAGTCTGCAAAGTAGGTTGATTTTTGAGCGGTGAAGAATCCTCCACTAACATGATAGTTGAACCGTCGAGCCAAGCCTAACCGTATACTTTGATGGATGTCGGCCTCTATGCGTCCATAATTCCCGGTGCTTTTCCAGATGCCGGGGATTGCCCGTCCATATTCGATGGAAAAAGTAGGATAATAGGAATATAAAATTTCTTTCCGATGGCCATCTCGCCAGTAATATTGTTTCGGGGTATAAGAAACGCCAATGGAGGCAATGAAATCGTGATAGTTATCGTTGATGATTTCGTTTACTTCATCCCCCGGGTTTATGGCTGATTTGTTTTCTGGTTTTCTACGGTGATAAGAAACCTCGGTTGTTAGTTTGAAGCCATTGAATAGTTCGATCTGGTTACGGAGTTCGATATAATGGTGGTTAAAATATTCCAGATTCAGATTGTCAAAATTAAAAGCCGAATCTTTCAGATGTTGGTTGATCTCATTTGTTATTTTGGAGGAATAGGATTGATTGGTATTTCCTGCGCTCAGACTTAGTGACCCTAATTTTTCAGGTAAGTATTCCCACTCGCCTGTCACGCGGTAATAAATTTCTTTTCGTTTAAAAAGAAAACCGATTTCCGGCTGGAAACGGATTTGGCGGTCTTTGTCAAATGTTTTGCTTAAACGGATCTTTTGTTTGTAAGTTATCCCATTTCTACCGGAATAACCTAACTGAAAAGGATTCAAGAAACCAGAATATTTAAGACGGGTTGTGTTATAATTTAAATTGACAGTATTGGTTAGTTTTTCAGTAATCTTCAAAGATTTTTCAAAATGACTGGTATCATTCTCTTTCAGGGTAGTAATAGGAACCTTTTTATAGCTCTTTTCCTCCTCTTGGGTTAAGGGAATGTCTCTTTTTTGATTCCAATAACTGTTGTCCGTAATGAAAGGAACTGTATCAGAAGACACTTGGTAATAGGCTGTCAAATCATAATTTGTTGCTTTACTCTTTTTCTTTCCTTTCTTTTCTTTTTCTATATTGAGTAGGACTGTCTTATATTGAAATGAGGTATGATAGGTACTGGCAATGGCATTCCCTAATACATTATATCGCAAAAAAAGATCTGCTTTTTGAGGTAGAATAAAATCGCTGTAATTTCTCCCAAATGACATAACCAGATTGAATTCTGCAAAAGAAAATCGGCCATTCACATCAATTTTATCAATCCTCCAGTTTTGGTCGGTGATGTATAAATATCCGCATAAAAGTTTTTGGCTCCATCTTTTGGGCATGAAACTGATTTTGTATATTTTAAGACTATCGACTACTTTATAATCAATTAATTCAAAATTATAAAAACGAAAGGCCTCTTTAGCAACGGGCATGATGACGCCTTCATTATAAATGGTAGGGGAATATACATTCAGATTCAGAAAACTAAGTACCTCTTTTTGTTTGGCTTTATTTGGAATGCAGTTCCCGTTTATTGCTTTTAAGTCATGTAGATAATTGTTGGGGGCATTGTATTGTGAGTGACTGACAATTTCAAAAATCATCTCTTTGTTTTTCCGGTCAACAGGAAATAGATGATGAGCTAAACGCATTAGGATGTTTTGTTTAAGGATTTCAGATTTTCCTTTGATGTAGATTTCGGCATTGTATTGTGAAATCGCACTCTTGTAAGTGTCGGCTCTTTGGATTACTAAGTGCATGATAGAGTCACCTTGAATAGAAGAGGGCGTTTTTGCTGATTTGCTAAACAATAAATTGTTTCCATAACTGCTATGGGATGTAGCTATAGTAGGGAAGGCTATACAGAGCCATAATATTATTTTGATATATTTTTTCAATAAAGTAGCCTTTCTTTTTAGGCAAACGTAATGAATAAATTTGAATTTTAAGATGTTAGATGGTGAAAATATATTCCTTTAGTGAATTTATCTATAAAAAAATGTTCTTCGTTTCAAAGAAAAACCGTACATTTGTGCCTTATAAGTATGTTATATAGCAGTCGTGGTTAAGCAACAAAAAGAAGAAGTCGATTTTTCTGCAAGTTTGGCAGAGGTATGGAGAGTCCTAACAGATAAAGAACGGGATATTCTTCGTCATAATTCTACAATCCAACATTTTAAACGCAATGAATTAATTTATTGCGAAGGTGATGAACCGAGAGATATGATGTGTTTGTTAAAGGGGAAGGTGAAAATCTTTAAGGAAGGCGTTGGCGGACGAAGCCAAATTATCCGAATGATAAAGCCTGTACAGTATTTTGGTTATCGTGCTAATTTTGCCCAAGAAAACTATTTGACGAATGCTTCTGCTTTTGAGTCTTCTACAGTTTGTTTGATACCTATGACTGTCGTACGAGATCTTATTATTAGTAATTCAGATTTGGCTATGTTTTTCATTCGCCAGCTTTCTTCTGATTTAGGTATAGCTGATGAACGAACAGTTAATCTGACTCAAAAACATATTCGAGGACGTTTGGCAGAATCTCTATTGTTCTTGAAAGATAGTTACGGATTGGAAGAGGATGGAGCAACATTAAGTATCTATTTGTCTCGTGAAGATTTAGCTAATCTATCAAATATGACAACTTCGAATGCGATTCGTACATTGTCAACTTTTGTTTCTGAGCGTATTATAGCGATTGATGGTCGAAAGATAAAATTGATTGATGAGGAAAAATTGAAGAAGATTAGCCGAATGGGATAATTGGGCTATTGTATAAAAAATAAAAGGGCAATTGAGTATAAATCAAACTTAATTGCCCTTTCTTTTTTATCTAATAGCCTCTCTGATACGTATGAGTTTGGTTAATAATTCTTCTAAAAGGTCTAACTGAAGCATATTGGCTCCATCTGATTTGGCTTTGGATGGTTCTGGATGGGTTTCGATAAATAATCCGTCTGCACCAACTGCAATGGCTGCTTTAGCTACTGTTTCAATCAAGGCTGGTAGCCCACCTGTAACTCCAGAAGTTTGATTAGGTTGTTGTAGTGAATGGGTGACATCCATAATCACAGGGAAACCGAACTGTTGCATTTGAGGAATACCGCGATAATCTACGACCAAATCAGTGTATCCAAAAGTTGTTCCTCTTTCTGTAATCATGACATTTTTATTCCCAGCATCAACAACCTTTTGTACTGCAAATTGCATTGCTCCAGGGGATAGGAACTGTCCTTTTTTGATGTTGACAACTTTACCTGTTTCTGCTGCAGCTACCAATAAATCGGTTTGTCTGCAAAGAAATGCCGGAATCTGCAAGATGTCCACATATTCAGCGGCAATGGTAGCTTCAGTTGTCTCATGAATATCTGTAACTGTTGGAATTTGGAATGTCTCTCCAACTTTACGGAGGATTTGAAGAGCCTTCTTGTCTCCAATACCGGTAAAAGAATCCAAACGTGATCGATTTGCCTTACGATAGGAACCTTTGAATACGTATGGTATATTCAGCTTCTGTGTTATTCCCATTACTTTCTCGGCGATACGCAGAGCCATATCTTCTCCTTCGATGGCACATGGACCAGCTAATAAGAAGAAATTATCATTTTTGTTTAAATCATTTATTGTTAACATAGACATTTTTATTTATCTTGTTTTATATAGGATATGATTCTTTTTTTAATAGTTGGATAACTTTTTCTATTTTGTCTTCTGTTGGAAGTGTGGCCTCGATCCAGTGGATAACACAGCCACGACGTTCCATTCCACGGAACCAGGTCATTTGTCGTTTGGCAAATTGGTGAATGGCAATCTCTAACTGAGAAACCATCTCTTCATATGAAAGTTTACCGATAACATACAATGTGAGATATTTATATTCTAAGCCATAGTAAATTAAATCTTCTGGCTTTACTCCTGAATCAATAATATTTCGTACCTCATCTATCATTCCGTCTTCTAAACGGGTACGTAATCGAAGGGAAATTTTTTTACGGCGTAATTCTCTATTTATATCTATTCCGATAATGAGACTATTGATTGGTTCGTATTCGTTTTTGTCTGGAGCCTCATGTTTATAATACTCTTCAATTTCTATGGCACGGATGGCACGTTGAACTGAATCTACATCAGTTTTGTTATGTAAGATTTTATAGCTTGCTAAAATAGTTTCCAATTCTGCCAAAGGTTTGTTTTTCAATGATTCACGTAAAACTGGGTTTTGAGGAACATCCAATAGTTTGTAACCTTTGAGTACGGCCTCTATGTACATACCTGTACCGCCGCAAAGAATAGGAGTTTTTCCTTTTGCCTGTATGGATGCAAAAGCACGGTGGAAGTCATGTTGGTATTCAAATACATTATATTTATAGCCCGGTTCACAAATATCTATAAGATGGTAAGGTATGTTTTTCCCATTTATAATGTAATCGTCTAAATCTTTTCCAGTACCTATATCCATGGAACGGTATAATTGTCGGGAATCTGCGCTGATAATCTCTGTATCTAAGTAAGCTGCTAAAGCAGCAGCAAATGATGTTTTGCCAGATGCTGTCGGGCCTAATATGGTAATTAATTCGTATGGTTTCATGTTACAAACGTAACAAAAAAAAGGCTACCTTCAAAGAAGATAGCCTTTTCTGTATAAGTTGTGCTTAAATTACTTAGCGATAACGCGAGCCATTTCACAAACTTTGTTTGAATAACCCCATTCGTTGTCATACCAAGAAACAACCTTTGCAAAGTTAGCATCCAAAGAGATACCAGCTTTTGCATCATAGATAGAAGTATTAGAGCAACCACGGAAGTCAGTTGAAACAACAGCATCTTCTGTGTAACCCAAAATACCTTTCAATTCGCCTTCAGAAGCTTCTTTCATTGCAGCGTTGATTTCAGCCATTGTAGCTGGTTTTTCCAAAACAACAGTCAAGTCTACAACAGAAACATCAGAAGTCGGAACACGGAATGCCATACCTGTTAATTTACCATTCAATACAGGTAAAACTTTACCTACAGCTTTAGCTGCACCGGTAGAAGAAGGGATGATGTTTTCCAAGATACCACGACCACCTCTCCAGTCTTTCTTAGAAGGACCGTCTACTGTTTTCTGAGTAGCAGTAGCAGCGTGAACTGTTGTCATCAAACCTTTAACGATACCGAACTTGTCGTTCAAAACTTTAGCGATAGGAGCTAAACAGTTTGTAGTACAAGAAGCGTTAGAAATGATGTCCTGACCTGCATAAGTTTCGTGGTTAACACCATAAACGAACATAGGAGTTGCATCTTTTGATGGAGCAGACATGATAACTTTTTTAGCACCAGCCTGGATGTGTTTGCGAGCAGTTTCATCTGTTAAGAAGAAACCTGTAGATTCTACTACTACATCTGCTTCAACTTCATTCCATTTCAAGTTTGCAGGATCCATTTCTGAAGTTAAACGGATTCTGTTACCGTTAACGATCAAAGCGTTTTCTTCTACAGCTACTTCACCGTTGAAACGACCATGAACTGAGTCATATTTCAACATATAAGCCAAATAGTCAGCATCCAAAAGGTCATTGATACCTACTACTTGAATATCATTGCTGAAGTTTGCAACTGCAGCGCGGAACACCATACGTCCGATACGGCCAAAACCGTTAATACCTAATTTAATCATTGTAATAAAAACTTTTTATGTGTTTATTAAATTGTTGTTGTTTTTTTTGTCTTTAACGTCTGCAAATTTACGTTATTTTTTTTATTGTATAGGCATTGATACAAGAAAAATATGTCCACTAACATAAATTAAATGTTAAGCCTGTTTCTTTTTTGAAAAAAGTTTCTTTATTACCCATGTTTGGATTTTTTTGAGTCCCCATGCAGTTAATAAAGGTCGTGCCATATCCCATGCTACAGGTAATAGGCTTTGGGCTACAGAAAAGTAGTCTGAAATACCTAATGAGACAGTAGGTGTTGTTTGTTTAGGTTGAATTGTATCTGTATTACTTTTCTTGTCTTTTGAAGAAGAGAATAACAAAGATGAAACTCCAGATAAAAACAAACTTCCTGCATTTTCTTGTATGTATGAGAAATGTTCATTCAGTTTTAGTTTCTGAATATCACATTGGGCTTGAATCTGCTGACGATCAGAAATCAGTTTTTCCAATGGTGTCAGTTGCTTTTGTTTGTTCATTGTCTATTGTCGTATTCAGTTTGTCTTCATTACCCATAAAAGCCGAGATAACCACGTTTATGATTTTGTTGCGTATGCTATTTTTGTTTAAAGCAACAACTCCTGTTAGTAAAAAATATAGAAAAGCGACAACTGCAAAACCTATACTTGTAGAACTGCATAATTCACTAACATAAAATCCGAATGCTAAAAATATAAACAAAATGGCAAAAAAAACTAAACATAGTATAATAACACCATACGAGAGTACGGCCAAAACTTTTCCTACACTCTCGTATGTGTTTAACTTTAGGAGTTCAAGTTTCAATTCTGCATAAGTTGAAATATCATTTTTCAACTTACCAAAGATTTCACCAGAGTCTTTCTCCATTGTCTATTTATTCAGTTATAACTTCTTCTGCAACTTGAGTTGCATCAGCTTTACCTTCTTTGTATTTAGCAAGAGCTGAATTGAAACCTTCTTTTACTTTTCCAACAACACTGTTTAGCTCTTCTAAAAGCTGTTCTTTTTTATCAGTTGCGGCTAAATAACCTACAGCAGCACCTACAGCAGCACCTACAACTAGTCCCAATAATAATTTAGAATCTACGTTTCTCATAATACTTTGTTTATTTTAAAAATTGCTCTAATATAACGACTTTTTCTGAAAGGAAGTTTATTTTCAATCACTTTTTTTAGTTAATAATTGTTGCTGCTTTTTGTACTTTGATTGCAGTCCAGCGGTTTCTTTCTGTATAAGAAAGAAGTTTAAGCCCATATTTGTTACATTCTTTTTCGATGACAGGAATATCTTCAAGATAGAAACCGCTCATAAAGAGTAATCCGTTAGGTTTTAAACAATCATTGTAATGATGGATGTCATTTAATAGGATATTTCGGTTAATATTGGCAAATATGATATCGAATGATCCAAATGTTGGGAGTTGTTCTGCTCCACCCAATGCTATTTGGATATCATTTGTGTTGTTTAATCGGCAATTTTCAAGTGCATTGTTGTAAGCCCATTCGTCAATATCAATACCGACAACTCGTTGTGCGTTTTTCATTCGAGCCAAAATGGCTAATACAGCAGTTCCACATCCCATATCGAGTAAATCTTTCCCTTCAAGATTTAAAGCAAGCATTTCATTAATCATCAGATAAGTTGTTTCATGGTTGCCTGTTCCAAATGCCATTTTAGGGTCAATGATGATTTGGTAAGTATATCCAGGCTCTTCTTGATGAAACGAGGCGCGGATGATACATTCTTTTCCGATATGGATAGGTTTAAAATAGTTTTTTTCCCATTCTTCGTTCCAATCTCTTCCTTCGACAAAAGAAGCTGTAAAGCGGATTTCTACATTCTCAAGGGGGAAATCTGTCAATTTGTTTTGAAGATAATCTTCTTTATATGAAGTTTCAGGGATGTATCCAAGTAATCCGTTTTCGTTTTCAGTAAAACTTTCGAAGCCTATTTCTCCCAATTCTGCTGCTAAAATATCATTGATAATTGCTTTCTCGATAGGAGAAGAGTAGGTAAAAGCAAGTTCGTAATAATTCATGTTAGTCAATATTTATAATCTTTCTTGCAAATGTACGGAATAGAATCCTTTTGGTCAATATTTGGGTTTATAATATTGGATAAAGGTTTTATGATGGGGAAATAAAAAAGCGACAAATCTTAAAAAAGATTCATCGCTTTGTGTTTGTTCAGCGGAAGCGGGGGGATTCGAACCCCCGGTACGGTTACCCGTACGTCAGTTTAGCAAACTGGTGGTTTCAGCCACTCACCCACACTTCCAAGAGTTATAACACTCCGTTTTTCTGAAATGCGTTGCAAAGATATAGGTTAGTTTTGAAATAAACAAGATATTTTGATTATATTTTTAATAAAAAGATGCTACTTTTGTGCCTGCTTCTGATATTCAGATAATTATTGGATAAAAAAATGAAAATGAAAAAGAATTCCAAACGTACATTTATTATAGGCATACTTGTTTTTGTCTGCATAGTATTGACAGGTGTAAGTGTGTGGATGTATCGTTTGTTGTGGGTTTCAAACTTTGTTCCTGCTGAAACAGTCTATGTTTATGTGGATAGTCGTAAAGATTTTGATGACCTTTGTTTGCAATTAAGCGATTCTGCAGGATGTATTTGTTTAGGTAGTTTTAAACAATTGGCTCGTTTTTTGGACTATCCAGACAATATGCGTACCGGACGTTATGCTGTTGAACCTGGAGTGAGTAATTTACATTTGTTGAATAATATGCGCCGTGGACAGCAGGTTGCTACTCGTATTACATTTAATAATATACGATTGAAGGATGATCTGGTTGAATGTTTGTCTAATCAATTGATGATGGAGAAAGAGGATTTATCTTCTTTGTTGAAAGATTCTGCTTATTGTGATTCATTAGGGTTTACGACGGAGACGATTAATACGCTATTTATCCCTAATACGTATGAGGTTTATTGGAATATCACAGCTCGGAATTTTATGGGACGGATGAAACGTGAATATAACCGTTATTGGTCTGAAGCTCGTCTTGCAAAAGCAAAAGTACTTGGTTTGTCTCCTATAGAGGTGTCGATATTAGCTTCTATTGTGGAGGAAGAGACGGCGGCCGTTGATGAATATCCGATTGTGGCTGGTTTATATATCAACCGTTTGAGGAGAGGAATTCCTTTACAAGCAGATCCTACCGTTAAGTTTGCTGTGGGAGATGTTACATTGCAGCGTATTTTATATAAACATTTGGAAGTTGATTCTCCTTATAATACATATAAATATATAGGACTTCCACCGGGGCCGCTTCGTATTCCATCTATACAAGGGTTGAATGCGGTTTTAAATTATACGAAGCATAATTATCTTTATATGTGTGCAAAGGAAGATTTTTCAGGACGACATAATTTTGCTGTGACCTTGTCGGAACATAATCGGAATGCAAAGCGGTATCAAACCGAGCTGAATAGACGTCATATCCGATAATTAGAGGGGAAATAAGATATTAACTTTTGACTTCCTTGTAAAAGTTTTATCTTTGTGGCTCTATAATAATAGAAGATTTATAAAAAACAAATAGACGTTACGATGGAAAAACATCTTTTTTTAGGGGATGAGGCGATTGCACAAGCTGCGATAGACGCAGGATTGTCTGGCGTTTATGCCTATCCGGGAACTCCTTCTACTGAAATAACCGAATATATACAGAACTCGGCTGTTGCAAAGGAAAGGGGAATACACTGCCGTTGGAGTACCAATGAAAAGACAGCTATGGAGGCTGCGTTAGGTATGAGTTATGCAGGAAAACGTGCCCTTTGTTGTATGAAACATGTAGGCTTGAATGTGGCTGCAGATTGTTTTATGAATGCGGCAATGAGTGGTATTAATGGGGGGATGATAATTATTACGGCCGATGACCCATCTATGCACTCTTCACAGAATGAACAGGATAACCGTTGGTATGGAAACTTTGCGATGATTCCGATGTTGGAACCTTCAAGCCAACAGGAGGCATACGATATGGTTTATGAAGGTTTTGAACTTTCTGAAAAGTTAGGTTATCCGATTTTGCTTCGTATCACGACGCGTATGGCACATTCCCGTGCAGGAGTTGTCACACGTGAACAAAAGGCCGAAAATGTGATGCATACCCCGGAAGATGGACGTCAACGTTATATCTTGCTTCCTGCATTGGCTCGTAAACGTTTCAAAACATTGATAGCTGCTCAAGATGTCTTTACGGCTTCATCTGAGGCTTCGTCTTACAATGCCTATTTTGATGCTCCAAATAAAGAATTGGGTATTATAACAACCGGTATTGCATTCAATTATTTGTCAGAAAACTACCCGGATGGTTTTGAATACCCTGTTTTAAAGATCAGCCAGTATCCGTTACCTCGCAAGATGGTAGAGAAGATTATAAGTGAATGCAAGGAAATCCTTGTTTTGGAAGAGGGTTATCCGGTAGTAGAGGAACAATTGAAAGGATTCTTGGGGGTAGGCTTGAAAGTGCATGGCCGTTTGGACGGAACATTGCAACGCGACGGTGAATTGACTCCTGATGCAGTAGGTAAAGCTTTAGGCAAAGATATTACCAATTATTATGCGACATCGGAAGTGGTGGAACTGCGTCCACCTGCATTGTGTCAAGGTTGTGGCCATCGTGATATGTATCAAGCGTTAAATGACGTATTGGCAGAATACGAAGGAGCAAAAGTGTTTGGTGATATAGGATGTTATACATTAGGAGCTTTGCCTCCTTTCCGTGCGATTGATTCTTGCATTGATATGGGTGCTTCCATAACCATGGCCAAAGGAGCTTCTGATGCAGGAGTATATCCGGCTGTTTCAGTGATTGGAGACTCAACATTTACACATTCTGGTATGACTGGGCTTTTGGATTGTGTGAATGAGCAAACGAATATAACCATTGTTATTTCGGATAATGAAACCACAGCCATGACAGGAGGTCAGGATTCGGCAGGTACCGGACGTCTTGAGGCGATTTGTGCGGGTATCGGGGTAGATCCGGCTCATATTCGGGTAATGGTTCCTTTGAAGAAGAATTATGAAGAGATGAAAGCGATTATTCGTGAAGAGATCGAATATAAAGGTGTCTCTGTATTAATCCCTCGTCGTGAATGTATCCAGACATTAACAAGAAAGAAAAAAGCTAATAAGAAATGAAAACAGACATCATATTATCCGGCGTAGGGGGACAAGGAATCCTTTCTATCGCAGCTGTTATCGGAGAAGCGGCATTAAAAGAGGGCTTGTATATGAAGCAGGCGGAAGTACATGGCATGAGTCAGCGTGGTGGTGACGTTCAGTCTAATCTTCGTTTGTCAGACCAGCCGATCGCTTCTGATTTGATTCCATTAGGACAGGCAGACTTGATTATCTCTCTTGAACCGATGGAAGCACTTCGTTATTTACCCTACTTGAAGAAAGAGGGATGGTTAGTAACCAACTCTGAGCCTTTTATTAATATCCCTAACTATCCGGAGATGGAAAAGGTGAATGAGGAATTGGGTAAATTACCACATAAGGTTGTTTTGGATGTTGAGGCGATAGCCAAAGAGGCTGGTTCTGTTCGTGCTGCTAATATTGTAATGTTAGGTGCAGCTGCTCCATTTATCGGTATTGAATACGATAAGATTGCTGATGGTATCCGCCGGATTTTCGGTCGTAAAGGTGAAGAGATTGTAGAAATGAACTTGAAGGCTTTGAAGGCTGGGTATGACATTGCTCAAAGCATGCAATAAAAAAAGGATAAAAGATGAAAAAGTATCTGTTTCTTTCTCTTTTTATGTTGGTGGCTTTGTTGGTAAAGGCACAAGATGAAAATGGTGAAATTGTAAAAGTGGGTGATCAAATGCCTGCATTTACGATAGTTAATGATAATGGGACTAAAACAGCTTCCTCTACGTTAAGTGGAAAAGTAATTTTGATTAATTTCTTTGCTACTTGGTGTCCGCCTTGTCAAAAGGAATTGGCTGAAATGCAGAATACGCTTTGGCCTAAATATAAAGACAATAAAGATTTTGCTTTGTTGGTAGTAGGTCGTGAACATACGGATGCTGATTTGCAGAAATACAATGAGAAGAAAGGTTTTACTTTCCCTTTGTATCCGGACAAGAACAGGGCGATTTATGGCTCTTTTGCCAAGAACTTGATTCCTCGTTGCTATTTGGTCGATAAATCCGGAAAGATTATTTATGCGACAAAAGGTTTTAAAGCAGAGGATTTTGCCGAGTTGATGAAAAAGATTGAAGAGGCGTTGAAATAGTTTTTGTAATAAAATAGTTTAAAATCTCATTATTGGTGTATAAATCAGTAATGAGATTTTTTTATGCTTGTTAATTAAATTTTTAATAGATAAAATTAAAATTTTATCTAAAACGGGTTGTTTTTGTATTAATTTAATATACATTTGTATGTAATAGTGTAAAAATATTTATTCATCTAAAAATTTATAATTATGAAAAAGCTGAGAATTTTATTAAGCCTTGTATTCTTAATCATTTTAAGCTTACATAGTAATAATGTTTTAGCTCAAAAAGAATGGGGAATCTTTAATTCTTTATCTGTAGGAGCAGGTATTAGTACAACAGGTATTGATGTAGAATTAGCTACTCCGATTACTCCTTATTTTGCTTTACGTGGAGGTATTTCTGCTATGCCAAATATTAGCATTAATACAGATGTAGATGTAGAATATTCTGAGGGAGGATATGAACGAACTGCAACAATAGAAATGGAAGGTGGTATTAAGCGATTTTCAGGAGATGTATTGTTAAACTACTATCCTTTTAAAAAAGGAGGTTTTTTCTTAACTGCTGGTGCTTATTTTGGTGGTTCTTCTTTGGTGACAATCAAAGGTCATAGTGATGATTTACAAGATATCATGAAAGAGGCAGAAAGTGCAGGTGTAGTTATTGGTGATTATACTATTCCTGTGGATAAAAATGGGAATGTTTCTGGTGGTTTGAAAGTCGCTAATTTTCGTCCTTACGTTGGTTTAGGTTTTGGACGTATTGTCCCTAAAAAACGAATTAATTTTATGTTTGAAATGGGAGTACAGTTTCATAAAACACCGGAAGTTTATACCGATTATGGTGATTTAGGTTTTGCATTAGAGGAAGCGGATGACGCTTTTTCTGATATCATAGAAAAAATAACAATTTATCCAGTATTAAAATTACGATTGAATGGAAGAATCTTTTAATATTTAAGTTATAAATTTGACATAAGCCCCGAAAGTTAGATAAAAAACTGTCGGGGTTTTTTTATGCTTTCATTTTTATGATAAATAAAACAGGATTATCTTCTGTTTGTATGTGAGGAAAAGATTGATATACTTCTTCCCCTTTTTTTAGATAATAGTATGTTTGCCCATTTAAATCCAATGGTTGTAATTTTGATATTTTTCCAGTCATAAAGAAATTGTCATCCAATCCATTTTTTATCTGATAAGCTTTTTCTTGTCGTTGGTCATAACAAAATGTATAATTCTGTTCTGTTGCAATAGGATTACAATAAGAGGTAATTAAGAATCGTTTCCCAATTTGTATCGGGAGAATTGTTCTACATTCATTGGTAATGGTTAATTGGTCGTTGTTAATCAGATAAAGAGTATCATTGAGGATATGAGCTTGTTGGAAAGCGGATGTATAAACATACACATTACCATTAAAAGTCTTTATTTCTGGAGCGGCACAATAATTGATATTTATGCGTCCTAAATCGGCAGCTTCTAATTTGCGTTTTTCTACTTCTCGGAAATTGAGATCAAACTTATACAACCATTGTTCTATGACAGTCTGCTGGTGTTGGTCTCGATTTTCCTGATTGATAGTAGCCCAGAGGTGGTGGTCATGGTAAGCAATTCGGCCAAATGTTTGCCAAGATGTCTTTTGAGGCAAAGAACGTTGTGCTAATAATTGTCCGCTATAGTCATAATAATGAACCTCTTTTTCTTTTCCAATCACAATTAGGCAGGCATGAACCGGGTCAACGGCATAATCCATCACATCAATCCCTTGGGTAGTTTGGTTGGATGGAGTTGTTATCTGCCCAATAAACTTGCCGGAACTGTTAAAATGATAAAGCTGTTGGCCACTAACTAAAAAGATATGCTCTTTGTCACGCTTTATCAATTGAACCTGTTTCAACTTGCATTGCGCATGAGTTTCTAACGGAATCGCAATAACCTCCTCGGCTATATCTGATAATTCTCCTTTCGAATGGATTGGTGAAAGTTGCTGGTTCGATATAAGTTCATAGCCTAACCAACCGTATAAAATGGTTAAGGAACAGAAGAGGAGTGTGAATGCTTTTTTCATATTGAATTAGCTTTATTGTTGAGATAAAAACGCATGAAACCTTCTTTTTATTATTGAAGCTATAAGAAAACTTGGTTAGGATATTGTCGAGTGGATGAGTTTGATGTAAAATTATCCTGAAGAGATGGTTAAAATTTCTCGGCAGGAAAAAATATTTTCTTAGGCAGGGAATAAAAATTCTCTGGGCAGGAATTAAAAAATCTTTCGTCATGTTTTTAGTATGAGGTTTCATGAAACAAATAGAGACTTCTCTTTGTTTTATAAAGGATTTATAGGGTTCTGTCATTTTGGCAGTGTTTAGATTTGGTATTTATTTTGTGTATATATTGATGAGTTTAATAAATAAAAAAGAAAAGTATAGGAGTTTAACCAAATGAATTTAAACAATTTTACAATTAAATCACAGGAAGCCGTTCAACAGGCCGTTCAGCTTGTGTCACGTAATGGACAACAAGCGATAGAGGCTGTGCATCTGTTGAAAGGTGTCATTATGGCAGGTGAGAGCGTGACTAACTTTATCTTCCAAAAGTTAGGAGTGAATATTCAGAACTTAAACCGTGTGTTGGATACGCAGATAAGTTCTTTACCGAAAGTTTCCGGTGGCGAACCTTATTTGTCTGGTGAGACAAATCAAATATTACAGAAGGCGATAGGATATTCTTCCCAGATGGGTGACCAATATGTCTCTTTGGAACCGATTATCTTGGCTCTCTTTACAGAGAAAAGTATGGCATCTCAACTATTGAAAGATGCCGGTATTACAGAAAAGGATTTACGCCAAGCGATTGAGGAGTTGAGAAAGGGAAATAAGGTGACCAGTCAGTCGGCCGAAGATACTTATGATGCTTTAGGCAAATATGCCATTAATTTAAATGAACGTGCGCGTAATGGTAAATTGGATCCGGTAATTGGGCGTGATGATGAGATACGCCGAGTTCTTCAGATTCTAAGTCGACGGACAAAAAATAATCCGATCTTGATTGGTGAACCCGGTGTGGGAAAGACAGCCATCGCCGAAGGGTTAGCGCATCGAATCGTACGTGGGGATGTCCCGGAGAACCTGAAGTCCAAGCAACTTTTCTCATTGGATATGGGTGCCTTGGTTGCTGGAGCGAAGTACAAAGGCGAATTTGAAGAACGCTTGAAAGCTGTCGTGAATGAAGTGATTCAATCGGATGGCGAGATTGTTCTTTTCATAGATGAAATCCATACCTTGGTCGGTGCCGGAAAAGGGGAGGGGGCGATGGATGCCGCCAATATCTTGAAACCGGCTTTGGCTCGTGGCGAATTGCGCTCTATCGGGGCTACGACATTGGACGAATATCAAAAATATTTTGAGAAGGATAAGGCACTTGAACGCCGATTCCAAATCGTGATGGTGGAAGAACCGGATGAATTGGATGCAATCTCTATCTTGCGTGGTTTGAAAGAGAAGTATGAAAACCATCATAAGGTACGAATCAAGGATGATGCGATTATAGCCGCGGTTCAATTGTCTTCTCGTTATATCTCTGACCGTTTCTTGCCGGATAAAGCGATTGATTTGATGGATGAGGCGGCTGCTCGTTTACGTATCCAGATTGATTCGGTACCGGAATCCTTAGATGAAGTGTCTCGACGTATCAAACAGTTGGAGATTGAACGTGAAGCAATTAAACGAGAAAATGATGCAGACAAATTGGAGCAATTAAACAAAGAGATTGCCAATTTAAAAGAGGAGGAGACCAAACAAAAGGCACAATGGCAGAGCGAAAAAGAACAGATCAATAAGATTCAACAGAATAAGATTGACATTGAAAACCTAAAGTTTGAGGCTGAAAAGGCGGAACGGGAAGGTGACTATGGCAGAGTAGCAGAGATCCGTTACGGAAAGATTAAGCAGAAAGAGGCGGAAATCCAAGAGGTCGAAGAGAAACTGAAAACGATGCAAGGGGTTGCTGCTATGATTAAGGAAGAGGTCGATAGTGAAGACATTGCTGATGTGGTATCTCGTTGGACGGGTATCCCGGTGAATAAGATGCTACAGAGTGAAAGGGAAAAACTACTTCGGTTGGAGGATGAACTGCATACGCGGGTCATCGGACAGGATGAGGCGATTCAGGCTATTTCTGATGCGGTTCGCCGGAGCCGTGCCGGTTTGCAGGATCCGAAACGCCCGATAGGTTCTTTTATCTTTTTAGGAACAACCGGAGTAGGGAAAACGGAGTTGGCAAAAGCGTTGGCCGAATATCTTTTTGATGATGAGAACATGATGACACGTATTGATATGAGTGAATATCAGGAAAAGTTCAGTGCCACTCGCTTGATTGGTGCGCCTCCGGGATATGTCGGATATGATGAAGGTGGCCAACTAACGGAAGCGATTCGTCGCAAACCGTACTCTGTCGTGTTATTTGATGAGATAGAAAAAGCACACCCAGACGTGTTTAATATTCTTTTGCAGGTATTGGATGACGGACGTTTAACCGACAATAAAGGTCGTGTAGTTAATTTCAAGAATACGATTATTATCATGACAAGCAATATGGGTTCCTCTTTGATTCGTGAAAACTTTGAGAAGATGACACCGGCCAATCATGATAAGGTAGTTGACGATACGAGGATCCAGGTTTTGGAACTGTTAAAGAAAACCATTCGTCCGGAGTTCTTGAACCGTATTGATGATATTATCATGTTTACTCCGTTGAATGAAGAGGAGATACGGCAGATTGTCTCTTTGCAATTGGATGGAGTGAAGAAGATGTTGGCTCAGAATGGCATTGCATTGGATTTTACGGATGCTGCATTGGACTTAATTACAGATAAAGGATATGATCCGCAATTTGGTGCACGTCCGGTGAAACGGGTGATTCAACGCTATGTGCTGAATGAATTGTCAAAGGCTCTTTTGGCTGGAAAAATTGATAGGAATCATGCTATTAGCATTGATAGTGATCATAACGAACTTATTTTTAAGAACTAACATGGTTTCTATTCTTGTTCAGTAGAGAATACGTCTGATTAAACTTGATATTACATCGGACGTAATCAGAATCACATCGGAGGTAGTAGCGTATTACATCCGATGTGATTTTTTATTGGGTGGTTTGCGAACCAAAATCAAGAATAATCACTCTTTCATGTATGTAATAACTGTTTTGAAAGTTTAACATAAGAAGAAATAACTTCTGTAATATGAACTATTCGAGAGGTAAAAGGTTATTAGATTAAGTATAAAAGTTGTAAATTAAATGAAACGTACACTCTTTGTTATACTCTTGTTCTTTTTGTCTCTTTTTATCTTATGTGCGGAAGTTAATTTAAGGGAAGAGATACATTCATTGTTTTTAGAAGATTCCAATGGGAAACGAATAATCTCTTTTGCTCTTTTCTTATTGGTTCAAATGTCTCTTTTTTTTGGTATTTCGTTGATACATCGCAAGCTCAAGAAGAGGATTGCTTTATTAAAAGAGACCAAACTTAAGTCAATCCGTATTCATGAATATGAGTTGCTGGATCCGGATAAACAGGTTGCCCTATTGATTTATTTGGCAGATATGTTTCGTTGGATATTGATTACTGGGCAACTTTTAATTGCAATCCCTGTTCTATTTTCGATATTTCCAGAAACGAAAAGTTTGGCAACATTGCTTTTCTCCTATATATGGAAACCGATAAAAGCGATAGGTGAAGATGTTTTCAATTATATACCCAATCTGTTTACTATTTTTGTGATTGTTATTTTTATTCGCTATCTGATTCGTTTTATCCGTTATCTTACAGAACAGATAAAAGAGGAACGTTTGAAAATTTCCGGTTTTTATCCTGACTGGGCACAACCTACATACCGGATAATACGTTTTCTTTTGTATGCGTTTATGCTTGCTATGATTTATCCTTATTTACCGGGTGCGGATTCCGGAGAGTTTAAAGGCATATCGGTTTTTTTAGGTTTGATAGTCTCTTTAGGATCCAGTACCGTTATAGGGAATATCCTTGCAGGATTGGTCATTACTTATATGCGCCCTTTCAAATTGGGGGATCGGATAAAACTCAATGATACAATTGGGTTTGTCGTAGAGAAAAGTGCATTGGTAACCCGCATACGTACGCCTAAAAATGAACTGGTTACTATCCCGAATTCTTTTATGATGTCTTCCCAGACAACCAATTATAGTGAATCTGCACGTAAATTAGGTCTGATTATCCATACAGAAGTTACGATAGGTTATGATGTGCCATGGCGAAAGGTTCATCAGTTATTGGTTGATGCTGCTAAAGCAACAGCAGGGGTAAGTGATGAACCTGAACCTTTTGTCCAAGAAACTGCTTTGAATGATTTTTTTCCTGTCTATCAGATTAATGCCTATGTGAAAGATGCAGGAGGGTTAAACCAACTTTATTCGGCTCTTTACCAAAATATCCAAGATAAATTTGCTGCGGCAGATGTCGAAATTCTCTCTCCTCATTATACATCTTTTCGGAATGGTAACGAATCAACTGTCCCTACAGAGAAGAAGGATATTCTAAATATGAGTCCGTGATTATGTCCCTTTTTCGCAAAAAAAGCATAATAAGGCTATAATACTTTTTTTCTCAATTGATTAAATATTACCTTTGTCAGCTGATTGATAAGAGGAAACTGTATGGATACAGAAAGAAAAGAGAACAAAGAGTTAAATAAGATGTCATTGCTGATTACGGCAGTTGTAGTATTGATTTTGATAATTGCAGGTGCAGCATATTATATTTTCCATCAGAACCAGCAGATGGAGGAGTTGGAACAAACTTATGCTTTGGATAAGGAGATGTTGGAAGATGAGTTTAATGAGTTGTCTTTGCAATATGAAGGGTATAAATTTAATATAGGAAATGACTCTTTATTGAATTTATTGTCAATAGAACAGGCTAAAGTTCAACGTTTACAAGAAGAACTTCGTACGGTAAAAGCTACTAATACAAAAGAAATTTCTCGTTTAAAAAAAGAATTACAGACATTGCGTAAGATTATGCGTAACTATGTGATTCAAATAGACTCTTTGAATCGGGTAAATGAACAATTGACTGTTGAGAAAAACGAGGCGGTGAAGAAATATCAGCAAGCCTCTTCTACGGCTACTGCTTTGAAGAAAGAAAAAGAAAAATTGACAGAACGTGTGACGTTGGCAAGCCGTTTGGATGCAACTGGTATCACTGTTACTCCGGTGAATGGTCGTGGTAAGAAAGCAAAAGCCATTAAGAAAATGGAACAGTTTGTGGTTGATTTCCGTATTGCTAAAAATATCACAGCTCCTGTGGGTGAGAAAGTAGTTTACGTACGTATTATGAAACCGGATGATGATGTGTTAGTGAAAAGTCGGGGAGATGTTTTTACTTTTGAAGGTAAGGAAATCAATTATTCTATGAAGAAAATGATTGAATATGATGGAGAAGAATTACCAGTAACAATGTATTGGAATATTGAAGAATTCCTTTCGCCAGGAACATATCGAGTGGATATTTTTGCAGATGGAAATCTGATAGGACATAATACCTTTACATTGGAAAAGTAGAACTCTTTAACAAACTTAATATTTTAATGCTATGCAGAACAGACGTGACTTTTTAAAGAAAGCCTCTTTATTACTTGCCGGAGGTTTGGTTATGCCTCAAATTTTATCTTCTTGTGGTGGAACTGCTGCTCCTTCTAAACATATTGGGCTTCAATTGTATTCTTTAAGAGATGATATTAAAGATTTAGGTATCCAGAAAGTTTTGGAAATTGTTTCTAAAATGGGATATGTAAACTTAGAAACAGCTGGTTATAGTGATGGTAAGATTTATGGATTGGATCCTGCTGAATTTAAGAAAATATGTAATGATTTGGGAATGAAACCGACAAGTGCTCACTTGTCTAAATATTTAAGTGATGACATGGCCAAAGATTTGGACTGGTGGAATAGAGCGATAGAAGCACATAATACTGCTGGTATGAAATACATGGTTATGCCGGTTTCTCCAATCAATGAGAAGGCAACCATGGATGATTTGAAGAGATATTTTGGTGATTATTTCTATCAAGTGGGTTTGGCTGCAGCCGGTGCTGGTATTAGATTTGGATATCATAACCATGATTTTGAATTCAAACAGATTGAAGGTCAGACAATCTATGATGCTATGTTGGAAAACTCAAGTCCGGATCATATTATGTTTCAGATGGATGTATATTGGGTAATGCGTGGAGGTAAGGATCCTGTTGAATATTTAAAGAAATATCCGAATCGTTTCCCGATTCTTCATATTAAAGATGAAACTGCTATTGGTGCAAGTGGAAAGATGGATTACAAACCTATCTTTGAACAGGCTTATGCAAATGGTATGAAAGATTGGTATGTAGAAGTAGAACGTTATGATACTACTCCGCAGGAAGATGTAAAGAAGAGTTATGACTTCTTGAATGCGGCTGAATATGTAAAATAATCTAATCTTAGATATAAAAAGAGAGGCTTTCTTCTTACTAATAGAAAAAAGCCTTTTTTTGTGCTTTGATTTGTTTTTTTAGACTTTGCTTTTTTGTATAGCCTCCATGATTTGATCCCAATCTTGAGCTAAAGCTCCCATATTGGGGTAAAGTAGGTTTGCACCAGCATCTAAAAGAACTTGGTTATCTAAAGGTCCTGTGTTTACTGCAATAGTGAATATCCCAGCAGCTACACCAGCTTGTACTCCGATTGGTGCATTTTCTATAACGATTGCCTCGTGAGGTAGTACGCCTGCTTTCTCTAATCCCATGAGATAAGGTTCCGGATGCGGTTTGCCATATTTGACATCATAACCAGTAACCATTTTTTCTCTTTTGAAACATCCCGGATAATCCTCTTCCAATTTATTGATTAGGCTATATTGTCCGGATCCTGTCACGACCAATGTTTGTAGATCATGGGATCTGACGGCTGCTAATACTTCTTTTGCTCCGGGTATCGCTTTTCCATCGTTATATTGGTTAAAGAGTGCAGCCTTCTCTTTATAGATTTGTTGTTTTTCTTCTTCTGTAGCATCACGATGGAATGTTGTTTGGAAAAGTTCATTGACGGTGCTGTCTCCGGTTCGTCCTTCATATAGATAAAATAAATCCGGAGTACAAGTAAGATGATGGGCTGTCGCTGTTTCATACCATGCTCTTGCATGAAATCGCATGGAATCGTATAAGACTCCATCCATATCAAAAAGAATGGCCTTGGGAGTAATTTTTGTTTGCAGTTGCTTTTGCAAGTATAAAGAGATTGCTTTCTGAATCATAGATTATTTTGTAATAAATGAAAAAAGGAAAAGGAGAGGACTTGGAATAAGACCTCCCCTTTTTATATAAGATTTGTTAAGAATTACAATCTGGCACGGATAGCTGCACTTTCAGCTTCGTATCCTGGTTTATTTAACAAAGCAAACATGTTTTTCTTGTATGCTTCAACACCCGGTTGGTCGAATGGGTTGACACCTAACATATAACCACTGATACCGCAAGCTCTTTCAAAGAAATAGAACAACTGGCCGATATAGTATGCACTAACTTCCGGTAAAGTAATCTTCAAATTAGGAACACCTCCGTCAACGTGAGCTAATTGAGTTCCTAATTCTGCCATTTTATTTACTTCGTCCACACGTTTTCCTGCTAAGAAATTCAAACCATCTAAGTTCTCTTCGTCACTTGGTACTTCGACTTTATGATCTGGTGTTTCTACTGAGATAACAGTTTCAAAGATTGTTCGTTCACCATCTTGAATCCATTGTCCCATAGAGTGTAGGTCTGTTGTTAAGTCTACAGAAGCCGGGAAAATACCTTTACCGTCTTTACCCTCACTTTCGCCGTACAACTGTTTCCACCATTCAGCAATGTAGTGTAATTTTGGATGGAAGTTTGCCAAGATTTCGACTTTCTTACCACTCTTGTACAATTCGTTACGTGTTGCGGCATATATTTCTGCAATGTTTTCTTCGAAAGGAACAGCTACATCTGTTGCTTTTTCCATAGAAACAGCACCAGCCACTAAATCACGGATGCTGATACCTGCTACAGCGATTGGAAGTAAACCTACCGGAGTTAAAACAGAGAAGCGACCACCTACATTATCAGGAATGATAAATGTTTTGTAACCTTCTTGGTTAGCTAATGTGCGAAGAGCTCCTCTTTTCGCATCAGTGATTGCTACGATACGTTGTTTAGCTTCTTCTTTACCAACTGCATCTTCCAACTGTTTTTTCAACATACGAAATGCCAAAGCTGGTTCAGTTGTAGTACCTGATTTAGAGATGTTGATGATACCAAATTGTTTACCTTTCAATGTTTCGCAAAGTTCATATAGATAATCTTCGCCAATATTATGTCCTGCATAAACCAATACAGGATTCTTGCGTTCTGTTTGTAACCAGTCAAAGCTGTTGTTTAAAGCTTCAACTACAGCCTTTGTACCCAAGTAGCTACCACCGATACCAATTGCAACTACTACTTCACATTTGGAACGAAGAACGTTAGCTGTATTTTCTATGTCTGCCAATTCTGCTTCAGTAATAGAAGAAGGGAGGTGTAACCATCCTAAGAAATCATTACCAGCTCCATTCCCATTTTGTAAAGTTGCATTACATTCATTTGCTTTTGCAGCCTGAGCAAATACCTGTTCTTTAGTAATAGTACCCAGTGCTTTGTCGATGTTAAGACTGATGTTCTTCATAATTTATGAGATTTTAATATGTTCTATCTTTTTATTTAGCAACATTGGCAATCCAAGCCTCTACCTCTTCAGCAGTTGGGTTTTGTAATTCCAATTTGTACTTTTTGTTCATTTCACACAATTCCTGTCTTAACTTGTTTGGATTTACATTTGCTAATGAATCAACAGTGATGTATCCAGCCTTGTGTAATGCAGGAACCCATGCTTCTTGAATACCTAATGCTACATATTTATCAGCACCGTCTTTCTTGACGATTTTTTCAGGACGCATTTGTGGGAACAAGATAACTTCTTGAATCGTTGTTTGTCCTGTCATTAACATAGTCAAACGGTCAATACCAATACCGATACCTGATGTAGGAGGCATACCATATTGTAATGCTTTAAGGAAATCTTGGTCGATGATCATAGCTTCATCATCTCCTTTATCAGCTAAACGCATTTGCTCTTTGAAACGCTCTTCTTGATCGATTGGATCATTTAATTCGCTATATGCATTAGCCAACTCTTTACCATTGACCATCAATTCAAAACGTTCTGTCAAACCAGGTTTACTACGATGCATTTTGGTAAGCGGACTCATTTCAACTGGATAGTCTGTGATGAAAGTTGGTTGGATGAATGTTCCTTCACAGAATTCACCGAAAATTTCATCAATCAGTTTTCCTTTACCCATGCTTTCATCGATTTCCAATTTCAATTCTTTGCAAATAGCACGGATCTCGTCTTCATTCTTACCATTTAAATCATATCCTGTTTTTTCTTTGATGGCATCTAAGATTGGCAAGCGGCGGTAAGGAGCTTTGAAGCTGATTGTTTTACCATCAATTTGGCTTTCAGTTGAACCGTTTACAGCAATACAGATACGTTCAAGCATCTTTTCTGTAAAGTCCATCATCCAGTTGTAATCTTTGTATTGAACATAAAGTTCCATACAAGTAAATTCTGGATTGTGCGTGCGGTCCATACCTTCGTTACGGAAGTTTTTACCAATTTCATATACACCTTCGAATCCACCAACAATCAGACGTTTTAGATATAATTCGGTTGCAATTCGCAAGTATAAGTCAATGTCTAATGAGTTATGATGTGTAATGAAAGGTCGTGCGCTTGCTCCACCAGGGATTGATTGCAAAGTTGGAGTTTCAACTTCAGTGTAACCGGCTTCATCTAAAACAGAGCGCATTGTTTTGATGATAGTCGCACGTTTTAAGAAAATATCTTTAACGCCTTCGTTGACAACTAAGTCTACATAGCGTTGGCGATAACGTAATTCAGGGTCATTAAATCCATCGTAAGCTACACCATCTTTATATTTTACGATAGGAAGCGGCTTGAGTGATTTTGATAATACAGTTAGTTCTTGGGCATGAACTGAAATTTCTCCCATTTGTGTACGGAAAACAAACCCTTTGACTCCGATGAAATCACCAATGTCCAATAATTTCTTAAAAACAACATTGTATAGGTCTTTGTTCTCTTCCGGACAAATTTCATCTCGTGAAATATAGACTTGAATTCTTCCTTCTGAATCTTGTAATTCCATGAAAGAAGCCTTTCCCATAATTCGGCGGCTCATGATTCGACCGGCTATACATACGGGACGAGGTTCTGCATCGTCTTTGAAGTTTTCTTTTATTTCTTTGGAAAAAGCATTTGTTACATACTCTGCTGCGGGATATGGCTCTATCCCCATATTGCGTAACTGCTCCATGCTGTTACGTCTGAAGATCTCCTGTTCACTCAGTTCTAATAGATTCATTTGCTATTAATTTGTATAATACAGCGCAAAAATACAAAACTTTTCTTACTTATATAATAAAAATAGGAGGGACTTTATTGTTTTATCTCCTTAAATCAGATTGCTTTGGGTCTTAAAAGATATTTGACGTAAAGCTTCCGGCAGGAAAAAACGAATATCTTTTCCTGCCTTCCATGCTTCACGAATAAAAGTGGAAGATATTTCAATCAAAGGGGCTTCAACCTTTTTTACCTGTGTATATTGTTTAGGTATTTCGATGTCGAAACCTCTTCGGGGATAGACTAGGATTGGATAATTGGAGATAATCCTTTCATATTCAAACCATCTGGAGATGTATTTCCAATTGTCTGCTCCCATGATGAAGTAAAATTCACGATTGGGATAAGCCTTTTCTAATGCTTGAAGTGTGTAGATGGAGTAGGTAGGCTGTGGCAAAGAAAATTCAAAGTCGCTTGCTTTGAATTTAGGATAATTTGCAACCGCTTTTTTTACCCATTCAAACCGAAGCTGGTCATCCATTAGATCTCCTTTCTCTTTAAGGGGATTATGTGGGGTGACTAAAAACCAAAGCTCTTCTATTTCTGTAAATTCACAAAGCCAATTGGCTAAAGCCAAATGACCAATGTGTATTGGGTTAAAAGAACCGGAATATATGCCCGTTTTTATTTTGTTTGTCTTTTCTTGCATTGGGTTTGTCTCCATTTTATAAGGTTTTGTATTTGTACACAAAAGACAAAACCTGTACCTACAGCGATTATGTATTCTTTCTTATACAAGGCATATAAGCAGGTGATAAGCGCAACAAAAGCTATCGTAATGTATGTATATAACCACTTTTTAGAGGTATTCATCTCTTTAAGAAGTTTTGTATGGTAGTGAGTGTATCAGATTTAGCTTTGTCTAAATCATCATTGATAATTACTACATCAAATTTGCTTGCAAAACTTAACTCGAATTCTGCTTTTGCAATACGACTGTCAATAACTTCTGGAGCATCTGTTCCTCGTCCTTCTAATCGTTTGCGTAACTCTTCTACAGATGGTGGTTGGATGAATACGGAAAGGGCACGTTCTCCATAGTACTTTTTGATATTACATCCTCCGACTACATCAACATCAAATACGACATTGTCCCCTTTATTCAAAATTCGTTCAACTTCACTTTTTAGTGTGCCGTAAAACTTGTCAGTATAAACCTCTTCATATTCTAAGAAATCTCCAGCTGCAATACGGTTACGGAATTCTTCCGGAGTAAGAAAATAGTATTCAATACCATTTTGTTCTGTACCACGAGGAGCACGACTAGTCGCAGAAATTGAAAAATGAAGATTTAAATTCTGGGTTAACAAGTAATTAATGATTGTTGACTTCCCAGAACCAGAAGGAGCGGAGAATATGATTAGTTTACCTGCCATTGTTTATTAATTATAAAACGTTTAACACTTGCTCTTTGATTTGTTCCAACTCGTCTTTCATTTGTACAACTATTTTTTGCATTTCTGCATGGTTGCTTTTGGAACCAAGCGTATTAATTTCGCGTCCCATCTCTTGTGCAATGAAACCTAATTTTTTACCTTGGCTTTGACCATCTTCCATTGTACTGATAAAATATTTGAGATGATTGTCTAAACGATTCTTTTCTTCATTTATATCCAACTTCTCGATGTAGTATATCATTTCTTGCTCAAAACGGTTTTTATCGTAATCTTGTCCTGCTACTTTTTCGAGACTATCCATGATACGGTTTTTTACCTTTTCGATACGTTCCTTTTCATAAACTTCAACGTCAGATAGAAGTTGGGCTATGTTAGCTATTTTCTGTTCAAATAGTTTTTGCAACATAATACCTTCCTGTATGCGGAAATCACAAAGTTGTTTGATGGTCTCTTTTATTGTCTTTTCAATAATATTCCATTCTTCTTCATTAAGTTCCTGTGGCTCTGATTTGAGCACTTCAGGCATGCGAAGGAGTGTTTGAAACCAATCGGAAGGAAGAGCGATATTTAGTTGCTCCGCGATAGCTTTGATCTGATTGTAGTAATTCTCTACAGCTGTAAAGTTGATTTGTGTAGGAGTATCTTTTCCTATATGTTCGATATGTATGTTTAAGTCAACTTTACCACGTTCCAATGTCTGAAGCAATAAACTACGGATTTGCATCTCTTTTTCTTTATAAATAGAAGGGATGCGGGTGGAAAGATCCAACTGTTTACTGTTTAGAGCTTTTATCTCTACGGTTACTTTTTTAGAAGGAAGTTCGGCTGTAACCTTACCGAACCCTGTCATAGATTGAATCATCGTATTTAGAATTATGATTGCAAAGATAGGGAATAGATAAACAATAGACAATTTTTATTTTATACATTTGTACCCCGAAAAAAGATAGAATATTATGTCTTGTATTTTAAGTATAGAAACATCGACTTCAGTTTGCTCTGTTGCTTTATCCGCTGAAGGTAAAGTGCTTTTTGAAAAATCATCATTTGAAGGTCCTTCTCATGCCGCATTGTTAGGTGTGTTTGTAGAAGAGGCTTTATCTGTTTTAAAAGAGAACGAAAGAAAATTAGATGCTGTAGCTGTTAGTAGTGGCCCAGGGTCGTATACGGGGTTACGTATCGGTGTTTCTTTGGCTAAAGGATTATGTTTTGGTTGGAATATTCCATTGATTAGTATCCATACATTAGATATTATGGCTGCTACGGTAATCAAACAGCAGGTCGTAGATCCTGATTGTTTGTATTGTGCGATGTTGGATGCCCGTCGTATGGAAGTTTATGCTTCAATTTATGATTCATCCATGCATACAGTGCGCGAGACTGCTGCCGATATTGTTGATGCAGATACTTATGCTTCCTATTTAGAAAAAGGCAAAGTCTGTTTCTTTGGGAATGGAGCAACCAAATGTCAATCGGTAATAACCTCTTCCAATGCCCTGTTTGTAGAA
This sequence comes from Parabacteroides distasonis, assembly GCA_015060925.1. GTDB lineage: Bacteria > Bacteroidota > Bacteroidia > Bacteroidales > Tannerellaceae > Parabacteroides > Parabacteroides distasonis_B. The sequence goes on from SUXM01000001.1 coordinate 118,226, forward strand.
GATATTCACCCTTTAGCTGTGAATATGGTTTCATTGGCAGAAGAGGCCTATGACAAAGGACAATTTGAAGACGTAGCCTATTTCGAACCTTTCTATCTCAAAGAATTCCAAGCAACGATTGCAAAGAACAAAGTGTTGGGGGAAAGAAGTTGATGTAATGCTTAAATATTCCCGTTAAAATAGGAAGAGAGTCAATTTTGTGTAAGAAATCATCTAAAAGTTTCACCTTATGAAACTTTTGGTTTCTTGCCTGAAACTCCGAGTTTCATGGTCAGAAACTTTTTATATAAATGTAAAAAAGGTAGACAGCAATGATAAACTGTCTACCTTTTTACGTTGTATAGTTTTATACTTTATTATCCTAAGAATCCTAATAGGATACCGGCTGCAACTGCAGAACCGATTACACCGGCAACGTTCGGACCCATTGCATGCATTAACAAGTAGTTACTTGGATCATATTCCAAACCAACATTTTGTGAGATACGTGCAGCATCAGGAACGGCAGATACACCTGCGTTACCAATTAGCGGATTGATTTTGTTTCCCTCTTTTAAGAATAGGTTGAAGAATTTAACGAATAAAACACCAGTACAGGTTGCTATCACAAAAGATAATGCTCCTAATCCGAATATCTTAATAGAGTTTAAGGTCAAGAACTGTGTAGCTTGTGTAGAAGCTCCTACGGTGATACCTAAAAGAATGGTGATTACGTCAATCAGCGGACCACGAGCTGTTTCTGCTAAACGACGAGTTACGCCACTTTCTTTTACTAAGTTACCGAAGAATAACATCCCTAATAATGGTAAACCGGAAGGTACCAAGAATGCTGTTAATAATAAACCGACAATAGGGAATATGATCTTTTCAGTTTGAGAAACAACTCTTGGAGGTTTCATACGGATCAGACGCTCTTTTTGTGTAGTCAAAAGGCGCATGAAAGGAGGCTGGATAATAGGAACCAAAGCCATATAAGAGTAGGCTGATACTGCAATGGCTCCCATTAAGTTTGGTGCCAATTTAGAGGAAAGGAAGATCGCAGTTGGACCGTCTGCTCCACCAATGATACCGATCGCCCCTGCTTGAGCCGGATCAAATCCCATCTGCAATGCAATGATATAAGCACCAAAAATACCAAATTGAGCCGCTGCTCCAATTAACATTAATTTTGGATTTGAAATCAATGCAGAGAAGTCGGTCATCGCGCCGATACCCAAGAATATCAACGGGGGATACCATCCTTGCACAACCCCTTGATAGAGTATATTCAATACAGAACCCTCTTCATAAATACCTAATTGTAGCCCGGCATCTTTAAAAGGGATATTCCCAATCAAGATCCCAAATCCGATAGGGATAAGAAGCATCGGTTCGAATTCAAATCGAATGGCCAGGAAGATGAACACTAATCCCACTAAAAGCATTATGATATGCCCGGGAGTTGCGTTTGCAAATCCTGTATAGGAAAGGAATATCTGGATGTTTTCCATCAAGAATTTAAGAAAACTGTCAGATGCTCCTGCCGCTTGTAATAATATAGATGTTAACATAGTCTTAACCGATTATAACGAGGTCTGCTCCTTCAAGAACAGAATCGCCTTTGTTTACTTTTATTTCTACAATCTTACCGTCACGGTCTGCGTTGATGTTATTTTCCATCTTCATCGCTTCAAGCACAATGATTTTCTGTCCTCTTTTTACAGTGTCACCAACTTTACAATCAACACTTAGGATTACACCAGGAAGCGGAGACTTGACAGCACCTGCTGCACCTGAAGATGTCGGGCGGCTTATTATCGGATCTCCTGAAGCTGTGGTTGGTGCTTGAGCCGGACGTTTAAGTGTAACCATCTGTTTTTTTGCAGGCTTCTCCATCTTCACACTATATGGAGTTCCGTTAACTTCTACTTCAGCGATGTCATCGACAACTGAATTTATATGTACTTTATATACATTCCCATTAATGGTATATTTAAAACTTTTCATTTCCTTACTTGATTAAAAGTGATTACTTTTTACTTGGGGTTTGACGCAATGTATAAATCTTAGAACTCCAAGGTGAATAACTTCGTTGTACTTTGCGGATAGTTAATACTGTGTTTTCAATGTCGTGATTATCGTCACTCATTTCGTACAAAGCAGTTGCAATTGCAGCAAAGATTTCTCCTGATTCTTGACCTGCATTTGCAGCAATAGTCGCTCCATCTCCAGCAGCTTTCTTTGCATTTCGTTGACTTGCTTTGATTGCAGCATTACCTATTTGTTTAAAAACTAAGAACAGAACAAGTAGTCCCAAGAATACAACCGCCATTGCTGTAACAGTCATACCGATACCCCAAGAGTCGTTGTTTTGGAAGTTTTCTATTTTAGAGTTGGAATCCAATGTGACGTTATTGGTGCTTGGTGTTACTTTGTTTAATGTTTTCCATGTACCGGTTCCATCCATATCCAAACCGTAACTGATATCTGCTTGTTGACCTGCAGGGATGATTATTTCATCAATTAAGGTTGACCCATCAGAATCATATAATGCGATGTAGTTTTCACCATTTGGATCAAAAGTAAAATTTAGATGGAATGTTCCACGAATCGCTTGTCCATCAACCCAAAATAATGAATGTTGACGAGGCGGAATCTTTGTCAATACGTCACCTTTAGGAATCATGTACTTTTTAGGGTTGTTTTTGTCATTTGTTAGATAACAACCAGCTAAATTGACCGTTCCGGCAGAGTTGTTGAATAACTCAATCCAGGCGTGACGTTTCCCATAGTCATCAACAAAGTTGTCTTCGTTGATAACCAATACTTCATTTATTTTCATGGAGGTTGTGCGCTGTGCTTGTAACCCTAAAGTACAGAGAAACATGAACAACAGCAATACCCCTGTTTTTTTATTAATCATACTCATACCTAAGTTTAAAAATTATAAAGGTAGATTGTCATGTTTCTTAGCCGGATTGCTCAACTTCTTGGTTTGTAATTGTTGTAAAGCACGGATAATACGGAAACGAGTATTACGTGGTTCAATTACATCATCAATATAACCGTATTGAGCTGCATTATATGGATTTGCAAATGCTTTCTTATATTCGGCCTCTTTTTCTGCTGCACATGCTTTAGGATCTTCAGCTGCTGCAACTTCTTTTGCAAAGATTACTTCTACGGCACCGCTTGGACCCATAACTGCAATTTCAGCTGTAGGCCATGCGTAGTTCATATCACCGCGTAGGTGTTTTGAACTCATCACACAATAAGCACCACCGTACGATTTACGTAATGTAACAGTTACTTTAGGAACAGTCGCTTCACCATATGCGTAAAGCAATTTAGCACCGTGCAAGATTACACCGTTATATTCCTGGCCAGTTCCAGGTAAGAATCCCGGTACGTCAACCAAAGTCACCAAAGGAATATTAAAGGCATCACAGAAACGGACGAAACGTCCAGCCTTGCGTGAAGCATTGCTATCCAAGCAACCTGCCATTACTTTCGGTTGGTTTGCAACGATACCAACTGACTGGCCGTTGAAACGGGCAAAACCTACAATAATGTTTTTAGCATAGTCACTATGAACTTCCAAGAATTCACCGTTGTCGATGATGGTTCCAATGACTTCATACATGTCGTATGCTTGATTTGGATTATCAGGAATGATATCATTCAAGTTGTCATCCAAACGGTCAATTGGGTCTTTACATTCGATAAGCGGAGTTTCTTCTAAGTTGTTTTGAGGCAAGAAGCTAATTAATCGGCGGATTAATTCTAAACCTTCTTCTTCAGTGTCCACTGCGAAATGGGCAACACCTGATTTAGTTGTATGTACACTTGCGCCACCTAACTGCTCTTGGGTTACATCTTCTCCTGTAACAGTCTTTACTACTTTCGGACCTGTCAAGAACATGTAACTTGTTCCACGAGTCATGATATTGAAGTCTGTCAAAGCCGGAGAATAAACAGCACCACCTGCACAAGGACCAAAAATACCTGAAATCTGAGGAATTACTCCGGAAGCCAAAATATTGCGTTGGAAAATTTCAGCATAACCGGCTAATGCATTTACTCCTTCTTGGATACGTGCACCACCGGAATCATTCAATCCAATAACCGGGGCACCCATTTTCATGGCTTGATCCATTACTTTACAGATCTTCATCGCCAATGCTTCAGAAAGAGCACCACCAAATACCGTGAAATCTTGTGCATAGACATATACTAAACGGCCATCGATTGTACCATAACCAGTTACGATACCATCACCTAAGAATTTAGTCTTTTCGATACCGAAATTTGTACAACGATGTTGTACAAACATATCAAACTCTTCAAAACTTCCTTCATCCAGCAACATGGCAATACGTTCACGTGCTGTGTATTTGCCTTTTTTGTGCTGAGATTCTATTCTCTTTTCTCCACCACCTAAACGAGCTTTTTCGCGAAGGGCGATCAACTCTTTTACTTTTTCTAGTTGGTTACTCATTGTATTATTGATTTGTTGTTAATAATGAACGTGTTATTTTTTATTTCTTGCCAGGCATGCAAAGTTCAGTCAAAACGCTGCAAGTTGATTTCGGATGAAGGAAAGCGATGTCTAAACCTTCAGCACCGCCACGAGGGGCCTTGTCAATTAACTTCACACCTTTGGATTCAGCTTCGTCTAAAGCTGCTTGAACATCTGGTACGGCAAAAGCAATGTGATGGATTCCTTCGCCTTTTTTTTCAATGAATTTAGCGATTGTGCTATCTTCACTGGTCGGTTCCAATAACTCGATTTTAGTTTGGCCTACTTTAAAGAATGCTGTTTTTACCTTTTGGTCAGCAACTTCTTCGATGTTATAACATTTCAAGCCTAAAACTTCTTCGTAATAAGGAAGGCATGCTTCAATACTTTTTACAGCAATACCTAAGTGTTCGATATGTGTAAGTTCCATATTAATAATTATTTTGATATTAGATATTTGTTTTCTCTATGTGGACAAAGTTACATTCTTTTTATTAATACGGAAATATTTCTTTAATATTTATAGGTATGGTTATGTTTGTTTTATAAAAACTTTTCTTTTGTTTGTTTCATTTTAAAAATCAACAATTAAACGAACGTTTAATTGTCGGCCGGTTAGGTAGTTAGGAATGGCATATTGATGGTTGTCTATATTGGTGATCCAATAATAGGAGCTGGTGTTTTTGATGTCAAATAGATTGAACACATCCAGCCCCAGCCATATGTTTTTCAAATGGCGGAAAAATCCACGATCCATAATTGCGTCTGTTCCTCCGGCAAGTTGGTAAGAGAATCCCAAATCCACACGTTTGTAGGCCGGTGTACGGAAATATCCATCTTCATAGCCGGTACGAGGAGCTGTGACTGGTAGTCCTCCGGACAACACACCTTTCAAGTTTAATTTGACACGTTTGTATCCTGGAAAATAATCCTGGAAGAATAATGATATGTTATATCCTTGGCTATTAGGCATCGGTACATATTCGCTCCCCCGTATGCTTTGTTGAGCTTTCATTAATGAGAAACTGATCCATGAGTCCGTGCCGGGCACAAATTCTCCGAAGAACTTCACATCGAGACCCATTGCATGCCCTTCGGCACAGTTTTCGCCATAGTAACGAATTTTGACGTTATCAACGGTGTAAGGATTGATGTTGTTTAATTTTTTGTAGTACATATCTGCACTAATCTTGAAGTTTCGGTCTAGAAGGCGGAACGTATAGTCACCTCCGGCAATGACATGAATGGAACGTTGCGACTTAATGTCATTATTCAGTTGGATGATACTGTTCCCGTACTCATCTTGGACAGTTGTACGAAGCTCTTTGTAGAACGGGGATTGGTAGTAAAGTCCTGTTGCCAATCGGAAGGTGAAATCTTGGTCGAAGTTAGGAATGAATCCTAATGATACACGTGGACTGAAGATAAACTCTTTGTTGAAACTCCAATAGCTTCCTCGTACACCTCCAACTAAGGTGAATAAACCCTGTTTGGTTCGGAACTTGAAAACATCCTGTACATATCCCGATATACGGGTACTTTCGAGCTGGTTATCTGAGAATAGATTGGCGATAACGTTGACCGTCCCGTTGCCTTGTGGCAAGGAATAACCGGAAGAGTCTCGTTTTTCCCATTCGCTGATTTTATCATTGATTTTCTCCATCTGGACAGTCGCTCCCCATTTTAGGGTATTGCTCTTTAGGCGGATACTTCCGTAATGGCCTATGTTCATGATATTGGAATGTAGGCGGTTACGGGCATGTTCGTTATATCGTCCGACAGCCAAGTCCAATATGTCATGATTTGTCTCTTCTGCTGCATCACCTAACCAGTATTCGCCGGCGATGTCATACCCTTCTTCTTCTTTACTGGTAAAGGCAGAGGCTTGCAATCCCAATTCTGTGTTTTCGTTTGGGTTATGTTTGAGTGTCAATGCTCCGAAAAGCGTTTCAAAGCGATCTTGTTCTTGCCCATCAAAGAATACGGTAAATTTTTTCGCATTGATGGCCGTACCAAAAGAGGTCTCTCGGCTGTGTGGGGTAAAGGAAAACTTATTGATGGCCAAGTTTCCTAAGAAATTGATCTCCCATTTGGGCGCAAACTTATAGGTCATATAGGTCTGCAAATCCATGAAATTAGGGTCGTATTCGGCATCGGTGTCGGTTGTCTTTAGAAGAGAGCGTCCGGTCTTGTAGCGGAAACCGGTCACTTGTGTGAATTTGCCGGTAGAACTTCCCACGTAAGCATTTGCTCCTAACAAACTGACAGAGGCAGAACCTTCCAATGCTTTAGGTTTTTTGTAGGTAATGTCCAAAACGGAACTCATCTTGTCTCCATATCGTGCCTCGAACCCGCCAGCTGAAAAGTTGACCGATTCGGTCAAATCGGGATTGATAAAACTTAATCCTTCCTGTTGCCCGGAACGAATCAGTAAAGGGCGGAATACCTCCAATCCATTGACATATACAATGTTTTCGTCATAACTACCTCCACGAACAGAGTATTGGGAACTTAGTTCGTTGTTGGAAGAGACACCGGCAAAGGTGACCACCAAGCTTTCGATACTGCCACCGGCAGGGTCGGGGAGCAGTTTGACACGGTCTGCGTTTAATGTCTCCAGTGTTGTGGTTTGCTTGCGGATAGCAGTGGCAACTACTTCGCCTAATTCCATAGTGGTATAATTCATGCGTACGTTAAGGCGCATATCTTTAGTTACTTGCGGAATAATGCGTTCGGCTTTGTTATATCCCAAGCAGGAAAAAATGAGTGTGATGGAATCTCCTGTCGCAACAGATACCGAGTAATATCCTTTTTCGTTGCTCATGGTTCCATTCATGGTGTTTTTGACCCGGATGTTTACCAAGTCCAATGGGTTTCCCTCTGCGTCACGGACATATCCTGTGATTTTAGCCCGTCCTTGACCGAATATGTTGGTTACCGTAAGTATAAATAGAAGCGTAATTGCCGCACGAATTTTCATGATTTATTATATTATAAACATACTAACGCAGGAATATGAATTTTATTTTTTTATTGTTCATATTTACTTAAATGTTACCTTTGTTATTCATTAGACTAATAGAATATTTATTCATGGAAAGTTTTGCAACATTAATAAAAAGCAGAAGAAGTACCCGTAAGTTTACGGAGCAATTGTTAAGCCCGGAACAGGTGGAGATGATTTTAAAGGCAGCCTTGATGGCTCCGGCTTCCAAAATGAAGAATCCTTGGCAGTTTGTTGTTGTGGAAGATAAGGAGATGCTATTGAAACTGTCCGAGTGTAAGCCGGCAGGGGCAACCTTTTTAAAAGGGTGTGCATTGGCGGTAGTTGTTTTGGCAAACGTAATGGAAAGTGACGTATGGGTGGAAGATGCCTCTATTGCCTCAATATATATGCAGCTACAGGCGGAAGATTTAGGTTTGGGCAGTTGCTGGTGCCAAGTTCGTAATCGTCAACGAGAAGATGATACAGATGCCGCCCAATATGTGCGCGACTTATTGAATGTCCCTTACCAATTAGAGGTACTTTCGATTGTCGGTTTCGGCTATAAAGGACAAGAACGGAAACCTTTTGATGAGTCTCACTTACAATGGGAAAAGATACATATCGGTTCCTATCGCACGGCAGAAGAATTACAATCAAACGAGGCATGAAAATTGTATTCGTAGGATCCGGGAATTTGGCCACCCGCCTTTCGTTGGAGATGCAACGGAAGGGGATGAAGGTCATACAGGTGTACAGCCATACGGAAAGCCATGCCGAACGGTTGGCGAAGCGATTGGCATGCGATTGGACAGCGATGCCTGACGAAATTCGGTCAGATGCCGACCTTTATATATTCTCTTTGAAAGATACTGCATTAGAAGAGGTGGTTGCCCAGGTTAAGCCTAATAAAGGAGTGTGGGTACATACGGCAGGAAGCATGCCGATGGAGCTCTTTAGGGGATATACAGACCGGTACGGGGTGATGTATCCTTTGCAGACATTCAGCCGGGAACGACCGGTTGATTTCCAAGTGATCCCTTTTTTCTTGGAGGCCAATACACCGGAAACAGAACTGAAATTACGACAGGTTGCCGAACAACTGACGGGAGATGTACGTCTCCTCTCTTCAGAGAAAAGAAAAAGTTTACATTTGGCGGCAGTCTTTGCTTGTAACTTTACCAATCATATCTATGCTTTGGCGGCTAAAGTGTTGCAGAAGCAGGATATACCGATGGAAGTTTTGTTACCTTTGATTGATGAAACGGCAGCGAAGGTCCATGTCATGTCACCGAAACAGGCGCAGACAGGCCCGGCTGTCCGATACGATGAGAATGTCATTCATAAACATTTGGCGATGTTGGAGGAGCCGGGAATGCGGGATCTCTATCAAATGTTAAGCCAAAGCATATATAAAGAAACGCAACATGAGTAGTATTAATTATGATTTGAATAAGATAAAGGCTTTTGTCTTTGATGTCGATGGTGTGTTATCTTGTGACGTGATTCCTTTGCATCCCAATGGAGATCCTATGCGTACAGTGAACATCAAAGATGGATATGCGTTGCAACTTGCTGTGAAGAAGGGCTATCAGGTGGCTATTATTACAGGAGGATATACAGAAGCGGTCAGGATTCGCTTTTCCCGTTTAGGCATTACGCATATCTATATGAAGAGTGCGGTAAAGCTGAAAGATTATCAAGATTTTCTTGAGAAGACCGGTCTGCAACCGGAAGAGGTAATGTATGCAGGGGATGATATCCCGGATTATGAGGTGATGAAGTTAGTAGGCTTGTCGGTTGCCCCTGCCGATGCTGTTCCGGAAATCAAGCGGATAGCCAAATATATCTCCCATAAGAATGGAGGACAGGGGGTCGCGCGTGATGTCATCGAACAGACCATGAAGGCACAAGGAGTGTGGATGGGTGATGAAGCATTTGGTTGGTAAAGGGAATCTTATTAGGATAGAAGGAATATGGATACAGATAGAAGTAAAAGAAAATGGCCGGTTCTTGATTGTTTGAACCGCTATAAGATCGTGTTAGGTTCCAATTCGCCACGCCGCCGGGAACTGTTGGCCGGATTGGATATTGATTTTGAAGTACGGACGGTTTCAGGGATTGATGAGTCTTATCCCGATACTTTGGATGCAAAAGATATACCGGTTTTTTTAGCACGGAAGAAGGCTGAGGCTTATCGGTCGACCATGCCGGATGATGAACTATTGATTACGGCTGACACGATTGTATGGACTTTTAAAGAAATATTGGGGAAACCTGAAAATAGGGAAGAAGCAATCGCCATGCTGCGGAAGCTATCCGGGTGCGAACACGAAGTGATTACAGGTGTTTGTCTTACCTCAAAAGAGAAGTCTGTCTCTTTCGCTGCTGTATCATCCGTCCGTTTTGCCCGGTTGGAAGAAGAGGAGATTGCTTATTACGTGGATAACTATCGTCCTTTTGACAAAGCCGGTAGCTATGGTATTCAAGAATGGATCGGTTATGTGGCGGTGGAGAGTATCAATGGTAGCTTTTATAATGTGATGGGCTTACCTGTGCGGTTGCTATATCAGGAATTGAAACAGTTCTGAAGAGCGGATAAGGAAGTGTTAATCTAATTTATTTAATATATTGTGTCATGAAAAAGATTTTTAGTTTGATCGTTTGTTTGTTCTTTGTGCATGCAATCTTTGCGGCTAAAGAAAAACAAGCATTTGATGTTCGGATTCAAAATGGATTGAACATGAATGTGGAGGTATGTAGCGATGGAATCTTTCGTGTAAAAATTTCACCTAACTCCTCGTTTGCAGAATCTTTGATGGAACGTTATGGAATCATCAAGACAGATTGGGCAACTGTGGCTGCTTCTCCGAAAGAAAACAAACAGCAGTTTGAAATAGTTACAGATAACTATCGATTTAAGGTTAATAAGAAGACGGGTGAAATAACTGTTTCGGATAAAAGAGGTAAGGTTTATATTGAAAAGGCCGTTTTTGTTACATCCAAAGATCCTTTGTGTAAGAACTTGGGTGAGGTGATTAATAAAAAATATGAAAGCCTGAAGGTCGCTACCAATGGTGCAACGATTATTGGTGACAATACGCATAAAGGGAATCTGAAGGATATGGCGGAAACAGGTGATTATAATAACACCAGTATCATAAACTTCTCCTTGAAAGATGGCGAACGGTTCTACGGTGGAGGAAGTACAAGTCGTGACCATATTCAGCACCGTGGCGAATTACTTCGTATGTGGACTACTTACCAGCATACAGAGATCCCAATGCCGGTAATGATCAGCTCGGAAAATTGGGGTGTATTCAATAATACTACTCGGAAAAATTTCTTTGATATTGGTCATTATCAATCAGATATCTTCTCTATTTATAATACGACAAATGAGGCTGATTTTTATTTGATGTTTGGTCGTTCAATGCCGGAGATTATTAACCATTTTACCCTTATTACAGGTCGCCCCTATGTTTTGCCGAAGTGGGCGTATGGTTTGTGTTTTGGACCGAATATGTTGGAAGATCAATTCCATATCTTGAATGATGCGGTCCGTTTCCGTGAAATTGGTGTCCCTTGTGATTTGTTCTGGTTGGAACCGCAATGGATGGAAAAACGTTATGACTTCTCAACAAAAAAGAAATGGAACTACAAACAGTTCTCTGCTGAACCTTATTGGGATTCTGTCCGCTATCCGAAAAGAGAACATCATCGTTTGTTGGTCGGTCGTCTACATGAGATGGGGTATCACATGGGACTTTGGTTATGTGCTGAGTATGACTTGAGTGTGGCGGAAGAGGATAGATTGGCCGCTGCTGCCGGTAAGCCGACTTCGGGACAGGAACATTGGATGGATCATTTGAAGCACTTCTTGGATAACGGTGTGGATGGTTTTAAAGTGGATCCGGCACGTACGATTGATGAACATCCGACTCGTGAATATTATAACGGTCGTACTGATAAGGAAATGCACAATTTGAACCAGATCTTGTTGCCGAAACAGATGAATTTGATGACCCGTGGACATTTAGGACGCCGCACATGGCACCATTATACTGCAGGTTGGGCTGGAACACAACATTGGGGGGCTTCAACAAGTGGTGACAATGGTGGTGGTCGTACGGCTCTGTTTGACCAATTGAACTTAGGTGTCAGTGGTTTCATGAATACCTCATGTGATGTGATGTCAGTTGCCAAAGAGCAGGAAATGCAAAGCTTACATTTCGGATTGTTCTTGCCCTGGGTACAAATCAACAGTTGGTATGCTTTGTTGCAGCCATTCTATTTTGCTCAAAAGAAAAGGGATATTTATCGAGATTATGTGAAGCTACGTTATTCTTTGATGCCGTATATTTATTCGGCAGCGTTGGAAGGAGGACAGACTGGCATGCCGATAGTTCGTTCTATGCCATTGATGTTTCCGGATGACCGGAAGTGCGATGATATGGTGTTCCAATATATGTTTGGGGAAAACCTGTTGCTAAGTATCTTTAGTGATTCTATCTATTTGCCAAAAGGAAATTGGATTGATTATTGGACAGGAGAGAAGATGGCCGGCGGTCGTGATATCAAGCATACTTATCCGGATAATCGGGCTGGTTTATTGTTTGTGCGTGAGGGAGCTATCATCCCGTTTCAGAAAGATATGCAGTTTATCGGGGAAAAACCGTTGGATACGCTAATCGTGAAAGTTTATCCGAAAGAAGTTTCTTCTTATGTAATGTATGAAGATGATGGTGATTCTTATGAATACGAAAAGGGAGCAATCGCTGCAACTCGTTTTGAATGTAAGAAAGATAATAAGCAGATTGAATTTATCGTTCATCCGGTAAAGGGTGCTTATAAAGGCATGTACAAATCAAGAACCTATGAGTTAGAGATCGAATCTTCACAACGACCGACTAAAGTGATGATTAATAATATTCCGGTTTCTGATTGGACATACGGTGACGATAAAAAAGTTAGAGTTAATCTACATCAGAAAGATGTCTTGCATAAAGCCACTTGCGTAATTATTTAAAGTTCTTATATCAATAAAAAAAGCCTCAGAATGAGGCTTTTTTTTGTCTTATTGCTTTTCTGTTGTCAGTTTTCGTTTAGGTAAATATGGAAGCATCCCTTCCGAATATTCAACCTGATGTTTTCCTTCTTCATCTGAATAAATAACGTAATACTCGATTCCCGGAATGGAATCTGCCATTTGGCGGGCTTTTTCTAATCCCATTGCCATAAAAGCAGTAGCATATGCATCTGCTGTGATACACTCTTCTGCAACAATGGTTGCACTTAGAATGTTTTGTTCAGCCGGATAACCTGTTCGGGGGTCAATCGTGTGGGCATATTTCTTGCCATCTTTGATATAGAAATTCCGATAGTTACCGGATGTGGCGATTGCTCCTTTCTTGCATAGTTGGACAATTTCGTCATATTGGTTCTTTGTGTTTGTAGAATCGTCTTCTGGAACATTAATCCCGATACGCCAGCAGATACCATTGGGATTTACTCCTTTCATGACAACCTCTCCACCAATATCTACCATGTAGTTCTCTACTCCCTCTTTTTCTAATAAACGGGCGATGACATCACAGGCATATCCTTTGGCGATGGCTGAACAGTTTAGTAGGAGTCGAGGGTCCTCTTTTACAATCTTGTTCCCTTCCAAATGAACCTTTTGATAACCAACAAATGTTTTCAAACTATCAATCATGGCGGGTGTCACACTGTCTTTTTTACTGAAGCCAAATCCCCAAACGTTTATCAGTGGAGCACAGGTTATGTCGAAAATACCATCGGAGTGACGAGAAACTTCCATGGACTTGTTAAAAACTTCCTTAAACCAATCATCAACCTTTACAGGTTCATTATTGTTGATCTTTGCTATAATGGAATTGGGATTGAATGGATTTAGTGAAAGGTTGAATTTTTGAAGTTCAGCGTCTATTTGCTCAGTTAAAAGCTTAGGCGCTTCATACTTTATGTGATAAAGGGTGTGGAACACTGTTCCACTTTCCTCATAGTATTGTTCTTTCGGCTGGCAAGCAGTGAATAAGAAACTACAACATAGGATGAGAAAGAAAGAAATTTGTTTGTACATCTGTTTTATCCGTTAAAAAAGATATGTTCTATTAATATTTTTGTTCCGATTATGATTAAGATAATACCGCCGATTAGGTCTAATTTTAAATCCATTTTACGTTTAAAATGATTTCCAAAATAAACACCGAATGCAGAGAAAAGAAAGGTGACGATACCAATAGTGAGTGATTCTAAAACAATGGCTGATTGTAAACAAGCAAAAGAGATTCCCACTGCAAGTGCGTCAATGCTTGTTGCAATGCCTAAACCGCATAGGGTTTTGTAGCAAAGAGGGTTTATTTTGGGGGTATTCTCTTTTTCTTGAAAACTTTCATAAATCATATTAACTCCTAAATAAAGAAGTAAAAGAAATGCAATCCAGTGATCGAAAGCTTTGATGTATTTACTGAAACTTACTCCTGCTACATATCCCAATAGTGTCATGCCGGCTTGGAAGAGTCCCATAATACAACCGACCTTGATCATGTGGTGTGGTTTGTATTCCTTTATAAGGGCTCCGTCTGTAACAGAAACAGCGAGACTGTCCATAGACAATCCCACTGCTAATAGTAATATTTCAATAAATGACATATCGTTCCTTATAATTCAGTTTCGATTTTGTATTTGTTTCGATGGGGAGAATCTCTGGAAATCAATTCGCCGATAAAACCTGATAAGAACATTTGTGTTCCAAGAATCATGGATGTTAATGAAATGTAGAAAAATGGCGAATTAGTGACTAAAGGTCTCAACTCTCCTGTACAAATCGAAATCAGTTTTGCACTTAATACGATGACTAATGAGATAAAGCCGATAAAGAACATGACACTACCCCATAAGCCAAAGAAGTGCATTGGTTTTTTTCCAAATTTAGAAGTAAACCATAAGGTGATAAGATCTAAATAACCATTAACAAAACGGTCTAATCCGAATTTGGTTGTCCCATATTTGCGTGCTTGATGTTGTACAACCTTTTCTCCAATCTTGCCAAATCCGGCGATCTTGGCCAAATATGGGATGTAACGATGCATGTCGTTGTAAATTTCAATGTTCTTGATGACTATGTTCTTGTATGCTTTCAAGCCGCAATTGAAATCATGCAGGTTCTTGATTCCGGAAAACTTACGGGCAGTCGCATTAAACAATTTAGTCGGTATTGTTTTAGAAAGCGGGTCATAACGCTTTTTTTTCCAGCCTGATACCAAATCATAGCCATCTTCAGTTATCATGCGGTATAATTCAGGAATTTCATCCGGACTATCTTGTAAGTCTGCGTCCATGGTGATTACCACATCCCCCTGTGCTCGTTGGAATCCGCAGTTTAATCCGGGAGATTTTCCGTAGTTACGGCGGAATTTGACTGCACGAACAATATCCGGAGCTTTGCTTTTTAAAGATTCTATCACTTCCCAAGAATTATCTGTGCTTCCATCATTGATAAAGATAACTTCATATGTGAAGTGGTTTTCTTTCATTACTCGCTCTATCCATTCAAATAACTCAGGTAGCGATTCAGCCTCATTGTACAATGGGATAACAACTGATATATCCATGATTTGTTCTGTTATTTTTTTATCTATACTGTAGGTGTTTGTATGGTCTTTTTACGACAGACCAATGCTGCTACAGGGATAGATAGTATGATTCCGTAAAATATGTTATTAAAAATACCTTGAATGGTCATGTGGATAGGGGTGAAGTTTGTTTGATTGATTGAGTTGATCACTTCACTGTCCATGTTTGCTTCCTGTAATGCTACTACCGCTTGATTCATCATGTTTTGAAGAAAATCGGGTGGAGCAATATATTGGTAGAAGACAAAATGTTCGATGGATACAATCAATGCGGCGAAGAAATATAGCATAATCCCAAATCGCCAAGCATGGGAAAAACTGATAACCCCACCGATCTCCTGCCGATAACGTTTGGTCATTTGGTAAGCGACTACAGGAACCGCGAAACATAATATTTGATAGATGAATATTAAAGCGGGAGTGGAATATCCAAAAACAAGGAATAAATATTTGATTACCCAAAAGATCCCCATGCCCAAACCGTATGACATGGCCGATTTCATTAGTAAATCTTTATTTTCTTCCATATAAAATGTTGTTTTGTTTTAACTTGACAAAGTTACTTCTTTTACAAGAATATACAATAGGTATATAAATGAAAAAGGAATTGCCATAACTAAAAAAGACAACTGACAATTGAAATGATTTCTGTTGATATTCAATTGTTAGTTGTCTTTTCTTTTGAGCCTCTTGTCGGATTCGAACCAACGACCCCGAGATTACAAATCACGTGCTCTGGCCAACTGAGCTAAAGAGGCAGATGGGTAAGCTGGCTACATCGCGCCGCTACAACCAAGTACCCTTGCTACGGTCAAGTCCTGGGGGATTCCGAGGGAGCTTGCCGTGTAGGACTTACCCGGGTGCAAAGGTAGATATTATTTCTTATAATGCAAGTGTTTTTTTGTTTTTATTTTTAATTCAAATGCTAATGGGTTGATAATCTTTGGTTTTATGGAGTGTTAAAATATATAGAAAGGGTGAAAAATGATTTTGTTGCAAATATTTAGGGTGGTTTGTTGTTTTTTACATTGAACTTCCTCCTTAATGGTGCTATGGAAAACTTTAATAAAAAGCGGTGGATTGTGCTGAATCTCTTAAAGAATATTGGAAATAATCTTATATATTTGCGCACAAATTCAAAATTTAAAAACACATGGGTGGTTTTTTCGGAACTATATCTAAGTCGTCCTGTGTAACAGATTTGTTTTATGGGACAGACTATAATTCTCATCTTGGGACTCGCCGTGGTGGTATGGCTACTTATAATGAAGAGTCCGGTTTTACTCGTTCCATTCATAATTTGGAAAGTTCTTATTTCCGTACTAAGTTCGAATCTTCTCTTTCTAAATTTGTCGGTAATTCAGGGATTGGTATCATCAGTGATACGGATGCACAGCCGATAGTCTTTAATTCTCACTTAGGTAAATTTGCCATAGTGACAGTTGCCAAGATCAATAACTTGGATGAATTGGAGCAGGAGTTATTGAATGCGAACATGCATTTCTCTGAATTAAGTTCGGGAAAAACTAATCAGACGGAGTTGATAGCATTGTTGATTACGCAAGGTAAAGATTATGTTGAAGGAATAGAAAATGTCTTCAATCGAATCAAAGGATCTTGCTCAATGCTTTTGCTGACGGAGGATGGTATAATCGTTGCCCGTGATAAATGGGGGCGTACGCCAATCGTTATAGGGAAGAAGGATGGAGCTTATGCGGCAACAAGTGAATCCAGCAGTTTGCCTAATTTGGGTTATGAAATAGATCGTTATGTAGGACCGGGAGAAATTCTCCGTATGCGTGCAGATGGCATTGAACAGATGCGTAAGCCAAATGACAAGATGCAAGTTTGCTCATTCCTTTGGGTTTATTATGGATTTCCTGTTTCATGTTATGAGGGACGTAATGTAGAAGATGTACGTTTCCAAAGTGGTTATAAGATGGGAAAGACCGATGAAAGTGATGTCGATTGTGTGTGTGGTATTCCTGATTCCGGAGTAGGAATGGCATTGGGGTATGCAGAAGGAAAAGGGGTTCCATATCATCGGGCAATTGCAAAATATACACCTACATGGCCTCGCAGTTTTACTCCGGCCAATCAGTCAATGCGTAATTTGGTCGCTAAGATGAAATTGATACCGAATCGTTCCATGTTAGAAGGCAAACGAATCTTGTTCTGTGATGATTCAATCGTTCGTGGTACTCAGTTACGTGATACGGCAAAGATCCTATATGATTATGGCGCAAAAGAGGTACACATGCGTATTGCTTGTCCGCCTCTGATTTATAGTTGCCCGTTTGTTGGTTTTACCTCCTCAAAGTCTCCGATGGAGTTGATTACTCGCCAGATTATTCAAGAATTGGAGGGAGATGGAGATAAGAATCTGGATAAGTATGCAACAACCGATTCTCCGGAATACAAGAAAATGGTAGGAATGATTGCTGAACGTTTTGGTTTGAGTTCATTGAAGTATAACACATTGGAGATATTGATTGAAGCAATAGGTTTGCCTAAATGTAAAGTCTGTACGCATTGCTTTGACGGAAGCAGTAGCTTTTAATTTAAGAATAAATACATCATCTGTTAAGCAAGGATTTCGGAAAGGAGATCCTTGCTTTTTTTGTCTCAAAAAATCTTGCCGATGAATTGGAAATTTTATGCTGATAGTTTTTTTATTGCCTGCCGAAGAGATTTTTACTGCATGGTGAGCGGTTAAAATTACATCCGATGTAGTTGGAACTTTCCTCCGATGTAAATGAAAATACCTCCGATGTAGTTGGGATTACTTTTATATGCTTTGTTTGAGAACTTTTGAATAAAAAATAACGAAAAGTTGTATTGATTTATAACTGATTTGGTTGTTTGTTACAGATTGATTATATTTAGGGCTTGTAAAGTTTAATGATAAGCGTATGACTGTAACAGATAGATTTTTGAAGTATGTAACGTTTGATACTCAATCAAGCGAAACTACCGGTACGACTCCAAGTACACCGGGTCAACGTGTGTTTGCTGAAGCATTGGTGAAAGAGTTGGAAGAGATCGGATTGGAAGATATTACGTTGGATGATAAGAGTTACTTGATGGCTACTTTGCCCGCCAACACTACGAAAGCAATCCCGACAATAGGCTTTATCGCTCACTTGGATACCAGCCCTGATATGTCAGGTAAGGACGTACAACCTCGCATTGTGGCATACCAAGGCGGTGATATTGTTTTATGTGAAGAGGAAAATATCGTCCTTTCACCTCAGATGTTTCCCGAACTAAATGACTATGTAGGCCAAGATATTATTGTGACAAACGGTAAGACTTTGTTGGGAGCAGACGATAAAGGCGGAGTAGCCGCTATCATGGCTGCGATGAAATATTTGAAAGATCATCCTAAAATCGAACATGGTAAGATTCGTGTCAGCTTCACTCCGGATGAGGAGATTGGGGCAGGTGCTGATTATTTCGATGTAGAAAAGTTTGGATGCGATTGGGCTTATACCATTGATGGCGGACAGATTGGTGAGTTGGAGTATGAAAACTTTAATGCTGCCGCAGCAAAGGTCTCTTTCAAAGGATTGAATGTTCATCCGGGATATGCTAAAGATAAGATGATTAATGCCTCTTTGCTTGCTCTTGAATTGGCTTCTTGGTTGCCGGCAACACAACGTCCTGAACATACGACCGGTTATGAAGGATTTTTCCATTTGACCGGAATGAATGGTACGGTGGAAGAGGCATCTCTTTCCTATATTATCCGTGACCATGACCGTGCCGCTTTCGAAGAAAAGAAGGTTTTGTTACAGGAGTTGGTGAACAAGATGAACGAAAAACATCCGGGATGTGTTACTTTGGAAGTACGTGATCAATATTATAATATGCGTGAGGTAGTGGAACCAAAGCAATACATCATTGATTTGGCTTTTGAAGCGATGAAAGCTTGCGAAGTAACTCCGTTGGTGAAACCAATCCGTGGCGGTACGGATGGTGCACGTCTGTCGTTCATGGGATTACCTTGCCCCAATATCTTTGCCGGTGGCTTGAATTTCCATGGACGTTATGAATTCCTTCCTGTGCTTTCATTAGAAAAGAGCATGGAGACAGTGATCAATATTGCCGTATTATTAGCACAGAAATCATAAATTTTAAATCATATAGCATGAAAACAACTCCCTTTACAGATGTGCATATTGCATTGGGTGCGAAGATGCATGAGTTTGCCGGTTTCAATATGCCAATTGAATATTCCGGTATTATCGATGAACACATGACGGTAGTCAACGGTGTGGGGGTATTCGATGTCTCTCACATGGGTGAATTTTGGGTGAAAGGTCCGAATGCATTGGCTTTTATCCAAGGGATTACTTCTAATGATGCTTCCAACTTGCCGCTTGGTAAAGCTCAATATACCTGTTTCCCGAATGAAGAGGGGGGAATCGTGGACGATTTGTTAGTCTATCATTACGAACCGGAAAAATATCTGTTGGTGGTGAACGCCGGTAATATTGATAAAGACTGGGATTGGTGTGTGAGCCATAATAGTGTGGGAGCAGAGTTGGAAAACTCTTCGGCACGTACCGGCCAGTTGGCTATCCAAGGACCGAAAGCAACTGAGGTGTTGCAACGCCTTACTCCGGTTGATTTGTCGGCTATTCCTTATTATGCCTTTACAACAGGTGAATTTGCCGGATGTAAAGAGGTAATCATTTCTAATACCGGTTATACCGGAGCCGGTGGTTTTGAACTGTATTTCCATTTGGAAGATGCCATGACAATTTGGAATGCGATATTTGAGGCAGGCAAACCGGAAGGTATCAAGCCGATCGGTTTGGGTGCACGTGATACGTTGCGTTTGGAAATGGGCTTCTGTCTGTATGGAAATGATTTGGATGATACGACTTCCCCGATTGAAGCCGGTTTGGGTTGGATTACCAAGTTTGTAGAAGGAAAGAACTTCACCAACCGTGAAGCGTTGGAACGTCAGAAGAAAGAGGGTGTCGCTCGTAAATTATGCGCATTCGAATTGGTTGATAAAGGTATTCCTCGCCATGGTTATGAAATAGCAGATGCTGATGGTAATATCATAGGTGTGGTTACTTCCGGAACGATGTCACCGGTATTAAAGAAAGGTATCGGTATGGGATATGTGAAGACTGAGTTTGCTAAAGTAGGCTCTGAAATCTTTATTAAGGTGCGTAACCGCAATTTGAAGGCTCAAGTGGTCAAAGCACCTTTCCGTAAATAAAAAATTATTTGATAAAAGATAATTTAGAAGCCCTGTCTGTCAAGGATGGGGCTTTTGTTGTATCTTTGCCAACCAAAAATAAAGGCAGGAATTATGTTGACTTTCTTGAAGAATTGGACGTTGCCTATTGCGATGTTGGCAGGTGTCGTGGCGTATCTCCTTTTTGCAAATGTGGAGTTATTGGAACCAACCAAACCATTTGTTCGTAGTTTTGTCTCTTATTTGACACCGTTATTAATCTTTTTACAGTTGTTACTTACCTTTTGTAAGATAGAACCCCGTGAATTAATCCCGACATTGTGGCATGGATGGTTACTCTTGTTCCAGTTCCTTTCAGCCTCTCTGCTTGCGGCCTTGCTTATTTTTTTACAGATGGGAGGTGCTTATAAGGAGGTATTTGAGGGAGCGATGGTTTGTTTGATTTGCCCAACAGCAACAGCGGCGGCCGTTATCACCGGAAAGTTGGGGGGGAGTGCTTCCAGTTTGACCACTTATACATTATTGTCCAATCTATTGGCTGCAATCGTTGTCCCATTGATGTTCCCATTGGTCGAACCTCATGCAGATATGAGTTTCTTTGTGGCTTTCCTGAAGATCTTGAGCAAAGTGTTCCCTTTGTTACTTTGTCCTTTCTTCTTAGCCATGTTGTTCCGCTATTGTTTACCAAAGATTCATCGGGTTTTGTTGGAATTTAAAGATATGGCCTTTTATCTGTGGAGCATTGCTTTGATGATTGTGACCGGTCAGACGGTCAAATCTTTGATTGAGAGTGATGCGGCAGTAGGGGTTAAGGTCTCTATAGCTTTGGCAGGCTTGGTGACATGTGCTATACAATTTTATTTAGGAAAACGGATTGGGTCTCGCTATGATGACCGTATCAGTGCCGGACAAGCTTTAGGACAAAAAAATACTGTACTTGCCATTTGGATGGCATATACCTACTTGGATCCACTCTCTTCTGTGGCACCCGGTTCATACGTGCTCTGGCAAAACATCTTTAATAGTTACCAATTGTGGAAGAAACGGAAGAAAGAATCATGTTGAACTATTTCTTTCTCATGAGAAATCGTTATTTTTGTGAAAAGTAATAAACAAATGAAGCTATGAGATTAAGTAACGAATGGTTTACCGCTCTTTCAGAAAATGAAACAGGACAATTGGTTACTGTTTCCGGTCGTGATGAACTTACAGAGTTTGTGCAATCCGGCAAGTTCAAGGAACGTGTAGAGATTACTTGGAAATATGAGGGGGATGAGAAGGGAATGCCCTCTGAATCCTTGGCTGAGCAGATGGAAGAGGTACAGGAAACTTTACGTAAAGCCATGGAAAAGGATAAACTGTCTATTTTGACAGGTATTTATACCGGAGGAGGAGAGAAGATTTGGATATTCTATACACGTACAGTTCGTGTTTTTGGGGAACGGTTGAATGAAGCATTGGCCTCTTTTGAACTATTACCTATCTCTATTTATACAGAAGTGGATACTGCTTGGGAAGAGTATTTGGATATGTATGAGATGAAAGAGTGGGCGGTTGATTGAAAAAATAAAGGGACTATCCAAGCAGCAGATAGTCCCTTAAAAGTGTTTAATTATCAGATATTGTTATTGCAGCCTGACTAAATTTGATTTCATAGATAAAACAATAAAAGAAGAAAAAGGTTTAGGAAAACATAAAAAAAGCTCACCTTTTATCAAGATGAGCTTTTGTGTCTGTTGAAATTTATTTACTGTTGCATTAAATATTGTTTGAAATCCTCAAAGTCTTTGTTAAGTTCAATACTTTGTTTCTCTCCCTGCATAAAAGCTTTAAGTTTTTCCGGAATTTCGATATCTGCTTCTAAGATTGTATCTACAGTCCCTTTGAATTTGGCCGGGTGAGCTGTCTCCAAGAATACCCCGGTTTCATTCTGTGTGAGTTGATTGTCAAGCAACGCTTGATAGCCACATGCACCGTGTGGATCCAAGATATATCCGGTTTGCTTATAGGTTTGCTTCATTGTTTCACCTATCTCTTCATCTGTGAAGCGGTAACCGCTAATCAATTCGCATATTGCTTGGTGAGTGTCCTCTTTTGAACTGAACAGATCCAAGATACGGGCAAAATTACTTGGGTTACCTACATCCATGGCATTTGCAATCGTTGGTACGGATGGACGAGGTGTATAAACTGCTGTTTGGAGATATTCCAAGAAGACATCATTACGGTTATTTGCTGCGATGAAACGTTTGATAGGCAACCCCATCCAATAGGCAAAGATACCAGCTGTAATATTTCCGAAGTTACCGCTTGGTACGGATACAACCAACTCGTCTGCTTTTCCGATTCTGTCTAATTGCGCATATGCATTGAAGTAGTAAAAAGACTGGGGTAGGAAACGAGCTACATTGATTGAGTTTGCAGAAGTCAGTTTCATGTGCTGATTCAACTCCTCATCCATGAATGCTGATTTAACTAAGGCTTGGCAGTCATCAAATGTTCCATCTATTTCCAAGGCTGTGATGTTCTGGCCTAATGTGGTAAATTGACATTCCTGAATCGGGCTGACTTTACCTTTGGGATAAAGAACATATACATGGATACCGGGTACTCCCAAGAAACCATTGGCTACCGCACTACCTGTATCTCCGGAGGTGGCAACCAATACGTTTACCTGTTTCAAACCCTCTTTCTTGATGAAGTAACCTAACAGGCGTGCCATGAAACGTGCCCCTACATCTTTGAATGCTAATGTAGGTCCATGGAAAAGTTCCAAGCTGTATATGTTATCATGAACATTGACGACAGGAGTGTCGAATGCCAATGTATCTTTCACTATTTCATTAAGAGTATCAGCCTCAATGTCTTCCCCAAAGAATGCTTGGGCAACAAGACAAGCAATTTCGTGGAATGATTTGTTTTTTAAATCAGCGATGACCTCTTTATCTATCGGTTTGATATATTCCGGCATGTATAGCCCTTTGTCACTCGCAAGCCCTTTTACGACTGCTTCTTCTAAAGTTGCGTATGGCGCTTGTTTGTTGGTACTGTAATATCTCATAGTAACTCTTTAATAAATTCATTGTTTGATAAAATCCCGTATTTCCCATTTAAGACAGCACTTTCGTCGAAGCAAGTTACGGCGTCAGGCGTTTGTCCCGGCTTGTAAATAAGGAAAGGTACAGGTGTGTTGGTATGTGTACGAATGGCACATGGTGTCGGATGATCAGGAAGGACTGCTATCGCTACCGGTTCATCCCATGTTTGCAGTTCTTCAAATAGGATGCGAAGAATCCTTTTGTCTAAATTCTCAATTGTTTGAATCTTTAATTCGACATCTCCTTCGTGTCCGGCTTCATCACTTGCCTCTACATGCAAGTAAACAAAATCATCTGTCTTCAACGCTTCGAGTGCAGCTTGCGCCTTCCCTTCGTAGTTGGTGTCGTACAATCCGGTTGCACCTTCGACTTCAATCACTTTTAGTCCGGCATACACACCGATACCCCGAATCAAATCAACAGCAGAGATAACAGAACCCTGTTTGAATCCATACATCTCTTGCATCGTTTGCATGGCAGGGCGATACCCCGGAGACCAAGGCCAAATACTATTCGCCGGGTCTTTACCTTCTGCTATGCGTTTCTTGTTGATAGGATGGCTTGCCAAAAGCTGTTGGGATTTCAATATTAGCTCATTCAGTAAATCTGCAGTTCCTTGCGCTTCGGGCACTTCTGCTTTGACCATCAATGGACGGAAAGGCTGCAAAGGTACATCATGAGGAGGTGTACAATCCAAACGTTTGTCAGCTCCTTTGATGACTAAAAGATGGCGATAGGAGACACCGGTATGGAATTGGATACGGTCGGAACCTAACTGTTCATTCAAGAATTGAATCAGTTCATCAGCCTCTTCAGTTGTGATATGTCCGGAAGAGTGGTTCTTTAGAATATCACCTTCAACGCAGATAAGGTTACAGCGCATCGCCATTTCTCCCGGTTGCAACTCATAGCCTATACTTGCTGCTTCTAAAACACCTCTTCCTTCATAAACAGTAGGAAGGTCATATCCTAAGATAGCCATATTGGCTACTTCACTACCGGGATGAAAGCCGTCTGCAACTGTTTTTAGTCTTCCGGTAACACCAAGCCGAGCCAATTGATCCATATAAGGAGTTTGCGCATATTGCATGGGAGTTTTACCTCCCAATGCTTCTATGGGCTCATCGGCCATACCATCGCCTAATATGATTATTGTTTTCATTTTTTTACTTATCGTATGTTTGCGATTGATATTATGTCAGCAAAGACACCTGCTGCTGTTACGTCTGCTCCGGCACCATATCCTTTAATAATCATCGGATATTCATGGTAACGTTCTGTTGAAATCATGATGATGTTGTTACTGCCTTCCAACTCGTAGAATGGATGGTGGGAATCAACGGCTTGCAGGCCAACTTCGCATACTCCATTTTCCATTTTGGCAACGAAACGAAGGCGTTTGTCCTCTGATTCTAACTGCTGGCGTTGTTCTTCAAATTGAGCATCTAACTCATGGATGTTTGTCCAAAAGTTGTCCAACGAACCTTCAAAATACTGATTTGGGACGAATAAGTTACGTTTGACGTCATCTTGTTCGACTACGTATCCAGCTTCACGTGCCAAAATCACCAATTTGCGAATCACATCTTTTCCGCTTAAATCAATGCGAGGATCCGGCTCAGAATACCCCTCTTCTTTTGCCATCATGATAGCTTTACTGAAAGGAATCTCAGCACTCAGTGTGTTGAATATGTAATTAAGAGTTCCAGAAAGAACGGCTTCTAATTTTAAGATATGGTCTCCACTGTTGATCAAGTTATTCATCGTGTTGATGATAGGCAGTCCGGCTCCAACATTAGTCTCAAAAAGGAACTTGATACCCCGATGACGGGCTGTTTCTTTTAACTTGAAATAGTTTTCGTAAGAAGATGAAGCCGCTATTTTATTGGCTGCAACGACCGAAACGTTGTTATTAAGCAGCTCTTCATAAAGATTAGCTACCTCTTGATGGGCTGTACAATCCACGAATACGGAATTGAAGATGTTCATTTTCAAGATTTCCTCTTTCAATCGTTCTGGATTACATGGCTCGCCGTTCTTCTTCAATTCTTCTATGCAGTTTTCCAGGTTGATACCACTACGGTTTAATAACACCTTCTTGCTGTTGGCAATACCGACTACATTGATTTTTAGCCCGTTTTGTTGCATCAACTTAGGTTGTTGGATACGGATCTGTTCCAAAAGGTTGCCTCCGACCGTACCGACACCGGCTATAAACAGGTTCATGACCTTATATTCAGAAAGGAAAAAAGAGTCATGGATGGTATTTAATGCTTTCTTTAAGTCTTTGAGTTTGATAACAAATGAGATGTTTGTTTCAGAGGCTCCCTGTGCACAGGCGATGACACTGATACCTGCACTACCCAAAGTTCCGAACAACTTGCCGGCGATACCCGGTGTACGTTTCATGTTTTCTCCGACGATAGCTACAGTAGCCAACTCTTTTTCTGCCACAGTATCGTTCATGTCACCTTGTGAACGTTCAAGGGCAAACTCCTCATTCAGAACCTCTACCGCTAAATCGGCATCGGCATTCCGGACGGCAAATGTCGTATTGTTTTCGGAACTGGCTTGTGATACCATGAAAACGCTGATACCATTCTTGGCCAATGTTTTGAAGATACGGTAGTTGACGCCGATAACGCCCACCATACCTAATCCATGAACGGTAATCAAGCAGGTGTCATTGATGGATGATATACCTTTGATTAATGCCTTTCCTTCGTGTTTAACCTTGTCCTTTGATATGTAAGTCCCACGGGCAGTTGGGTTGAAGGTATTGCGGATACGGATAGGAATGTTTTTGTGATAAACCGGATAAATAGTAGGCGGATAGATCACTTTGGCACCGAAGTTACATAACTCCATCGCTTCCGTAAAGGTCAATCGGTCGATGACGTATGCGGAGCTGATCACACGCGGGTCTGCTGTCATGAATCCATCCACATCTGTCCAAATCTCCAAGCGGCGTGCATTTAATGCTGTAGCCAAGATGGAAGCTGTATAATCCGAACCTCCACGACCCAGATTAGTAATTTCTCCCTCTATGCTGGATGAAATGAAACCAGGAACCAATGCCACTTTAGGAAGCGGATTGAAAGCCTCCTCTATCAGTTTGTTTGTTAGTTCAAAATCAACGATATGCTTATTGAATTGTTTGACCGTCTTGATAAATTTGCGGGCATCAAACAGTTTGGCTTCATTAATAACGTTTGATACAATCAATGATGAGATTCGTTCACCATAACTGACAATCGTATCGGATGTTTTGGCTGATAAGTCATTGATTAAATAGACTCCCTTATATATATTTCCTAATTCATCCAATAAAGACATGACCTGTTTTTGAACGTCGATGCGCTGGCTTTTATCTGGGATGACACCTTGGATGACATCCAAATGGCGGGTAATAATTTCCGAATATTCCTTTTCATATCCGACATCTCCCTTTGCAGCCATAGCTGCCGTATGTAATAATTTATCAGTGATACCACCTAATGCTGATACAACTACGATGACAGGCTCTTCTACTGCCTCAACAATTTTCTTTACACTTAAAATACTCTCTACAGTACCTACGGATGTACCTCCGAACTTTAAGACTTTCATTGATTATATACTTTAATAGCAATAACAAGTTGCAGCTACGATTGGGTAGGGGAACTTGTTTGCCGATGATTTTTACTAAATGTGTTTAGTTGATTTTTAAGAATGCAATTAAGATTGCAACAATGCAGGACGTGGTCTCTGCCTTTGTCTGTTTAAGATATACTACACCCCCCAAGGGGTCATTGTAGTAGTGCAGGTATGATATGTGAAACCTGTTAAAGTCATTGCCTATTCTATTTGCTTTGTTTTTTGCGTTGGCAATATTACATATTATTTTTCAATTGCAAGTATTTTTTCGATGGAAAGTTGAAAAGTGAAAGGATTTTATAATGGAAGGAAAGAAAAAAAGGATTATCCTGCATTTAGATAACCCTTTCTTTTCATAAAGATATGTGTAATTAATATTGTCTTTCCAAAATCCAAGCGTCTTGGAAGTTAGGAGCATATTTTGCTTTGATAGCGTCACGGCTGTCAGCTGCATCTACCTTTTCGTTGAAACTGGCAACGATAACACGCAGCATACCCTGTTCGTTTTCACCTAAAACAGCGTTGTAGCCATCGTTAATCATACGTTCTTTAAGAGCGTAAGCATTTGTTTTGTTCTTGAAGCTGCCTACTACCACACTGAAACGTTTCAATCGGCTTGCATCTTCACCTTGTGCCGCATTGATTCTTTCAGCACGAGTACTAACGTTTGAAGTTCTTGGTTTAGAAACCGGAGTTACTTCTTCTTCTACTACTTCTTCTTCAACAACTTCTACAGGAGCTGTTGTTTCTTTCTCTTTTGCCTGTTCGTAAGCTGCTTTGTATGCACTTTGTTTTGGTTTACAAGAACCTAAAGCTAATACCATGCACAAAGACGCTCCAAATAACCAAATTTTGTTCATAATTGTATAGTCCTTAAATTTTTGACAAAGGTATAATTTATTTGTTATATTTGTGACAAAAAAAAGTATTATATTGAAACTGAAGAAAAATGTATTTAAAATTATTTTAGTTTTAGTAGTAATTTGTTCGTCTTTTTATAATATTTTTAAGACAAAAAGTTTTAATGTAGATTCTTTTTCAGACTTAATGTTACAAAATGTAGAAGCTTTGGCTAATTCTGAATCTGATTATGATAAGAATGTTTGGGAACGTTATTATCGTGAGGATGGATCGGGTTATAATTGTACAAAAACAGGTAGTGAAACTTGTTAATATGTTTAATATTCGTATTGTTATTTATGTTTTTTTGATTTTACTTGGAGGATGTCAAGTAAATGTTGAAAAACAAAATGTAAATTCCCAAATGATAGATTTTGGGAATTTACGTTCTATTAACTTATCTAAGGTTCTTAAAGATATTTCTATAGTAGAGTTAGAAACAAATGAGAACTCTTTGTTTGGGACAGTTAATCAGATCGCTTTTTATAACAATAAAATATATTTGTTAGATACTTACCAATCGAATGCTCTTTTTGCTTTTTCAATGAAAGGAAAGTTTTTAGGAAAAATAGAAAGAGGGAATGGAGGGCCGGGAGAGTTTATGAGTCCTCATTCTTTTTATGTAGATTCGTCTGGTATTTATGTTCTTGATAGAGGACTAGATTATTTGTTAAATTATGATTGTAATAGTTTGCAGTTTAAAAGAAAAGTACCAATACCTCAACCAGCTCCATTGTCTTTTTTACATGTAAAAGATAATTCTTTTATTTATTTTTACCCGTTGAGAAAAGGTTCTAATACTAATAAACAATATGTTTTAGCGGATGATGAAGGTTCTATTCTTGATTCTTTTTATGAAGGAACTCTTTCAGGTAAAATTTTACATGGAAATCCTGCCAATTTTTATTGGTATAAAGATACTGTCCGGACTTATCCTTATTTCTCTAATTGTATTTATACATTTAATGATAACTCTTTAACGGATTGCTTTCATTTATCGTGGGGAGATATGTGTATGCCTAATGAAAATTTATTTACCAAATATGAAAGCTCTGGAGCTATTATGGAGGAAATTTTACGAGGCACAAATGATTGGATTCGTTTACTGTATGTATATGAAACGGATGATGCATTGGCTGTAAAATATTACGTTAAACGAGATTTGTATTTTTCTGCATATGATAAACAAGAGGGAAAAACGTTTAATTTAAAAGCTGATAAAATTGTTGATGATTTAGGAATAGGAGGGGTATTCCCTCTTCCTTTAGGCACTATAAATAATTATTTTGTTTCGGTGATTTATCCGGGAGATGTGGAAAATGTAAGCTATCAACCATTGAAAAAACTACTTAAAGGGAAGAGTGTAGATTCAAATCCGATATTAATGTTCTATAAATTAGATATTTATTAAGATTATGATGAGAATTTTCCCTATAACAACTATAGGTATAAATAGCTAGTTTATAGATTTTATCAATTGGGTAATAAAATAAATTTATAGACTTACTAAAGTTGTTTTAGAATGTTTTCTTTACATTTGCATCAAATAATAAGTGTTACAAACAACCAATAAAAATTTACGAGTATGAAAAAGAAATGGATTTGCACAGTATGTGGTTATGTTCATGAAGGTGATGAAGCTCCTGAAAAATGTCCTCAGTGTAGACAGCCGAAAGATAAATTCAAAGAATTAGTAGAAACAGAAGGAGCATTGACCTTTGCAGACGAACATGTGATTGGCGTGGCTAAAGGTTGCGATGAAGAGATGATTAAAGATTTGAATGCACACTTCATGGGGGAATGTACAGAAGTGGGTATGTATTTGGCTATGAGCCGCCAAGCTGACCGTGAAGGTTATCCGGAAGTGGCAGAAGCTTTCAAACGTTATGCTTGGGAAGAAGCTGAACATGCTGCTAAATTTGCAGAGTTGTTAGGTGATGTGGTTTGGGATACCAAGACAAACTTACAAAAACGTAAAGATGCTGAATGTGGTGCTTGCGAAGACAAGAAACGTATAGCTACACGTGCAAAACAATTGAATTTGGATGCAATTCATGACACTGTTCATGAAATGTGTAAGGATGAAGCTCGTCATGGTAAAGGCTTTGAAGGTTTGTATAATCGTTATTTTAAATAATATCGCTTATCTAATAAAAAGAGAGAAGGCTATTCGGACGAACCGGATAGCCTTTTTTATCGTATTAAAAATCTCCTGCAATCTTATACCTTAATTGTTCTAACATAAGGGTAATTTCTGAGGGTTCGATACCGGCGACTAATAGGTCGGGTATGTCTTGATTAAACAGCTCTTGGAATTTATTGAAATTACCCTCCTCTTTTTGGACAACCTGTTGGTAATATGAAAGGGCGCCCTTGATGTTTTGCAGGGTCCATTCTGTATGTCCCGCATTTAAAAAGTCTTGTGCATTGGGCTTGTAGTCCAAAATCTTTTTGTAGTAATTTCTGGCTTGGTCATATTTTCCGGTTAAGAAAGAGCACCAAGCGATCGGACGCCATGCCTTATGGCTTTTCTGGTCTAAATAATCGACTTTGAAGAAACATTTCAAGGCTTCATTGTAATCCTTTAATTCCAGATAGCAATTACCGATGCTGATTTGGATGGAGAGGTTATCCGGGTTCAATGTTTCATACCTGCGATAATAAGTGAGAGCCTCTTGGGGCTTCTTAAGTGAACGGTAACAACCAGCAATATGACGGATTACCCATTGGCTATCTGGATTCAACAGGTCTGCACGCAGATAATCCTCTAATGCACCTTCTATATCACCTTCCATCTGTTTGCAGTATCCGGTTTTCTGGAATAAGATGTCGCTGTCGAAATCTTTTTCGGCTAACTGTTTATAGATGGTGAGCGCATCATTGTAATAATTCTTGCGTAGGTAACATTCGGCGATCATGGTCAGGCTCTCTTTGTCAGAGATGTAAGGCCGCAAGACGTCTAATTGGTGGAAATCAAGTGGGAGAGTGAATATGTCTGTGAAATCCAAATGTCCCGGGTAAAGTTTAAAGAAACGGTACAAGTCCTGGATGTATTGGCTGATGATGATGTTTTGTTTTCCACGCTGGTTGATCAATTTCTCCCTGTTCTGTTGGACCATCTCAGATGTTTGGTTGTCAAACTGGTTCATCATCATCTTTCGGGCATCCATCGGTAACTGCATCATGCTGAAGTAGAGCGAATACTTGTCTGAGTTACACATGAAAGAGGCCAAAGACATGGTGTCCAGGATCTCTTTATCTGCATTCGGTATCTGGTTGAATTGGTTGTCAAACTTGGAGTGGTTGATCGTGAAGGGCAGTAACCAGTTACTTATCTCACGGAAGAAGGGGAAGTTTTTCAGATGAATGAAAGTGGAATGCATGACATCTGCCCCCTCTAATTGCAGTTCGCTGAACTCTTCTATTTTCTTGCCCAGATTACTGTCTGAAAGAATGTTTTCCCATTCCGGGTTCATACCCTCTTCCAGTTGGTCGGGAGTAATATCTTTCAAGTTTATCTTGTTGCTGATTTTAGGACTCAGTTTCATCATTTCCGGAAGAATTTCCTCCTGAAGTTTGCGGGTGATTTTCTCTGTTTCACGGGCTATGATAAACTGTAAAGTAATTGTACGAACGATCTGGCTGAACCCGGCTGTTTCGGCCAATGTCGCCAACCGGTTGGCTATTTGTGGGTATAGCGCTATCCGTTTTCTGTAGAGGTAGAGAGTGAGTAATATCGAGATGATAGCCCGGATTTTTACCTCTTCTTCCAGGTTGTAGGTCGCATCAAACAACAGCAAAAGTTTTTCTTTGTCGAACGCCTCTTGTAGCCCAAGCATCAAGGCGGAGACAATTTGGCAACTTGTCGTCAATGGCAACTCTTCGTCAAGCAGCATTGCCCTGATTTGTGCCACCTCCTCTTGGCTTAAGAACCCGGAGATCCACAGTTTGTTGAAGAGGGTAATGTTAAACGCCTCACATTCTTTGTTGTTCCCTGTTTCATGTTCTAAAAGTAATAGATTATGAATCTGCTCATAAGAGATGAACGGTTGGGTCTTTAAATATCTACGTCTGTTGTAGAAGGACAGAGGGGATTCGATGGCCAATGCCTTTTGTTTGACCTCATCACTCAGTTCATAGGTAGCGACAAGGATATTCTCATGTATTTGGTTCTGCATCGGATCCTTAATGCCATCAATGTGGTAACGTAACATATATTTATAGGTATCCTGCAGCTCGTTCAGCTTATCAGAAAAGGAATATTCCCCACATCCGGATATAAGGGCATGTAGAGAATCAAACGCATTTTTTAATTCTTTATGGTCTAATGAACCGACAATGCGGTTGTATGCTTTGTTTATTTCTTGTAGTGTCATATTTTGTTTGGAACAAATTGTATGCCAAAAGTAAAACATTTCAAATAAATCTCCCCCCTTTCTAAAAGAAATAAAAAGAAATTTTTTGGTTGAACTTTTTTATATCGCATTTGTTCTTAAGATATAGTGTTTTTCATGGTATTAGAATTAAGTTAGATTAGGTTATCCGTCTTGTTCGTGAGAATAGGACGGTTTTTTATGGCCGGTATTGCGATGCGGTCAAGATCGATTGGCTGTCATTGTTCTGCATCAAAGCCTCGATGGTTGTGTTGTTTTTCTCCATATACTGTTTGATGATCTGCCAACCTATCCAAGTCCCGATATTACCCGGTGTGTCGCTTGATAAGAAAGTACAAGGTGAATGGTCGAAATACTTGGTTGTAACCATTTGGTCGGGGGTATAAAGATGCTTTCGCTCGATGACAGCCCTCCATAAGTTGGCTTCATTGCGGGTACACCAGGCAATTTCCGTTTCGGTATATCCCAATAATATCCCTGTGGATAATTGCGGGAGAGCCTGTTGAATGAGGTATTTGATTTTCCCCTCATACACCATCCGATCCAGTAATACGTTCTCTTTCCCTTCAAATGGATATTCGGACATAAGCCAACCAGCCAAATAATCGGCAACAACCTGTTGGGGGGTCATTAGTCGGCGTTGGTAATCGTAAAAGAAGTTTTGATACAAAGGATAGTCTTCTCCCATGTATTTGTCGATTGAGATAGACAACAGGCTGTCACCAGCCAATACATTTTGGTTGAAGCCTGAGACGTGCATGTAAACCGCTGGAATCTGCATATTCGGGAAACAGGCCTTCAGCCAAGCGAATCCATTCCCTAATGCCTGTTCTATGGATGATAGTTCTTCATACTGTTTGATGGCATCGGCATACAATCCCTTTAAAGTAGGTTCGGTGTAGTAGCTTACTAACCTTTCAAAGAACCCCTCCTCATGGTAAGATTTCATGTTGAGAATCCCTTTCCCTAAGACGTCCAACATGTGAGGAAAGTTCTTACCCAGTTCGGTAGAGAGTGCAGAATCTTTGGTCTCTATCAGCTGGAAGAGAGCCTTGTCAAAACGGTTGATGGTGATAGGTTCTGCCGAGGTTATGGCTGAAGGAATGTGTGAAAGTTGCCCTTTGCAACCAAGAAGGTGTATGGAGAGCAGGACGATCCAGATTATTTTTGTTTTCATAGACATTTCTTATTTGGTTTAAGAACGGGATGGAAGAGAGGATATTGTATAAGCCATCTTCCTTTACCTCTTTATTAAGACTGTCAGTCGCAACGATAAATCGAAGAAAACCATCTTGGCATTGACATTTTGGGTGATATGCTGTTCGGCTTTTGATAGTTCTTCCATGATGTCGACTACATTGCGTTCGTTGATGAAAGGGGCGAACTTGACTGCAAACCCTGCCTCTTCCCTGTTCATGTAATTGAGTTCGGGTGACTGGAACCGATACATGAAATTTTCACGGATCAGATGCTGGCAATAAGCCAAGAAATTTTTTTGTCGTTCACGCCCTATGCCCGCCAATAGATCAGCCATCTCTTTCATCCCTTTGACATTCCGCGCCCAAGAGTTGCGCATCATCCCTTTGAATTGCTCCAAGTAGAACCGGTTCTCTTCACCTACACTGATAGCTTCGATGGCGTTCAAGTAACTACCCCTTGCCATGTGTGCTATATAGTGGGCATCATCCGGTGTCAAATTGAATTGAGAAATCATCGCATGAGAGATCGCTTCCGGTTGGATACCCCGCACATTGATTCGTTGGGCTCGTGATAGGATCGTCCCCAATACCAAATCAGGTTGTTCCGATACCATAAGGATGAGCGTGTTCTGTGGAGGCTCTTCTATGATTTTCAGCAGTTTGTTTGCACAGGTCTGATGCAGTTTCTCAGGAAGCCAAACTAATAAGATACGGTAGGTTGCCTCAGCTATTTTAAGA
Organism: Parabacteroides distasonis; assembly: GCA_015060925.1. Taxonomy (GTDB): domain Bacteria; phylum Bacteroidota; class Bacteroidia; order Bacteroidales; family Tannerellaceae; genus Parabacteroides; species Parabacteroides distasonis_B. The sequence continues at coordinate 152,545 of SUXM01000001.1, forward strand.
CTTAGCTTACGGAGGATCTCATCACTCTCTTTGGAGTAGATGATCGCTTGCGAGTTACCCGCCTCGATATGTTCCAACCAATGGTCTATATTAAAATAGGGATGGCTTTTGAGAAAGTTTCTCCACTCACCCAGATAGTCATCACACACCTCTTTCTTCTTTTCCTTTTTGGCAACAATAGGGAAGACAAAGTAGAGATCCGGGTGGACGAACCCATCATACTTCAAACAGGAGGGGCAATGGCCGCAGGCGTCAGTGTCCGTCCGTTGCGAACAGTTGAGGTAGCGTCCATAGGCTAAAGCCAAAGCGAAAGCACCTGTCCCTCCTTGATCGGCAAAAAGTTGTGCATGCGGGACTATACCTGTCTGTGCAGATTGGATCAGCCGTTTCTTTACCTCTTCTTGCCCGATGATATCTTTGAAATACATAAATGTTTTACTCTTTTATTCGATGGAGCTATTAATCAAATCCCTGAAGTTTTCAATCCGGTGGAAGGTCAAGTAATTGGCATCATGGAAATTGTTCGCTTCACTGTCTGCCTCGTCGTAAGCCGTACGGGAAAGGAAGATAATGTCATTCCCTTCTATAAGCCATTCTACATATTGGAAGCCATGCTTGTCGATGTCCGGGTGGGATAGCAAGAATGTATGGATAGTCCAATTCTTTAAATCAGTCGAGCTGCACAAGGCTTGTGTGTTGCGGATTCTGGAAGGGCTGAACTTCCTGAATTCTGGTTTGACATAGTTAGTCAGCATCCAGTAGCGTTTGGACACATCATCATAACGAATCGTAAACTTCTTGCTGCCACCGGGTAGCTGGATAAATCCTGTCTCCGGGTCGAAAGAGGCCTTCTTTCCGTTTTTGCTGATACGAACCATCGCAGCATATTCCACCCCTTTCTTTTTGGAATCCACCCGTAAGATGTCTACCATCTCTCCTTCAGGACTGACGACGGTATTCCCTTCTAACCATCCGTTGAATGTGCCTTCCAAATAGGTGGAATCATACATCAAATGGTTGCTTCTTCTCCAGTTCTTTGCATCCAGCAGGTCGGCATTGGCCGGGGCGGATATGACCATGGCACTGTACCGTTTACCCCATGCTGTAGAGGGTGCGGTGGCATATTCCACGGCTCTCCATATTCGTCCATTGTGTATGACGACAGGCATCGGGGCAGTATGGTATTCTCCTTCCAAAATCAAACCCGTATCCGATCTGTAGGGGTTAGTCCATGTTCGTCCGTTGTCGTCCGAACGGCGGATAATGACGTTCCCGTGATGTTTGTGGGTTCCCATGATATAAACAATTCCTTTATGGACAAAGAGGTTAGACCAGAACTGTCCGTCTATTTGGGAAACCTTTTTCCACGTTTCTCCTTTGTCGGTTGAATGGAAGATATAGGTTTGAGCGGATCTGAACTCGGAGGTTTTCGGCCCAAACTCATCATGCGAAGCCAGGTAACTACCGTCAGGCAGGATACATAACCCCGGAGAACCGATGTATTTGCCTGTTGTTTTCGGAATATGAGATACAATATTACCAGGAGGAGTCTTTGTTTGTGCCTGAACCAAAAAGATCAAGCTAAGAAGAAAGAGTGTGCAGATCGCTTTTTTAGTTTCCATATATGATGTTTGATTTTTTAGATAAAATGGATTTCTTGCCGATAAAGATAGATAAATAAAAACAATTCTATTTATATTTGTCGAATAAAATTAGAAAGGAAAACACATTACGATTATGAACGGAAACAAAAACGATGCTTCCATTTTGATTATTTATACCGGAGGTACGATCGGTATGATTGAAAATCCGATAACCGGAGCATTGGAGGCTTTTAACTTCCAGCACCTGGAGGAACATGTCCCGGAGTTGAAGAAATTGGGATATGCTGTTTCGGCGATTCAGTTTAACCCCCCCATGGATTCTTCCGAGATGGGTCCGGATTCGTGGGAGAAGATTGTGCGTGTGATCGCAGACAATTATCATGTGTATGATGGCTTTGTTGTCTTGCATGGGACAGACACGATGGCCTTTACTGCCTCTGCTTTGAGTTTCATGTTGGAGAATTTGAACAAGCCGGTCATCCTGACGGGGTCTCAGCTGCCTATTGGGATGTTGCGTACGGATGGCAAGGAGAACTTGATCACGGCAATTGAGATTGCGGCGGCTTGTGAAAATGGCGTCCCTGTTGTCCCGGAAGTGTGTATTTTCTTTGAAAATGACCTGATGCGAGGGAATCGAACCAGTAAGACCAGTGCCGATAACTTTAATGCGTTCCGTTCCTATAATTACCCTCCATTGGCGCATGCCGGTATCACCATTAAATATGATTTCCCGCAGATTTATCGTCCCTTTTCAAGGAAGCCATTGAAACCCCATTATGTCTTGGATCGCAATATCGCCATACTCAAGATCTTCCCGGGTATTTCTCCGCAAGTAGTGGAGAGTATTCTGAAGACACCGGACTTGAAAGGGGTGGTAATGGAGACGTTTGGCAGTGGAAATGCACCTGGATTTGATTGGTTGATGGATCTGTTAAGAGACGCAGTCAACCGAGGTATCGTGATTGTCAATGTCACGCAATGTGTCGCAGGAGGGGTCGAAATGCACCGTTATGAAACAGGTCGCAGGCTTTTGGATGCAGGAGTAGTCAGTGGGTATGACAGTACCACCGAGTGTGCTGTGGCCAAGTTGATGTTCCTCTTCGGGCAAGGTATGAACCAGAAAGAGGTCAAGGAGCATCTGAACTGCTCTTTGATAGGAGAGATTACCATATCATGAAAAAATAACTGAATATAATAAAAAAGGGGTTATCCGTAGTGGATAGCCCTTTTTTATTATATTCTTACGCACCTAAGCAGGAGTTCAACCCGAAGGTTGTTCCGATGGCAGTTAGCAGGCCTACCTTCATGCGGTATTGCTCCTGCTAAAGAATGTAGGAGGGAAGGAGTATTTACGGTCGGTTAGCACTCCTGACGGTGCAGCCGTAATGGCTCGTATCCTTGCTGCGATGATCTGTGTGGAGAATGGAATCAAATGGAATGAAGTTGATCGGGAGGCCCTTTTAGAGGGGTATGAGATGGCTTTCCCTGATTCGGAACGGCCGAAAGTAATCTGGTAGTACAAAAAAGGAGGATACTTTTCTGTACCCTCCTTTTTAGCATCTGTATTGCTTTTGTCTCAAACAAAAGGATTATAGCCCTTTGCCATGACAGTTTTTGTATTTCTTACCGCTTCCACATGGACAAGGATCATTACGTCCTACACGTTTTTCGGCTCTGACCGGTTCATGGCGTGGCTGTTGCGGAGCACGTGTTTCCGGAGCATTACTACCGGCTATATCAGTCTTCTCAGCACGATATTTGCTCATGTCTTGACGGCGTTCTGGCTCTGCCTGACGAACAGCAATGCGTTGGCGGGCAGCAGCTTCCATGGCTGCCGCTTGGCGCGCCATAGCCTCTTGGCGGGCTGCCATGGCCTGTTTTTGCTCTTCTGTCGGCTCTTCACGTACCGGAATCTGACCACGCATTAAGATTGCGGCAGTTTTGCGGTTCATGACATCAACCATATTTTTGAACAAGTTGTAGGATTCCAATTTGTAAATCAATAGAGGGTCCTTATTCTCATAACTTGCATTTTGGACAGAATGGCGCAATTCATCCATTTCACGTAAGTGCTCTTTCCAGGATTCGTCGATTGTATGGAGGACGATGGATTTCTGGAATGCTTTGGCAATCGCCTTGCTTTCTGTTTCGTAAGCCTCTTTTAGGTTACATGAAATGTTGTACATACGCTTGCCGTCTGTAACCGGGATCAAGATGTTTTCATACATGGCACCTTGGTTTTCATATACCTGTTTGATAACAGGGTTAGCTACCTGTGTCATGCGTTCCATGCGGCGTTTGAACAACTGAAGGGCGTTTTCAAATAGCTTGTCTGCCAAGCTTTCTGCTTTCATGCTCTTGAATACCTCTTCGGTGAATGGACATTCCATGGCAAATGTCTTGAACAATTCCAATTTGAAACTTTCATAATCTCCATCCACATGCTGTTCTGCTATTGCTACAGATATATCATAGATCGTATTTAATACGTCCAATCCGATACGTTCTCCCATCAACGCATGACGGCGGCGGGTATAGATCACCGTACGTTGTGAGTTCATCACATCATCATATTCCAACAAACGTTTACGGATACCAAAATGGTTTTCTTCGACCTTCTTTTGTGCTCGTTCTACGGACTTGCTCAACATGCTGTGCTCCAACACTTCTCCCTCTTTAAATCCTAATTTGTCCATCAAGCCTGCAATTTTTTCTGAGGCAAACAGACGCATCAAGTCGTCTTCCAATGAGACAAAGAATACAGAAGAACCTGGGTCACCTTGTCGGCCTGCACGACCACGTAACTGGCGGTCTACACGACGGCTTTCATGGCGTTCTGTACCGATAATAGCCAAACCTCCGGCAGCTTTTACCTCCGGAGACAACTTAATGTCGGTACCACGACCGGCCATGTTTGTCGCAATGGTAACAGTACTGCTTTGACCAGCCAATGCAACGATTTCAGCCTCCTTCTGGTGCAGTTTCGCATTCAATACGTTATGCTTGATCTTACGCATGGTAAGCATACGGCTCAATAATTCGGAGATTTCAACCGATGTTGTTCCTACCAATACCGGACGACCGGCTTCTGTCAATTGTACAACCTCTTCGATAACCGCATTGTATTTTTCACGTTTAGTTTTGTAAATGCGGTCATTCATATCGTTACGTGCAATCGGACGGTTAGTAGGGATGACTACTACATCCAATTTATAGATATCCCAAAATTCACCTGCTTCTGTTTCGGCTGTACCTGTCATACCTGATAACTTGTGGTACATACGGAAGTAGTTCTGTAAAGTAATAGTTGCAAATGTTTGTGTCGCAGCTTCTACTTTTACACGTTCTTTAGCCTCAATAGCTTGATGTAAACCATCGGAATAACGGCGACCATCCATGATACGTCCGGTCTGTTCGTCAACGATCATGACCTTGTTGTCCATCACTACATATTGCACATCCTTTTCAAACAGCGCATATGCTTTTAACAGCTGGTTGATGGTATGCACACGTTCGCTTTTGATAGAATAGTTGGCCAAGATTTCATCTTTTTTCGCCTGTCTTTCCTCTTCTGTCCCTTGCATATTATCCAACTGAGACAACTCTGTTGTGATATCCGGTAGAACAAAGAATGTTGGGTCATCTGTTTTACCGGTAAGCAAGTCGATACCTTTATCGGTTAGCTCGATGCTGTTGTTCTTTTCATCAATGACGAAATAAAGCTCATCAGTAGCTTCGTGCATGTGACGCATGTTTTCAGACATGAAATATTCTTCAGTCTTCAACATCTGTGACTTGATACCTTCTTCACTTAGGTATTTGATCAACGCTTTATTACGTGGGAATCCCTTGAAAGAACGGAACAATTGGATAGAACCTTCTTCCACCTCTTTCGGATCGCTGCTTGCCATTTTCTTTTTGGCTTCGATCAACAATTGTGAACATAGGTTTTTTTGTGCGCTTACCACCACCTCTACATTCGGTCGGAACTGTTCAAACAATTGCTCTTCACCACGAGGAATCGGACCAGAAATGATCAACGGTGTACGGGCATCGTCGATTAATACAGAGTCGACCTCATCGACAATAGCATAGTTATGTTTACGTTGTACCAAATCATTCGGGCTGATAGCCATGTTGTCACGCAAATAATCAAAACCAAATTCATTGTTTGTACCGAATGTGATATCAGCATTATAAGCGGCACGGCGTGCATCTGAGTTTGGTTGGTGCTTATCGATACAGTCTACAGAAAGGCCGTGGAACATATACAACGGTCCCATCCATTCAGAGTCACGTTTGGACAGATAATCGTTGACTGTTACGACATGTACCCCGTTACGGGTCAAGGCATTCAAGAATACCGGCAGGGTTGCCACCAATGTTTTACCTTCACCGGTAGCCATTTCGGCAATCTTACCTTTGTGAAGTACGACACCACCGAACAACTGGACATCGTAGTGAACCATGTCCCATTTGATCTCATTTCCACCGGCTACCCAATGGTTGTGATATAGTGCTTTGTCTCCTTCAATCTCTACGAAATCGAACTTAGTGGCCAATGTGCGGTCGAAATCGTTTGCTGTAACCTCAACGATTTCATTTTCAGCGAAACGGCGAGCTGTATCTTTGACGATGGCAAACACTTCCGGAAGTACCTCTTCCAAAACGATTTCCATCTTATCGGTGATTGACTTTTCGATCTTGTCGACTTCAGCCCAAATCGCTTCACGTTCTTCTAACTCTTTACCCTCTATGCCACCTCGTAATTCATTTACTTTGGCACGCTCATCGGCCACGTAATCCTGAATACGTTGTTTTACTTCATCTATTTTAGCACGAAGCTCATCATTCGAGAGCTTTTGGATGGACGGATATACGGCCTTAATTTTGTTCACATACGGAGTGATCTCTTTCAAGTCTCGTTGTGATTTGTTGCCGAATAACTTCGTCAGAAAATCATTAAATCCCATTTATATATTGTTTTATTTATTTCGTTTGTTGATAGTTAATTCTCTCAGCGGTAAACTTTTGGATGCATTGGGCGGTCGAATCCGGAGTACATGGGTTACCGTTGGGGCAACCTCTGTAGCTTTTACCTCGCGATAGACATGTTCCGGTTTGATACCGTTGCCCATGAATACCAATGGTGTGATAACCGCATTGTTACGAATCACTTTCTTTATATTGACTTTCGCTTTGGCTTTTGCCTTGCTTTTCACCTGTTGATCGTCATTGTTGATAGTCCAACCCGGTTGTAACTCAAGGATCAGGTCACCGCGGGTTGAAAGATGTGTACCAAGGACATATTTGGAGAGTTGTTCATTCCAATGTCCGGTACGGATCATGTGCTCTGTTGTGACAAATTGTACGCCACTGAATTCCCGTAAAAACTCAGCTGCCTTATCCTGTATCTCTGTCAAATCTAATTTGGCATCTTCGATAGCTTTATGGTTGAGGTAAATTTGGTTGTTGTAAAAACCTTTCACCCAATTGTTTTGTTGGCCGTAGATTGCCATCAGATACATATTGAGCAGTGCCACACAACGTTTCGGATGAAATTCACCGTTTAATAAAGGCATTCCATCAGGATATTCTTCTATGCTTTGGTAATAACCGCTACCGGTAAAGACTACCAGTGTGTTTGCAAGCCCGACCTTTTGGTCTATCTTGTCTAAAAGCACACCTAAATCTTGATCCAATTGGTAATAGGTGTCTTGGATCTCACGGGTGTATTCCTTGTTCATGTTACCCCTGTAATTGCCGGCATAATAGGTAATGGCCAACAGGTCAGGGCAAGAACGGGTGCCGAATGAACCATATTCTAAGAACTGAAGAGCTAAACGGTTGATCTCTTTGTTGACAAAAGGGGAGGTCTTCAGGTCGAAGAAACATTCAGTTGTATTCTCCTTGAATGTGTATTTATAAGGTATGTCATCCAAGACGTATGGAAAGGCTTTGAACTGCTCCATCGGTAAAGAGGGTGTCCATACCATTTGTTCCAATCGGTTGGATAAGGATTCCGTTCCATTATTATAACGGTCAACATACCAAGGTATTCCTTTATAAAAGGTTGTAGTCGCCCATTTGCCGTTGTAATCATCCATCCAGAATGCACCGTTTGCTGCATGGCCTGCAGAAAGGATCGCGCTTTCCGGGTTAGGGGCAATAGCAAAGACATCGCTTCTTCCTTTGGATGCAATCTTGAGCTCGTCACCGATAGTCGAACTCAACAATTTGCGAGGGGAGTAGTTCTCTTTGGTATAATTCCCTAAATATTCCAGGTCTTGCAAGATGGAGATCTCTTTCTCTTTGTCGAAGTCATATTTATGATTACCTGAAATCCCATGGAAATTAGGGTTACATCCGGTAAACAGGGTGGCAAAAGCACTGGCTTCGTCCAAATCGGAAAATTCAAAACGGATGTTGTTATAGACCAATCCTTCGTTCATTAAACGTTTGAAGCCCCGTTCGCCAAAGGTGTTGTAGAAATATTCGATGTAATCACCCCGTAATTGGTCGACTGTGATGCATACGACCAACTTGGGCGCATTCTGTTGAGCCTCCAAATTGGTGGCAGCCAAAATGGCGATGAGTGATGTTAATATTTTTCGTACCCGATGTTCCATAATTTCCTATAAACACTGTATACCGACCGTAACCAAAGGGCCATGATCAAAGGGATACAGGCTGTATTTAAATGCTGTGGAATGAAATGCCAACCAGCAAGAAACAGCATAAGCGCCGCAAAGTTAATAAAATGATAGCAATCTGCCGCCTTTCTCAGCTTTTTTACTGCAAACAAAATAACAGCAATCAAGTGAAAGGGATGTAACCAGATAATGTTCCAGTTCGGCCAAATGCAAGGATGAGTGGAAACAAAGCAAAGGAAAAATATTACACATCCACCTATGCCGGTTATCAAAAAGAACAGACAGTCAAGCCAACGGTAATAGCTTCTTTTGTGCCACTCTCTCCAAGTGATTGTTGCAACGAAGAGGAAGAAGGCCCAACTACAAACCAATGGGGTGAAGAGGGAAGTAGTTCTTTCGAAGTCATTTGTAACCCCTTCAGTTAAAATATGTTCTGATTGGACTAATTTTGACAGTGAACCTTCTGTCCGGGAGACTGTCGCTTGTCCGAATGCCTCTTTTAAATAGATAGGGAGAAACATCTTTTCTTTATAACTAATAGGTTGGTCGGTTGGACTTCCCAATGCCAAATCACACCCGAAAGTCAACCAAGGATGGTTACGTGTGCAGTCATTGATGATGTCACGGAAAGAAATTTTTTGTGTGGATGAGGGAATCTGAAGTTCCCCGCTAAGATGCTGGGTGATGATTGCCGCAGGTCGGGTCGCACAGTTGTCATAAAAGAAATTGTATCGATATTCCCTGTTTTGTGGCTGGTAATTGATTAAAAGGGCTTCCCAAATATGGGCTTTCTCTATGGAGTCAAGTGCTAGTATCTGTTCGGTCACTTCACTGCCTCGCATCTCATATTCGATTAAGAAATCTCGGTAATGGGAGATTCCTAATAAGTAGTCTGTTTCTCCCTTGGCGAAGCGGTAGATAAAGTTTGGTTTGGAGAAAGAAAACAACCCGTAATTGAAAATCAAGTCAATTTGAAGAACTGGATCTTGTATACGCAGAGCCGAATGGCCATAGACGGTGTATACCTCTTCATCGGATGGAGATACAGTCAACAGACTGATTTGGGCTTGGCCGCTTAGTCTGTGGTTCTGTTTCTGTGCCTTGACGGGCAATAGCATACAGAAGAAAAGCAGAAGTATCCCATATCCTTTTATTTTTAGATTTGTCATATACAAATTAGAAAGTTTTATAAAACAGAAACTATTTGGTAGCCATGTTTTATGGCGGGTGGCAAAGGTAGGTAAAAATCCCTATATTTGCATTATGCGTTTATCTATGTGTCAAAAAGAAATTTTAACTTGCAAAACCTTGTCTAAATGATTTTTTACACTTTATGGTGTAGATATACCTGTTATTTCGCTATTTTTGCTTTTCTTTGCGGAAAAATTCAGACTCGTGAATCTTATAATAGAACAAGGTAACACTTCTACGAAGGTGGCTATATATAAAGAGAATCAATTAGAAGCCTCTTTTATGTACAAACAGTTTGGAGTAGAGGTGGTCTCTGATATATGTAAGAGGTATTCGCCAACAAAAGGTATTTATTCGACAGTGGCTGATGTGGATGACGATTTGATTGTTTTTCTGAAAAGCAATCTGTTGCATTTTGTGTTTTTGGATGAAAATGTACTTTTGCCGATCAAAGTGCAATATGAAACTCCGGAGACGTTAGGTAAGGATCGTTTGGCAGCTGTTGTTGGGGCACATTTTTTGCAACCGGAGAAGGATTTGTTGGTGATCGATGCAGGAACTGCTATTACGTATGAGGTCGTGGAGGTTTCTGGGCTTTATTTGGGTGGAAACATCTCTCCGGGTATGACTACACGGTTTCGAGCGTTGAACCATTTTACAAAGAAATTGCCTTTGGTCAGTGAAGAGGATGAAGTTTTGATGGTAGGGAAGGATACGGTATCTGCAATTCAAGCAGGTGTTGTAAACGGAATTGTTTATGAAATGGATGGGTATATTGATGCACTTCGGCTAAAATATCCTAACCTTTTTGTTTTTTTAACAGGCGGTCATTCGTTTTATTTTGAAAGCCGATTAAAAAACTCCATCTTTGCAGATATTAATTTAGTGTTGACAGGATTAAACATAATCTTAGAGTATAATGTTGAAGATTAATAGATATTTGGTAGTAAGCGTTCTGGCGTTCATGTTTTTGCCTTTGATGGCACAAAATAATACAAACTCACCTTATACCCGTTTTGGGTATGGAGATTTAGGTAATCGTTCTTTTGGTGCAGGGCGTGCAATGGGAGGCGTTGGCTACGGGTTACGTTCACCAAAGCAGATCAATCCGATGAATCCTGCTTCATATAGTAGTATGGACTCTTTGACGTTTCTCTTTGATTTTGGGGTAGCTGGACAGTTGTCTTGGTTTGATGATGGAATAAATCGTCAGCATGATATTAATGGAAATGTGGAATATATAGCAATGCAATTCCCTGTTCATCGTCGAGTTGCTTTAAGTTTTGGTTTGTTGCCTTATTCTCATGTTGGGTACAAATTTGGAACATTACGTGAGGAAGAGGGTGTTTCTTTTACTGAAGCTTATAATGGAACCGGTGATATAAGCGATGTATATGGCGGTATTTCTGTGGAACTTTGGCCGAAACGTTTGGCGGTTGGGGCTAATTTCGGTTTCTTGTTTGGAAATTTATCACATGAACAGGCGGTGATGATGAACTCCAGCAGTGAAACGGGGGCTTTCAATACCATTCGTAGTCAAAAACTGAAAGTTCGCGATTTAAAAATGGATTTTGGTTTACAGTATACGCATCCTGTAGGAAAAACGGAAAGTATTACGTTGGGTTTAGTGTATTCTCCAAAGAAAAGTTTACATGCTAATTCTTATCAATATACCCAAGCATATACTTCATCCGGATCGGATTCTGAAACCATTCAGGCTGATACGATTAGAGGTAAGGCGTTTGATTTACCGAATACGTATGGAGTCGGTTTATCATATGTGAAACAAAATAAATTAACATTAGCAGCCGATTTTTCTTATGAAGACTGGGGTAAAATGCTTTACTTTGGGGAAAAAGGACATTTTAATAATAGTTATCGGGTAGCAATAGGGGGAGAATATATCCCGGACTATATGCGTAAATTGTACTTTAATCGAATACGTTACCGTGTAGGTATGCATTACGGCAATTCTTATTTAAGAATGAATCAGACTGAAGCTAATCCTAGAGGTAATAGTTATGATGAGATTGGTGTAAGTGTCGGTTTCGGATTTCCATTGATAGACAATCGCTCGTTGGTGAATGTCTCGTTTGAGTATGTGAAAAAGAAGCCGGAGGTTAAGACAAATATGATAGAAGAGGACTATTTCCGTTTTACGGTTAATTATACGTTTAATGAGTTATGGTTCTTTAAACGAAAAATGGATTAATAAATAGTTAAATTTAATAGAATAGATATGAAGGTAAAAGTATTAATGTTAGCTCTTGGATGTTCCATGATGTCATTGGGAGCTTATGCACAAACAGGAGTGCAGTCGGGTACAAAATTCGGTTCAGGAGAAGATAGTATCCGTTGTATCACCAACATTAGTTTGTTTGTTCCGTATGCTAAGGCTGGAAATTTTAAAGATGCTTATGAATTTTGGCATCAGGCATATACTGAATGCCCTGCTGCTCATAAGGACATCTATTTGTATGGTGTAAGAATCATGGATTGGAAAATCAATACTGAATCAGATCCCTCAAAGAGAGCGGGTCTTATTGATGAATTGATGGCTGTCTATGATACTCGTGTGAAGTATTTCGGTAATGATAAGAAATATGGTAAAGATTGGATTGTAGCTCGTAAGGCTGCTGATTATGTTCGTTTAATGGGTGATAAGGCTGATCCTAAAGTAATCTATGGTTGGTTAGGTGAAGTGGTTAATGAATTCGGTGAAAAAACAGAGGCAATGGGTCTTTCTTTATATATGATGGCTTCCCATCGTCAGTTGTTGGCTGATCCGAATTTTAAATCAACTTATTTGGAAGATTATTTGAAGTGTTCTAAGTATATTTCTGCTCAGTTAGCTGCAGCTCAAGCTGCCGGTAATGCAAAAGAGGAAAAGAATTTGACTCAGTATAAATCTGCTATCGATGGCGGTTTTGCAGGAAGTGGTGCAGCTGATTGTGAAACTTTGCAGAATATGTATGCAGATAAGGTTGAAGCAGCCAAAGGAAACTTAGACGCTTTGAAAGAAATTGTTTCTTTGTTAAGAAAGGTTCGTTGTCAGGAAATCGAAGCTTTCTATAACGCTGCAGCGTATGCATACGAATTGGAACCAAGTGCGGATGCTGCAATTGGTATTGCAAAACAGGCTGTGAAAGCAAAAGATTATGATAAGGCTATCAAGTATTTTGAAGAAGCTGCCAATATGGAAACTGATGCTGTGTCAAAAGCAGAAGATTATTATTTGATTGCTGTATTGTTGAACGAACAGAACCAAAAGGCTAAAGCAAGAGAGTATTGTCGCAAGGCTGTTGAAACAAACCCAGATTATGGTCATCCATATATTTTGATTGGTAATATGTATGCACAGACAGCACGTTCAATCTATACTGATCCTGTATTGTCAAAGGTAGTTTTCTATGCTGTAATTGCTCAGTATGAAAAAGCAAGGCAGGTAGATGCTAACGTAGCAGAAGAAGCAGGTAAGATGATTGCTGCTTATCGTGCTCATCTTCCTTCTACAGAAGAGGTGTTCATGCACCCAGATTTGGAAAAGGGCAAACCTTTTAGAATTGGCGGTTGGATTGGTGAGACTGTAACTATCCGTTAATTATGATTTTAGAACGTTTTCTTAGTAAAACGCATAGAGTTCAAGGCATAACAACTATCTTTATGGTAGTTGTTATGCTTCTTTTATTTATGACTTCTTGTAGTGGGGAGAAGAAAGAAATAGTGGATGTCTCTTTTGATCCTGAGACTACATATACTTTAAGAACAACAGATGTTTCGACTTTGATTTCGGATTCGGGGGTGACTCGTTATCGCCTTAATGCTAAAGAGTGGTTGATATTTGGTAAAGCTAAAGATCCTTATTGGTTTTTCCCGGAAGGTATATATGTGGAGAAGTTTGATACTTTATTTCAATCTGAAGCAAGTATCCAGGCAGATACGGCTTATAACTATGAAAAGAAAGGTTTGTGGAAATTGGTAGGAAATGTGAAAGTAGAGAGTTTAGATGGAAATCGTTTTGAAACATCTTTGCTTTATTGGGATCAGAAAGAAGAAAAGATTTATTCGGATGAATACATTCGGATAGAAGAGGAGGATAAAGTTATTACAGGAATTGGTTTTGAATCCAATCAAGATATGAGCCAATATAAGATTTTTGATTCACAGGGAGTGTTTCCTATCAATGAATCAGTGAATGATACAACGCCTGCAGAAATAACAGTTGATTCAGTTGCTGTTGAGTCTCTACAACCTCTAATTGACTCTAAACAAGAGGTTAAGCAAGATACGGTTAAAAGAATTAAACATAGATTGGAACCAAAGACTTTAAAACCATTAGAAAAAAGAGATTAGATGAATGATTTGATTTACATATTGATGTCTTTAGCTTTTTCTGCCTTTTTTTCAGGAATGGAAATTGCTTTTATCTCTTCAAATAAATTACGCTTTGAATTAGATAAGAGTAACAAAAGCTTGACAAGTTGGATCTTAGATAAATTTTACCGAAATCCTAACCAGTTTATTTCAACGATGTTGGTTGGAAATAATATAGCATTGGTTATTTATGGGTTATTGATGGCTGAAATCTTAGAACCATTTATAGCTAATGTGGTAGATAATGAGATCATGATTGTTTTTACTCAATCTGTTATTTCTACAATTCTTATTTTGTTTACAGGGGAATTTATTCCTAAAACAATCTTTAAACTGAACCCTAATTTTTCATTGGCTTTATTCTCTATTCCTATGTATATAATATATATAGGTTTGTATCCTATTTCGAAATTTGCTTCGTTGCTTTCGTTCTTAATCCTTAAGATAGCAGGTGTAAAAAACATGACAGATTCTGCACAGAAAACTTTAGGAAAAGTTGACCTTGATTATTTTATTCAACAGAGTATAGAGGAAGCCCCTCAAAATTCAGATATAGATACGGAAGTTAAAATTTTTCAGAATGCGTTAGATTTTTCTAATGTGCGTTTGCGTGATTGTATTGTCCCTCGTACAGAGATAGTGGCTTGTGATAAAACGGTATCCATGGAAGAGTTGCGCTCTCGTTTTATAGAAACAGGTATTTCTAAAATCTTAGTTTATAATGAGAATATAGATGATATTATAGGATATATACACTCTTCTGAAATGTTTAAGAATCCGGAAGATTGGACACAAAGTATTCGAGATATCTCAATTGTCCCTGAGACAATGGCTGCCAATAAGTTGATGAAACAATTATTACAAGAGAAAAAAAGCTTAGCAGTTGTTGTTGATGAATTTGGAGGAACTTCCGGAATTGTGGCATTGGAAGATTTGGTTGAAGAAATTTTTGGAGAGATTGAAGATGAGCATGATACCAAATCTTATGTGGCTCGTCAAGTCAATGAGGAGGAATATATTATTTCTGGACGTATGGAAATTGACAGCTTGAATGAAAAATTTGGCTTAGAGTTACCGGAGTCTGATGATTATGTGACGATCGCTGGATATATCTTGCATGTTTATCAAAACTTTCCTAAATTGAATGAAACAGTAGTTGTGGATAAATACGCATTTAAAATTATGCGGATGACCTCTACAAAAATAGAATTAGTGCGCATGAAAGTGATGAGCTAATGAAAAAAAGTGGATAAAAAGATAGATTAATTCCTTTTTTTTGTATCTTCGTGCCCTTAAAATGAGAAATAATAAATTTAAAAAATAGAAAAGATAAATGGCTACGCTGGAAAAAATCAGAAGTAAAGCGGGATTGTTGGTACTCGTTGTTGGGGTGGCATTGTTCGCTTTTATTATTGGAGACTTTTTGAATTCCGGTTCTACTTATTTCAGACAATCACAGGAAACTGTTGCTGAAATAGACGGAGAAGTTGTTAAGATTCAGGAATTTCAGAATCGAGTAGATGAAATGACTGAAATGTACAAAATGCAGACAGGGTCTGCTTCATTACCAGAAGAATATATGGCACAGATTCGCCAGTCAGTATTTGATGGTATGGTACAGGATGTTGTGTTAAATGAAGCTACTTCCGAAATTGGAATGACTGTTTGTCCGGAAGAATTATTTGATATGGTTCAAGGTGAAAATATTTCTCCGATGATTCAACAAATGCAAATGTTTGTAAATCCGCAAACTGGAGCATTTGATAAAACTGCATTATTGAACTTCCTTAAGACTATTGATGATGATAATATTGCAAGTTATCCGGCTGATCAACAAGCGCAATTGTTGCAGGCTCGTCAATATTGGATGTTCTGGGAAAAGAATATCAAACGTCAACGTTTGGAACAGAAATATACAACTTTGTTAAGTAAAGCTGTTTCTGCTAATAAGTTGGATGCCAAAGATGCTTTTGATGGTACTGTTGCAAGTGCTGATATTGTGTATGTAATGCAACCTTATTCTTCAATTCCTGATTCTACAATTCAAGTAAGTAAGAGTGAAATTGAAAAATTGTATAATCAGCGTAAGGAATTGTTTAAACAAGATGAAAGCAAGATTATTAAATATATAGCTGTAGATATTCGTCCGAGTCAAGATGATTATGATAAGGCAAGTGAAGAAATTGAAGCCTTGAAGGGTGAATTTGTCGCTTCAGAGAATGTTGCAGATTTAGTTGCAGAAAATTCTGAAGTACCATATATGGATGCATTCTTCTCAGAAAATGCCTTGGATCCGGAAATGAAACAGTTTGTTAAGTCTGCAAAAGTAGGTGATGTTTATGGCCCTACTTTTGAAAATGACAAATACAGAATGTTTAAACTTATTGATAAGACAGTTGCTCCGGACTCTGTTAAAGTTAGTCATATTATGTTAGCTAATATGGGTGATGAGGCTGCTGTTCAAGCTAAAGCTGATAGTTTATTGGACGTTTTGAAAAAAGGTGGTGACTTTACTACTTTAGCTAAAGAGTATTCTGTAGATCAAGCTGCTGAAACTGGAGGAGAGTTAGGATGGTTTACTGAAGCAACAGCCCTAAGAGGAGTTAATGAAGATTTTAAGAAAGCAGTATTCTCTACAGATGTAAATAAATATGCAATTGTAAAATCATTGTATGGAGTGCATATCGTTAAAGTAACAGATAAAACTGCTAAAGTGGATAAGTTTAAAGTTGCAGATATTGATATGACTGTTTCTCCAAGTTCAAAGACTTATGGAAACATATATAATGAATTAAATCAATTTATTTCAAAGAATCAAGATGCTGATAAGTTAGAAGAGGCTGCAAAAGAAGCTGGTTATAATGTACTTTCTAATATCCCTGTTTATGCAATGGATCAGACTGTAGGCTCTATTAAGAATTCTCGTCCGGTTGTTCGTTGGGCATTCCAGAATGAGAAAGGAGATATTTCTGAAATTTTTGAATGTGATGATAAATTTATCATTGCTGCAGTTCAGGGTTCATCTCCTAAGGGTTATCGTTCCGTTGAAGCTGTTACTCCGATGTTAAAATCAGAGCTAATCGCCCAAAAGAAAGGTGAAAAGATTTCTCAAGATTTAGAAGCAAAGAACTTAAACTCTTTAGATGCTTATTCTCAAGCAATGAATGCATCTGTTGATACTGTTAAATATGTAAGCTTCTCAACTCGTCGTATCACTGGTATTGGTGTAGAACCGAAATTGAATGCAATGATTTCAATGGCTCAGAAAGATCAGTTGAGCACTCCTGTCGCTGGAAGTAATGGCGTTTATGTGTTTAAAGTGTACGAACAGAATAAAGATGCAAGATCTTATGATGAAGTAGCTGAAATCAAATCTTTGGATGCTGCGAATGCATATCGTTTTGGATTCCAAGCTATTCAATCGTTGGTAAATAAGGCTAATGTTACAGATAATCGTATTCGTTTCTATTAATTTTATTTAGAAGAATTGTAGATTTAATATAGGAAACCACCAATCGTATTCGATTGGTGGTTTTTTTATATCTTTGCGAAAAGAAACTACATATAATGGAGATGAGTGAGAAAAGACGTTTATTAGGTATGACTTTGGGAGAGCTGAAAGTTGTGGCAAGTGAGGTTGGACTCCCAGGATATGCAGCTAAACAAATGGCAGATTGGTTGTATAAGAAAAAGATTTCATCTATAGCTGAAATGACTAATATTGCTATAACTAAACGTACTTTATTGGAAGAACATTTTGAGGTAGGATCTGTTCCTCCTGTTGATTTTATGAAATCAGTAGATGGTACAATTAAGTATTTGTTTTCTGCTGGTTTGGGAAATTATGTGGAATCGGTTTATATCCCTACGGATGATAGGGCTACTTTATGTGTTTCTTCGCAGGTTGGGTGTAAAATGAACTGTCTTTTTTGCATGACAGGTAAGCAAGGGTTTACTAAAAACTTGACTGCAAATGAGATTTTGAATCAAATACAGTCTATCCCAGAAACAGATCGTTTGACAAATCTTGTTTTTATGGGGATGGGTGAACCTTTGGATAATGTGGATGAATTGTTTAAGGTTTTGGAAATTCTTACATCTTCTTATGGGTATGCTTGGAGTCCCAAGCGGATTACAGTTTCAACGATTGGAGTAGCAAAAGGTCTTAAACGTTTTTTAGAAGAAAGTGATTGCCATTTAGCTGTAAGTCTGCATTCTCCTTATTCGGCAGAGCGTCTTTCTTTGATGCCTATTGAAAAAGCGTTCCCTGCTCAGCAAATTATAGAAACAATTAAACAATATGATTTTACGCATCAGCGTCGTATTTCGTTTGAATATATTGTTTTTAAAAATTTAAATGATGATCTTCAACATGCTAAATCTCTCATTTGTTTATTAGATAAAATACCTTGTCGAGTAAATCTGATTCGTTTTCATGCAATTCCTAATGTGCCTTTAGAAACTTCAGATTTAGGAAAGATGGAACTTTTCCGAGATACTTTGAATGCAGCAGGGATTACTTGTACGATTAGGGCTTCTCGAGGAGAAGATATATTTGCTGCTTGTGGAATGTTGTCTACTGCAAAGAAAAAACAAAAAGAATAAAAAAGATTCTAATTAGGAAATAAGGAGTAAGTTGTTGTAAAAAATTAAAATAGAAATGAAAACGTATTCTTTTATATTTAGTTGTTTCATGTTTCTTTTGATGATGGGAGCATGTAGTTCTGGCCCAGTAATGAGAAATGCTACTGGTTTTGCTTATGAAATTGTAGTGACTATGGATAAGGCTGAATGGGAAGCTCCGGCTGGAAAAGCTATAAGGGCAGAATTAGTTTCTCATATACCAGGTTTGCCACAAGCAGAACCTGCTTTTAAAGTTACTTATGTGACCCCTGACCAGTTTAATGGTTTGTTGACGTATGTGCGTAATATCTTGATTGTAAATATAGACAAATCTATTTATACGAAGGTCTCTGTGAATTATGAAGAGAATCGTTGGGCTAAGGGGCAAATTGTGATGGTTGTTTCTGCTCCTGATGGAGAGTCTATAGTAGAATATATTAAGGCACATCCTAAAAATATTGTGGATTTTTTCTCACAATATGAAAGAAATCGGACAATCAAGCAGTTGGATAAGGAATATAGTATGGTTGTGCGTAATCATGTGAAGGAACGGTTTGATGTCATGTTAAATGCTCCTGCGACAATGACTTATTATAGAGATACAACAGGCTTTTTCTGGGCCTCTAATAATGCAAATACTGGACGTTCTGATATTGTTGTATATGATTTCCCTTATACAGATGCTAATACATTTACTGCTGAGTATTTATCAGCAAAACGGGATTCGGTGATGAAGGCAAATATGCCGGGAACTTTCCCTGGATCGTATATGGCAACAGATACTGCATGGGTAACTTATACTCCGACGAAAGTTAATGGCAAATATTGTGGAGTTTTACGTGGGTTATGGCACATGAAAGGAGATATGATGGGAGGACCGTTTGTTAGCCATGCTCGTTTGGATGAAAAAAATAATCGCGTAGTTGTTGTTGAAGGATTTGTTTATGCACCTGAAACAGATAAAAGAAATTTTATCCGTCGCATTGAATCTGCATTATATACATTACGTTTGCCAGGAGAATATGAAGAAACTTTAGATAATAATTCTAAAGAATCAGATAAGAAGTAATAAACAAGTAGTAATATAAATGGAAGAACAATTGATTAGAGTGGGAATAACTCACGGAGATATAAATGGTATTGGATATGAGGTGATTTTAAAGACATTGTCTGATACTCGTATAGCAGAACTTTGTACACCGATTATTTATGGTTCCTCTAAAGTTGCAGCATATCATCGGAAAGCATTAGAATTACCTGCAATCAATTTAAATACGATTACAGATGCTGTTGAAGCTGGAGAGAATAGGGTGAATATCATTAATTGTGTAGATGATGAAGTTAAGGTTGAACTGTCTCATTCTACACCAGTTGCTGGTATTGCTGCCTATCAGGCTTTAGAAGCTGCTGTTACAGATTTGAAAAACGGAACAGTGGATGTGTTAGTAACTGCGCCTATAAATAAGCATAATATTCAAAATGAAGAATTCCATTTCCCAGGACATACGGAATATTTAGAAAATAGCTTTGCTTATTCTGGGAAAAAAGCTCTGATGATCTTGATGAATAAAGATCTTCGAGTGGCACTGGTGACTGGACATATTCCTTTGTCACAAATTTCTTCTAAAATAACTCAGGAGGACATTGTTGCCAAATTACGTATATTTAACCAATCTCTTAAGCAAGATTTTGGTATTGTTCGTCCTCGTATTGCAGTTCTTTCTTTAAATCCCCATGCTGGAGATGGTGGCTTATTGGGATTAGAGGAGCAGGAGGTCATTATCCCGGCTATGCAAGAAGCGGAAAAGAAAGGGGTTATGTCTTTTGGCCCTTATGCAGCAGATGGCTTCTTCGGATCTCAGATGTATGAAAAGTTTGATGGTGTGTTAGCTATGTATCATGACCAAGGATTGGCTCCATTTAAAACATTGGCGATGGAGGATGGAGTAAACTATACAGCTGGTTTATCTATTGTTCGTACTTCTCCGGCTCATGGTACAGCTTATGATATCGCTGGTAAAAATGTTGCATCTGAAGATTCTTTTCGTCAAGCGTTGTATGCAGCATTGGATATTTATCGGAATCGTATGCGTTACCAAGAAGCGAATGCAAATCCTTTAAGAAAACAATATTTTGATAAGGGAGGGGATAATGAAAAGTTGGATTTAACAAAGGATGAATAAGTTTTTAGGATAGAAGACAGAATTCTATATGTTTAAAGGTAGAGGAAAGCATTAAAAAGGTTGCTTTTCTCTACCTTTCTTTTTTTGATAAGAAAAGTTTGCGTAATTTTGCAATTTCAAAAGGATATAGGAATATGTTTAAGGATAAAACGATTGTATATACATCAGGAACATTTGATATGTTTCACTACAATCATCTTCGAATGATTAATTACGCACGTAGTCTTGCGGATATTCTAATAGTTGGGGTTAGTACAGACGAATTGGTTTCTTCTTATAAGCCGAAACCTATAATCCCTTTTACAGAGCGTTTGCAAATTATAGAGGCGTTGAAAACTCCTGATATAGTGATTCCACAACATACTTTAGATCATTCTGAAATAGTAAAAAAATTACATATTGATGCTTTTGTTGTAGGGGATGATTGGTATGGAAAGTATGATTATCTGGAAGAAATGGGAGTACAGGTGTTCTATTTCCCGTATGGAACAGGAGTTTCTTCCTCTAATCTTAAGAAGACTATTCATGATTCTTATGAAGCAAATTTGAAGTCTCAACGACAGTCTAAACCGCAATCTGTGAAAGGTTTTGGTGAAAAATAATAAAGAATCCGGAATGGGGAAATATGTATTAATAACAGGTGGAACTAAGGGAATTGGTAAAGCTGTCGCTTTTTGCCTAGGAAAAGCTGGATATAACTTAATTCTTACTTATGCATCTGGGACAGATGTGGCCAATCAAGTTGTTCTGAATTTGCAGCAACAATTGGATGTGCAAGTTGAGGCATTGCAAGCAGATATTTCTGCAAAAGAATCAATAGAGAAAATTTTTATTTTTTTGAATGAACGTTCTTTACGTTTAGATGCTGTTGTTTTTAATGCAGGATTAACATGTCGAGATTCGTTTGAAACATTGGAAATGGATGAATGGGAACGAATCTTTTTTGCAAATGTCCATTTTCCTGTTTTTCTGATGCAACGGCTTATTTCTTTAATGAATAAAGGGGGCAGTATAGTATTTACTGGTTCATTGATGGGAATTCAACCACATTCTGTGTCATTGGTATATGGAGTAACGAAAGGTGCTATTCATGCTTTAGTCAGAAATATGGTGAAATTTTTAGTCCCTTATGAATTGCGTGTGAATGCCGTAGCTCCGGGATTTGTTGATACTGAATGGCAAAAAACAAAACCTGTAGAAATTCGCCGAAATATAGAAAATAAAGTTGCTTTAGGCCGTTTTTGTGAACCTGAGGAATTAGCAGAGGTTTATAAAATGTTAATAGAAAATAGTTATTTTAATGGAGAAGTAATCGTTGTCGATGGCGGTTATTCTTATAAATGAAAAAAAATGAGTGAGATTAATAGTGAGTATGAGGCTTCGTTAAAGTCTATAGAAACAGAGAACAAAATTGACCGCATTTTTTATCGTCCTATAGGATTTCAAATAGCTCGAATGTTAAGAGGAACAGGTGTTACTCCTAATATGATAACTGTCCTCTCTATTTTTGTAGGAGCTGCTGTAGGTTACTTTTTTTATCCAGATAATTTAATTTATAATATTTGTGGAATTCTACTTTTGATATTAGCAAATATTTTGGATTGTGTAGATGGGCAATTGGCTCGTTTAACAGGTATTAAATCGGCAATAGGTCGTATTTTAGATGGTTTTGCTGGAGATATTTGGTTTACTTGTATTTACGTTTCTTTTGCTTTACGTTTAGGAAATGAATATGGTTATACCTCTTACTTTTTTATAATAGCGGTAACTTCTGGACTATCGCATTTGATACAGGCAAATATAACTGATTATTATAAGACCTTGCATCTCTATTTTATTAGTAAAGAGAAAGGTTCTGAATTTCAGTCTTCAGAACAGGTTAGTGCCCGACATAAAGAGATGAAGTATGGTATAAATAAGTTTTTCTATTTCTTGTATTGTTTTTATACTTCTTTGCAAGAAAGGATAACACCTATTTTACAGGAAATGCTTCGTGATTTACATTCAAAATATGGAGATGACATTCCAGAAGATATTCGTCTGCAATTTCGTAAACAAAGCAAGCAATTAATGAAACTGATAGACCTATTAACATTTAATGGACGGACGATTGTCATGTTTGTTGTCGTTTTAATGGGTCAAGTTTGGATTTATTTTTTATATGAAATTATTATTTTAAACATTGTACTGTCTATTTCTGTGAGGAGACATGAGAAGATATGTGCGACTTTTATTAAACAGAATTAATGAAAGCAAGTGTAGTTGATATATATGATTTGCAGGAGATGGTTTCTTTTTTTAAGAGCCGAATAGGACTGTTTTTAGGGAAATGTTTGTTAAAATGGTTGTGTATAGAGAAAGTAAATCAGGCACATTCGAATAGCTGTCATTTAAGAGGTGCAGAGTTTACTTCAGCTTTATTGAAGGATCCTTTAATCGATATTAAATATCAGTTGCATAATGCAGAAATTTTGGAGCATTTACCAGAAGGTGCATTTGTTACAATCTCGAATCATCCTATTGGTTCGATTGATGGGATTATGTTGATTGATATATTTGCTTCTCGTCGTCCAGACTTTAAGGTTATGGTGAATGGCGTTTTAACCAAGATTGGAGCAATGGAAGATAACTTTGTCTCGGTAGTTCCGGATTCTAAGAAACAAGGCCCCAGTATGAGAAATGTTAATGGGGTTCGTCTTTCTTTGGAACGTTTAAAAGATGGACATCCAATGGGTTTTTTCCCTGCAGGAAGTATTTCTATGTATAATAAGAAAGAGAAAAAAATACAAGATTTGCCTTGGTCTCATAGTGTGATTCGCTTGATTCGTAAAGCTAAAGTTCCTATATATCCTGTTTATTTTGATTTCCTTAATTCTAATTTCTTTTATTGGTTAGCTCGGATAGACTGGCGTATTCGTACGATTCGTATCCCTGCTGAAGCATTTAATAAAAAAGGGAGAACTGTCGATATTTATGTGGGAAAACCTATTTTTCCGGAAGAAGTTCAGCAGTTTAAAGAGGATGGAGATTTAGCTGAATTCTTATATAAGAGAACTTATGATGCTAAAAAATAACAAAGCTATATAGAAACTGTTTACATATTCGGTAAATTGGATTAAGATTTGTAATTTTGTCAGATAAACTGAAATAATTGCAGATTGAAATATGATAAGAGTGGATGTGCAGCAGATAAAGCAACGCTTTGGGATTATAGGTAATAATGCGGGGTTAAATCGTGCGATTGATGTCGCTTTGCAGGTTGCTCCGACAGATTTATCTGTTTTAATTACAGGAGAGAGTGGAGTTGGGAAAGAAACTTTTCCACAAATTATACATTCAAATAGCCCTCGTAAACATGGACAATATATAGCAGTTAACTGTGGTGCTATTCCAGAAGGGACTATTGATTCAGAACTTTTCGGTCATGAAAAAGGGTCTTTTACAGGAGCCTTATCCGATCGTAAAGGTTATTTTGAAGTAGCAGATGGTGGAACCATCTTTTTAGATGAGGTAGGGGAGTTGCCAACTTCAACTCAAGCTCGTCTTTTGCGTGTTTTGGAAACAGGAGAATTTATACGTGTTGGTTCTTCTAAAGTTCAAAAAACAAATGTTCGTATTATTGCAGCAACGAATGTAAATTTGTTGCAGGCTGTATCGGAAGGTAAATTTCGAGAAGATTTGTTTTATCGTTTGAGTACAGTTCCTATTCAAGTACCACCGTTGCGTGATCGCGGGGAAGATATTATTTTACTTTTCCGTAAATTTGCCAGTGATTGTGCTGAAAAATATAGAATGCCGGCAGTTCGTTTAGAGGATGATGCTCGACAATTGATACTGTCTTACCGTTGGCCTGGTAATGTACGTGAATTAAAAAATGTGACAGAACGTATTTCTGTGATAGAAGAGAGTCGGGAAATTTCAGCTTCGGTACTTCGCCTATACTTGCCTGATTTAAATATTGAAAAATATCCTGTTTTAGTAAAGCAGGATTCTGAACAGAAAATTTTCAATAGTGAACGTGAAATTTTGTATCAAGTTCTTTTTGATATGAAGAAAGATGTCAATGAATTGAAAAAACTGGTTCATGATATTATGGGTGGTAAAATGCCGGTAGGCATGCCAGAAGAACCAACGGCAACTTATGCACATTCTATTCATGCTGTTCAAGCTGCTCCTGCTATTCAGGAAGTAGAGGAGGTTAAAGAAGAAGAACCTTTATCTTTGGAAGATATGGAGAAGGAAGTTATTCGTAAGACTTTGGAAAAATATAATGGACGTCGTAAGTATGCAGCGGCAGATTTGAAGATTTCTGAGCGTACTTTATATCGAAAAATTAAAGAGTATAATTTAGAGTAAAGATGTTAATGCGTTATAGGATAATTTTTTTGTGTATATTAAGTATTCTTGCTGTTACAGCATGTTCAATTTCTTATAAATTTAATGGGGCTTCTATTGATTATACAAAGGTTAAAACCATTACGATTAAGGATTTTCCCAATCAAGCACCATTGGTATATCCACCCCTTTCCCAGAAATTCACAGAGGCTTTAAAAGATATTTATGTCCGTCAAACGCGTTTGGAATTGGTCGATAACAATGGGGATTTAGACTTGGAGGGAGAAATAACAGGATATGAATTGACTCCTATGGCAGTTAAAGAGGATGCTTATGCTTCTCAAACAAAGTTAACAATAACGGTACGTGTGCGTTATGCCAATCGGATAAATCCGGATGATGATTTTGAACAGAGTTTTTCTGCTTATCGTGAGTTTGATGCCAATCAGATGTTGCAGCAAGTGCAAGACCAATTATCAGAAGAGATAATAGAAGAGTTGGTCGATCAAATTTATAATGCGACTGTAGCAAATTGGTAGGAATGGAAGCGGTGGACTTTTATAGGTTTATAGAAAATTCGGCTTTGTTGAATAAGGATACTTTGCCGTATTTGCAACAGGTTGTTAAGGCTTTCCCTTTTTTTCAAGCGGCTCGTATACTTTATTTAAAGAATTTAGCTGTTACAAATAATCCCCATTTTAATTCAGAGTTAAGGAAAATGGCCATTCATATCTATGACCGTAAAAGACTTTTTGAATTAATAGAAGGCGAACGTTTTGGATTACATTTACAACCGATAGAGAAAGAACCTTTAGAGGACAAGGATTCTTTTGCTTTAATAGATGCTTTTCTTTCCAATCAAGAGGAGGATAAATCGAATGTCGATAACTCTTTGCTGTTCCAACCATCTGCTTCTTCAGATTATATGTATTGGTCTTTGGTGGAAAAACATGGAGTAGAAGAGGATAAAGGAGATGTTCGTTTACAACATCAAGAGTTGATAGACTCTTTTATAGAAAATGAGGGCGAACGTAGGGCTGGCAGAGGTTTGTATCTGGAAAATACCACTACGGAAGTTTTATCTCCTGAAAACTTGATGGAGTTAGAAGAAGAACATCCTAAATTGTTGGATGATTCCTATTTGACAGAGACTTTGGCGCATATTTATATAAAACAGAAGAGATATGAGAAGGCTTTGCAAATAATTAAAAACTTAAACTTGAAATATCCAGAAAAAAATATTTACTTTGCAGACCAAATTAGATTTTTGGAAAAACTGATTATTAACACTAAAAAATAAAAATAAGATGTACGTATTTATTTCTATCTTAATCTTGATTGCTGCCGTTTTGTTGATCTTGATTGTTTTGATACAGAATTCAAAAGGTGGTGGTTTGGCTTCAGGATTTTCTTCTTCTAACCAGATTATGGGGGTACGTAAAACTACCGATTTTCTTGAAAAAGCGACATGGACACTTGCTGGTACTGTGATTGTGTTGAGTATTTTAATTACAGCTTTTATTCCAAGAGAACAGCAAGCCGTTCAGTCTGAAATTAAAGAACAGGTAAACAATGCTGTTTCAATTGATCCGAGTACAGTTGCGCCGGATTTTGGTACAGCACAACAACCAGCTGCAACTCCGACTGAAACAACAGAAGAAGCTCCTGCTAATTAATCAGAAAATAAATTGCAGAAATAGTGAAGAGGTTTCTATTTTTATAGGAATCTCTTTTTTTTGTATATTTGTCTGTATATAATTATTTAAAAGTAAAATTTAAAGAATATGGACTTGATTCATTTGGAAGGATTGTTGATAGGTGTGGCAACTTTTTTAATTATAGGGTTGTTCCATCCGGTTGTAATAAAAGCAGAATATTACTGGGGAACAAAATGTTGGTGGATATTCCTTATTTTGGGAATAATTGGAACTATAGCTTCGTTATTAATAGAGAGTGTCTTTATGTCTGCTCTTTGTGGAGTTTTTGCTTTTTCCTCTTTTTGGACAATCAAAGAGGTATTTGATCAAGAAAAGCGAGTTTTGAAGGGGTGGTTTCCTAAGAATCCGAAGCGGACTTATAAAGATGATGTAAAAGGATAAGCCTTTTGTTTATTTGTTAAATTTTAAATCATAATACTAAGATGAGAAAATCAATTTTGTTATTATTAGCCACAGCTTGTTTTGCTTTTTTGTCTATTGCTCAGATACCGAAAAGTAATAAGGTATTTAGTGTTACAGCCTGTCCGGCTGAAAACACGACTGAAGCCATGAATTTTAGTTGGGCTACAATTCCTGATATCACAATTGCAACTCTTGAAGTTACAACTATAAAAGATAAAGATTGGAAAAAATCTAAGAAAAAAGAGTTTGTTGGGGAGTTTTGTGCTACTTACGACAATGTTTTTTCAAAAGATTTTAAAAATGCTGATTTCTATGAGGATGTGAAAATTAATAAATACAATGCTGGAATAGATGGTTTAAAAAAGAACACGCAATACAAATATCGTGTGATTGCTGGAGATACGACCGATGTTCATTATTTTAAAACATCTGGCTCTGATGAATGGAGCGCATGTTTTATTTCAGATTTCCATACCTATTCACCTCAATATAGCCGTACTACTTCAGCTATGCAGATGATTGATGTTGTGGAGGCTTATTCTCCTTTTGAATGGATCTTGAATGCGGGAGATGTAACGACATGGGGTGGAAGTTATACCTTCTGGAAAAGTAATTATACAGAACAACCTTATCATGACTATATGTGGGCTGGTGTTAATGGTAATCATGACAATGTAACTCGCGATAATATGGAAAATAAAAACTTTTTCCGTGATGCTGCTTTTTATCCTCGTAATGGATATAAGGGGCAAGAGGGTGTTTGTTATTACTTTTATTACGGTGAAGTTCTATTTATAATGCTCAATACGGAGGATATGCGTAAGGAAGAGGGCTTTGAAGCAGCAAAGGCTTGGTTAAAGGAGGTAGTTAAACATAATCCTGCCCGTTATCGTGTGGTGGTGCAGCATTACCAATGGTTTAATGGGAATGATGGAAAAGCGAGGGAATACGATCGATGGAGTCCTGTTTTTGATGAAGTAGGGATAGATCTTGCTCTTTCAGGTAACAATCATATCTATATAAGTTCATATCCACTTTATAATGGTCAGAAGACGGATGGGACAAAAGGGACTGTGTATGTCCAAAGTTCTTCAAGTGATAATGTGAGAGGCCGAATAATCCAGGAACAGGTGTATAATACGGATAAGATTAAGTTGCGTTGGAGTGAAGGCCCTAAAACAATGAGTGCAATGCATTTGAAAGTTGATAAAAAGAAGATGGTATTGACATTGTTGAATCGTGAAGGGAAAGTAATTGATACCAATGTTATTTTGGCAAAAAAACGATAGAAAGAGAAGATAAAAAAAGAAAGGTAATCAAAATTGATTACCTTTCTTTTTTAAGAGCGGAAGACGGGGCTCAAACCCGCGACCCTCAGCTTGGAAGGCTAATGCTCTATCAACTGAGCTACTTCCGCAATGTCAATCGAAAATTGAGTGGGCAGTGATGGATTCGAACCACCGAAGGCGTAAGCCAGCTGAGTTACAGTCAGCCCCATTTGGCCACTCTGGTAACTGCCCCTTTTGTTCTCAATTGCGATGCAAAGATACGATATTTTTTTTAACCTGCAAATATTTAAGCAGAAAAATTTATCATTTTTAGAGCTGTTACTGCGGCTTCATCTCCTTTGTTACCATGTTTGCCTCCAGCTCGGTCTTCTGATTGTTGCATATTGTCTGTAGTTAACAACCCGAATATGAAAGGAATATCATACATTAAGTTTAGTTCTGTAATGCCTTGTGTAACTCCTGAACATACATAATCAAAATGTGGTGTGTCACCTCTTACGACACAACCTAAAACGATGACAGCATCTAATTCTTGGGTTTCCGCCATTCTTTTAGCCCCAAAAGTTAATTCAAAACTACCCGGAACTCGTTTGACATAAATGTCTTCAGCTTTTACTCCATGTCTTTCTAAAGTGTTGCAAGCGCCTTCCAATAGTTTTTCTGTAATATTTTTGTTCCATTCGGCAACGACTATGCCAAATTTTTTCCCTGTTCCGTTAGGAACACTGTTGAAATCGTATTCTGATAAATTTTGATAAGCTGTAGCCATAATTGTTTCTTTAAAAAAAAGGATGCCTTTATAACGAGACATCCTCTTTTGATTGTAAAATGTGTTGTAGATATTCAATTATTTAGCAGCAGAAGCGCGTGCGATATATTTGTCAATATCGGCAGCTTCCATTGAATTGAAATATTTTTCTTTAATAGTAGAGTAAGCCTTTACTGCTTTGTCATACTGTTGCAAGCTTTCGTAAGCGATACCTGCTTTTTTCAAGTAAGCCGGGCTGATCACTTCGTTGTTTGCTTGGTTTGCTGCTTTTTCAAAGTAATTGATACCCTCTTTGACATTACCCATGTTTACGTAGCAGTCACCGATCAAACCTGTGATAGCCGGAGAAATCATTTCATCACTTCCGCTGAATGATTTCAACAAATCCAAAGCCTTTTCGTTTTCACCTAATTTGAAATAGCAGATACCTGCATACGCTTTAGCCAAATTTCCTGCATCTGTACTTCCATACTGGTTGATAATCGCTTCAAAGCCTTCATAATCTGCACCGTTTCCATTCAATGCCAAGTTGAAAGAATCTCTTGCAAAATATTGTTCACCTTTGAACATTGCTGCAGCTGCTTTCTTTTCTTGAGGGATCAAATAGCCATATTTGACACCTAAAACAGCTCCAATAACAAGAGCGAGTGCGATGATACCATAAATAATTTTCTTTGAATTGTTTTCAATAAATTGTTCCGATTTAGAAACAATTTCTTCGACCTCTAACTCTTTGTTGGTGTCTTTTTCCTTAGTCGCCATAATGTTTTTATAGTTGTTATTATTTTATCAATGATTTATGCCTGTGGCAATTCAAGTCGCAAAAGTAGTTTTTTTTACTGAGAAAATCTATACTTAGAACTATATTTTTTATTTTTGTACTATTAATATAGTGCGGATGATACTTAAAAGGCTTTCTATACTTAATTATAAGAATCTTCTTCAGGCGGAAGTTACGTTTTCTTCCGGCATAAATTGTTTCTTTGGTAAGAATGGGATGGGGAAGACAAATTTGTTGGATGCTATTCATTACCTCTCTTTTTGTAAAAGTCATATTAACACGCCGGATTCCCAGATTATAAATAATGGACAGGAGTTGTGCGTGCTGCAAGGAGACTATGAGTATGAAGGGAGAGGTGAAGAAATCTTTTGTGCGATTCGCCGTCGGCAACGGAAACAGTTCAAGCGTAATAAAAAAGAGTACGACAAGTTGTCTGAACATATTGGTTTGTTGCCTTTAGTCATGGTTTCGCCGGCAGATGCAGAATTGATACAGGGGGGGAGTGAAGAACGCCGCCGTTTTGTCGATGTCATTATTTCACAGCAAGACAAACCTTATCTGCATGCCCTTATACAATATAATAAAGCCTTGCTTCAGCGGAACGCTCTTTTGAAGGAGCAATGCTTGGATGCCTCTTTGTATGAGGTGTTGGAAATGCAGTTGGATATGTATGGGCGTATGGTTTATGAGAAGCGGCAACAATTGGTAAACGACTTTACCCCGATATTTAATGAATATTACCAGACGATATGCCAATCTTCAGAACAGGTCGGGTTGCGTTATATCTCCCAGTTGGAAAAGGGAAATTTGATGGAGATGTTGGAGGCCAATCGTGAGCGAGACCGTATTTTAGGATATACGTCGATCGGTATCCATAAAGATGAATTGGAAATGACACTTGATACATTCCTTATTCGCCGTGTCGGGTCGCAAGGACAGAACAAAACCTACCTGATTGCATTAAAATTGGCACAGTTTGTGTTCCTTGCCAGAAGAGGACAGACCTGTCCGGTTCTGTTGTTAGATGATATTTTTGATAAATTGGATGCGGATCGGGTCGAGCAAATCATCAAACTTGTAAGCGGAGAACAGTTTGGGCAGATTTTCATTACAGATACCAATCGAAAGTATCTGGATGCCATTTTGCAGTCAATCAATCATGGATATGCTTTGTTTAAAGTGGAACAAGGGGCTGTTCAACCGTTGGAGGATAGGGAATGATACATCAAAATACGCAGACATTAGGAGAGGCGCTTCGTGAATTTTTTGAAAATAACAACGAATTGCGTGGGAAGATCTTGGAGATACGGGTACAGCGAGGATGGAAGGAGTTGTTTGGGCCGATGGTCTCTCAGTATACACGTGAACTTTTTGTGAAGAACGGTGTCCTATATGTCTCTTTGAACTCCTCAGTGTTGCGTAACGAATTGGTGTTATGCCGGGATCAGATGGTGAAAAGCCTGAACGATTACGCCGGTTCAGAGGTTATACGGGAGATCGTGATTCGATAATTAATAGATGATTCATTATGGAAATAAAAGAGATAGAAGAGGTTCCTTTTGAAGAGGTGTATGAGGTAGAGAAGTATGGCAGTTACTATTCAGAAAACAAGCTTTGGAAGAAGGTACAACGTATTGCCAAAAAGGTTGGGGCTACGGTCATCCGTCCGGTACTCCAACTCTATTATCTGTTGCATGACGAACATGTGTCTTTGCAGCATAAGGCTTATATTATTGGAGCTTTGGGCTATTTTATTCTCCCCCTTGATTTTATCCCGGAAACAATATTGGCGATGATCGGCTATACCGATGATATTGCGGTCATGGGTTTGGTCTTAAAGATTGTGAAAGATAGTTTGACTCCGGAAATCCGTGCGAAAGTGGAAGCTAAAATCACCGAACTTTTGCATACAGATGACATTTGATAGCCTATAATGTCTCCTTCTCTGTAAGAATCAAATCCATTTTTTTGTCGAACGGCTCGATAGGAATCAACTCTTTTAATTGGAAATCATAACATATCCCTATCTTAGGAGCAGATAGTGTAGATAACAGACGGTCATAAAAGCCTTTACCTCTCCCTAATCGGTTATGCTGTCTGTCAAAGGCAACACCGGGCACTATGACTAAATCAATCTCCTCTTCCGGGACAACTTCACACTCTTCTGTCGGTTCCCAAATACCGAATGCACCGGTTTTTACCGATTCTTTTCCGGCATATAAGAGCAGTTGGAGGTCATTCCCCTTTACGAGGGGTAATAATAACCGCTTTTGTTTGTGCCATTTTTCAATGAAATCAGCTGTTTGTACTTCGCCCGGAAGCGCATGGTAAAGAGCTATGCAAGAGGCTTGTTGAAAAAGTTTGGTCTCTTCCAATCTGCTCATGATTTTAGCCGATAACTCCTGCAATATAGTTTTCTCGTATGATCTCTTTAAAGAGGCTACCTCTTTTCGAAGAGCCTGTTTTGCTTCTTGCAATTTCATGGGATGTCCTGTGTTTTGTCTAACATAGGAAAGGCTTTTCCTTCTTTCAATACTTTGATTGCGTGTTTTAATGTCACATCATCGTTTTGGAAAATCGGATAAAAGCCTGCATCATCAAAGAAGTTACGAACAATATAAGCTTGCAACTGTTTTTCGATCAACTTTCCGGAAATGTTGATTAAGTTAGGACGTCTTTTGATTCCTTTACTGCTTGCATAATTGATAAAGTCAGCAAGTAATGGTTGTTGCTGCAAATATTGCTGCAATTCCTGATAGTTTTTGAAAGAGGCCAACTTGTCATAATGACGATCTGAGTATTCAAGTACGTACAGGTTCATTGTTCCGGAATTGATGACTTGCGAGAAATAGGAGGTGACTCCTGTTGTGTCACGAGGAATGAATATATCCGGCATGATACCTCCGCCACCATATACAGGGCGTCCCATTGCTGTTTCAAACTTCTCATCTGCATTCAACTTGATACTGTCTGCCGTATCAAATTCCCCATGGATGAATCGGTTATAAAGGTCATGGTCATACTCTTCCTCTTCTCCTAATTCATATTTCTTTTGGATGCAACGTCCGGATGGGGTATAATAACGGGCGATGGTCAAACGGAATTCCGAGCCGTCGGTCAGTTGGATAGGAGATTGTACCAATCCTTTTCCGAATGTGCGGCGGCCAATGATTAATCCTCGGTCATTATCTTGGATCGCTCCGGCAAAGATTTCACTGGCAGAGGCTGAAAACTCGTCTGTCAACACTACGATAGGTGCCTCTTGGCAGGTACCCGTACCGTTGGTATAGACATCTTTTCGTGGGAATGCTTTCCCTTCGGTGTACACAATCATGTGGCCGTTTGGCATGAATTCATTGACCATGTTAATAGCGGCATCCATGTATCCTCCGGTATTACCACGAAGGTCTATAATGAAAGAGGAACATTGTTCCTGTTTCAATTTTGCTATGGCTGTGATGAATTCGTTATATGTTGTACGGCCGAATTTGCTTACCTTAATATAGCCAATTCCTTCGCTGATTTCGTATGCGGCATCAACTGAGTGGACAGGCACATCACCACGCGTTACGTCGAAATACAATAATTCCGGTTCGTTCTTGCGTTTTACGCCTAATTTGACTGTACTGTTCTTAGCCCCGCGGAGTGTCTTCATGATTACCTCTTGGTCGCTTTTGTTTCCGGCATATAAGGAATCGTTGATAGTGATGATACGGTCAAACGGTTTCAATCCCGCTTTTTCTGAAGGACCTCCCGGGATGACATTGATGATCAAGATGGTGTCGGTCTGCATATTGAAAGAGACCCCGATCCCGCTGAACGAACCTTCCAAGTCTTCGTTGGCTCTTTGTACATCTTCTGCCGGAATATATACCGAATGAGGATCTAATTCACTGAATATTTTAGGAATAGCCCCCTCTATCAGCTCATCCATGTTGACTGTATCTACATATTGCTCATCGATAATATTCAGGATGGTATTGATTTTATTCCCACCGGAATAATTTAGTCTTTGTCCTTGTTTTTGCCCTAATCGGAGATAGTGATTCCCGATAAAAATACCCAACGCTATGCAACAAGCGATGATGACAGGCAACCAAGTTGATAGACCTTTGTTCTTCTCCATAAAAACGTTTCTTGATTTTAATCGTTTATTTCAACATGTTCAATTGTGACACCTGCGCGGCGCAATAGGTTGCAACCATCTTCCACTCTGTATTTCTCCGAATAGACCACGCGTTTGATGCCGGATTGGATGATCAGCTTCGCACATTCGATGCAAGGAGCGGATGTCACATAGATGGTGGCATCCTTACTGCTGTTGGAAGAGGCAGCCACTTTGGTGATGGCATTCGCTTCCGCATGTAGTACGTAGGGTTTGGTGACGTTGTTCTCGTCCTCGCAAATATTTTCGAATCCTGACGGTGTTCCGTTATAACCGTCTGATATAATCATTTGATCTTTGACAATGAGTGCTCCAACTTGTCGCCTCTTGCAATAGGAATTCTCTGCCCAAACGGTAGCCATACGCAAGTAACGCTTGTCCAATTCAAGTTGTTTGTCGGTCTTATTGCACATCGTTTTTTGTTTTAGAAATATCCAACAGATTAATTAAGGAACAAAGGTACATATATATTGGGATATATGGTGTATATTTTTGTTTTTTTATTGAATTAGAACTGTTTGGTGGACTTTCTGAGATTTGAAAAGAGACATTTTGTCAGGTTTTAGAATCTGTTTTTAAGGGATATAGAGGAGGAAATCCCGTTTTTTGCCCTTTTATCCTCCATTTTATAGGCAGAGGAACAAAATTTTCTGCCCGGAGAAAAATTTTTTCCTGGGCAGAAAAATAAAATGGGTCGGCATCTATTTCCAATTACATCGGAGGTAATCCCGACTAAGTCCGAAGTAATTCTTTATCCCCTCTTAAAAGGTCAGAAACAACCCTCCGATTTTGGTTCTATTCCTGACCGGAGAGTTAGGTGATTCCTTCTGAGCGATTCTCAGCGAGTTCAGTTTTCCCACTTTTTAAGCAAATCAGGCCTTTAGCTGACAATCCGAAAAGAGAAAGTCCATTCCCTGCCGAGAGAGTTGGGAGAGGTGTTACAAAAAACAGAAGAAATGTAACAAACCGAAAGTCGGAGTCCGGTTCAATTTCCCATCGAAATAGAAATTTTCGTAAATCTACTCTCTGTCATTTTGGCAGAAGATTCTTTTGTTTAATATAACTAATGTTAAGTGAATTGTCGGTAATAATTAAAAATAAAAATCTTAGAAAAGGGAAATGTATTAATTTTATACTTAATTTTGTAGAATCTTATATTAATAAAGAAAAATAGAGATTGTAAATTTAAAATGTATAAATTAAAAAGAATTGCTTATGAATAAGTATGTTACTTTTAAACGAACGGCTCTTCTGATGCTCATGTTTCTAATGGCATGGTGCTTACCGATGAAAGGGCAGGAAAGTAATGGTTATTATCTTTCCGATATGTGTAGAGAACAGTATTGGGATATTGGTATAGATAAACATTCTGGTCATTTGTCATTTGAAAATTATGAAGATGAAACAGTTTCAAAGGTATATGCTCTATTTAAATTGGATAATCCGGCTGATCAAGAGGTTTTTCAAGTAATGATTGATGGAAATACTTGTGATGAAAAGGGTTGCATAGAATTTAATTTATTGAAAGGTTGGGAAAATGAAGTCCCTTGGGAATGTACAATTTATTCGGCAAGTAAGTATATCGGTCGTAAATTTTCTTGGACAATTTCGTTATATGCAAGTAAGAATGATTTGACTACTCTTCCTGTTGCTTCATTTTCAGGGAGTTATGAGGTGATAGAACTCCCATGGATAGAATATCAAGATCGTATAGTCGGAGATGTTGGTACTTCGATTCCTTTTAGTATTTCTATTGAAGGAAAAGGCTTTACCGGAGCGACAGATATGAAGCTGACTTTTGATAAAATGGATAGTGTAAAAATAGCTTCTACTTCCGGGACTTTAGAAGAAGATGATAGGAGTTATATTTTACCGATAAGTAAATTATCCTCACAAAATACTTTCTCTTTTACATTAACATCTGAAAAAGAAATATCGGGAAAATGGTTTAGTTTCCGATTATATAAAGGTGATGAAGTGATTAAGTCCGAATCATTTAGAATGATGATTCCTTATTTAGTCTCAGTCAAAGATTCTGCCGGATTGATGAAGATTGCATTGGATAATAATAATCCTGTGATTGAAAAGTATGTAAAGAATAAGGAATGGTTATTGAATAGTGATGGTGGTAAGATTTATACTTATTGGTATAATGTATCCCCTGATCGTTTACGGAGATTGGAACTAACTAATTGGCAAGACTCGTTGACAACATTGGATGTAACCCCTTTTGATTCGTTAAAATACTTAACGATTGGTGATTGCCATATCTCTTCGTTGGACGTAAGTATGCTTCCTCTTTTAGAAAGTGTAAATCTTTGGGATATAAAAATATCCTCTTTATCTGCGTTGACATTGCCTAAAGATCGGACAATAGAATTGTCTGGATATACTTATATTGAAGGATTGGGAACTCCGCTGGATGATTATATGTGTGAAATGACTGGAGGTGATACTCTTGATTTATCGGCTTATATTGAAGATGAATCAGTGTATGGAAAGACCTATTTTACTTGGTATGAAGGTAATAAATATCCTGAAACAAGAATCTCTTTGGACTCTATCAAACAGGGAGTTTATATTTTGCCGGCTGCATTGGATTATCCTATTTATTGTACGGTACATACAGAAAAGTATCCGAATTTTAATTTTAGAACAAAAGAAATCCGTTTGGTTCGTGGAAACATCAATTATAGCCAGGATGATATTGCTTTATTAAAAGCGTTGGCTAAAGCTAATCCAGAATCGATTGCATTGCAACAGTTTGTGGCAGATAGTGTGAAAGGCTGGGAAGAACCTTGGCTTGATTTTTGGGAAGACCGAAATCGTAGAGTAGCTGTTGATTGGAATATGGAAAATCCGGCACGTATCTCCAAGTTACGCCTACGTGAAATGCAAGGTGAGATAACTTCTTTGGATTTGAGCGGATTTACAGAATTGGAATATTTAGATTGTGCTGCTTTAAATACATATAAAGATCAAACGGTAAAAATAAATACACTGGATCTCTCTAAGAATACCAAATTAACTTATTTAGATTTAGAATCTTGTCGATTAGACTCATTGGATTTGTCGAAGAATACCAATTTGAAAGATATATATCTGAATGGTAATAATTTGACAACTTTAGATCTATCCAATCAAACTGATTTAGTTTTTTTAAATGTTGGTTCAAATAGTAAACTTAGTAAGCTGATTTTCTCCGAAAAGGCAAAATCAAGTTTGACGTCTTTAAAAATGTGGAGTTGTGGTAAAATCTCAGGTTTGGATTTAACCGAGTTTACAGGTTTGAAAAGTTTGGATATAAGAAGTACAGATGCTGCATTTGTTGATATCGCAGTTAATCCTCCGGCTACAATTACAGAACTTTTCTGTAATTGGACAGATGCAGAATTGTTGGATTTCAGTAAATATCCGAATATTTATTATTATGGCGTTCCTACCCTTGTTGATACATTGGATATTTCGAATGCCCGCAATTTGTATCGATTAGATATGGATGGAACAAGAGTTCGTTATTCAACTGTTAAAACAGGAGGAAACAATCGTGTCCGTTTTGGTTCAAATTCTTGGATTACAATTCCGGGGTTGGAAAACATAAATTCTAAGAGTAAATATCTTGATTATCGAATGTTAGAGAGTGATACTATTGATTTGTCTTCTGAAGCTGTAATTAATGGAGTTGCTTCTACGTATAGATGGGTAGATGAAACATCTTCTACATTTGTGGATGATGTATTTGTTCCGGTTGAAGGTATGCCGGGTAAGTTTGTCTATTCGGGAAAAGGTTCTACAGAACGTCGTTACTATTGTTTCATTATCAATAGAACTTATAATCCGGAAGAATGGTGTGAACCGAATTCATCAAGAAGTGATCGCTGGAATTTACGGACTGGTTCTATCAGTGTAGAAAAGGCGAAGAGTTTCGACCAAGAAGAGGTGGAAGCTTTGAATGCGATCATCAATCATATCAATGATGCCGGTCTGACTAAATGGTGGAAGAGTGGTGCTTGGAAGACTGATAAGTATTTGTATTCTGAGTATAAAGGGGAACAAGGCTTTTTCTCCATGGAGTGGTGGATGGATAAAATGAATGTATATCATTTGGCAAATCTAATGATTGCTGAAAATAAGAGTCTTAAAGAATTGGATGCCTCTGCTTTTACGGAGTTGAGGGATTTACATCTTTTTGGTAATCCGAATTTGACTACATTGTCGGTTCAAAATTGTAATAATTTGGAACAGTTACATTGTTCAAGAGATGGATTTGAAACAAGTTTGACTTCTGTTACTTTGCCGAAAGAAAAAACTGTTTTGACCTATTTGAGCATTAATGGAGCTGATAAATTAACAGAGTTGGATTTGACCGGTTATACCAACTTGGAAACCATAGATTTAGGAATGACATATGTGGATCCGATAGATTTGTCAGATTATAAACGTTTGTGGAATTATAAATTACCATTAACTACAACAGAATTGGATTTGACAAATGTATCAGAAGAGTTGATTGTTAATCTTGACGGATCACAATTGAAGTTCTCTACAGTGAAAATTACCTCAGGTAAAACGTATAATATCGGAGATGTTAGTTTCCCGGAAGTTAAAGGGGTAAGAAAGGATATAATTTCTCTATCGAATAAAGGAATGTTTGATATACCTTGTTATGCAGTAGCAATAGGAGAGCGTATTGATCTTTCTTCAGAACAAATAATTGATGGAAAAACTACTGAAGCGACAGGTTATATAGTAGACCGTTTTACGCGTGAGAGAAAAGAATTGTCTGTGACGTATGATGAAAAAGGATTTTTATCTATCAATAACGGACAACCGAATGACCAGTTTGTGGTAATACTAACGAATGAA
This sequence comes from Parabacteroides distasonis, assembly GCA_015060925.1. Classification (GTDB taxonomy): domain Bacteria; phylum Bacteroidota; class Bacteroidia; order Bacteroidales; family Tannerellaceae; genus Parabacteroides; species Parabacteroides distasonis_B. Next base: position 191,498 of record SUXM01000001.1, read on the forward strand.
ACATTCCCTTATTGGGCTATGGAAATCAGAGGCCATATTTATACAACTGATGGTGATGCCAACTTGGATACGAAGGTGGATGTACGTGACGTGGTTGTAACTGCTAACCATATAGTGAAAGATTCTGTTAATATGTTGCCGGATTCATTATTTGGATTTAACCAGGCAGATGTAACGTATAATCAAGTCATAGATGTAACCGATATACAGGGTATTATCAATTTGATTTTAGGTAAGCCGGTTACAAAAGCGTCTGATTTACGAGCTTCTGTACCGAATGCAGAGTTGACAGTTGAAAATGGTATTTTGTATATGAATGCAGAAGTACCAGTTGCTGCTGTACAATTTGAAATAGCTAATATGGCTAAAGCAGAGCCATTGTTGGGTAAAGCTGCAACCTTCACCCAAGTCTCTACTGTTGGTGAAACAGTTCGTATTGTGGGATACAGTTTGAGTGGTACAACCATTCCGGCAGGAAAAACTCCGTTGATGAAATGGCAGGATGGTGCAACTTTAGTTGATGCGGTGCTTTCAGATAGTGATGCACTAGCTTTGAATGTCATTACTAAGGGAATGCCTACAGCTAATGAACATATCTCTATGACAGCCGGAACACCGGATATCCTTAATTATCCGAATCCATTCCAAGGAACCACTACGTTGGTTTATCATTTGTCTGAAACAGTAGATGAGGCTTATGTGCAAGTATTTGCATTGAATGGTGCATTAGTGGATGTGGTTAAAGGATTGGATATACAAGTTGGAGAAAACCGTTATGTGTATACGACTCGTTTGACTGCCGGAACTTATTTCTATCGTTTGGCAACCCGGAAACAGGGTGTTATCACTTATAGTAAGTCTAACCTATTTATGATTAAGTAAAGTATGAATACAGATAAAATAAAAAGAAGTTTGACAATGGGGTTACTGCTGCTAATGGCGGCAGTAACGACCACTGCCCAAAATAGTTGGATCATCAAGGATACAACCATTTTAAAGTCAGAGCAAGCACAGAAGATGACGCTTGAATTGGCATTAGAGAATAAAGATGCGGTGACTGCTTTACAGTTTGATTTGGTTGTTCCTGAAGGTTTGACATTGGGAGATGGTGTTCAGTTGAATAGTGATCGTGTGAATGGTCATAGTTTAGCAATGAATAAACAAGCGGATGGTTCTATTCGTTTTGTGGTAACATCTGCCAATTCTAAAGCATTAATTGGAAATAGTGGAACATTATTTTCTTTACCTGTTGAGGTTGGTACGGATTTTCAGAGTGGAAAAGGACTTTCTATGAAGAATATTGTGATGAGTGATGTAAAAGGAAATTCATTGGCTTCTTCTACCGCTTTAGGTAAGATTTATTTGAAGGTCAAACAACCTGTAAAAGTAAGTATTGCAGGATTGGAACAGACTGTAAGTGAAAATGGTGCTACTGTTTCCATTACAACTGTTCCTGCTGAAATAAAAGAACAGGTTTCTGTGAAATATTATACGGATGAAAACTGTACTACAGAAACCTCTTTAGCAGCGATTAAAACGGCTGGTATTTATTATATTGTTGTGTCATATAAGGGTTCTGATGTATATGAGGCTTACAATGATACTTTCCGATTGGTTATCAACAACAAGAAGAATGTCGATTTTGGTGTAGCCGGAACCACATTCCCTGTTGCAGCTCCTATCTTGCAAGGACAACATTTATCTGCATCAATCTTAACGGGTGGTGAGGCGATGGTATCTTATGAAAATGAAGATCCTCATCCGCTTCCGGGTTCGTTTGCATGGACGGATGGACATGAGTTGGCTACCTCTACCGGGTTATATCGAGTGACTTTTACTCCGGATGATCAAGCAAACTATAATACAAAGGATACAACGATCCAGTTGACCGTTATTCCTGTATATACTGTTTTTGTTAGTAATGGGGAGCATGGTACAATTTCTGCACAAGGTATCAGTAGTAGTAATCAGTATGCAGAAGGAGAACAACTTTTCCTATCTGCTGTTCCAGCAGCAAACTATCAGTTTGTAAAATGGTCAAATGGTATAACGAGTGATACGATTACTTGGACTGTCAATAGAGATGAAACAATCTCGGCAACTTTTGCTCCGATAACTCGAAAGGTTGATTTTGTTACTGGTGCAGGTGGTACATTGTCTATTCAGAGTGTAGCAGGCCAGGAAATTGCTTCCGGTTCTTTGGTTCAGCAGGGTACAGAGTTGATGATTATGGCTACTCCGAATGAAGGATATAAGTTGAAAGGGTTGACTTTGAATAAAGAATCGTTTGTATCAAGTAAATATGTTGTTGGTGCTGAAGATTTGTTATTCAATGCCTCTTTTGAGGTTGTTGCTAATGAGTATCCTGTTACAGTGGCTTCAACCGGCAATGGTGGTGTTGTTCGTTTGTATAAAGCAGATGGTACTGCAATACCTTCCGGTACAGCATTGGAAGATGGTACGGCTTTCCAAGTGATGGCTTTAGCTAATGCAGGATATGTGTTTGAAGGATTAACTATTAATGACGAAACAGTTGAGCCGACTGAAACAGATGGTCAAGTTTTCAATGGTAAAGTAAATAAGGCTACAACAGTAAAAGCTACATTTACAACAAAAGCATATAAGTTGTCTATGGGTACAACTGAAGGAGGAACCTTGAAAGTTACAGATAGTAATGGAACAGAATTAAGTAATGATCAATCTGTATTGTATGGTACATCTGTTGTTGTAAAAGAGGTGATTCCAAATGAAGGGTTTAAGATGACAACTTTGGTGGTGAATGGTCGTCGGATTGATTCATATCCTGCAACATTTACAGTGAATAGTGATATACATATTGCCGTTGCTTTTGAAGAGTTGACAACGATAAAGGATGAATATTTGATTAATGCAGAACAGACTTATCGATTCAACAATCAGAATAAGCAGTATTTTATTTGGAAAACGCAGACACATGCTTCTAATTTTGATATCCAATATAAGAAAGAGGGTACAAATGACTATACGAGTACGATTCCGGTGAAGGCAGGAACATACAGTATGAAAGTCTCTCGTGAAGCTGATGATATTTATAAAAAGTATGAATCCGGTCAAGGTTATTTTGATCAGAAATTGATTATTCAAAAGGCTAAGATTGCGGTAAAAGAGGCTCCGACAAGTACAACAGAAAAGGGAAAGGCTTCTATTGAAAATGTGGCTATAACTGTAGATGATTTAGGAAATTATAGATATAAATTTACTTACACTCCGACAGGTGAGGATGCCAATAATTATGAGTCTGTAACTTATATTTTGTCTACTAATCCAACGAAAGTTACATTGAACACTCAGAATATGTTACGTAGTGCATCTGAACCGAATGGTTATGTTCGTATTTCAAATGGAGGTTTATCATACGCAGCGGATGCACAAATTCCGGTAGGAACAACTATTACAGTAGAGGCTGTGCCGAACGAAGGATATAAATTTAAGAGTTGGTCAGGACGTTCTGAAACCACTCAAAGTATTGATGTGACGGTTGCAGAAAATACGAATTTGAACTTTGTCCCTGTTTTTGAAGGAAAGCAAACATTAACCGCTTCGTTGAAATCTACCTCTTCAGCTTATACCGGTTCTGTTCAACATGTAGAATTGGCAACTGCTATAGAAAATGCACAGATCGGTATTTATAAAGATGCAGCATGTACACAGGCTGTAGAATTGAAGAACATAGGTGCGTATTATGTTCGTGTCTATCGAGAAGCAACAGCAGATTGTAATGAAGTAAGAGATACACTTACCTACACCATTAATCCAACAGCTGCAACTATAGATGTTGTTCCAACAACAACGGAAATTGCAGAAGGCGAAACGTTGGCTCAAGTACAGTTGTTAGGAGGTAGCGCCGGTGTTGTACCGGGAACATTCAGTTGGAAAGATTCAACAGCTGTAGTTAAGAAGGGGACGAATAAGTATGCTGTAATTTTTACATCGGCAGATCCTAATTATGGGGATGTTGAAACCCAAGTTGAAGTAGTCGGTTTGGCCGTTATAAAATCAACTCCAACACCAGATCCAGACCCAACACCGGATCCAGACCCAACACCAGATCCAGACCCAACACCGGATCCAGACCCAACACCGGATCCAGAACCTACTCCTGATACTCCGACGAGTATTGAGGATATAGCTTCTGAAACATTATTGGTTGTACAGAAAAACAGATTGGTTGTTTATCCTTGTGCTCCGGTCGAACTATTTGTAGTATCAATAAATGGTAAGTATGTGTTCCAAGGAACCATTGATGGTACAACAAATATTGATGTTCATCAATCAGGTGTTTATATTGTATCTTTTATGAAAGAGGGTAAGAGAGTTTCAAGAAAGGTGAATGTTTTGTAAAGAGGGAATCATTTCTTTTTGAAAAGATAAAAATGAAAGGGAAGCTGATTGTTTGCAGTCAACTTCCCTTTATTATTATGATAGGAAATATAAAGCCTCCTATAGACAAACTACTAAAGTTTTTTGGTTTCCTCTATTTTAATTGTGTCGTAGTCTTTTATCAATCTCAATCCAATTGGTTCTATAGAAGAATTGAAACGAGAAAGCATTGTAGAAAGAGTTTGTTCGGAAATCTTATTAGTTTGTTTTGTATCCCATGTTATTTGAATGAATTGTTCTTTCGGTAAAGAGTATGACTTCTCTTTTAAAAGAGCTGCTAACGCTCGTGTATGACAACCCTTAGATATAGTAATAGCTGTTAATATTTTAGAATCATTTTTATAGCATTTTCTCTTTATGAGATTAAATGTATGTGTTTCTTTATAATATAAATAATAATCTTCCTTTGGTGTTTTAATTACTGTTGGTGTGATAGGTGTAGAAATGTTTTTTTTAGGGATATTTGATTTTAATTGTATAATAAGGATTCCTAATAAAATAGTCATACCAATGATAATCCAATAAAAACTTTTTATTTGGCAGAAAATGTAAAAAGGATCATATAAGGAGAAAAGAATAATTTGGTTTTGCTCTGCACTAATAATGTTGATATGTCTTTGGTGAGCAAATGTTAGGTTTGTGTAGTTGTTAGAATTTTTTAAGGTATCTCCTTGCTCTTTAACGATAGTAAAATTAAAGATTCCTTTTAACCCTATAGATGTTGCCTTTTGTGAGAAGATGTAATTTAAGGAGTCTATATTGACTGGATTTTCTAAAGATAATATTCTAAGTATGGCTAAGTTTCTTCTTTCTTGTAAAGAAAGGGTTGTATCTTTTGTATATTTTATTTCTTTATCTTTGGAAATTATGATTGTGGTATCAGAGGATGTTGCTGTTTTTGGAGAATGACCGAATGTCATATCTCCGGTAAGAACTTTACTTCGTTTTTTTATATCAATAGTGATAGTTTCTCTTAACATTTCTTCAACTTGCGTATGCAAAGCTGATAACGAATCAGTGTAACCTATATGAAAAACAATTAAAACAAGGATTGTTGTTACAATAAGGATTGTAATTTGGTAAAATTTTTGTATTTGCTTATATCTCATAAATGTATTGTTATTTAGATGATTACAAAAGTTTTATTTTACAAAACAAAAATGTAATGTTGTAATCATGTAATTTAGTTTGATGTTATATCTCAGTTATTTTTCTTTACAAAAAAACTCAAAGTTTAGTTGATTAAAAGAGAATACAAACTTATAAAATAATATTAGATGATGAAAAGGCTAAAATATTTATTTCTATTTGTGGTCATTGCATATTCTATTTTCCTTGTTTTTATTCGACATGAATCATATTCTCTATCACCAATGGCTTTTGAGAATATAGAAGCTTTGGCCGAAGGAGAAATGGGAGGAGCTTACTTTTGTTATGGAACAGGAGATGTGCAATGTCCAAATGGACAATATGTGAAGTATGTGGTAGATAATTATAGCTTAAGATAGAAAGGAGGTGTTTTGAAGTCTTCGGGTTAAAAATGGATTGAAATAATATAAATGAGATTTAATAATAAAGTTGGTTATATAATCTAAAGAAATTTTATCATGAAAAAATATTTATTAAAATTAATAGCGCTTGTTTTAGTCGTTTTTGTTACTATATGGAATGTAAAACAGAGAAAAAATGAATATCCTCTATCTGATTTAACTTTAGCAAATATAGAAGCTTTGGCAAATGGAGAAGTTGGGGATGGTTCTTGTAATTGGGCAACAAGAGAAGTCTCTAATGGATGGGAAGCTATTTGTATAAAAGGAGGACCTGGTTTTTCTTGTACATGTGGAGATGTAAAACCATATGATTAAATTAAATTTAAATGATATGGTAATATTATACTGTTTGTTTACCATATCATTTTATGTAATGAATGTTTTATGAAGATTATTGGGTATTGTTTTTTGATAAGTTTTCTTTGGGGATGTTGCATAGAAAGAAGGAATGAGACAGGATATACTATAGATATTCAGTCTATTCCTCAGTGTTCGTTTGATGAATTGGTAGATGAGATAACATGTTTTCCTCTTAGGAAAAGTGAATCTGCTTTCTTTGATTGTTGGGAATTAATTAGTTATAAAGGGTATTTCTATTTGTATTCTTTATCTGATTTCATTGTTCAAATATATGATAAGAATGGTTGGTTGGTAAAAAGGATAGATAATCGAGGAAGAGGGAGGATCGAGACTCCTACGGATATCTTGATAAATGAGAAGAGGGAAGAGTTGTGGATATGTGATTCGAGGAATAAGTTGAACAAATATACTTTACAAGGTGATTTTAAAGAAAGTTTGCAAATGCCTATTTCTTGTGTTAAAATGATTCAGGTAGGAAAAGACAATATATTGGTTTATAAAAGTTTATTTGAAAAGAGTAGCGGTTTTTTATTTCATTTGTATACAGACGAATGGGAGGGGGTAGACTCTTTTATAAAAAAAGGGAATATGACACGTGTACCTGCTTCGTATTCTCCAAGTCTATTTGCAAATGATAGGCGGAATGGAAATAAATATGCATTTATTTGTCAAAAACAAATGATTTACAAATATGAAAACAAAGGTTTGATTCCTTTTATATATTTGGATTTTCATGGAGATTTTTTAACGGAGGAAAAGTATCCTCTACAAGGTTTCTCTGATGAAGAAATGGGGGAGATTATTAGTCAAGGTAAATATATTTATTCTGTGCATAACTTTCAAGCTGTTGACGACAAGTTGTTATTTAGGGCAAAAGGAAAGGAATCGATGTTTTATTTAATTGACTGTGGCAAATTGAAAGGTGTAAAATTCTGTTCTTTATTTGATGGGTATAACCCGAATTTAACTAATCCTGTGGCTGGTAGTGATAAAGAATATTTGTATGTAGTACAGAAGAAGGAAGATTTAGTAAAATATTATAAAGATAAAGAGTCTTGCTATGAAACAATTAAGTCTTTGATATGTTCAGATGAAGAGTTGGATGGGGTTGTTATACGTATTAAATTAAAATAATATGAGATTTTGTTTTTTATTATTGATATTTACTGTCTTCTTCTCTTGTCAGAAGAAGACAAATGTAAACGTTTTGCATCATGATGTTCCTTGTGTATCACTTCAATCTGACATAAAATTGTCTCAGTTAATGTCGGATAGTTTTTTGATTACACCTTTAGAAACGATAGATAAGTCAATTTTGGGAAGAATAAATAAGATTAAAAAGTATAAAGGTGAATTTTATATATTGTCTAATGATCAATGGATTTTTCATTTTGATGAGAAAGGAAAGTATGTCTCTTCTTTGAGAAAAAGGGGAAATGCTCCTGATGAATATACTTATATTAATGATTTTGATATTTATGATATAGATGGAATAAATCAGATTTGGATTGCTGATAATCAATCTATTAAGATATATAATGTTGATGATTTGATTTATCAAAGGGAAATAAACTTTCCTTTTATTGTAAGTAAATTTAAAAGATTGGCAAAAGATGAGATATTGATAATGAATGGAACATCTGATAATTCTTTGTTTGTGGTTAAAGAAACTGGAGAGGTTGTAAATGAATATTTAAAAAAGGAGATTCCTTATCTTCTATTGCGATCTATTCAATTTAAAAATTATTCTTCAAATTTATGTTTATTTCAATTGGGAATAAGTAATGATTTTGTCTCTTATAATATTGATTCTAAGAATTTTGATTCAGGGATTTTTTTTGACGAAGAGGAAATGCTGATATCCAAAAAGGGGTTAAAAGAATTATTTGAGAAAAAAGGACAAAACTTTATTATGAATTTTAAAGATTACAAATATATTCAGTCTTATTTCAATTTGGGAAATAGTACGTGGTTTTATATTCATGATAAAGAAAAGAAGTATATGAGTAAGATTGTTTCAGGAACCTCTTGTGTGTCAGTTATACTTTATCCAGAAAATAATTTGAATAATGATCTGTTTGATAGTAATCACTTTGATTTTTTGACAACTTTAGGTTTTGGGGAAAGTGATAATAGTTTGTTGTTATATATGGATGTTTCTTCGTTTGCAGACTCTATGGATTCTTTATCTTTAAAATCTGGTCAATGTTTGTCTATAAAAGAAGATGATAATCCTTTTATAATAGAGTTTTTTTGAAAAGATAAAAATGAAAGGGAAGCTGATTGTTTGCAGTCAACTTCCCTTTATTATTATGATAGGATACCATTTCTTTTTAGTAGGGCCTTTATGTCTGGATCTTTCCCCCTGAAACGTTTGTATAGGATGTCCGGGTCTTCAGTACCTCCTTTCTCTAATACGTGAGTACGGAAAGATAGGGCTGTTTCTTGGTTGAAAATATCTTTCTCTTTGAAAAGGGAAAAGGCATCTGCATCTAATACTTCTGCCCATTTGTATCCATAATATCCAGCTGCATATCCTCCGGAGAAAATATGTCCAAAATTACTACTCATTAACGTATCGGCAACTTCCGGAACAATGACGGTTTGTTCCCAAGCCTTTTTCTCAAAAGCTATTACATCTCCTTCAAAAGGTTCGATTAGTGTATGCCATGCCATATCTAAAAATCCGAAACTTAATTGGCGACAACATGCATAACCTACATTGAAATTGGCTGCATCTATCAATTTTTGTATTAACTCTTCGGGTATCTTTTCTCCTGTCTGGTAATGTATGGCAATCTGATCCAAAAACTCTTTTTCAGTCAACCAATTTTCCATTAGTTGGGAGGGGAGTTCGACAAAATCACGGTAGACATTTGTCCCGGAAAGGCTTGCATAAGAATTTTTGGCAAACATACCATGGAGTGCATGTCCGAATTCATGTAACAAAGTGTTGACTTCATCGAATGTGAGTAGAGATGGCTTTGTTTCTGTCGGGCGGGTAAAGTTCATAACAATGATGATTTGCGGACGGCTGTCGCTATTGTCCGTTTCTCGATATTGCTCCTTGATATTATTCATCCACGCACCCGATTGTTTCCCCTCACGAGGATGGATATCTGTATAAAGGATTGAAAGAAATTGGCCATCTGCATCATATACTTCATACGTTTCCACTTCGGGATGATAGACTGGTATTTCTTTGTTTGCTTTGAATGTGATACCGTATAGTTGGGTCGCTAAACTGAATACTCCTTTTTTGACATTCTCTAATTCAAAATAGGGACGTGTCATCTCGTCATTTACAAGGAAACGAATATCTTTCAGCTTTTCAGAATAATAATTCCAATCCCAAGGCATGACGGTTATATTGTCTTTCTCTATGCTTGATGCGAATTCTTGTACGGCTTTATATTCTTTGAGTGCTACTGGTTTATAGGCCTCTAATAGTTCATTTAATAATTTGTATACGCGCATAGGCGTTTTTGCCATGGTATGTTTGAGTTTATATTCGGCATAGTTTTCATATCCCAAAAGGTGAGCTATCTCCATGCGAATGTTGACTATCTTACGGATGATCTCTTTGTTGTCGTATTCGTCTCCTTTATTTCCGATACTCATATAGGCCTGGTACATTGTTTTTCGAAGTTCACGTGATGCCGTATATCGCATGAAAGGTATGTAACTGGGGGCAGAAAGGTTGAATAGCCAACCTGTTTTTCCCTTCTCTTTTGCTCTTAACAATGCTGATTCACAAATACTTTCAGGTAATCCAGCTAAATCTGTTTTGTTGGTTAATAACAGTTCATATCGGTTTTTGTCTTTTAAAGCATTTTGTTCGAAAGAAAGTGTAAGGAGACTTAATTCTGTACTGAGTTGTCTGTATCTTTCTTTGTCTTCCGGATTTAATGCGGCACCACGTTTGGAAAAGGCTTCAAATGTCTTCTCTAAAAGACGGGAGTCTTCTGTTGAAAGTTTTAGAAGATCTTTTTGCTTATAAACTTTTTTGATACGTTCAAATAACTTTTCATTTAGGTAAATATTGTTGCTGCTTTCGGATAATTTGGGTGAAATCAGTTGAGATATCTCCATCATCTCATCATTGGCTTCTGCACTTAAAATATTGAAAAAGGCAGAACTTACTCTATCTAATAGTTTGCCACTTTGTTCCAATGCTACAATTGTGTTTTCAAATGTTGGTTCTTCTGTTTGATTAACGATAGCTTGGATTTCTTCATCAAGAAGCTTGATCCCTTGATTAAAAGCCGGCAGGTAATGTTTGGTTTCTATACAATCGAACGGAGGTGTCTGAAAAGGAGTTCGGTATGCCTCTAAAAGAGGATTCACTGTTATGTTTACTTCCATGATTAATCTAATCTTTATTGTTTTTTTGAAACAAATATACGGATTATTTAGTTAAATAGGTGAGTAGTAGAATAGAAATGGAGAAGTCGTTTTTGGGCGTTTTTAACAACTCAATATGTGTTTGATAACACATATATATAACTATGCTTGTTTTAAATTATTGATAATTAGAGTGTTTGAAAAAGAAGAAAAAATAGAGTTCTAAATAAATATGAATGTGAATTTGTTTTTTTAATATTAAAGTAATACTTTTGGTCAAAATATACTATTTTGTATAATATCACGGAAACACAAATTTTAAACCAAATATAAGTATGAGTTACTTACGATTTGACAAGACTCTTATGACGAACTTAGAGGAAACTCTTCCAAGAGAAATTCTTCGTACGAACCGTTCTGGAGCCTATCATTGTACAACTATTGTGGATTGCAATACGAGAAAATATCATGGTTTGCTTGTCATTCCAATTCCTGAAATTGATGATGAAAACCATGTTTTATTGTCTTCGTTGGATGAAACGGTTATACAGCATGGTGCTGAGTTCAATTTGGGTCTTCATAAGTATCAGGGCGATAACTACAGCCCGAGGGGACATAAGTATATTCGCGAATTTGAATGCGAAAAAGTGCCAACAACCATTTATCGAGTGGGAGGGGTAATCCTAAAAAAAGAAAAGTTGTTTGTTCATCATGAAAATCGAATTTTGATTCGTTATACATTGTTGGATGCACATTCTGTGACAACTTTGCGTTTACGTCCATTCTTGGCTTTCCGCAGTGTCCGTCAGTATACACATGAAAATTCACAAGCCAGCCGTGATTATAAAGAAATCACAAATGGTATTAAAACTTGTATGTATCCTGGTTATCCAGAATTGTGCATGCAGTTGAACAAGAAGTGTGACTTTCATTTCCAGCCGGATTGGTATCGAGGTATGGAATATCCAAAAGAACAGGAAAGAGGTTATGCATTTAATGAAGATCTTTATGTTCCTGGTTATTTTGAAGTTGAAATCAAAAAAGGAGAAAGTATTGTATTCTCAGGTGGTATTTCGGAAGTGAACACCCGTTCTTTGAAGCGTGTTTTCGAAGAAGAGATGGAAGAACGTACTCCGCGTGATAATTTCCAACATTGTTTGATTAATGCAGCTCACCAGTTCTTAAACAAACAGGGAGATGATTATTATATTTTAGCTGGTTATCCATGGTTTAAATGTCGTGCCCGTGACCTGTTCATCTCATTGCCGGGATTGACATTGTCTATTGATGAGGTGGAAAAATATGAAATGGTAATGGAAACAGCACGTAAGGCTGTCCTTCATTTCATAAATAATGAACCGAATGATCTTAAGATTTATGAAATAGAACATCCGGATATCCTACTTTGGGCTGTATGGTGTATCCAACAGTATGCGAAGATGGTTTCACGTGAGAAATGTATTGAAAAATATGGTTCTTTGTTAGTGAAGATCATGGAATACATTCGTGGAGGTAATCATCCGAATTTGTTCTTGCATCCGAACGGTTTACTTTATACAAATGGTACCAATAAGGCTGTGACATGGATGAATTCATCTGTTAATGGTTATCCGGTGATTCCTCGTACAGGGTATATCGTTGAAATCAATGCTTTGTGGTATAATGCTTTGCGTTTTGTAGCTGATTTGCAGGGTGGATCAAATCATGCATTGAGTGAAACATTGAATGCTTTGGCTGAGACAACTGCTAAATCTTTTGTGGAAACATTCTTGAATGAGTATGGCTATCTATTGGATTATGTGGATGGTAATATGATGGATTGGAGTGTTCGTCCTAATATGATATTTACGGTTGCATTTGACTACTCTCCATTGGATGCTCGTCAGAAGAAGAGTGTTCTTGATATTGTGACAAAGGAATTGTTGACTCCGAAGGGACTTCGTTCTTTGAGCCCGAAGAGTGGAGGTTATAATCCGAATTATGTTGGTCCTCAAATACAACGTGATTATGCTTATCATCAAGGAACTGCATGGCCATGGTTGGCAGGATTCTATTTTGAAGCATATCTTCGTATTTATAAAATGAGTGCATTAGGTTTTATTGAACGCCAATTGATTGGTTATGAAAATGAAATGACATCTCATTGTATAGGTTCTATTCCTGAATTGTTTGACGGTAATCCGCCATTTAAAGGACGTGGCGCTGTCTCATTTGCGATGAATATTGCTGAAATTTTGCGAGTATTATATTTATTAAGTAAATACAATTATTAAAAGGAGGAACCTATATGAAAGTTTTAATGTTTGGATGGGAATTTCCTCCCAAAATTTTAGGAGGTCTTGCTGTTGCTTCTTACGGTATTACGAAAGGTTTAAGTGTACAGGGTGACGTTGAGACAACTTTTTGTTTGCCTAAACCGACAGGCGAAGAAGAAAAGTTCTTGAATATCTTAGGCATGAATCAAGTGCCTATTGTTTGGCGTGATGTGGATTATGATTATTTAAAATCTCGTTTGCCGAATTATACAAGTCCAGAACAGTATTATGCGCTTCGTGACCATATCTATGCTGATTTTTCTTACATGCATGTCAATGATTTGGGATGTATGGAATTTGCAGGTGGATATCCGAAGAATCTTCATGAAGAAATCAATAATTATTCAATCATAGCAGGTGTCGTTGCTCGTCAGCAGGAATTTGATATTATTCATGCGCACGACTGGTTGACTTATCCTGCAGGTGTGCATGCTAAGATGGTTAGTGGTAAACCTCTATGTATTCATGTGCATGCTACAGATTTTGACCGTTCACGTGGTAAAGTAAATCCTACGGTTTATTCTATAGAAAAGAATGGTATGGATCATGCTGATTGTATCATGTGTGTGTCTGAATTGACTCGTCAGACGGTTATTCATCAATATCATCAGGATCCTCGCAAGTGTGTGGCTATGCACAATGCAGTATATCCTCTTTCACAGGAACTTCAGGATATTCCACGTGTGGAACACCCGAATGAAAAGGTGGTGACTTTCCTTGGACGTATTACTATGCAGAAAGGACCTGAATATTTTGTTGAAGCAGCAGCATTGGTTTTGCAGCGTACTCGTAATATCCGTTTTGTGATGGCTGGTTCTGGTGACATGCTCGAAGCTATGATTCATTTGGCCGCAGAAAGAGGTATTGCAGATCGTTTCCATTTCCCGGGATTCCAGCGTGGACGCCAGGTATATGAAGCATATAAGAACAGTGATGTTTTTGTGATGCCTTCTGTTTCGGAACCTTTTGGTATTGCTCCATTGGAAGCAATGCAATGTGGTACTCCTTCTATCATTTCTAAGCAGTCAGGTTGTGGTGAAATCCTTGAAAATGTAATCAAAGTGGATTACTGGGATATCAATGCGATGGCAGATGCAATCTATTCTATTTGTACAAATCCTTCTTTGTTCCAGTTCTTACAAGAAGAAGGAAAGAAAGAAGTTGATGGTATTACTTGGGAAAAGGTAGGCTTGAAGCATCGTGCCATTTATGAAGAATTAATTAGAAATAATAGTAAATAATAAAAACATTAAATAGATATGAAAACAATCTGTCTTTATTTCGAAATACATCAGATTATTCATCTGAAACGTTACCGTTGCTTTGATATCGGTCGTGATCACTACTACTATGATGATTATGAAAATGAACGTAGTATCACTGAAATAGCGGAACGTTCATATATTCCGGCTTTGAACACTTTGATTGATATGGCTAAGTCTAACGACGGTGCTTTTAAGGTGGCTCTTTCTTTATCAGGTGTAGGTTTGGAACAACTTGAAATTTATGCTCCAACAGTAATAGAATTGTTGCATAAATTGAATGAAACAGGATGTTGTGAGTTCCTTTGTGAACCATATTCTCATGGTCTTTCATCTTTGGCAAACGAAGAATGTTTCCGTGATGACGTAGAACGTATGCGTAAGAAAGTGAAACAGATGTTCGGTCAGGAACCAAAAGTATTCCGTAACTCTAGTTTGATTTATTCAAATGAAATTGGAGCGATGGTGGCTGATATGGGTTTCAAAGGTATGTTGACAGAGGGTGCTAAACATGTATTGGGATGGAAGAGTTCTCATTATTTATATCATTGTGCTCACAATCCAAACTTAAAGCTTTTATTGCGTGATTATAAATTATCTGATGATATTAGTTTGCGTTTCTCTAATCCAGACTGGAGTGAATATCCTTTGTTTGCAGATAAATATATTGGTTGGATTGCTGATCTTCCAGAAGAAGAACAGGTAATCAATATCTTTATGGAGCTTTCTGCTTTGGGTATGTCTCAACCGCTGTCATCTAATATCCTTGAGTTCTTAAAGGCTTTGCCGGTTTGTGCAAAAGAAAAAGGAATTATCTTCTCTACTCCGACAGAAATAGTTACTAAATTGAAATCTGTGGATCAGGTTGATGTTCCATATCCATTGTCATGGGTAGATGAAGAAAGAGATATTAGTTGTTGGTTAGGTAATACTATGCAGCGTGAAGCATTCAATAAATTGTATAGTGTTGCAGAACGTGTTCACTTGTGTACAGATCGTCGTATTAAGCAGGACTGGGATTATATGCAGGCAAGTAATAACTTCCGTTTCATGACCACAAAGAATACAGGTATTTGGTTGAATCGTGGTATCTATGATTCTCCATTTGATGCGTTTACAAACTATATGAATATCTTAGGTGATTTCATTAGTCGTGTAAATTCATTGTATCCTGTTGATATGGATAATGAAGAATTGAACTCTTTGTTAACAACAATCAAGAACCAAGGTCAGGAAATAGAAATCTTGCAGAAAGAACTTGATAAGTATAAAAAGAAAGCTGAAAAAGCAACAAAGAAAACCGCTAAATAATATTTTACTTAAAATAGAATTTGCGAGAAACAGGGCTTCAATAAAATGAGGCTCTGTTTTTTTATGGAGGTTTGGTGTACAAGTATAAAAATACCCCTTAAAAGATTTTGAAAACTTTTAAGAGGTATTCTATCTTAATAAATATGAATTACTTATTTATATTCGATAGTTGTTAATCGTAGTAACATGGCATCTTTGTCTATTCGTAGTTTAACCCCGGATGGTTTCATGTAGTTTTCAAGAGCAACAGTATATTCTGTACTACCAGAATAACTGTTAGATGTACCTACTTTACGTTCTACAGGAATTACACTAAGAACAAGATCTTCATTGGGGTGTTTTGCAGCATGTGTTCCTAATAACCTTGCAATATTCCCAAAAGAGTATGTCCTGCTAGAAGAATTATATGTACCTAAGAAAGAGGTCGTATTGTTTTCAATATTACCAGATTGGAAGAATGTATTGATAGAATCTTTAGGCAATACTAACACATAAGTAGGTGCTTGGAAAGCATATTTCCAATCTTCCTGTGGTAAGGCTTTCAGTGTCAAATTAAAGCTACTGATAATTCGGGTATCCAACAGAGGGGCTATCTCTTTAGAAGGTATTGTCAACTCTGTATAAACTCCGGCAGGGCTTTTCATGTAAGCAATACTGTCATTGGGTTCTAAAAGATGACCAATGTCTGTGTTTTTGAAACGATTTAACTGGATTACTTCATTAGTAACACTTAAATATTCATAAGTTTGTATGATTGAATCTCTTCCTAAAGTGTCTTTCTCTGCATATTTATAATGGATTTTCATTCCAGAACCTTCAACATTCAGAATATTTCCTGTCCCAAATGTGTTTGTTATATATAAGCCAGGGAAAAATTCGTTAAAAGCATTTTGATCTTTATAAACTTCTGGAGTATTAATTGTTGCGTCATAAATATGCTGTCCTAATTCTTTAGGCATTTTTATTGTCACTTTAGGCTGAAAAGTTGTTAGCGTGTTATATCGAACTGAATCAGGAACAGTCATGTCGTATGCAGTATAAGTCTTTTGTCCCAAAATTTTTTGCATATCACAATAGTCTTTAGGATCGATGTTTGTATAGAAATCTCTTGTCAAAGGAGAAGTGACTTCATAAAGTTGTACACGCATAGGTGTTAATGAATCGCCAACCCAAGTATTATATAAAATTTCAAACTCTACGGAGTCTATTATTCCATTGTATGGAGTTTTCCTAAATTGGAAATTCTCCGGACAATAAAACTGACACATGAAGTCAGATTTTAAGTTGCCATATAAAGGGTCGTATATTTCTCCTAATGCTCCATAAATTGTACGTGCATACACTGAATCTGTTAGGACGGTTCTCCCTTTCATATAAAATGTGTCCGCATATATATACGGCCTGTCATCATCTGGCTGAATACTAGATCCTACTTGCGACAAATCATCATTACACCCGCTCAGAATAGAAATCCCGAGGCTCAGGCCAAGTATAAAAAGCTTGATTTTCATTTCTCTATATTTATTTTTTGTCTAATATGACATCGTAGAACTCATTGAATTTGTCCATATAAACATCAGGTGATTGGTAAGGCAAGAATGAGATATTTTCTTTCGAGGCAATATAATCAGATATTTCCTGATTAATAGTTTCACTTCCTTGAATCACACCATCTGCAAAATTTATGGCCAGTTTGGTTAATTCAACGAAATTAGCTTCGGATTTGATACCTTTGATATCGTTCTCTTTTGCTCCGTCTATCTTTAATTTATTAGCAAATTCTTTTTTTAATGGGGTCTTGAAATCATCATTATATATAGAATAGATGATTTTTGCATCTTTAAGACATGGGTCATCGGCATACATCCGTTTGATATATAAAGCAGTTAGGGCTGACATCCATCCATGGCAATGGATTATGTCTGGAATCCAACGAAGTTTCTTTACAGTTTCTAATACACCACGTACATAAAAAATGGAACGGTCGTCATTGTCCTCATATTCATGTCCCTCATCATCACAAACGGTGTTTTTTCTTTGGAAGAAATCATCGTTGTCTATAAAATAGACCTGCATACGGGCGGATTGAATGGACGCCACTTTAATGATAAGAGGATGGTCTGTATCATCAATAATCAGATTCATACCCGATAAGCGAATTACCTCATGTAATTGATTGCGACGTTCGTTAATATTTCCGAATTTAGGCATGAATGTTCTGATTTCACGGCCTCGTTCTTGTATGCCTTGAGGCAAGTTTCTGCAAATTGTTGCAATCTCAGATTCGGGAAGGTAGGGTGTTATTTCTTGAGTAATAAACAAGATTTTTTTTGCATCCATTCTTTAAACTACTTTTTTTAGACGCTACAAAGATACGAAATTTCTTTCATTTACCGCAATTATTTATTTGCTTTGCATCGTCAATAAGCATCTAAATGATGAAAATAGTAGATAATATTAAAGAATTAAGGGGTTATCTCGCTGAAGAAAAGCGTAATAACAAGCAAGTTGGCTTTGTTCCGACTATGGGGGCATTGCATGATGGACATTTAAGTTTGGTAAAACGTTGTGTGGAAGAAAATGACGTTTGTGTTGTCAGTGTATTTGTGAATCCTACTCAATTTAATGACAAACATGACTTGGAAACATATCCACGCACGTTAGAAAAAGATTGCAGTTTGTTGGAATCTGCAGGCTGTGATTATGTGTTTGCTCCGACAGTGGAGGAGATGTATCCGGAACCGGATAATCGTATTTTTGATTTTGGAACAGTATCTGCTGTAATGGAGGGGGCACGTCGTCCCGGTCATTTTAATGGGGTCGCCCAAATTGTAAGTAAACTTTTTTATGCAGTAGAACCGCATCGAGCTTATTTTGGAGAAAAGGATTTTCAACAGATAGCAGTTATCCGGGCAATGGTTGAACAATTGAATATTCCTGTTAAAATTATAGCCTGTCCTATTTTACGTGAGGCTGATGGGTTAGCAATGAGTAGTAGAAATGTTCGTTTGACACCGGAACAGCGTCAAAAAGCTCCATTAATTGCTCGTACGTTAAAAGAAAGTACTACCTTTGCACGCGAAAAGAGTGTGCAGGAGGTTATAGATTATGTGATAGACACAATAAATGCTGATCCTGTCATGCGTGTTGAATATTATGAGATAGTGGATGGGTTCACCATGGAGGCTATCAAGGATTGGGCAGATACTACCTATCCGGTAGGTTGTATTACAGTCTATTGTGGTGAAGTTCGTCTGATTGATAATATGAAATATTAAGGATTTGTGGTTTTATGAATGATGATTTCCTATCAGATTTGTAAATCATAAATCTGAAACCATAATTCAAAAGTTTATGTTAATTGAAGTTGTTAAATCAAAGATTCACCGCGTAACGGTAACGGAAGCGAATCTAAATTACATTGGTAGTATAACTATTGATGAAGATTTGTTGGATGCTGCCAATTTGATTGCAAACGAGAAGGTTTCTATTGTGAATAACAATAATGGTGAACGTTTTGAGACCTATGTTATTAAAGGTGAACGTGGTTCGGGTGTTGTTTGTTTGAATGGGGCAGCGGCACGTAAAGTACAACCGGGTGATGTGGTTATCATTATGTCTTATGCTTTAATGGATTTTGAGGAAGCAAAAACATTTAAACCGTCTGTGATTTTCCCGGATACGGCGACCAATAAGTTGATATAAGCAGAAATATGCTGTATGATAAGATACAGATAAAGGGCTCGCTTAAATATGGCGAGCTTTTTTTATGAGGTGAGGTTTTATTAGTTAAGCGTTATATGTATACGAACAAACAAATTTGGGATGTCAGTTATCCTATCTTTTTAAGCCTGTTGGCACAAAATGTTATCAATGTTACAGATACAGCTTTCTTGGGGCGTGTAGGAGAAGTTGAATTAGGGGCTTCAGCTATGGGCGGTTTGTTTTATATATGTGCTTTTACTATTGCTTTTGGATTTAGTACCGGCTCTCAAATCATTATGGCGAGAAGGAATGGGGAACGGAACTATAGGGAGGTTGGCCCGGTCATGATACAAGGTTGCTTTTTCCTTTTCATTATGGCAGCCATCCTGTTTTTCCTGTCCCGTCTGTTTGCCGGTGATATAATGCGGTTCTTGATTTCTTCTGATACAATCTTGCAGGCTACGGAGGAGTTCTTGGATTGGCGGGTATTCGGATTCTTTTTCTCTTTTATTAATGTCATGTTCCGTGCTCTTTTTATCGGGATAACACGGACAAAAGTTTTGACCTTGAGTGCACTTGTGATGGCTTTTGTCAATGTATTACTGGATTATATGTTGATTTTTGGTAAAGGCGGTTTCCCTGAATTGGGAATTAAAGGTGCTGCAATAGCATCAGTCGTGGCGGAAGCGATAGTAACATTGTTTTATTTGGTTTATACACGAATAACCGTTGATGCCGGGAAATATTGTTTGAATCATGTCGGTTCGTTTGACCCGAGACTGCTAAAGCATGTGTTGGATATTTCTATCTTTACCATGTTACAATATTTCATCTCTCTTAGTACATACTTTATGCTTTTTGTCGCAGTTGAACATTTAGGACAACGGGAATTGGCGATAGCGAATATAGTCCGTAGTGTGTATGTCGTGTTATTGATTCCGATAAACGCATTGTCGACAACGACCAATACCTTTGTTAGCAACTGCATCGGTGCCGGACATCGGGAGGAGGTGATACCGGTCATTCGGAAAATAACATGGATTACATTAAGTGTAGTCTCTTTGTTTGTGTTGCTATCCTGTTTGTTCCCTTCCGGTATATTGGCGATTTATACAAATGATATGACATTGGTACAAGCCTCTATTCCTTCGTTGTATGTGATTTGTGTGGCATTGCTTGTTGCTTCGATTGCGAATATCGTCTTTAATGGAGTGACCGGTACCGGGAATACCCGTTCAGCTTTTGCCATAGAGATCGGGACATTAGTCTTCTATACCTTATTTATATATATAGCAGGGATGCGCCTGCATTTGCCCGTTGCTTTTTGCTTTATGGCAGAATTTGTCTATTATATAGGTCTTTTGGTTGCCAGTGTCATTTACTTAAAGAAAGCCTCTTGGCAGAACAAGAAAATTTAGTCCGATATAACTTCTGGTTACATCGGAGGTATTTGAAAATACATCGGAGGTAATTGGATGTAAGTATGATTTGACATTATTTTCATGGATGAGTTTAAAAGATATGGTGTAAGTCAGCTCTTTTTCTTACCTTTGCACCTCATTTGTAGGATAAAATAATATAATATACATACGAATTATGTTTGAGAATCTAAGCGAGAGATTAGAACGGTCGTTTAAGTTATTGAAAGGTGAAGGTAAGATTACCGAAATCAATGTGGCCGAAACGTTGAAAGATGTTCGTAAAGCATTGCTTGATGCTGACGTAAACTATAAAGTAGCAAAAAGTTTTACTGATACTGTTAAGACTAAAGCTTTAGGACAAAATGTGCTTACCTCTGTTAAGCCAAGCCAGTTGATGGTTAAGATCGTCCATGACGAGTTGGCCTCTTTGATGGGGGGGACTGCTACGGATTTGAATTTAAGTGGAAATCCTTCTGTTATTTTGATGTCCGGTTTGCAAGGTTCAGGTAAAACTACTTTTACAGGAAAATTGGCAAACTTATTAAAGACTAAAAAGAATAAAAAGCCGTTATTGGCAGCTTGTGACGTGTATCGTCCGGCAGCTATTGAGCAGTTGCGCGTAGTTGGTGAGCAGGTCGGTGTTCCTGTTTATATGGAATTGGAGAACAAGAACCCGGTAGAGATTGCCATGAATGCTATCCGCGAAGCACGCGCGAAAGGTAATGATGTTGTAATCGTCGATACTGCGGGTCGTTTGGCTATTGACGAACAGATGATGAAAGAGATTGCGGCTATCAAGAGTGCAATCCAACCGAATGAAACATTGTTTGTTGTCGATGCTATGACCGGTCAGGATGCGGTCAATACTGCTAAGGAGTTTAATGAACGTTTGGATTTCGATGGTGTCGTTTTGACCAAGTTGGATGGGGATACCCGTGGTGGTGCGGCTCTTTCTATCCGTACGGTTGTGGATAAACCGATCAAGTTTGTTGGTACAGGTGAAAAGATGGAGGCTCTTGACGTATTCCATCCGGAACGTATGGCAGACCGTATTTTAGGGATGGGGGATATCGTCTCTTTGGTTGAACGTGCACAGGAACAATATGACGAAGAAGAGGCTAAGCGTTTGCAGAGGAAGATCGCCAAGAACCAATTTGACTTCAATGATTTCATTGCCCAGATACAGCAGATAAAGAAGATGGGTAACTTGAAGGAATTGGCTTCTATGATCCCGGGTGTTGGTAAGGCATTGAAGGATGTGGATATTGACGATAATGCTTTTAAGAGTATTGAGGCTATCATCTATTCCATGACTCCGGCTGAACGTTCTAATCCGGCAATTTTAAATGGTTCTCGTCGTCAACGTATCGCCAAAGGTAGTGGAACTTCTATCCAGGAGGTAAACAAATTAATCAAGCAGTTTGATGAAACTCGTAAGATGATGCGAATGTTGACAACTGCCAAGCCGGGAAGTAAAAAATTCCCTTCGTTCAGAAGATAAACGGAAAAGGCTATTTATAATGAATCAAGAAGGAGAGGGTGATAAACTTTCTCCTTTTTTTATTATGTAGGCTTGGGCTATTGTGTTATTTTTGCATAGTAACGTATAATAACGAAATTATTAACAGAAAAATAAATTTAGAATATGCAATTAATTGACGGAAAGGCTATCTCTGAACAGGTTAAACAGGAGATTGCGGCAGAAGTAGCTGAGATTGTGGCAAATGGTGGTAAACGTCCGCATTTGGCAGCAATTTTGGTTGGGCATGATGGCGGTAGTGAAACATACGTGGCAGCCAAAGTGAAGGCTTGTGAAGTATGTGGTTTCAAATCTTCTTTGATTCGTTATGAAGCAGACGTGACAGAAGAAGAATTGTTGGCGAAAGTGCGTGAGTTGAATGAAGATGATGATGTGGATGGGTTTATTGTACAGCTTCCATTGCCTAAGCACATTTCAGAACAAAAAGTGATAGAAACAATCGATTACCGAAAAGATGTGGATGGGTTCCATCCGATTAATGTTGGTCGTATGTCTATCGGTCTTCCTTGTTATGTTTCAGCAACGCCAAATGGTATCCTGGAATTGTTGAAACGATACAATATCGAGACCCAAGGCAAGAAATGTGTGGTGTTGGGCCGTAGCAATATTGTTGGTAAGCCAATGGCCAGTTTGATGATGCAGAAGGCTTATCCGGGGGATGCGACTGTGACCGTATGTCATAGCCGTAGCAAAGATTTGGTGAAAGAGTGCCAAGAAGCAGATATTATCATTGCAGCTTTGGGGCAGCCAAATTTCGTAAAGGCAGAAATGGTGAAAGAGGGGGCAGTGATTATTGATGTGGGTACAACCCGTGTCCCGGACGCAAGCAAAAAGTCCGGATTCAAATTGACAGGAGATGTGAAATTTGACGAAGTCGCTCCTAAATGTTCTTATATCACACCGGTTCCGGGTGGGGTAGGTCCGATGACAATTGTTTCATTGATGAAAAATACCTTGTTGGCAGGAAAGAAAGCCATCTATAAATAATAGAAAAAGAGGGAGGAGTAGAAAAAACTCCTCCTTTTGAAGAAAAAGTTGTCAAAATATTTGCAGTTTAAAATAAAGTCCTTATCTTTGCAGCGTCTTAATGAGATAACACTTGGTAAGACAGACATGGTGAATGTAGCTCAGTTGGTTAGAGCATTGGATTGTGGTTCCAAGGGTCGTGGGTTCGAGCCCCATCTTTCACCCGGAAGGTTGTTCTGAAAAGGACAACCTTTTTTATTTATAGAAAAAGAGGTGGTTGTATGTAGAAAAAGCGGTAGGGCATCCGAAGGAGAGGGAATGCCTGCCGCTTTTTGTTGAATGCTGAAAGAATTTTAGGGATATAAAAAGAGCGGAAGAAAAGGTTGTTATACCTCGGTTCTTCCGCTCCTTTTGTTTTTATGTGGATAGAGTATGGCTTATGCCACTTTTTCCAAACGTTTCAAGATAATGAAGATGAAAGATGCAGCCACCAAACAGATACCTGCCAATACACCCCATACGACGATTAGCGGAGCACCCCACATTAATGAAGGGATACTTACCAATAGGTTACCGATAGCAGTAGCAACAAACCAGCCTCCCATCATCATACCTGCATATTTTGGAGGAGCCACTTTAGACACGAATGAGATTCCGATCGGAGAAAGTAATAATTCCGCAAATGTCAATACAAGGTAAGTTGAAATCAACCAGTTCGGAGAAACATCTGCCATGTGTAAAGGTTGGCCTGCAGCGTCTAATTCTGGTGCCGGCAATCCTAATGATCCCATAGTCAACAATACATAAGCGACAGCTGCTACTAACATACCCAAACCAATCTTCATTGGAGCAGAAGGTTCTTTGCCTTTCTTAGCCAATGCGCTGAAGATCGCAATAGAAACCGGAGTCAAAGCGACAACGAAACATGCATTGAATTGCTGGAAGATCGGTGCGCTTACTGATGTTTCAGCCGGAAGAGTGTTGTAATTATAGATCAAACCTATAATGGAAGCTGCGATAACTGCCACAGAGATACCTTTTCCTTTACCGGTTTTGCTCTGGAACAAACCGAACAAGCCATAGACGATTACGATACCAAATACTAAGTTTACTACATCAAAAGCCATGCTGGCAAGACCTGTAGATGTGGTAGCCGTATAGTCGCGTGCAAAATAAGTTAATGTAGAACCGTTCTGGTGGAATGCCATCCAGAAGAAGATAACAACGGCAAATACCAAGCAAAGGCATACGATACGTTCCTTTGTTTCAGCCGGAGACAATTCTTTGATATCTTGTCCGCCTGCAGCAGCTGTAGCCTTGCTTCTGTCTGTGTGGCTGAATGTGCTACGGAAGATGTAGTAGATGGCAATAGAGGCTATCAAAGAGAAACAAGCTACGGCGAAAGCCAAATGATATGAGTCGGCTTCGCTCATGCCCAATGAGGTCTGTCCCCATTCCATGATCTTAATAGCAGCGGTAGGAGCAAACATTGCACCGATATTGATAGCCATGTAGAATACCTGGAAACCGGAATCTCGTTTAGCTTTGTATTCAGGTGCGTCATAAAGGTTTCCCACCATAACTTGCAAGTTCCCCTTGAATAGTCCTGTACCGGCGGAAACTAAAACCAAAGCACCTCCCATGGCGCCCATGGCTGCAATACCATTTCCCAATGGAATGGAAAGAAGTAAATAACCTAAGAACATGATGCTGATACCGATGGTTACCATCTTACCAAAACCAAACTTGTCGGCTAAGATACCACCGAAAAGAGGCAAGAAATACACCAAGCCCAAGAATACGGAATAGATTAAACCTGCTGTTCCTGCAGAAAAGCCAAAGTTGGCTTGTAAGAATAGAACGAATACGGCCAGCATGGTATAATAACCAAAACGCTCGCCGGTGTTAGCTAACGCAAGTGCGTATAACCCTTTG
This sequence comes from Parabacteroides distasonis, assembly GCA_015060925.1. GTDB lineage: Bacteria > Bacteroidota > Bacteroidia > Bacteroidales > Tannerellaceae > Parabacteroides > Parabacteroides distasonis_B. Next base: position 216,626 of record SUXM01000001.1, read on the forward strand.
GGTTGTCCTTCAAACATAGAATTAAATTGTTAAATGATTATTGAATAATTTGTTTTATTGCGCCTGTTTCCGGATAGAAGTAAATTTTTACCGGAGCCTTTTTGTCTTCAAACATAACTGGGGCAAGTCCTTCCTGTGTGCCGAACTGAGTAACTTGAACTTCACCTTTAAGAAGTGTTTTTTTGTTCATGCTGATAGCGATGCTTGCTTTTCCGGGAATATTATAAATAATACCTTTGAGGGATTTTTCTTTCTTTTCTGCCTCTTTGGGTTCTAAGGCTGGTGCACGGTCGATCGCTTTTAAGTCCAAATAGACCGGCGCACCTCCCAAATCATCCGCTGCGACAATTCCTAATTGAGGTGAGAAACGGAAAAGAATCTCTTTCTCCAAATCATCATACGGGTCAATAGTTATTTCGTAATCACTGGTGTCTCTTACTTGGATACCAGTGAATAGGTTGGTCAATGCCTGTTCTTGCTCTTCCAATTGTTGGATGACTAATTTCATGGCTTCCCCATCGGGTGGTAGGTTGTCTGCTTCTCCTGTCAGGATGTTTAAGCGGCTATCACGAATGCGATAAATTTGTTTGGCTGCCACTTCTGCCTGTTTGGCTGTTGATCCTGCCATCAGCAATTCTTCTGAAAGGACAGAGGCATCTGCTATCTGGCCGGATTGTTGTTTTCTTTTTCGTGCCTCTTCTGTAGTACTCTTTTCGGGCATATATTCCGCATTGATGGAACAGAGCAATCCCTCTTCCGTCAAGTAGGCATATGGAGCGACTGTCCCGGATTTGAATTCGACGATGTAGGTGTTGTCCGGATCCGGAATCCCTTTGTTTTCTAATGAAATTTTCCCTAATTGGTAATATACTTTGTCTTCAGAAATGGCATTCTTTACACCCAAATACTTCTCTGCATATTTGTAATAAGGACCGGCTTTGCTGGTTATCTTGATGACTTCTGCATTGACAAGAAGAGATGTCTTGGGCAAAGAGTAGGTTATGCCGAAATTATTAGCTTTGACTGCGTTCTTTTTTATAACTTTAGTTTGTGCCATCAAAGGCAAGTGAAAAAGCAGACAAGCAATAATAATTATATTTCTCATATTCTATTCAGATTTGTAGCACTTTAAATAATTGCACAAATCTATAAAATATTTTGTAAGAAACCAATAGGAAGGCTCTTTTTGCCTAATTTATAGAAAGAAAGAGGGGAAAATAAAGAGGCAATGAGGATTAAAACTCTCATTGCCTAAATAATCTGTTGTGGTTTATTTGATTTGCTTGAATGCTTTTCCCAACATGGAAAGGATATCGCTGGCAATCATGCTTTCTTCCGAATGAAATGTGGCAGCTAAATCGCCTGCTGCCCCGTGGAGATATACTCCGGCTACAGCTGCGGTTTCTGGTTCCATCCCTTGTGATAAGAATCCTAAAATGATTCCGGTTAGCACATCTCCGCTTCCGGCTGTTGCCATGCCGGGATTACCGCTCTTGTTCAAATAAACTTTGCCGGCAGGAGTGCAGATGGCAGTATAAGCACCTTTCAATACTACGCATACTTGATGCTTTTCTGCAAAATCTTTGGCTTTTAATAGGCGTTCATACGCATTTCGGCTTTCTCCGGCTAGACGGTCGAACTCTTTGGGGTGTGGTGTCAAGATACTACGTGCGGGAAGCAGTTTCAACAGTTGTTTGCTGCTCGCAATCAAGTTCAATGCATCGGCATCGATAACCATTGGGCTCTTAGTTGACTGGCATAACTGTTCCAATGCCTTGCCTGATTCCGGATGAGTGCCTAATCCAGGGCCGACACCGATAGCAGCATAGGGTTGGATATTGGAGATGGAAGAGAAGTGTTCCATGTTAGGATCAAGTTCTATCATCGCCTCTGGGAATGCAGTTTGCAGAATCTGTTCACCTCGTTGAGGTATATGTACGGTTAGCAAGCCGGCGCCACTGCGTAAACATCCTTGTGCGGATAATAAAGCTGCGCCAAACTTTCCGCGGCTTCCGGCTATCAATAATGAATGCCCGTAAGTCCCTTTGTGGGAGAAGCGGTTGCGTGGTTGGAATACTCCCGCTATGTCGACTTCCTCTATCAACGCAAAAGAGGTGGGAGTATCGGCTATTCCATCCGGATGCAAAAGAATATCTAACACTTTCCATTCTCCGACATATTCTGCATTTTCGGGGAAGAAAAATGCCAATTTAGGAAATGCGAAAGAGAGTGTCAAGTCTGCTCGAATGATCGCATTCGGGTCATTTTGGCTATTATTTTCACCAAATAGTCCGGAGGGAATATCTATGGATACAATAGTAGCTTCGGATTGATTGATGTAATTGACAATCGCCGCAAATCCTCCGGTTAATGGCCGGTTGAGACCGGAACCAAACAGTCCGTCAATTACAATGTCTTGTCTTCCTAATTCTGGAGGGGTGAAATTCCCTCTTCCGACTTCTGTATATCTGATGTTGGCCATTTGGAGTAGCCGTTGCTTGTTTTGTTCGCAATCAGGAGTAAGCTGCATGGTCGGGTTGAAAAGATAGGATTCGACTCGGTAGCCAGCTTCAGCTAATAGGCGGGCAATCGCCAAAGCGTCTGCACCATTATTTCCCTGTCCGGCGAATACAATGATACGGTTTTGTTTGGTGAAACGGCGGCAGAACTCACTTGTGAATGTAGTGGCCGCACGTTCTACTAAGTCTATAGAGCTGATAGGTTCGTTTTGAATGGTGTATTGGTCAAGTGCCTTCACCTTGTCTGTAGAAAATATTTTAATCATGATTGCTTATCGATAAAATTTGAGACAACAAAAGTATAATAAACTTTTTTATCTTTCCTATTACACGTGGATGAAATTAAAGTTAGGTGAGGATATAATTTTTTTCTTTAACGCATAGATAGCACCTTTGAAATTATTGGCGCTTGTTGAAAAAATTGTACATTTGTTCCCTGGAAAAATGAATGAACGTGTAACTAAAAAGATAATAAGATTATGTTGAACATTGTTATTTTCGGAGCTCCCGGTTCAGGAAAGGGAACACAAAGCGAATTAATTATTAAGGAGTATGGCTTGGATCACATATCTACAGGGGATGTTTTACGTTCGGAAATCAAGAATGAAACGGAACTTGGTCAAATAGCTAAGGGCTTTATTGAAAAAGGCCAATTGGTGCCGGATGAGTTGATTGTAGATATGTTGGCCAAAGTATTGGATAGTAAAGAAAATTCCAAAGGGGTTATTTTTGATGGTTTCCCTCGTACAATCCCACAAGCAAAGGCATTGAAAGAGATGTTGAACAAACGAGGTACAGATGTGTCTGTCATGTTGAATCTTCAGGTTGAGGAAGAAGAACTGATCAATCGTTTATTGGAGCGCGGAAAAATTTCAGGCCGTTCAGATGATAATTTGGAAACGATCAAGTCCAGATTAGAAGTTTATCATAACCAGACTGCTCCTTTGGCTGACTATTATGTAGGTGAAGGTAAACATGTTGCGATCAAAGGTATGGGTACAATTGAGGAGATCTTTGGCCGTATTAAAGAAGCAGTTGATAATGTTAAATAAGTATGAGTTTATGAACAGTTGGAAGTAAAGGGGAGTTCTCTATGCTTTCAACTGTTTTCTTTTAAATAAATTTTAAAGGTATGGCTGAATCAAACTTTGTAGATTATGTGAAAATCTACTGTCGCTCAGGAAAAGGTGGCAGAGGGTCTTCTCACTTTCGCCGTGAAAAATATATTCCTAAAGGAGGTCCGGACGGTGGCGATGGAGGGCGAGGGGGCCATGTGTATCTTCGTGGAAACCGAAACTACTGGACGTTGTTGCATTTGAAGTATGAACGTCATATTATGGCTACAAATGGTGAAAGTGGTAGTGCCAAACGTAGTTCTGGTAAAGATGGTGAAGATCGAATTATAGAGGTGCCTTGCGGTACTGTCGTTTATGATGCGGATACAGGTGAGTTTATCTGTGATGTGACAGAAGATGGCCAGCAAGTTATGTTGTTGAAAGGTGGCCGTGGTGGTTTAGGTAATTGGAACTTCAAGACTGCCACAAACCAAGCTCCTCGTTATTCTCAGCCAGGAGAACCGGCGCAGGAACGTATGGTGATTTTGCAGTTAAAGCTGTTGGCGGATGTCGGACTTGTCGGATTCCCTAATGCAGGTAAGTCTACTTTGTTGTCGGTTGTATCTGCGGCAAAGCCTAAGATCGCCAATTATCCTTTTACTACATTAGAACCGAACTTGGGCATTGTTAGTTATCGTGATAACCGTTCTTTTGTGATGGCAGATATTCCGGGTATTATAGAGGGAGCCAGTGAAGGAAAAGGTTTGGGTTTGCGTTTTTTGCGTCATATTGAACGTAATTCTTTGCTTTTGTTTATGGTGCCAGCTGATGCTGATGATATTAAAAAGGAATATGAAATTCTTCTTGGAGAACTGGTGAAGTATAATCCCGACTTGCAGGATAAAACGCGTGTCTTGGCTATTACTAAAAGTGATATGTTGGATGATGAGTTGATCCAAGCTTTATCAGAAGATTTGCCAGAAGGTATTCCCTATGTCTTTATTTCTTCTGTGGCTGGAAAAGGTATTGTGGAGTTGAAAGATCTTTTGTGGAAAGAGTTGAATAAAGAGACGTTCCATGAAGTAGAGCGTATTGTCCATAAAAATATGGATGTGAGTACACTTGTATTTGATGAGGAGGATTATATTATACCGATTGATGAGGAAGATTTGGATGATGAAGAATATGAGGAGTATGAAGACTGGGATGAAGAGTCGGATGATTGAATTCCCTAATGATAAAATAAAGATGTTGCAATTCCCGAAATTAAGTGAGAATTGCAACATCTCTCATTTTGTAACGACCCGTCATGGGGGTGTAAGTAAGGGTACTTATGCCTCATTTAATCAAGGAGAGCATTGTGGGGATGATAAAGAGGCTGTTTGTATGAATCGTTTGCTTTTGTCTGAAGCAATCGCTATTCCTAAAGATCGGATAATTGCTCCAATTCAAATACATAAAGATGAAGTGAAGGTGATAGAATCGTCTTTTTTTTCTTTGTCAAATGAAGAACAACGGGCTTATTTATATGGAGTAGATGCCTTGATAACCTCTTTGCCTAATGTTTGTGTTGCTGTATCAACAGCTGATTGCGTGCCGGTATTGCTTTATGCTCCGGATGTTCATGTCGTTGCGGCTATTCATGCCGGCTGGAGAGGTACGATCTTGCAAATAGTAAAAAAAGTTACTCGGTCTTTGATAGAAAAGTATGGGGCGAATCCTTCGTTGATGAGAGCCGGTATTGGGCCATCTATAAGTGTTGATGTATTTGAAGTGGGGGAAGAGGTTGTAGAGGCTTTTTATGAAAAGGGATTTGATCTGGATAAAGTAATGCGGCGTGATCCTGAGTCAAATAAAGCTCATATTGATCTTTGGGAAGCTAACCGTTTGCAGCTGGTCGCCTGTGGACTTTCCGGAGAACATATTGAGATTGCAAGAATATGTACATATACGCATTATGAGGACTTCTTTTCGGCTCGTCGGCTGGGTGTTGAAAGTGGACGTCTGCTTTCAGGTATTGCATTGAATAATCAATCTTTAAAAGATTAAACTTATGATAGATATATTTATATCAAAAGAAATAGCGGATAAATGTCCAAACTTACATATATTGGCTATTGCTTGCCATGTGAAGAATACAAATTCGGATGAAGTGCTTTGGGAAGAAATAGCATCAGAAGAAAAGCTGATCCGTGAGACAGTAAAGTTGGAGCAGATAAATAAATGGTTACCAATACAAGCAACTCGGCAAGCATATAAATATTTAGGTAAAGATCCTAATCGCTATCGTCCTTCTGCTGAATCTTTGCGTAGGCGTATTCTTCGTGAATTGCCTCTCTATAAAGTGGATACATTAGTTGATTTGATAAATTTAGTTTCTATTCATAGTGGTTATTCAATTGGTGGTTTTGACTTGGATAAGGTGAAGGGTGATCGCCTTGTTTTAGGTGTAGGTAAAGATGGTGAATTATATCATGGCATAGGAAGAGGAGTGTTAAATATTGCTGGTTTACCTGTTTATCGCGATGCCATAGGAGGAATAGGAACTCCTACCAGTGACGAAGAACGTACTAAAATTAGTTTGGAAACATCAAGATTGTTAATGATTATAAATGGATATTCGGGAAAAGAGGGGCTGGTTGAGGCGGGTCAATATGCCTTAAATTTATTAAGCAAATATGTTTCAGCTATAAACGTTGAAATAAGATTGATAACAGAGGATAGTGCAACTGAACTGATCTTATAATAGTCTTGTAAAATTGTTAAAATTCTTTATAATAAAGCGATTGCTGCTATTTTTATGCTAAAAAACATATAAATCTTTTTTTGCTATATGATAAATGTCTAAATTTGTGCCCGTTAACGAATTAACAAAACAAAAAGTAAAATGATCGAATTGATTGGAACAAACGCTGGCCTTATTTGGAATGTATTGAATGAAGGTGGCAAGATGAGTTTAAAGGCTGTTAAAAAAGCAACTAAGATTAAAGCTGAAAAAGAAATGTATGCAGCTTTAGGTTGGTTGGCAAAAGAAGGTAAATTGTCTTTTGAAGAAGTTGAAGGAGAATGGTTTGTTGCGTTAGTGTAGAAATATATACGTAACAGATTTAGTGAAGAGAAAAGGAGGGCTGTTCATGATTTAAATTTGAACGGCCTTTTCTGTATATAGAAGTTTTATATTAAAAAAGTAAACGGATAGTTGTTTTATTCAATTCAATAATTTACTTTTGTGTAGAATTTGGTGTGAAATGACCGAAGAAAATAAAAGATTGTTGAATGTATTTGCTGTTAGAGTTCGTGATTTAATGAATCTTTGTGATAAGCAAAAGCAAAAAATCAGTGAACTTGAAAGTCTTTTATCTCAGAAAGAAGAAGAACTTCAATTGGCAATGAAGACTATCGGAGATTTGAATACCAAATGTGATAATGTGTTGACGGCTCGTGTGATTTCAGTCAATGATGGAGAAATTAAGAGTGCTAAAATGCGATTATCAAAATTAGTGCGGGAAGTAGATAAGTGCATCGCACTTTTAAATGAATAGGGCGATGGACGATAAATTTCTTATACATGTAGAAATTGCTGGTAAAGGTTATGGCCTTCGAATAAAACGGAACGAAGAATTGTTGGCTCGTAATGCGGTTAAGCAGATTCGGGAGAAAATGAGCCAATACCGAAAAGTGTATCCGGAAGCAGAAGAGAAGGATTTGTTGGCCATGGTTGCTTTTCAGTTGTCTATAGAAAATTTAAAGTTAGAGGATGAAAATGATATTAATCCTTTTACTGAAAAAATAGAAGAGTTAACCAACGAATTGGAAAACTATCTAAAAGGATAAGAATATAGCAGTAAGCGCTGAGATGATATTTCCGCACTACTTTGCACAATTAATAAAGTGTAGAGTAAGTGCTTTTTTTGTATAGAGTAATAGAATTTTAAATTATATGTAAAAATGGGAATGACTATAATTATATCACTTGTTGCTTTTCTTATAGGAGGAGGACTTGTGTGGTTTGTAATGAAAGTCCTTTTGAAATCACGATATGAAGCTGTGATTCGTGAAGCGGAAAAGGAGTCGGAAGTAATGAAACAGAAGAAATTGCTTGAAGTAAAAGAAAAGTTTCTTCATTTGAAATCTGATTTGGAAAAGCAGGTTTCAGTTCGTAATTCAAAGATTCAATCTGTTGAGGCAAAACTAAAACAGCGTGAGATGACATTGAACCAACGTCAAGAGGATTTGCAACGTAAAAATAACGAGGTTGATATTGTTAAAGAAAATTTAGCAGCTCAATTAGAGTTGGTGGATAAAAAGAAACAGGATCTTGAAAAATTGCACCAACGTGAAATTGAACATTTGGAGTCTCTTTCAGGATTATCAGCAGAAGAAGCTAAAGAACGTTTGATTGAATCTTTGAAAGATGAAGCAAAGTCAGAGGCTGCTTCTTATATAAGTGAGATTGTAGAAGAGGCTAAGATGACTGCCAATAAAGAGGCAAAGAAGATTGTTATTCAATCAATTCAACGAGTTGCGACAGAAACGGCTATAGAAAATTCAATAACAGTTTTCCATATAGAATCAGATGAGATAAAAGGACGTATTATTGGCCGTGAAGGTCGTAATATTCGAGCTTTGGAAGCTGCAACAGGTATTGAAATTGTTGTTGATGATACACCGGAAGCAATTGTATTGTCAGGTTTTGATCCGGTGCGTCGCGAGATTGCTCGTTTGGCTCTTCATCAATTAGTTCAAGATGGACGTATTCATCCCGCACGTATTGAAGAAGTAGTTGCAAAGGTAAAGAAACAGGTTGAAGATGAAGTGGTTGAAACAGGTAAACGTACGGTTATAGATTTGGGTGTCCATGGATTGCATCCTGAATTGATTCGTATGATTGGTAAGATGAAATATCGTTCTTCTTATGGTCAGAACTTGTTGCAACATGCACGTGAGACAGCTAATCTTTGCGCAGTGATGGCTTCAGAATTAGGTTTGAATCCGAAGAAAGCTAAACGTGCAGGTCTTTTACACGATATAGGCAAGGTGCCTGATGATGAGCCAGAATTGCCACACGCAATTTTAGGTATGAAACTTTGTGAAAAGTATAAAGAAAAGCCAGATATATGTAATGCTGTTGGTGCACACCATGATGAAGTGGAGATGCAGACATTATTGGCTCCGATAGTACAGGTTTGTGATGCGATATCCGGTGCGCGTCCGGGTGCTCGTCGTGAGATTGTTGAAGCTTATATCAAACGTTTGAATGATTTGGAACAATTGGCACTTTCTTATCCGGGAGTAGTTAAAACTTATGCTATTCAAGCAGGTCGTGAACTTCGTGTGATTGTTGGTGCTGATAAGATTGATGATAAGGAGACGGAAAACTTATCAACTGAAATTGCAAAGAAGATTCAAGATGAGATGACTTACCCAGGACAGGTTAAGATTACTGTTATCCGTGAAACTCGTTCTGTAAGTTATGCGAAATAAGTGTTTTCATTGATTTTAGAGTTATACAACAAAAAGGACTGCTCTTTGATGGGGCAGTCCTTTTTTATTTTTAGTGAATAACGTGAGATATTTTATTTCGCTGCGTAGTAAGAATATCCTTCGGCAACCTGTTTGAAAGCAAGAACGCCGGCTTGATTTAATTCCACGTTCATTTCATTTCCATCCGGTAAATACATTACTACTTCGTTTTTGTCAGTAAATTTAAATAGTTTTGTTGTTTCGTTGTTTACTTCGATATTCCAACTTTGATCTGTCTCATTAAAAACAAGTTCAACTGTTTTTTCTTCACCTTCTTTCTGGATTTGATAGCCGTCTTTTTGTGTCTTAATTGCGTAGATGCCATCTTTTGTTTCTACTTTTTGGATGTTTCCTGTATCTGCAACTGGATTACTTCCACTCCAAAACTCAATGGAATTTAGAACTAGTATGTCTGCTAATGCTGCAACTTCATACACTGGGACAATCCAAAAAGCAATGAATACTAATTCGTTTACAAATTTACTGTCGATGTTTTTGTTCCATTCCAATAATCTGTTAGATAAACCGAATGAACCGATGCAAGAAGAGAATAAAAAGCTGGAGGCTAAAGTAACAGAAACCAGCAATGTGAAACTTTTTTTCTTCATAAAAATAAAAATTAGTAGTTTAACAGGGGACGAAGATAATATTTTATTCTGAAGAATGAAATAAACCAAAGATTTTCATATTTGCCAGATGATGTTTTGTTTATTCTTATTGGTGGCTGTTGCTAATATGCAAGCCTATATTTTCAAGTTATTATTATCTTTGCAACATTAAAAATTTGGAATAGTATTATGATTTCGGTTGAAGGACTTACTGTCGAGTTTGGTGGATTCACGCTTTTTGATGATGTCTCTTTTGTAGTTAATAAGAAAGATCGGATTGCCTTGGTTGGAAAGAATGGCGCTGGTAAATCTACCATGTTGAAAATCTTTGCGGGTTTGCAATCCCCGACATCAGGAACAGTCAGCGTTCCTAAAGAGACCACTATCGGTTATCTGCCCCAGCAGATGCGACTGGCAGACACACAGACCGTCCGTGAGGAAGCAGAGCAAGCATTTGCCCATATTCATGAGATGGAACAGGAAATAGATCGTTTAAACGTGCTACTTGCTGAACGTACAGATTATGAGTCGGACTCTTATCAAAACCTAATTGACAAGATAAGCCATTTGACCGAACATTTCCAGATGATGGGGGGAAACAATTACCATGCTGAATTAGAGCGAACATTAATAGGACTTGGTTTCTCTCGTGCTGATTTTGATCGTCCAACTTCCGAGTTTAGTGGAGGATGGCGTATGCGTATCGAGTTAGCCAAGTTGTTGCTTCGTAAACCGGATGTGTTATTATTAGACGAGCCGACTAACCATTTGGACATCGAATCAATTCAATGGTTGGAAAATTTTATCGCAACAAGGGCTAATGCTGTCATATTGGTCTCTCATGACCGTGCTTTTATTGACAATACGACTTCCCGAACAATTGAAATCGAGTTGGGTAAAATTTATGATTATAAGGTTAAGTATTCCGAATATGTTGTGCTACGTAAGGAACGTCGTGAACAACAACTTCGTGCGTTTGAGAACCAGCAGAAGATGTTGGCGGATACCGAGGCTTTTATAGAACGTTTCCGTTATAAGGCAACCAAATCAGTTCAGGTTCAGTCTCGTATCAAACAGTTGGAAAAGATTGAACGTATCGAAGTGGATGAGGTTGATACGGCTATGTTGAATTTAAAGTTCCCGCCGGCTCCTCGTTCGGGTTCTTACCCCGTTATTATAGAGGATGTCGCTAAACGATATGGGGAGCATTTAGTTTTTGAGAAGGCAACGTTTACCATAAATAGAGGTGACAAGGTGGCTTTTGTAGGTAAGAATGGAGAAGGAAAATCTACATTGGTGAAATGTATCATGGGGGAAATCTCTGATTTTTCCGGTAAACTTCAGTTGGGACATAATGTAAAGATTGGCTACTTCGCTCAGAATCAAGCCCAATTGTTGGACGAAAATATGACAGTTTTTGATACCATCGATTATGTGGCCCAAGGCGATATCCGTTTGAAGATCCGGGATATTTTAGGTGCTTTTATGTTTGGTGGGGAGGCTTCGGATAAGAAAGTAAAAGTTTTATCGGGAGGAGAGAAGACTCGTTTAGCCATGATTCGTTTGTTGTTGGAGCCAGTTAATTTATTGATTTTGGACGAACCGACCAACCATCTGGATATGCGTTCGAAGGATGTATTAAAGGATGCATTGAAAGACTTTGACGGGACGGTTATTCTTGTTTCGCACGATCGTGAATTTTTGGATGGTTTAGTGGATAAGGTTTATGAGTTTGGAAATAAAAAAGTTATCGAGCATTTAGGGGGAATCTATGATTTTCTTGAACACAAGAAGTTAGATAACTTGCAAGAACTTGAGCGTACAAGCCAACAGATTGTAACGGTTACGACTGAAGTGCAACCGACACAAAACAAACTGTCATACGAAGCTCGAAAAGAACAAAATAAGGCTATCAGAAAAGTGGAAAAAGCCATTGCCGAAACCGAAAATCGGATTGGTGATTTGGAAAAAGCCATTGCCGGATTAGAGGAGAAGTTGGCGACTCCGGAAGGGGCTGCGGATGTCTCTTTGTATAGCGAGTATTCTGGTTTGAAACAGCAATTGTCGGATACGATGGATCTTTGGACTGAGCAAACCCTCGAGTTAGAGGAACTGAAAAATCTCTGATAATCTTTTAAGAAACCGATGCCCATGGAATTTTTGTTTCATGGGCATTTATTTATAAACGGATGCCTATGGATTTTTTAATAAACTTTTTACCTTTGTTGAATTGAAAATATAACACAACTTAATTCTTGCACTATGTTAACACAGATTATAAACGGCAAGATCCTTACTCCACAGGGTTGGTTGAAAGATGGCTCTGTTCTGATAAGTGACAACAAGATTTTAGAAGTAACAAACTGCGACTTGGCAGTAGTAGGAGCAACCTTGATTGATGCCAAAGGCATGTATATCGTTCCGGGAGGAGTCGAGATCCATGTTCATGGAGGTGGCGGACGTGATTTTATGGAAGGAACGGAAGATGCGTTCCGTGCGGCGATTAAAGCTCATATGCAACATGGTACTACCAGTATTTTCCCGACATTGTCATCCTCCACAATCCCTATGATTCGGGCAGCGGCTGAGACTACGGAGAAATTAATGGCAGAAAAAGACAGCCCGGTTTTAGGCCTGCACTTGGAAGGGCATTATTTTAATATGAAAATGGCTGGTGGACAGATTCCTGAAAACATCAAGAACCCGGATCCGGAAGAATATATCCCTTTGTTGGAAGAGACACATTGTATCAAACGTTGGGATGCGGCACCAGAATTACCGGGAGCGATGCAGTTCGGTAAATATATTACATCAAAGGGAGTATTGGCTGCAGTTGGCCATACACAGGCTGAGTATGAAGATATATTGACTGCCTATGAAGTTGGTTATACACATGCGACCCATTTTTATAATGCTATGCCGGGATTTCATAAACGCCGGGAATATAAATATGAAGGAACTGTCGAAAGTATCTATTTGATTGATGATATGACTGTAGAGGTGGTGGCAGATGGTATCCATGTCCCCTCTACGATTTTGCGATTGGTCTATAAAGTCAAAGGGGTAGAACGTACCTGTTTGATTACAGATGCGTTGGCTTGTGCGGCGAGTGATAGTCAAACGGCTTTTGACCCACGCGTAATCATTGAAGATGGTGTTTGTAAGTTGGCCGACCGTTCTGCTTTGGCGGGTAGTGTGGCAACAATGGATCGATTGATTCGCACTGCGGTACAGAAAGCGGAAATACCTTTGGAAGACGCGATTCGTATGGCTTCGGAAACTCCTGCCCGTTTGATGGGTGTATATGATCGTAAAGGTTCATTGGAAAGAGGAAAGGATGCGGATATCCAGATCTTGGATAAGGATTTGAATGTACGTGCTGTTTGGGCAATGGGTAAATTAGTGGAAGGTACCAATAAACTTTTCTAAAAGGTTAAGGAGAATAGCCTATGCTGACGCAAATTATTAATGGAAAAATTCTAACTCCGCAAGGATGGTTGGAAGAGGGATCTGTATTAATCAGTGACGGAAAGATATTGGAGGTCACAAATAGTGATTTGGCTGTGATTGGAGCACAGGTTGTGGATGCCAAAGGCATGTATATTGTACCGGGATTCGTGGCGATGAATGTACATGGAGGTGGAGGCCATAATTTTAAGGAATGTACGGAAGAGGCGTTCCGGACTGCTGTTGCCGCCCATTTGAAACATGGGGCAACTACTATTTTCCCGACATTATCCTCTTCTCCGATAGAAAATATTTATAAAGCAGTCTCAATCTGTGAAAAATTGATGGCAGAAAAGGATAGTACAGTTTTGGGATTGCATATAGAAGGTCCTTATTTGAATCCGAAAATGGCCGGTTCTTTATATGACGTAAAGAATCCGGATAAGGAAGAATATATCCCATTGTTGGAAAGTACGAATTGCATTAAACGTTGGGATGTTAGTCCTGAGCTTCCGGGAGCACATGAGTTCGCCCAATATTTGATAACGAAAGGTATTTTACCCGCCCTTACCCATACGGAGGCTGAATATGATGAGATTAAAGCGGCATATACGGCAGGTTTTACTCATGCTGCCCAATTCTATAATGCGATGCCGGGATTCCATAAACGTCGGGAGTATAAATATGAAGGAACTGTTGAAAGTGTCTTCTTGATTGATGACATGACGGTAGAAGTGATCGCGGACGGAAAACATTTGCCGGGTACAATCTTGCGTTTAGTTTATAAACTAAAAGGAGTGGAACGCACTTGCTTGGTTACGGATGCCTTATCTTATGCGGCAAGTGATGTGAAACCGGGACCGGATGCCCGCATTGTCATAGAAGATGGTGTTTGTAAGCTGGCAGACCATTCTTCGTTGGCTGGCAGTATTGCGACAATGGATGTTTTGGTTCGTACGATGGTTCAAAAAGCTAATGTTCCTTTAGCTGATGCGATTCGCATGGCTTCCGAAACTCCTGCACGCTTGATGGGAGTGCTTGATCGTACAGGTACATTGCAACGTGGCAAAGATGCAGATGTCATTATCATGGATCGCAATTTGGATGTTCGTGCGGTATGGACATTGGGGCATTTGGTTGAAGAATCAAATACATTATATTAATAGGTAAGTGGACAGTTAACCTTGAGGAGTTGCAGTTTTAATTATATTTAATTGTCAATTCTTCATGGTTGTCTGTCCATTTTAGTTGTTATATTTGTACAATTGTAATAACTAATAGATTTAAACATGAAAGCAGATTTAAGTTCACAGATAACCTTGACACGGATACCGCAACGGTATTATCGTCCGGAGAATGCATTTGAACATTCTATTTTGACCCGTCTTGAAAAGATTCCGACCACTATATATGAATCAGCGGATGAAGGCTCTTTTGTCATAGCAAACGAAATCGCTACACAAATCCGCAAGAAACAGGCTATAGGGGAACACTTTGTGATAGCTCTTCCCGGTGGTCGTTCTCCTTTAAGCGTATATAGGGAACTGATTCGGATGCACAAAGAGGAGCAGTTGAGTTTCCGTAATGTGGTTGTTTTCGTAGAATATGAATTTTACCCATTAGCTTCTCCTTCTGCCGGAAATGTGGCGCAATTGAAAGAGACCTTGTTGAACCAAGTTGATATTCTCCCAGAAAATATCTATGCTCCTGATGGCTGTATGCCTAAAGAAGAGACATTGAATTTCTGTCAGATGTATGAAGAAACTATTCAGCGATTGGGAGGTTTGGATTATATTTTGATGGGAATCGGGTCTTCAAGTAATATCATGTTTAACGGAGCCGGAGCATCATTGAGTTCACGTACTCGCTTAGTCCTTTTGGAAGGGGCTTCTCGTAAGGAGGCTTCCCGTACATTCCCCTCTTTGGATAATGTGCCGGCTGGCGTGATTACAATGGGTATCTCTACCATGATGCGGGCACGTAATGTCGTTTTGATGGCATGGGGAGAAGATAAGGCTGATGTTGTGGTTAAGACCGTTGAACATAAAGTCAGTGATATGGCTCCATCCTCTTTTTTGCAAAATCATCCGAATGCTAAAGTGGTATTGGATTTGGCTGCTTCATATAATCTGACTCGTATCAGTCATCCTTGGTTGGTGACGAATTGCGAATGGGATAACAAGTTGATTCGCCGTGCCATTGTTTGGTTATGCCAATTGACAGGAAAACCTATTTTGAAGCTGACAAATAAAGACTACAGTGAGAATGGCTTGGGTGAATTATTGGCTCTTTATGGTTCTGCATACGATGTCAATATCAAGGTATTTAATGATATCCAGCATACGATTACCGGATGGCCGGGAGGAAAACCGAATGCCGATGATTCATTCCGCCCAGAACGTGCAACTCCTTATCCTAAGAGGGTGATTATCTTCAGTCCGCATCCGGATGATGATGTCATATCAATGGGTGGTACGTTCCATCGCTTATGTGTACAGCATCATGATGTCCATGTGGCTTATGAGACCTCAGGAAACATTGCTGTGGGTGATGAAGAGGTAATCCGTTATTGTGAATATTTGCGTGATGTATGTGCTAAATACACAGAAGATGAAACCGTAAAGCAGAAAGCGGAAGAGATTATTCATTTCTTACGTTATGAGAAAGTGGAAGGCGAAGCGGAAAGGCCGGATGTTTTGTTTATGAAGGGAACTATCCGTCGTGAAGAAGCTCGTGCGGCTGCTCGTTACAGTGGAGTAAAGAATGATGACCATATCCATTTCTTGGATTTGCCTTTTTATGAAACCGGTTTGGTCAAGAAGAACGATTTGGGTGAGGCCGATATTGCCATTGTGAAGAAACTTTTGATGGATGTACAGCCGGATCAGATGTTTGTGGCTGGTGACTTGGCTGATCCTCATGGTACGCATCGGGTCTGCTTGAATGCTGTTTTGGCTGCCATTGATGAACTAAAAGGGGAAGAATGGTTGAAGAATTGTCGTATTTGGATGTATAGGGGTGCTTGGGCTGAATGGGAAATGGATCATGTAGAAATGGCGGTTCCTATTTCTCCGGAAGAGTTGCGCCATAAACGGAATGCGATATTGAAACATCAATCACAGGCTGAGAGTGCTCCGTTCTTAGGTGATGATGAACGTTTGTTCTGGCAACGTGCTGAAGATCGGAATCGGGCAACTGCCGATTTGTATCACCAGTTGGGTTTGGCTTCGTATGAGGCTATAGAAGCATTTGTGCAGTATATTCCATTATAAGATAGATAAAAAGGAGGGAGAGATTCAAACAACAATCTCTCCCTTTTTATTTAATAAAGGATATGAGTTAGTAAGTCATCCCCTGGAAAACATTGGACTCGGAATAGGGAATTAAGGTTCCGTTCATCCTTAAGTCGTTTCCGGAGAAGTTTGGATCGACTGTTACCATCGCATTATTATTCCCACTATATAACACTAAGTTGACGGTCGCAGAGAGGAAGACGCCTTGAACACTCATACTTACATATACATTCCCATTTTTTTCCTGCTTGACTTCGATGTTGGAAGCTGTACCTTGTACAGTGATTCCTCCTAATCCATTTGGTCCCGGATAGGGTGAGTTGGAGGCTATTTGTACCATGGCTTGCCCGTCATTTAATGAGACAAAATTAGTGTTGGAGTTGACAAAATATACGCGGCCGTTTAACGGTTGTACGGATGTTGCCTCAAGGACAAATGATTGGTTGGTGATTGCTTGCATAGCATTGTTGAATGCCGCTTCACCCATAATGGAGTCTTTGGCTAATCGGGCAGCTCTTTTCTCTCTTCTTTCCTCTTTCTTCTCTTCTTTTTCTGCAGCTTTGCTTGTTTGGGCTTGCATTTGTGTCAGACTACCAAATATGAAGGCGGTCAACACGAACATAGATAAAATTCTTTTCATACGATTTAGTTTAAAACAGTTATTGGAAATCTAATAAAAAAACAACCGGATGGAGTAAATGTTTAAAAACTCCTGTATTTTTGTATGGGTAATAAATTGGGATTATGAAAATAGATGTATGTTTTTCTCCGGCGTTGTATTCGGCTTATCACGATCCGGAGGCAATTGTTGTCGTTGTGGATATTTTTCGGGCGACAACAACGATGGCGGCTGCATTTCATAATGGTGTCCGTTCCATCCGTCCGGTGGCAACAGTGGAGGAGGCGCAAGCCTATAAAACGAAAGGTTGGTTAGTGGGAGCAGAACGAAATGTAAAGCGTTGCGACTTTGCTGATTTTGGGAACTCCCCGTTTGATTATAAACCGGAGATTGTAGAAGGAAAGGATGTGGCTTTTACAACAACAAATGGAACAAAGGCGATAACCATTGCTCAATCGGCCTATCGGGTAGTGACTGGTGCTTTTATAAATCTGCAGGCGGTTGCAGGCTATTGTTCGGCGCTCAAACGGGATGTCATTGTTCTTTGTTCCGGTTGGCAAGATAAGGTAAACATAGAAGATACCCTTTTCGGGGGAGCTTTGGTGGATGAACTGTTGTGTATCGGCCAGTATGAAGCAGCCAGTGATGCGGCTTTGATTGCTCGGGACATGTGGATCAGTCATAAAGAACATTTGATGGAATATATAGACCAGACGGATCATGCTGCCCGTCTGAAGGCTAATCATTTAGATGATTCTATTCCATATTGCTTGACTCTGAATTTGACAGATAAGGTGCCGGAGTTGATAGTTGAAGAGGGTATATTGATTTTAAAAGAGGGAAAGTAAAATGGTTGGACAGGCAGGAAAAATACGATTTGGAGTTGTTGGTACTAATTTTATCACGGACTGGGTGATTGCTGGTGCACGACAGGATGAACGGTTTGAATTGGTGGCTGTCTATTCACGCAAGCAGGAGACGGCTGATGCTTTTGCAGCCAAACACCGGATACCTTATACTTTTGTCTCTTTGGAGGAGATGGCTCGATCTTCTTTGATTGATGCCGTTTATATTGCATCTCCTAATTTCCTTCATGCCGAACAGAGTATTTTGTGTATGAAGCATGGAAAACATGTCCTTTGTGAAAAACCTTTTGCCTCCAATGCATGGGAGGTTCGGGAGATGATAGAGGCATCGAAAAGATATAATGTGACCTTGATGGAGGCAATGAAGCCGACATTGACACCTAATTTCTTGGCAGTAAAAGAACAACTTGCTTCAATTGGGACAGTACGTCGTTATTTCTCTTGTTATTGCCAATATTCTTCCCGATATGATAAGTTCAAAGAGGGGATTGTCTTAAATGCGTTTAAACCGGAATTGTCTAATGGAGCCATGATGGATATAGGGATTTACACGATATATCCGATGGTGGTTTTGTTTGGCCGTCCGAAAAAGATTATGGCAACCGGAATTGTCCTTTCTTCCGGGGCTGATGGGCAGGGGGCTGTTCATTTTGATTATGAAGGAATGAACGCAACGATTTTGTATTCAAAGATAGCCGACTCATCTCTTCCTACGGAGATACAAGGGGAAGAGGGGAATATTTTATTAGACCGGATTAATCTTATAGGTAAAGTCTCGTACATTCCTCGGATGGCTGCAGCATCAGGGAGAGGTTCTGTGGCAAAACCACAAGATATAAGCCGTTTAGCGGATAAGGATGAATACTATTATGAGGTGGCAGAATTTATCAATTTGATTCTGTCTGGCAGACGGGAATCGGAGATAAACAGCCATGCTCATTCACTCATTACATTGGAAATTATAGATGAGGTACGTAAGCAATTAGGGGTGGTTTATCCGGCTGATAATAAATAAAGGGAGTTTGACTCCCTTTATTATCGATTGCCCAGATCATCATATAATGTTTGTAATAGAGCTTTCCCTTTTTGGATACGTAATTCACTACCTTCCTTGGGCTTTTCTATAAGGGGAATGTTCCCTTCATTGTCATACACTGTAACTCCACTATGGTCAATAAACCCGAAACCGTTGGAATAGGTATAAAAGGCATATTCCGGATAGTCCGGAGCAAATATGTCACGGCTGAATGTAAATGCTTCGTGTGTTATACCTAATTGACCTAACAATGTGGCGGCAAGATCGGTCTGATTAGTATATTGGTTGATTACTTTTGGCTCTTTAATAACTCCACCTAACCAAATCATCGGTATCTGATAACGGCGAGGCTCTTCATTTTTTACATCTGAAGGGTATGGATAACCATGATCGGAAACTAATACGATCAATGTGTTTTTCCATACGGGAAGTTTTTTCATTTTATCAATGAAATCCCCGATGCAGCTATCTGTAAATGCAACGGTATTTGGGTATAGACCTAAATGTTCTAAACGGTGATAAGGAACCTCAAACGGTTCATGGCTGCTTAGTGTCAAAAAGGTGGTGAACCAAGGTGTCTGGTTATCTCTTTTCTTGATGTCTTCATATAAGAACTGGAAGGTGATATCATCATTTACTCCCCATTTGCTGAGACGGCTGGTAATAGGGAAATCCCTATCGGCGGTTATCCGACTATAGCCGGAACTAAAGAAATAACTCTGCATATTGGTAAAGTTTATGTCTCCACCATATAGCATATCAGCAACATACCCGTGGGCGGTTAAGCTTTTCGCAATGGAGGGAAGCGTTTGGCTTTTTGCCGGATATTTCATGATGGAGGTGGTTGGTTGTGCTAAGTATCCGTTCAGAGTGGCAACAATACCTCGGTCTGTACGAAACGAGTTGGCATACATATTGGTAAATAATATACTTTCTTTACTTAGTCGGTTTAGGTTGGGGGTAATGGTATCAGCCTGAGTTTCTCGATGAAGAGCCTCTATGGCATTCGCAGAAAAACTTTCCATCAGAATGATCAAGATATTAGGCTTGTTGTGGGTAAGTAGTGTATCCTGTAGTTCCCCTTTTGTTTGTGAAAGCTCCGACAAAATCTTTTTTCTTTCCTCTTCCGGGAAAAAATCAAATTGAGATGCAAAATCTTGCTGTTTACTAAGCGAAGCAATTAAACTGAAACAGGGATTGATTGCTGAATGGTTGAGGAACTGATTGTTACTGAAATATACCATTCCGACATTGGCAGTTGAAGTCGTTATCCCTCCACGAATAGGGATAAAAAGGAAACCGGCTAAAAGAAGAAGGGTTAATGAACCTTTTATCCGATGGTGAACGATAGTATCAGGAAATAGAGGGATAATGAAACGTTTGAGTATCCCCCAAATGGTTATGGCATAAAGGATAAACATTCCAATCTGGGTGAAGAATTGTTTCAAAGGGACACTTGTCATGGCTTCGGTTGGGGATTGTAGGTAGAAGAATAGGGTTGCATCCAAACGAAATCCCCAATATCCATATAGGGCGACATCTACCGCAAAGATCGCTGCAATCAGTATCGCTATTATTCCGAAGTATCCTTTTAAAAAGGTACGGTAACCCTTACTTGGCAACCAGATGGATAGACCTGTCATGAGCAGGGGGATTATGGTCAGATAACCGGCTATTGTACAGTCGAGGAGTAACCCATGTGTGATTACTTGCAAGTAATCAGTTAACGAATGGTTATTCATTAACTGATGATGATAAAGTAGAAATATAGGTTTTTGGATGGCTAATAGGGGTAACCATATAAGAAATAGGGATAGCAGGAATCGGAATCTTTTCTTCATAAGGTTGAAATTTAAGAAAGAACAACTGTTTGAATAGGAAAAAAGGGATACCATTTTTTGAAGTATCCCTTTTGTTGTTTATTTATAAAGTTTTTCTCTTAGTTCTGCAACTAATGGATCGGTGATATAATCATCATATTCCATCATTTTGTCAATGATACCGTTCGGGGTCAATTCAATGATACGGTTGGCAACCGTTTGAATGAACTCGTGGTCATGGCTGGAGAACAGGATATTTCCTTTAAAGGTCTGTAATGTGTTATTAAATGCCTGGATTGATTCCAAGTCCAAGTGGTTGGTCGGAGTATCTAAGATGATACAGTTGGCATCGGTCAACATCATACGGGAGATCATGCAACGCATCTTTTCTCCTCCGGAAAGTACACTGACTTTTTTCAACAACTCTTCACCGGAGAACAACATACGACCTAAAAATC
Organism: Parabacteroides distasonis; assembly: GCA_015060925.1. Classification (GTDB taxonomy): domain Bacteria; phylum Bacteroidota; class Bacteroidia; order Bacteroidales; family Tannerellaceae; genus Parabacteroides; species Parabacteroides distasonis_B. The sequence goes on from SUXM01000001.1 coordinate 237,870, forward strand.
CTTTTAAGAATACTTCGTTTGTATCCGGTGAGAACTGGCTCAACCAATCAATAAGGTTGTAGTCTGTATTGAAATATTTGGAGTTATCCAAAGGAAGGTATGTTGTGGTAATCGTTTGTCCCCATTGGAATGTTCCGGCATCCGGTTTTTCTTCTCCATTGATAATTTGGAACAGGGCTGTCATGGCACGTGGGTCACGACTGATAAAGACAATCTTATCCTCTTTCTCTACGTTGAAATTCAAATCTTTGAATAAAACTTTTCCATCAATAGATTTGCTCAAGCCTTTTACCTCTAAGATTTGGTTACCTGGTTCACGATTGGGATTAAACAGGATACCCGGATAACGACGTGATGAAGGTTTGATCTCTTCAATGTTCAATTTCTCCAACATCTTCTTACGACTGGTAGTCTGTTTGGATTTAGCCACATTGGCGCTGAATCGGCGAATAAACTCTTCCAATTCTTTCTTCTTTTCTTCAGCTTTCTTGTTCTGTTGTTGCTGTTGGCGGAGTGCTAACTGGCTTGATTCGTACCAGAAACTGTAGTTGCCGGCAAATAACTGAAGTTTACCGAAGTCAATATCAACAGTGTGTGTACATACTGAGTCAAGGAAGTGGCGGTCATGGCTGACAACCAAAACCGTATGTTCAAAATTCGCCAAGTAATTTTCTAACCACATAACAGTTTCCAAGTCGAGGTCGTTAGTTGGCTCATCGAGGAGTAGATTGTCCGGCTGTCCAAAAAGCGCACGAGCCAATAACACACGTACCTTCTGTTTACCACTCATATCTTTCATGAGTGTATAATGGAATTCTTCAGCGATACCTAAACCACTTAACAAGGCCGCAGCATCACTTTCTGCATTCCAACCTTCCATCTCTGCAAATTTCTCTTCCAATTCAGATACGCGGATACCATCCGCATCGCTAAAGTCTGGTTTGGCATATAATTCATTTTTCTCACTCATCACTTCCCATAGAGTCGTATGTCCCATCAATACAGTATCCATGACTGTATATTCATCAAAAGCAAAGTGATCCTGACTCAATACGGAAAGACGTTCTCCCGGACCTAATGAAACAGTTCCACGTGTAGGATCTAATTGTTGGCTGATCACACGTAGAAAGGTTGATTTACCGGCGCCATTCGCACCTATAATACCGTAGCAGTTACCGGGTGTAAATTTCATGTTTACATCTTGAAATAGGATACGTTTCCCAAACTGTACGTCCAGATTGTTAACTGTTATCATATCTATTTATTGTTAATTAGCAGTTAGAATGGTGCAAAGATAATAAATATTTCCATGATTAAGACTTATAGAGTTGAGTTGTCTTCATTTGTTGTGAAACTCACATCATAACCATTGAAATTTACATTTGACCTAACTACGATTTCCCTCGGACTTAATTTGGATTACATCGGATGTAATTTCAACTTATGTCGGATGTAATTTTTTTTGTAGTTTTTGGATGTATTTTTAAGTTTAAAACTACTTGAACATGAAAGGAACGGGTTTGAAGGATGGATTCATCGCATATATTTCTCACTTACAGGAGGATGAAAGGTACAGTACAGCCAAGAGTTACCGTGATGCGTGGAATTCTCTTGTACATTATTTTAATAGTGAAGAGATCTCTTATGAAGAGATAACGAAAGAGTGTTTACACCACTATGAGG